>CATWBO010000001.1 GCA_958349055.1 uncultured bacterium
GCCCCGGCGGCATGATGCAAGCCGGTTC
Source organism: uncultured bacterium (assembly GCA_958349055.1). GTDB lineage: Bacteria > Actinomycetota > Coriobacteriia > Coriobacteriales > Coriobacteriaceae > Collinsella. The sequence continues at coordinate 29 of CATWBO010000001.1, forward strand.
CGGCGCGCTGTAGGGCGTAACAAAACCTTGTGTCCACGAGGGCGTTCCAAAGGAGCGCCCTTTTTCTGTTGGAAAGGCCCCTTCGTTCAAAGTGGATCTCATTAAACACATCAATGGCGTATGCATAAACGTTGATCAAGCGTTGAGGTTGGTTGAAGGGTCCAACGTCCCTTCGGTACGGCCCGTCTAGCCTGCTTTATCTTAATAAAGTGGCGTTTCCCCGCCGTTAGCCGATGATGCAAGGGCGCTCGGCGTTTTCGACTGGTTTATGCACGCAAAGTCTGGGAATATACAAGGCGCATGTCTTACTGTCTAACCAGTTGCGCCAAGGAGGCACCATGGATTACAAGATCACCGGCTACGAGCCCGCCCAGCTGTTCCATTTCTTTGAGGAGGTCAGCGCGATCCCCCGTGGGTCTGGCAACGAGAAGGGCATCAGCGATTTCCTGGTTGCGTTTGCCAAGGAGCGCGGCCTCGATGTGTACCAGGACGAGGTCTACAACGTCATCATTCGCAAGCCCGCATCTGCTGGCGCCGAGAATGCCCCGACCGTGATGCTGCAGGGCCACATCGACATGGTGTGCGACAAGCTGGGCTCTGTTGAGCACGACTTTACGACCGACGGTATCGACCTGGTCGTCAAGGACGGCGTCCTCACCGCTAACGGCACCACCCTGGGCGCCGACAACGGCATCGCCGTGGCTCTGATGCTCACTGTTCTCGATGACGATTCGATCGTTCACCCTGCACTCGAGTGCGTGTTCACCACCGACGAGGAGACTGGCCTGGTCGGCGCCGAGACGCTCGACAAGTCCCAGATCAGCGCCCGTACCATGATCAACCTCGATTCCGAGGAAGAGGGCGTGGCCACCGTCAGTTGCGCCGGCGGCGTCGTCGTTACCTACACCTGCCCGATCGTGCGCGAGCACAAGACCGGCAGCACCCTTACGCTCGAGATCTCCGGCCTGCTGGGTGGTCACTCCGGCTCCGACATCAACCTGGAGCGCGGCAACGGCAACCTCATCATGGCCCGTATCATCGACCGCCTGATGGTTGCCGGCGAGCCCGCCATCGTTAGCTTTAGCGGCGGCACCAAGGACAACGCTATCAACCGTGAGTGCAAGGCTGTTCTGGTCTACGCTGACCACGCTGCCGCCGAGGCCGCGGCCCAGATCGTAAAGGGCATCATCGCCGACGTCGCTGCCGAGCTCGAGGTCTTCGATCCCGGCTTTACCTGCACCGTCGAGATTGCCGACGACGCCGAGGTCGAGGCCATGGACCAGAAGTCCGCACTTGCCCTCATTCGCGCTCTGCGTCTTGCCCCCAATGGTGTGATCCGCCGCAACGTCGCCACCGACGGCTCCGTTGAGGTTTCCTCCAACATCGGCGTGGTCGCCACCTCCGATAACGAGGTCAAGATCATGCTGTCCCCGCGCTCCTCGATCACCTCGCTGCAGAACGAGTTCAAGGACCGCCTCCAGACGCTGGCCGATGTCTTGGGCTTCGACGCCAAGTTTGAGTTCGAGTATCCCGGCTGGAGCTATGCCGAGCATTCGCCGGTCCGCGACGTCTTTGTCGAGAGCTATCGCGAGCTCTTTGGCTCCGAGCTGCGCATCGAGTCCATTCACGCCGGCCTTGAGTGCGGTCTGTTTGCCGAGGCCCTGCACGGCCTGGACGCCATCGCCGTGGGCCCGACGCTCTCCGATGTCCACACCCCGGACGAGAGCATGGAGCTCGCTTCTGCCGAGCGCTTCTACGAGCTGCTCATCGACGTCCTCAAGCGCCTCGCTGCGTAAAGGTCGCCTTGGTTAAGCCACTCTAAAACGGCTGGCTATGAAAACGGCCGCCTGGCGTAATGCCGGGCGGCCGTTATTCGTTACAGTGCGAGGATCCCAAGGTGCTCAAGCAAGATCTTAAGCCCGATGAGGACGAGTACGACGCCACCCACGATGGTGGCGGGTTTTTCGTAGCGCGCGCCAAAGGTGTGGCCGATCGCCACGCCGGCGATGGAGAAGACAAAGGTCGTGATGCCAATGAGCGACACGGCGGGAACGATGTCGACCGAGAGCGCGGCAAACGAGATGCCCACGGCGAGCGCGTCAATCGAGGTGGCGATGGCAAGGATTAGGTACTCGCCCAAGTCAATTTTTTCGGCATCCTTGCCGTCGCCTTCATCCTCGTCTTCGGTAAAGGCCTCCCACAGCATCTTGCCGCCGATAAAGGCCAAAAGGATAAAGGCGATCCAATGGTCGATGGGTCCGATGATGGCCATGAATTGACTGCCGAGCGCCCATCCGATTACGGGCATGCCGGCCTGAAAGCCGCCAAAGAACAGGCCGAGCACCACGGCGACTTTAAGGTTGATCTTCTTCATGCCAAGGCCCTTGCAGATGGAAACGGCAAAGGCGTCCATCGAAAGGCCAACGGCGAGCAACACGAGCTCTGCGAGTCCCATAGTCTGGCTCCCTCTCTGCGGGCGGGCCCGCGTGTACCTCTTGGGGGAGTAACAAAAAAGACCCGTGGCGTACGCGTTGCGCGCACAGCCACGAGTCTCGTTCATTAAGGCAAGCCAGGCCGCATCGGCCAGTGTGTTGACTTGCCGCGCCACCGGAGGCGAACCCGATCACGCGACTACTCCCTCATTTATGCGAATCCCGATGCTACCACATAAGCAGCTCATTTGGATTGGGGCTCCCAGCTGTGTTCGCTCATTCTGTAAGCATCGGATTTTGCGGGCGTCACAGAGGCAAACCGTGAGAAACTTATTGACGTTTATGGAGCGTATACGATGGGAGCGATGCCTTGGATAAGAACGAGCTGCAAAAGCGTATGGAACAGGCCATCCGCCTGACGGCACCTGGCCAGCCGATCCGCACCGCCCTCGACATGATCATTGCTGGTCACCTGGGCGCTCTTATCTGCGTCGGCGACACCGAAAACGTGCTCGCTGCTGGTAACGACGGCTTCCCGCTCAACATTTCGTTTACCTCGAACCGCCTGTTCGAGCTTTCCAAGATGGACGGCGCCATCGTTATCGATGGCGACCTCACTCAGATCCTGCGCGCCAACTTCCATCTCAATCCCGATCCCTCGCTCGCCACGAGCGAGACAGGCATGCGTCACCGCACCGCCGCTCGTATGTCGGTGCTCACCGACGCCATCGTGATCTCGGTCTCGGCCCGTCGTGCCGTCGTCAACGTGTACGTTCACGGCAAGAGCTACGAGATCCAGCCCGTCACCACCATCATGAGCTCGGTCAACCAGCTCGTCGCCACGCTCCAGACTACCCGTCAGTCGCTCGATCGCTCCCTGCTGCGCCTGACGGCCCTCGAGCTCGACGACTACGTTACGCTCGCCGACATTACCGGGATTTTCTCGAGCTTCGAGATCATGCAGCAGGCAAAGACCGAGCTTAAGGATTGCATCGTCAAGCTGGGCAACCAGGGCAAGCTCGTGCAGATGCAGCTCGAGCAGCTCGCCGGCTCCAGCATGGATACCGAATACGACTTGATGATCCGCGACTACGCAAGCGATTCCTCTGAGGCCAACGCCGAGAAGATCCGCGCTGAGCTTGCCCGTATGACGCCCAAGGACTTGTCCGACCCGCAGCATGTGGCGGCAGTTCTGGGCTATGACGACCTGGACGAGGACTCCGTCATGACGCCGCTGGGCCTGCGCACGCTTTCGCGCGTGTCCGTCGTGCGCGACGGCGTGGCCGAGAAGATCGTCGACGAGTACGGCTCACTGCAGGAGCTCATGGACGACATCAGCGAGGATCCGGAGCGCCTGGGCGACTTTGGCGTCAACAACCCTGCCATTCTTGCGGACTCCCTGTACCGCATGAAGGGCACCAAACAGGGGAACGCATAATGGCGCCTGTATGTGCCGTGGTCGTTGCCGGCGGCAGCGGCCAGCGCTTTGGAAATCCCGGCGGCAAGCAGCTCGTTAACGTGGCGGGCCGTCCGCTCATGAGCTGGTCCATCCGTGCGTTCGATCGTAGCGACAAGGTCGGCCACATCGTGGTGGTGTGTCCTTCCGAGCGCCGTGCCGAGATGCGCCGCCTGGCCATCGACCCGTTTGACTATGACACGCCCATCAGCTTTGCCGATGCCGGCGATACCCGCCAGGATTCCACCCGTGCCGGCGTGCATGCGGCTCCGGCGGGTTTCGAATATGTCGCCATCCACGACGGCGCCCGTCCGCTCATTACGACCGAGGCCATCGATCATGCGATCGACGTGCTTGTGGGCGACCGCTCGCTCGACGGTGTCGTGTGCGGTCAGCCCGCGATCGACACGCTCAAGATCGTCGACGGCGATAATATCGTCGAGACGCCGCCGCGCGAGCTCTATTGGGCCGCGCAGACGCCGCAGATCTTTAGCGTCGACGCCATGAAGCGCGCTCACGCCGCTGCTATCGCCGAGGGCTTTATCGGTACCGACGATTCATCGCTGGTCGAGCGCATGGGCGGGCGCGTCCGCTGTGTCCAGAGCCCGCGTGATAACCTTAAGGTGACGGTGCCCGAGGACCTGCGTCCCGTAACCGCGATTCTGCTTGGCCGCATGGCCGAGGGAGAGGACCTTCCCCATGTTCAGTAACCTGCGCATTGGCCACGGCTACGACGTCCACCGTTTGGTGGAGGGGCGTCGATGTATCATCGGCGGTGTCGACATTCCCTACGATCGCGGCCTGCTGGGCCACTCGGATGCCGATGTGCTCGCGCACGCCTTGGCCGACGCCATTCTGGGCGCCTGCCGCGGGGGAGACATCGGCAAGCTATTCCCCGACACCGATCCCGCCTACGAGGGTGCCGATTCGATGGTGCTGCTCGCTCGCGTGATGGACTATGCGCGCGAGCTGGGCTTTGAGTTTGTCGATGCCGATTGCACCATTGCCTGTCAGCAACCCAAGATCACTCCGCACCGCGATGCCATGCGCGCCAACCTTGCCCATGCCCTGGGCGTCGACGTGGAAAACGTGGGCGTCGCCGCCACCACGACCGAAAAGCTCGGTTGGGAAGGCCAAGGCGAGGGAATTGGCGCCTGGGCCGTCTGCCTGCTACAGAAAACCGTTAAGGAGTAACGAATGCGTATCTACAACAGCGCTACCCATAAAAAGGAAGAGTTCCAGCCCATCGAGTCCGGCAAGGTCCGCATGTACGTGTGTGGCCCCACGGTCTACGACAACATCCACATCGGCAATGCCCGCACGTTCATCAGCTTTGACGTGATTCGTCGCTGGCTCATCGCGAGCGGCTACGAGGTCACGTTCGCCCAGAACCTCACCGATGTCGATGACAAGATCATCAAGCGCGCCAACGAGCAGGGCCGCACGGCCGCCGAGGTCGCGACGGAGTTCTCCGACAAGTTCATCGGCGTCATGCGCGCCGCCAACGTGCTCGATCCCGATGTGCGCCCCCGCGCCACCAAGGAGATCGGCCCCATGATCGCTATGATCAAGACGCTTATCGAGCAGGGCCATGCCTACGCCGCCGATAACGGCGACGTGTACTTTGCCGTGCGCAGCGATCCCAACTATGGTCAGGTCTCGGGCCGCAACATCGACGACCTTATGGTTGGCGCGCGCATCGAGGAGAACGAGGACAAGAACGACCCGCTCGACTTTGCCCTATGGAAGGCCGCCAAGCCCGGCGAGCCCAGCTGGCCGAGCCCCTGGGGCGAGGGCCGTCCCGGTTGGCATACCGAGTGCGCCGCCATGGTGCACCGCTATCTGGGCACCCCGATCGACATCCACGGTGGCGGCTCCGACCTTGCCTTCCCGCATCACGAGAACGAGTGCGCCCAGGCTACCTGCGCCTGGCACCAGGGCTTCTCCAACACCTGGATGCACACGGGCATGCTGCTGGTTGACGGCGAGAAGATGTCCAAGTCGCTCGGAAACTTCTTTACGCTGGCCGAGGTGCTCGAGCAGCACTCTGCCGCGGCCCTGCGTCTGCTGATGCTGCAGACGAGCTACCGCTCGCCGCTCGACTTCTCCTGGGAGCGCCTGGAGGGTGCCGAGAATTCGCTCACGCGTATTGCCGGTACGGTCGAGAACCTGCGTTGGGCTGCGAACCACGCGACGGCCGATGCCGATGCGGCTGCCGCCGAGGCGTTTGCCGCCAAGGCCGCCGAGACCCGCGCCACCTTTAAGGAGTGCATGGACGACGACTTTAACACCGCCGGTGCCATGGGTGCTGTCTTTGGCTTTGTGACCGAGTGCAACCAGTACCTGGAGCAGGCGGGCGATGCTGCCGACAAGGCCGCCGCGCTTGCTGCCGCCGATACGCTGGTCGAGCTGCTCGATACGTTTGGCGTTGAGCTCCCCGAGCCCAAGGTCGAGTTGCCGCTGGGCCTGCTGGGCGTTGCCGCCGGCCTGGTCGCCTACACGGGTGACGACGTGGACGAGGCCGCTGCCAAGATTCTCGAGGCTCGCGCCGAGGCCCGTGCCGCCAAGAACTGGGATCTAGCGGATGCCATCCGCGATCAGCTCAAGGACCTGGGCCTGACGATTGAGGATACAGCCGCTGGCACTCGTATTAAGACTCTCTAATCCCTGCGGGTTTCCCAAACACCCGACCGCCCGAGCCACGGCACCTTGCCTTTCAATCGTCGGGCATGACCTCAAGGTCTATGCCCTCCTCTTTCAAGGCAATCTGCCGCACCTCGGGCGGTCGGTCTATTTGTTTCGTTTGATAATTGTGTTAAGGAGGTCGCTTTATGGCCGACAATCGCAAGCGTGCACCGCGTGGAGGCAAGCAGGCTGCTTCTGGCTCGCGCCCGATTCGCCGCAACGACCGCGCTGCCACTCCCAAGGGCCAGCGTGAGCGCTCCCAAGCCCAGGCTGCGCGTCCGCAGCGAGATCGCAACCGCGACAACGTTCAGGTTCCCAAGGGCGAGTTTATCGAAGGTCGCCGTGCTGCCGCCGAGGCCCTGCGCACCGGCTTTCCCGTCAAGTGCGCGCTCATCGCCGAGGGCGGGGAGCGCGATGCTGCTTTGTCTCGTCTGGTCGATGACCTCAACGCCGCGGGCGTCCGCATTAAGTGTGTGCCGCGCGCGCAGCTCGATGCGCTGTCGAGCCATGGCGCTCACCAGGGCATTGCGCTCGAGGTGGGTAATTTCCCCTATGCTGATGTCGCCGATATCCTCGATCGCGCGGGTGACGGACCGGCGCTCGTCGTCGTGCTCGACCATGTGACCGACGACGGCAACTTTGGCGCCATCGTGCGCTCCGCCGAGGTTGTGGGCGCGGCCGGCGTCATCATTGCCAATAAGCGTGCCGCCGGCGTAACCGTGGGCAGCTACAAGACGTCAGCCGGCGCCGTCATGCATCTGCCTATCGCGCAGGTGCCCAATATCGCCCGTGCACTCGACGACCTCAAGGCCGCTGGCTTTTGGGTGGGCGGTGCCTCCGAGCACGCCGAAGGCAGTTGCTGGGATGCTCCCTTCGAGGGCCGCGTGGCGCTCGTCATGGGCTCCGAGGGCGACGGCATCTCGCGCCTGGTGCTCGAGAAATGCGACTTTTTGACCAAGCTTCCCCAGCGCGGCATGACCGAGAGTCTCAACGTGGCCCAGGCGACCACGGCGCTGTGCTTTGAGTGGCTGCGCCGCAACGCCGGCGAGCTCATGGGGGAGGAGTAGCGCATGTCCAAGAAGAACCGCGCCAAGTCCAAGGCCAAGCGCTTTGGCGAAGGCTCGGCCAAGCCGATTGTTTCGGCCGCGACCTATGGCGTGGGCGGCAATGCGTTTGCGCAGGCCATCGCCGACCCGGTCTCGACGGTGCACTCCAATAAGCCTGAGCTGCTGGTGGTCGACGGCTACAACGTGATCCACTGCACGCCCCGCTATGAAAAGCTCGTGTACGACCATTCCGACGATCCGTATTCCAGCGACGTCCACGACATGGCTCGTACTGCGCTCATCAACGATGTCGCGGCGTTTGCCCAGGGCCGTTACGAGGCCGTGATCGTGTTCGACGGCGCGGGCAACATCTCCAGCGAGCGCCCCAACCTACCGGCCCGCGGCGTGCGCATTGAGTTTTCGCCGACGGGCGTTTCGGCCGATACCGTGGTGCAGAAGCTCTGCATCGAGGCACGCGAGGAAGGCCGCGCGTGCTCCGTGGTGTCGAGCGACGGCACGATCCAGGCCGTCGTCATGGGCAAGGGTGTTACGCGCATCTCGAGCCGCATGCTGGTGGACGAGATCAAGCAGATCGATAACGACGTTCACGAGGCAGAGGAAGCCCCGCAGATCAAGATGACTCTGGGCAGTCGCCTGAGCCCCGATGCCCTGGCCAAGCTCAAGGCCCTTCGCGGGAGGTAGGGGATTGTCCATAGAGACCCGTTTCCCAATTGGCCAGCCCGTTGATTTGTAATCAACGGGCTGCGGGTTACCGTCGCCAAAACGAATAGTTTTGAGATGTGGTCGGTCGAAGGGTCTGTTGCGCCCCGTCCGTAATTCCTTTATTCTTAACTGGCTTCGCGCGAAAGCGCCAAGTGTGCCAGTGTGGCGCAACGGTAGCGCAACTGATTTGTAATCAGTGGGTTGCAGGTTCGATTCCTGTCACTGGCTCCATGATAGTTTCGGGCTCTGTTCCTTGTGGGACAGGGCCCGTTTCTTTATTTTGTTGAGTTATCAGGCTCAGCGTCCTTCTCGTTCCCCAATTTATCTCAATCTGTAACACCAAGACGGTTTAATCGTATCTAGCTGTTACAGATCGAGACAATGCCAGGCGCCAGCAGAAAAACATCTCGATCTGTAACAGATAGGGGAGGAATAACCCTCTTACTGTTACAGATCGAGACAGAAGCCAGGGCGAGGTTGGTCATCGTCATCGAGCGAGGATTTTCGGACACACGAGAGTGGAAAATCTCCCGCCTGGAGAATGAGCGTGGATAATCTGCCACTTTGGGCCCAGTGGCACGTCAAAAGTGGGAGATTATCCACGCTCGATTTCAAACGGGGGAAAATCCACGCTCAATCGATCCAGGGAAGCCCGATCTCGACCTATATATAGGTGCAAATAAGCCGTTATCGAAGTGATATTCTGCAGGCTCACTCCACTACGCCAAAGTGTTCCCTCGGGAAATGTCACCGCTACATGCAAATTCACCGTTCTTCATATCCAAACTCAACAAAACCGCAGGTCAAAGGTATATAGATACGCCCGGCACCGTGTATCTAGAGGTTTTCGTTGACAGCCCCCAAGGTTGCATCGTATTATCTTTTTCGTTCGCGGGGGCGGCGGTCCAAAAGACCAAAGAACCTGCGAATACTTGAACGATTGGGAGTTTGCCCGAGTGGTTAATGGGGACGGGCTGTAAACCCGTTGGCTCTGCCTACATAGGTTCGAATCCTATAGCTCCCACCCGTCAAGTGCCTGTATAGCTCAGTCGGTAGAGCACTTCGTTGGTAACGAAGAGGTCACCAGTTCAAGTCTGGTTGCAGGCTCCATCCGGCGGTGTAGCTCAGTTGGTTAGAGCACACGGTTCATACCCGTGGCGTCACTGGTTCGAATCCAGTCACCGCTACCATAGGTAACACGGTGGCTTCTCAATAGTATGTTGAGAGGCCACTATGGTATAAAGGCAAAGTCCCGTCCGGGGACGACCTGTTTAGAGGAGGGCTTTATGGCCAAAGAGAAGTTTGAGCGCACTAAGCCGCATGTTAACATCGGCACCATTGGTCACGTCGACCACGGCAAGACCACGCTGACCGCTGCCATCACCAAGGTTCTCTCCGAGACCGAGGGCTGCAAGGCTGACTTCACTGCGTTCGAGAACATCGACAAGGCTCCCGAGGAGCGCGAGCGCGGCATTACGATCTCCGTCTCCCACGTCGAGTACGAGACTGCTGCCCGTCACTACGCTCACGTTGACTGCCCGGGCCACGCTGACTACGTCAAGAACATGATCTCCGGTGCTGCTCAGATGGACGGCGCTATCCTGGTCATCGCCGCTACCGACGGCCCCATGGCTCAGACCCGCGAGCACATCCTGCTCGCCCGTCAGGTCGGCGTTCCCTACATCGTCGTCTTCCTGAACAAGTGCGACATGGTCGACGATGACGAGCTCATCGACCTCGTCGAGATGGAGACCCGTGAGCTCCTCTCCGAGTACGATTTCCCCGGCGACGACATCCCCGTCATCCGTGGTTCCGCTCTGGGCGCTCTCGAGGGCGACGCCAAGTGGATGGACGCCATTCGCGAGCTCATGAACGCCGTCGACGAGTACATCCCGACGCCTGCTCGTAACAACGACCTCCCCTTCCTGATGGCCGTTGAGGACGTTATGACCATCTCCGGCCGTGGTACCGTTGCTACCGGCCGTGTCGAGCGCGGTGAGCTCAAGCTCAACGAGCCCGTCGAGATCGTCGGCATCAAGGATACCCAGAACACCGTCGTTACCGGTATCGAGATGTTCCGTAAGTCCATGGACTTCTGCGAGGCTGGCGACAACGTCGGTCTGCTGCTCCGCGGCATCAAGCGCGAGGACATCGAGCGTGGCCAGGTTCTCTGCAAGCCCGGTTCGGTTACCCCGCACACCAAGTTCACCGGCGAGATCTACGTTCTGACCAAGGAGGAGGGCGGCCGTCACACCCCGTTCTTCGATGGTTATCGTCCTCAGTTCTACTTCCGTACCACCGACGTTACCGGTACGGTCAAGCTCCCCGAGGGCACCGAGATGGCTATGCCTGGTGACCACATCACCATCGAGGGCGACCTCATCCACCCGATTGCCATGGAGGAGGGCCTGCGCTTCGCTATCCGCGAGGGTGGCCACACCGTCGGTTCGGGCATCGTCTCCACGATCATTGAGTAAATTAGCTCTTTGATATAGCTGACTTAGAGAACCCGGCACTTATATGGGTGCCGGGTTCTTTTCTGCAATGGATATTGAGCCGTTGCTGGTGTCGAGAGGATCGATAATGGTCCTGGATGCACCGTCGATTAGCTCTCGATGGCTTCATTGATGTGTTCCAAATATGAATGGATCCACCGAGAACCAATTGACTCGAGGTTTTCATTGACAGCACTTACGTGGAGCTGATAAAGTAACAACTCGTGCCCGTACGGGGCGGAAATGAAAGGTTCAGGATACATGCGTACTCTAGTTACTCTTGCGTGCACTGAGTGCAAGCGCCGCAACTATACGACCACCAAGAACAAGTCGACCATGCCTGATCGTATGGAGATCAAGAAGTATTGCCCCTGGTGCCGTCACCACACGCTGCACAAAGAGACTCGCTAGTCTCTAGTCACATACGCCAGTAGTTCAATTGGTAGAGCATCGGTCTCCAAAACCGAGTGTTGAGGGTTCGAGTCCTTCCTGGCGTGCCAGTCATTATTCCGTAAGCTCCCAATTGGGGGCTTACGGTTTACTCATGTATAAGCGCATTGCGCGGAGGTAACCCAAATGGCCAACAAGAAGAACAAGAAGAAGGCTCAGCAGCCGGCACCTGCCAACAACGCTGCCGCCAACTCCAAGGTTGAGGCCAAGAAGGCCGTTGCCAAGAAGAACGAGAAGGCTGCGAAGTCCAAGAAGAACGAGAAGCCTGGTTTCTTCGCCCGCACCAAGAAGTATTTCGCTTCGGTCAAGTCCGAGATGAAGCGTGTCACGTGGCCCGATAAGAAGGAGCTCGTGAACTACTCGGTCGTCGTTTGCGCTTCTCTGATCGTCGTCGGCGTCGTCATCGCTCTGCTCGATGCTGGCTTTGGCGAGGCTCTTGCTCTGTTCTCTGGATTGAGGGGCTAAACCATGTCTAAGCGTTGGTACGTCGTTCACACTTACTCTGGATACGAGAACCGCGTTAAGTCCGATCTCGAGCATCGCATCGAGACCATGGGCATGCAGGACCGTATCTTTGATATCGAGATTCCTATGGAGCGCGTCACCGAGATTAAAGAGGGTGGCAAGCGTGAGACCAAGGATTCCAAGATCTTCCCGGGTTATGTCCTGGTCCGCATGGAGATGGATGACGATGCTTGGACGTGCGTTCGTAACACGCCTGGCGTCACCGGATTCCTAGGCGGCAACGGCAAGCCCGCTCCGCTTTCCCGCGACGAGTACAACAAGATGACTCGTCGTCCCGGTAAGGGCGATTCGCCCAAGCGCACCTCGGTTGATATTCAGGTCGGCACGTCCGTCCGCGTCACCGATGGCCCGCTTACCGACTTTGATGGCAAGGTCTCCGAGGTTAACACCGAGGCTGGCAAGCTCAAGGTCACGCTGATGATCTTTGGCCGCGAGACGCCGGTTGAGCTCGACTTTAACCAGGTCGCTGTCATCGCTTAAGTTTTCGTCCGTTCGCGCGAGCGTGCTTCTTCTGTGACTGCTCATCTCAGGAGTGCTTCTAACACGTGCGTGCTTACGATATAGCAAGTACTTCACACTCGTGATTCGAAAGGAATGACCATGGCTGAGAAGAAGGTTGCCAACGTCATTAAGCTCCAGATTCCTGCTGGTGCAGCTAACCCCGCTCCTCCCGTCGGCCCCGCCCTGGGCGCTGCTGGCGTGAACATCATGCAGTTCTGCCAGGCCTTTAACGCCGAGACGCAGGACAAGAAGGGCGACATCATCCCCGTTGAGATCTCTGTCTACGAGGATAAGTCCTTCTCCTTCATCACCAAGACCCCGCCGGCGGCTCACCTCATCAAGAAGGAGCTGAACCTCAAGTCTGGTTCCGCTAAGCCCCAGGCCGACAAGGTCGGTCAGCTCTCCCAGGAGCAGCTCACCAAGATCGCCGAGATCAAGATGCCGGACCTCAATGCCAACGACATTGACGCCGCCAAGAAGATCATCGCCGGTACCGCCCGTTCCATGGGCGTCACTATCGCTGAGTAGCGATTTATTTAGGTAATGACGGGTGCTCCGACCGGGGCGCCCGTTATATGTGTGCAATAGGGCACACGATATGATGTGGGAGGGCTCACGCCCGTTTAACCACAGGAGGTAATGCACATGGCTAAGCATGGTAAGAGCTATAACGCCGCTGCCGAGAAGATCGACCGCGCCACGCTCTACACCCCCCTTCAGGCTGCCAAGCTCATCAAGGAGCTCGACACCGCCAAGTTCGACGAGACCGTCGAGGCCCACTTCCGTCTGGGCATCGATACTCGTAAGGCTGACCAGAACATCCGTGGTTCCATCTCCCTGCCCCACGGCACCGGCAAGACCGTTCGTGTTGCCGTCTTCGCCGAGGGCGAGAAGGCCCGCGAGGCCGAGGCTGCCGGCGCCGACATCATCGGTTCCGACGAGCTCGTCGCCCAGATTCAGAAGGGCGAGATCAACTTCGACGCCGCTATCGCTACGCCGAACATGATGGCCAAGGTTGGCCGCATCGGTAAGATCCTTGGTCCCCGTGGCCTCATGCCGAACCCCAAGCTCGGCACCGTGACCATGGACGTCGCCAAGATGGTCTCCGAGCTCAAGGCCGGCCGCGTTGAGTATCGCGCCGACCGTTACGGCATCTGCCACGTGCCCCTGGGCAAGAAGTCCTTCTCTGAGCAGCAGCTCGTCGAGAACTACTCTGCCCTGTACACCGAGATCCTGCGCGTCAAGCCCTCTTCTGCTAAGGGCAAGTACGTCAAGTCCATCTCCGTGTCTTCCACCATGGGCCCTGGCGTCAAGGTCGATCCCGCTGTCCAGCGTGACTTCCTGGCTGAGTAACTTTTAGTTACTGCCTGAGCAAAGCAAGCATTGCTAAAGAAACCCGGTTCTGCCTCGTGCAGGACCGGGTTTCTTGCTAGCTCGGGGTAAAACCACCTCAAAGGGGACAGTGTCCCCTTTGTGGTGGTTACCAAGGTGTTCTGGCGGTAGAGGACTCGATGGCCTCGTGGCGCTTGAGCTCGCGGCGCATGGTTTGCGAATTGAGCCAGGCTGCCTGCCAGCCGCGGATGGGGTAGCGCGAATCGTCGAGCTCAAACTGCGTGTAGCCACAGGCGTTGATGATTGTCGTTCCACATGCGTGTTGGCGCTCCCGCTGAAAGTCGGGACTGTAGCTCTGATGCACATGCCCGTGCACCATATAGTCGGGACCCCAAGACTCAAGCACCGTGTTAAAGCATTCAAATCCTCGATGCGGCAAGTCATCTAGGTCACCCATGCCGGCAACGGGGGCATGGGTTAACAAAATATCGCAGCCGCCGACCATCCTGACCTTGCGCGACAGCTTGCGCACACGCTTGGCCATCTCGCGCTCGGTATACATGTTAGCGCCGTCGCGGTAGCGCATGGATCCGCCCAGGCCCGCGGTGCGCACGCCGCGGTACGTGTACACGGTGTCTTCCACACAAATGCACCCGCCCGGCGCATGGCGCGCATAGCGATCGTCATGGTTGCCGCGCACGTAGATGAGTGGCTTGTTGATAACGGTGACCAAAAACTCGAGATAGTCCGGGTCCAGATCTCCTGCGGACAAAATCAAATCGATACCCTCAAAGCGCTCCTTGCGAAAGCACTCCCAAAGGCATCGCTCCTCGGTGTCGGCTATGGCAAGGATCTTCATAGGGCGCGGACTCCCGGCTCGTCGTCGAGCTGCGGAATGGTGCCCACCACGTTATCTGCCAGCCAGTCCATCTCGACAATCTGCGTGCTCGGCAGCGGGGGAAAGCCCTCGATCTGCACCACGCCGTCTTGACTGTGGAGCTCGCCGCCAAACGGGTTGATGGAGCCCTCGACGATGCCGTTGCGGAGGAGCTGCACGAGTTTACGCGTCTGATAGGGCAGGCCTGGGGCGTAGCGAATATCGATGACGCCCGAGCTCATGCCGTACCAGTAGTTGACGGCGCGCACCTGGTTGTCGTCGCTGGTCTCGTCCCACGTGCCGTGCAGCAGGCTGCGCACGATGAGCTCGTAGTAGCGACCCCAGTTCCATACGGGCATGGCGATGCCGACGACCTTGCCGTCGACCAGGCGGTGGAGTCCGTAGGCTGTGGGGTCTTCCAGCGACTTGGACATGTCGGCGCCGGTCATGACGCTCACGCCTTCGCGATACATGGCTTCGGCAAGGCCTCCGGCGGGCACATCGCCCCAGGTGAGGATTACTTGGGCACGCGGGTCGAGCAGCGAGGCGCCGATGGCAAAGGCATTGATCTCGCTGAGCGCGCCCGATGCGAAAACAGACGCGTGGTAACCGATGCGGTGGTTATCTGCCATGCTGGCCGCAAGGGCGCCAAGCAGGAACTTGGCCTCGTACATCTTTCCAAAATACGAGCGCACGCTTTGGTGGGGAAGGCCGATAGAGCAGTTGAGGAATCGCACCTGGGGATACTCAACCGCCGCCCTGAGCGTGTATTCCATCAGGCGGTGCGAGGTCGAGAAGATGACGTTCGCCCCATGTTTAACGGCGGTCTCCACGGCAGCATAGAACACGTCTGGATCGTGGCAGTCCTCGAACGCCTCGGTGCGCACGATGCCGCCAAAGTGCTCGTCAAGGTATTGGCGACCCTGGTCGTGCAGGCTGTCCCAGCTCGATGTGGCACACGGAAACTCGTGGATAAAGGCGATGTGCAAGGGGTTGGCTGCCGAGTAGACGGTCTTGCCCATAAAGAAGTTGAGCACACCGGAGGTGGACTTGGCGGGTGCCTCTTCCTCGTTGGGCTGGGGTGCCTCGACAAGATCGACCTTTTCCTCGTCGCTTTTGCCGGCAATGACCAGCTCGCGCCAGATCTTGCATAGACGGTTTACGACGATGTCCGTCGGCGTGTCCAGCAGACGGTCCTGGTTGTACACATTGAGATAGACGAGCATGGCGTCGGCGGGCGTAATGTCCAGGTGCTCGCCGCCCGCGCGAAGGTAAGCCCGCTTAAAGAGCAAGAAGGTGTGGCGCAGATAGTCGACCTTTTTCTGCGGCCACTTTTCGGTCAGGTTTTGGCCGAGCATCTTAGCGAGCGTCTCGTAGCTACCCTCGCGCGAGAACTCGATCTCGTACAGGGGGCAAACGTACCAAAACGCGCAGAACTCGCCGTAGAGGCGGCTCTCGACCGAATCCCACTTGCCGGGGTAGAGGCGGGTGACCTTGGCCGAAACCGTCGGAGCGTCCAGGAATTTGAGGACGCTGACGCGCTTGTTACCCTCTTGGACGTAAAACCGATGCATGAACTCGGTGACGATGATGGGGTCGCGATAGCCCTCGGTCACCTGGATGTCGTAGAGGTTGGACCACTTGCGGGCGAACTCGGTGCTAAACGGCAGCAGCGGCATGAAGTTACACGAGAAGGCGGACTGACGGCCTTTGGTGACCGTGCCCACGACCATCTCGAGCGGAATGTCCCTCAGGCCGATGTTCTCGCGTTGGCCACAGGGGAGCTGGGCAACGAGGCCATCGAGGTCCGTAAGGTACGGGTACTCACTTTGACTGATGGCGCGACGGCGCCCCTGCTCGCCGCGCTTGCGTGCTTGACGATAGGCCTCTTCCATGGTGTATGCCCCCTTAGTCGTTTAAACAACTATATAACCAATACTACCACGATGCCAAAACCACCACAAAGGTGCCTGTCCCCTTTGTGGTGGTTTTAGGCGATGATGGGGGCGATGGCGCGGATACAGGCGTCGGCTGCCGTGAAGGTGGTGCTGTCGTCGCTGACGATAAAGATGATCTTGCCCTTGATGCCAAAGTCGCCGATCTCGCTAAAGAGCACATAAGGCTCTTTGTCAAAGCCCGAGATGGGAAGCACGGCGGCCTTGGTGGCGCTGGTCAGCTCGTCTGCCAGTGCGTCGAGCGAGGCCCACTTGGACGTGTCCTTTACGGCAACGGGCACGGCCACGCGACCAAAGGGCATGAGATGCACGAGTGTGTTCTTGGAGATGTTGGAGTTGGGGACGATGATGGTCTGTCCGCAGGCGTCCTCGATAGTCGTGTGGCGCCAGGTGATGTCTTGGACCACGCCCGACACGCCGCCGACCTCGATATTGTCGCCGGGTTTGATGATGCCCATAAACGTTACCTGCATACCGCCGATGAGGTTTGAGAGCGTGTCCTGAAAACCGAGCGAGATGGCGATACCGCCGACGCCAAGAGCGGCGACGAGCGCGTTTGCGTTAATGCCAAAGCAGTTGTCGAGGATAAAGCTGCCGCCGATCATCCAGATGACGGCGCGCGCGATGTTGATGAAGATGCTCGATGCCGGAAGTGGGTTATCGTCTCGGTTAAGCAGATGGTGCAGGGTCTTGGACGCGACCTTGGCGGCGATGGCAGTGCCCAGGGTCAAGATGCCGGCCCAAATGATGTTGTGGACCCATCGTTGCTCAAAGAAATGAAGAATCGGCTCAAACAATTCCATGTAGGGAAACCTCCTCATGATCATCCAACCATGATACCCACCAAGAAGCCCGTCCGATCAAATTCGGACGGGCTTCTGTGCTCGATATAAGGTTTACGCGGCGGGGCTGCAAGGCCCGGCGGTGTAGCTTAGCGTCGACGCTTCCAGATAATGCCGAGAATGATGATGACGATGCCGCCGATGACGCATGCGCCGATCACGGCTAGCGTGCGGTCTCCCGTTGCGGCGAGCTTGCCGGTCGTCTTCTTGGTGATGACCTTCGTGGTCGTAACGTCCGTCTTAGGCGAGGGTTCAGGCGTCGGGGCCGGTGTGGGTGTGGGGTCCATGGCAGCGGAGCCAAAGCTGATGGTGCCCGCGAGCGAGGCCATCTTGTTCTCCCAGCCGTTCTGCCCAATTAGCGCCCTTAGCGCTGACTCGCAGGTACCCCACTCGGTGTACTTGGTGGCGTTTGCGAAGGTGGGGAAGTCGGTCGTGTTGGTGATGATGTAGTTGTTGGTGGCGACGGTGTAGGTCTTGGCGGGGTCGAGCGTGCTGCCATCCTTGGTGAGCGTGGCGCTCACGATGCGCTTGCCTTCGGGCTGCGTCCAATCGATTGTCACGTTGATTCCGCCGAAGGAAAGGACGCTGCCGGAGTCGTCGCGCCACTTGTACATGTCTTGCGCCTCCTGCTCGGTGTGGCCGGCCGCTACGTAGGCTTGCTGAAGCTCGTAGCTGTGATTGCACTCGTCGCTGATCTGCAGCGAGTGCTCGAGCGCTGCCAGGAAGTCCGCACCGGTCATGGTCCAGGTCTCCACGGTGTTGCCGTAGGGTGAGATAGCGATGACGTTGCCGGCAGTCACATCGCCCGCCGCGATGCCGCCGCGGATGCCGCCCGCGTTTTCGATGGCAAGGTCCGCGCCCGTCAGGTCAAGATAGGAGCCGCAGATCACATGTCCGATGGTCTGGGCCTTGGTGGTGTCGCCCTCCTTGCTGGGGCGGAAATCGGTGGTGCGCACCATCTCCCAGCCGTGCGTGCCAGATGCGTTCTCGCCGTAGAAATAATTGGTAGAGCTCGTGCCGAGCACCTCGCTCGATGCGGCGCTAAAGGCATCGTCGAGCGGCTTGATCTTGTTGTCGTGGACCTCATCAAGGGTGCTCTGATAGGTGGAGCCCTTGTTGGGGTCGGTCAAAAGAACGTTTACATCCTTGGCGGTATAGAGCTTCTCGTCGCTTTTGCCTGCGTATACTGCCACCGTGTCATCGTCGGTGCTTTCAGTGCCCTTGGTGTCGTACTCGTAGGGGACGGAAAGCAGTCCCACTTCGGCAAAGGCGCTGCCCGCCTCGACAACGTGGATTGTCTTGCCGTCGGCTCCCGTCACCTTCTCGTTAAGGTTGATGTGCTCGTGGCCTGCGATAAGGGCATCGACGCCACGGAGCCGCGTGGCAAAGGTCTTGGCGTCGAGCGTGTGCGCGATACAAACAACAACATCGCAGCCCTCCTTGCGCAGCTGCTCTGCCTCGGCATTGATGGCGTTCGTGGCACTCGAGAAGTTGGTGCCCGCGACTAGGTCTGCACGCAGCGAGGAGCCAAGCGACTCATCCATGGCTCCTACAACGCCGACCTTGATCTGGTAGGCGAACGTTGAGTGATTTTCACTGTCCTCCCAGGTGCGGTTGAGCGTCTTCGTGATGCTCGAGCTCCATACGCCGTTCGAGGACGTTGCATTCGCGCAAAGCATGGCGAAGGGTGTGCTGGTGGTGCTGGAGCCTGTCATGGTGCGGAGTTTGTCCGCGCCATAGCTCCAGTCGTGGTTGCCTGGCGTGGTCGCGTCGTAGCCATCGGCGTAGAAGGTGTCCATGAGCTCGGCGATGCTCTTGCCCTCGCTCATGGTGGCGAAGGACTGTCCGTGGAAGGTATCACCCGCATCGAGCAAAAGATCGGGGGCGTTGCCCTGGGCGCTATAGAGAACCGCCAGTCCGTCAAAGCCGACGGTGCCGGTGCCCTTGCTTTCGTTGTAGCTGAACTTGTAGCTGCCGTGGATATCGTTGGTGTGCATGACGGTCACAGAGCCGTCAATAGCGGTGGGCGGGTTCCCCGCGAAAGCGAGGCTGGGTGCGCCAGTGAGCACGCCGGCAAGCAGCGCGGCGGTTAACGCAAGGCGGGGGACGAATCTTTTCATGGCAGTCTCCTTAGTCCTTAACAAAAACCACCACAAAGGTGCCTGTCCCCTTTGTGGTGGTTTTCTAAGTCGTTAGCTTAGTAGCATGCGGTCGTTGGCGAGCTCGCCGCCCGAGACCTCCTCAAACTTCTGAAGCAGGTCGGCCACGGTGAGCGACTTTTTCTCGTCGCCCGCCACGTCGTAGATCACGTGGCCCTCGTGCATCATGATCAGACGGTTGCCCAGACGGATGGCGTCGTTCATGTTGTGCGTGACCATGAGCGTGGTCAGGCGGTTCTCGTCGACGATCTCCTCGGTCAGGTTGAGCACCTTAGAGGCCGTCTTGGGGTCGAGGGCCGCCGTGTGCTCGTCGAGCAGCAGCAGGCGCGGCTTGGTGAGCGTGGCCATCAGCAGGGTGAGTGCCTGGCGCTGGCCGCCCGAGAGCAGGCCGACCTTGGCGTTGAGGCGCGTGTCCAGACCAAGGTCCAGGCGCTTGAGCAGCTCAACGTACTCGTCCTTCTCGGCCTTGGTGACGCCCCACGAAAGACCGCGACGCTGGCCGCGACGCTTGGCGAGGGCCAAGTTCTCGGCAATCTGCATGTCGGCTGCGGTGCCGCGCATGGGATCCTGGAACACGCGACCCAGGTACTTGGCGCGCTGCGACTCGCTCAGACGCGAGATGTCGTTGCCATCGAGCTCAATAACGCCCGAATCGAGCGGGTACACGCCGGCGATCATATTGAGCAGCGTGGACTTGCCGGCGCCGTTGCCGCCAATCACGGTTACAAAGTCGCCATCGTTGAGGGTGAGGTCGACGCCGGTGAGCGCGCGCTTCTCGGTGACGGTGCCCTTGTTAAAGGTCTTCTTGACGTGCGAGAGCTTAAGCATCTGCCTCATCTCCCTTCGTGTAGGAGCTGCGGAGCTTATAGCGCTCCCAAACCACGGGCACGCACAGGGCCACGGCGACGATCACGGCGGAGAGCAGCTTCATGTCGTTGGCGTCCATGCCCAGCTGCAGCACGATGGCGCGGATAAGGAAGTACACCACGGAGCCAAAGACGGCGGAGGCAAGACGGACGCTAAACTGCGTGAGGCCGCCGGGCAGCAGGCGACCGAGCACCTCGCCGATGACGATGGCGGCAAGACCGATAACGATGGCGCCGGTGCCCATGCCAATGTCGGCATACTTCTGGCTCTGGCAGATGAGCGCACCCGAAAGGCCAATGAGGGCGTTGGAGAGCACGAGGGCGATCATTTTGGTGGTGTTGGTGTTAACGCCCAGGGCGCGGATCATGTACTCGTTGTTGCCGGTGGCACGCAGCGCCGAGCCGATCTCGGTGCCAAAGAACCAGTACAGGATGGCGACGATGGCCACGGCCAGCACAATGCCTAGGATAATGGCAACAGTGGACTGCGGCAGGCCCGTCATGTTGCTGACGGATGAGAAGATAGTGCCCTTGGCAAGGATGGGCGTATTGGACTTGCCCATGATGCGCAGGTTGATGGACCACAGACTGATCTGCGTAAGGATTCCGGCGAGGATTGCGGGAATCTCAAAGACGGTGGTCAAGATGCCCGTGACGGCGCCCGCGATGGCGCCGGCGCACATGCCGGCCAGCACGGCGAGCAAGGGGTCGACGTTATTGTTGACGATGAGCACGGCGCAGACACAGCCGCCGAGGGCAAAGCTGCCGTCACAGGTCATATCGGGGATGTCGAGCAGGCGGAACGTGATAAACACGCCAAGCACCATAATGCCCCAGAGGACGCCCTGCGAAACGGCGCCCTGCAATGCAATGAGCATGCTTCATACCTCCTAGGATAGGGTGGACACGTGAGTCACCATGATAGCGGTAACAATGCATAAAAGAGTTGCGGACGGATGTTTTGTCTCATCCGAAACAAGCAGGGCGAACGCCGGTCTTTGGCGTTCGCCCCAAGGACTCAGATATTGAATAACGCGGCTGTGGCGCGCGTGCGGGCCCTAGACGCGTTACCGCGCATGGCGCTACTCGTCCAGAGCGGAAAGGTCGATGCCTAGGGCCGCGGCCATCTCGTCGTTCTTGACGACGACCAGGTCCTTGCTCGAGAGGTGCTTGATCGGCATATCCTCGGGCTTGGCCTCGCCCTTCAGGATCTTAACGGCCATCTCGCCCGCGGCGTAGCCCAGGTCCTTATAGTTGATGGAGAGGGTGAACAGGCCGCCGGCCATGCACATACCCTCCTCGCCGGTCACGAAGGGGAGCTTATTCTCCTTGCAGATCTGGCCGACCTGCGAAGCGCCCGCGGCGATGGTGTTGTCAGTGGGGGAGTACAGCGCGTCGACCTTGCCCACGGCAGACTCGACGACGGACTGAATCTCGTTGGAGCTCGAGACGGTGAAGTCAGTGTACTCGAGGCCCAGCTTGTCGAGCTCCTTCTTGGCGGCCTTGATCTGGACGTCGGAGTTGGACTCGGCGGTGCAGTAGAGCAGGCCGACCTTTTTAACGTCGGGCAGGACCTTCTGCATCATCTCGAGCTGCTCGGCGACCGGGGTGAGGTCGGAAGCGCCGGTGACGTTGGTGCCGGGCTTGTCGTTGTCCTGGACCAGGCCGGAGGCGGCGTAGTCGGTGATGGCACAGCCCACGATGGGGATATCGGCCGTGGCGCCGGCGGCAGCCTGCGCGGCGGGCGTGGCGATGGCATAAATCAGGTTGACGTTGTCGCCCACAAACTTGTCGGCAATGGACTTACACGTGGACTGGTCGTTCTGGGCGTTCTTCTGGTCGATCTTGACCTTAAGGCCGCACTCCTTGATGGCCTTGACAAAGCCGTCGTTGGCGGCATCGAGTGCGGAGTGCTCGGTGAGTTGCAGAACGCCGATGGTGTAGTCGGAGCCGGCGGCTGCAGAGCCGGAACCAGAGTTGCCGCCGCATCCGGCAAGCGGGGCGAGCGCGAGCAGGCCGGCGGAGACCAGAAGGCTCCTGCGGCTGATGGTGATGTCCTTCATATCATTACCCCCAGTATAAAAATGGCTGGAAACACTGCACTGGGACAAAGTGCAAGTGGAACTATAGTAGCGCTGATGTCCATTTTTACAACAGCCTGGCGGGTTTTTTAATACAGAACCGGATGGGCGGTACGGGTAGTCGAATGGACGGCGGAGGGTCTTATGCGGCGGAGGCGGCGTCGTCCTCGTCCAGGGCGGCGAAGAGCTTCTTGCCGTCGAGGAGACGTGTGGTGACGTTTCTCATGCGGCCGATCTCAACGGTGCGCAGCGTGTCGTCGGCGCCTCGCGCGTCATAGACCGTTCCCAGCAAATACGAGATGCCGTCTCGTTGCTTGATGGCAAAGGGCCGGAGTGTCATCCGTGCCACTTCGACCTCTCCGCGTGCCGTGACACTCGAAATATCAAAACTCACTGTGGTTCCGTGGTCGATGGCCTGCTCGATGAGCTCGCAGGCATCGATGCGCTTGACAGGCGTGTGCGTGGTCTTGGTAGATTTGCCGCCCACGCTTGGAGCGGGCTCGGGTGCATCGAGGTAGCCGCGAACGTCGGCGCTCGCCATGGCGACCAAGTGCTGCGCCATGCTTTTTCGAATGGCGATGGGCGTGGAGCGGTTGCGCATGACCATACCGTGGAGCCGGATGATCTCTTCGTCGGTGAGCGGACGGGTCAAGAGCCGATAACCCACGCCGCGCTTGTACTCAATTTCGTATCCGGCATGGCGAAGTGCGGAGATGGCGGTGTAGATGCTGCGCCGCGCCGCCGAGATGGGCATGCGGGCGGGGTCGTCGGGATGGGCGAGGCGCCGGATCAACTCATCGGAAAGCATGGCCTTGTCCTCGCCGGTGTTTTCGCTTAATAGTTGCAGGATGCGAACGGCGCGATAGGCTGCCATCGAGGCGGCGCCCCTCGTCGTGGTCTCGTAAGTTTCAACAGCGGTTTCGGTCATGGCGCCCACGTCCTTTCCGTTTTGGGTGGCGACGGTATGGAGCCTAGGACGCGGGGCTTTCCCAGGGGTGCAGGACGCCCTGGGCGGTCGGTAGTCGTCGGCAAGCGGCGGGTCGAGTTTTCAACAGCCCTGCCCAACTGACCAAAAACTTGCCAAAAGCTTGACGGATGCTGTTGAAAAAGCGCCCCTTGGCTTGCCGAGAGGCGCTGGCGTGATGCGCTGGAACGCGTTTGGTGACGCTGTGACGATTAGAAGTCGGCGTTGCCCACGGTGCGCGGGTGCGGCAGGACGTCGCGGATGTTGCCCACGCCGGTCAGATACATGACCAAACGCTCGAAGCCCAGACCGTAGCCGGCGTGCTTGCAGGAACCGTAGCGGCGCAGGTCAAGGTAGTACTTGTACTGCTCGGGATTCATGCCCAGGTTCTTGATGCGGGCTTCGAGCAGATCCAGGCGCTCCTCGCGCTGGGAGCCGCCGATAATCTCGCCGATGCCCGGCACCAGGCAGTCGGCGGCGGCGACGGTCTTGTCGTCCTCGTTCATGCGCATGTAGAACGCCTTGATCTCGGCCGGGTAGTCGGTTACGAAGGTCGGGCGCTTAAAGTGCTCCTCGGTCAGGAAACGCTCGTGCTCGGTCTGCAGGTCGATGCCCCAGCTGACGGGGTAATCAAACTGGTGGCCAGCAGCGACTGCCTGCTCCAGGATCTCGACGGCCTCGGTGTAGGTAACGCGGGCAAAGTCGGAGTTTGCCACGTGGTCCAGGCGCTCGAGCAGGCCCTTGTCCACAAACTTGTTGAGCATGTTGAGCTCGTCGGGGCAGGTGGCCATAACGTCCTTAAGGACGTACTTGAGCATGGCCTCGGCGTTATCCATGTAGTCGTTAAGGTCGGCAAAGGCCATCTCGGGCTCGATCATCCAAAACTCGGCGGCGTGGCGCGTGGTGTTGGAGTTTTCGGCGCGGAAGGTGGGGCCAAAGGTGTACACGTCGCCAAAGGCCATGGCGAAGTTCTCGGCATTGAGCTGGCCGGACACGGTAAGGCTCGCGTGCTTGCCAAAGAAGTCCTGGCTCCAGTCGACCTCGCCGGACTCGGTGAGGGGCGGATTTTTGGGGTCGAGCGTGGTTACGCGGAACATTTCGCCGGCGCCCTCGCAGTCACTCGTGGTGATGATGGGGGTGTTGACGTAGACAAAGCCCTGCTCCTGGAAGAAGCGGTGGATGGCGGCAGCCGCGACAGAACGGATGCGGAACACGGCGCGGAACAGGTTGGTGCGCGGGCGCAGGTGCTGTTGGGTGCGCAGGAACTCGACGGTTGCGCGCTTCTTCTGCAGCGGGTAATCCGGGGCGCTGACGCCCTCGACCTCAATGGAGGTGGCAGAAAGCTCGAAAGGCTGGGGCGCATCGGGGGTCAGCTTGACGGTGCCGGTGCAAATGAGTGCGGCCGAGACGTTTTGATGGGCGATCTCGTCGTAGTTGTCGAGTGCCTCGCGGTTCATGACGACCTGCAGGTCGCGGAAGCAGCTGCCGTCGTTGAGCGTAACAAAGCCAAAGTTCTTCATGTCGCGGATGGACTTGACCCAGCCGGCGACGGTGACGGTCTGGCCGCCAAGCGACTCGGCATCGGCGTAAAGCTGCGCGATTTTGGTGCGGTTCACGTATCCTCCAATAACGGTTGAATGATAGTTATCCATACAGTTCGATATTCTAGCAGCTCGGCTCATTTGGGCTATACAGATAAGGCATTGGCGGGATGGTTTTTCAAACGAAAAGCGCCCGCGGCCAAATGGTCGCGGGCGCTTGACGAGGTGCCTTTTGGCTGTGTGGCGCGGGGCCTGGCTACTTGGTCTTGGCTACCAGCAGCGGGTCGCCCAGCTTGACAAGCGGGTTGCCGCCGATAAGCGTTCCGGACTCGCCGACATGGTCGATGCTCTTAAGACGATCGAGCTCGGAGACGATGACGGTCACGATGTCCTCGTGGCCGGCGGCTTTGATGGCCTCGCGATCGAAGCTGATGAGCGGCTGGCCTGCCTTGACCGTGTCACCCATCTCGACAAAGCGGGCAAAACCCTTGCCGTTCATTTCCACGGTGCCCAGGCCGACATGGATGAACACGCGAAGACCGTCCTCGGTAATCATGCCGATGGAGTGGTTGGTGACGGTGGTGGCACCGATGCGGCCGTTGGCGGGCGCATAGATGGTGCCGGTAATGGGCTCGATGCCATAGCCCTGGCCAAGCATGCCCGAGGCGATCGTCTCGTCGGGAACCTCGTCCAGGTTGACGAGCACGCCGTTGACGGGGGCATAGATGACGCCTTCGCGGGTGGCGAAGCTTGCTGCGGGCGGAACGGACGCCTCGCCGGTCGAGGTGAAGGTGGACTTAAGCGAATCGAGCAGACCCATAGTTGCCTCCAACTTAAATAGGCGCATATCGCGCGTTTGGTTTGCCGGAAACGTTTCATATCTGTTTCGCGGCTTGGTCAACACCCCCTATTCTACGCTGCTCAGCGATACCTCTGAGCTGGGATTATGTGATATATCAGTTGAAGGGAAACTTATTGCTGGCGTGTTTCTGCGTCACGGGTTCAAGTGGGGTACGCTTGAAGGCAAAAAACAAGGGCGCTTAATTTGCGCGAAGGGAGCACATATGATTGTCGAGAACCATGCACTGTGGGGCGAGGAGCCGACCGAGGAATATCCGGCGACGTTTACGTATTTGGGTGCCGAGCCGCTGCCCGATAAACCGAATGGCCGCCGCCCTGCCGTGATTATCTGCGGCGGAGGTGCGTTTACGCATATCGCTCCGCATGAGCAGGATCCCGTGGCGTTTGCGTTTTTGGATCACGGTTACCAGGCCTTTGTGCTCAACTATGTCACAAGTTCTACGGGTGACGTGAGCTTTCCGCACCCCCAGGCAGATCTTGCCAAGATGGTCGCCACGGTGCGTGCGAATGCCGACGAGTGGCATGTCGATCCCAAGCGCGTGTGCGTCGTGGGCTTTTCTGCTGGCGGCATGATTTGCGCCTCGCTGGCAACACAGTGGAAGACCGGCCCCTTCGCGGCACTTGCCGGGGCGCGTCCGGACGACATTCGTCCCGATGCCGTGGTGCTGGGCTATCCATTGCTCGACTTTGCCTATGTGCGCGACATGCAGACGCGCGATCCGCGCATTGACTTGCGTGTGCCCAAGACGGGCGGTAAGACGGGGCGCGATCTTCTCAACGACTATCTGTCGATGGTGACGGGTGGCGAGGCAACTGACGAGCATTTGGCCGATATCTGCCCCACCACGCATGTTTCGCGTCAGATGCCGCCGACCTTTGTGTGGGGCGTGTCCGACGACAAGACGGCGCCGATCGCGCAGGTCTATCCGTTTGCGCAGCGCATGGCCGAGGAGGGCGTCGCTTGCGAGATGCACGTCTTTGACCAAGGTGGCCACGGACTTTCGCTCGGCAACGCCAACACCGCGGTCGATAACGAGGACAAACAGGTGGCAGTCCGTCCCTGGATCCGCCTGGCTTTCCGCTTCCTGGAGCGCCACGGGTTTTAGTTACGGCGTTTTACCAAACGCCGTAACCACTTGCCGCTCTGGCGGGCTTTTGCTGTCGGTTCCAAGACATCGGCATCGTCCTAGCTCTCAAGGGCTTGGTGCAAAGTAATCTGTCCCCCTTGCACCGATCTGTTGATTGAACGTCGCTATGTGTTCGCGCTATCATGCATGGTTACAATTGGTTAGCCATGGCAAACGGTTAGCCATGGTGAACATAAATACAACGCCCTGTGGGCGCCGGGGGAGGAACACGGACGTGAAGCTCGATACGCTCGAGATTGGAAAGGACGCCGTTGTCGCATCGGTAACATCGGACGATCAGGCGCTCCGACAGCATATTTTGGACATGGGCCTAACGCCGGGCACCGAAGTCACCATGATGAAGTACGCCCCCATGGGCGACCCGCTCGAGATTCGCCTGCGCGGCTACGAGCTGACGCTGCGCAAGGACGATGCCGCCCGCATTGAGCTCGTGGGCATTCACGATACCGATATGGGTCCGCGCGCTAACGCTGCAATCGGCACGACGGAGCATCCGGCCCTGGGCGAGGGGACGTATTCGCCCCGTGCGGCAAAGACGGCCGTGCCCGAGGGCGCGCCGCTGCACTTTGCCCTCGCCGGCAACCAAAACTGCGGCAAGACCACGTTATTCAACCAGCTGACGGGCTCCAACCAGCATGTCGGTAACTTTCCCGGCGTGACGGTCGACCGCAAGGACGGCACTATCCGTAACCACCCCGAGGCGAGCGTTACCGACTTGCCCGGTATTTACTCGTTGTCGCCGTACACGGGCGAAGAGGTCGTGAGCCGTCAGTTCATCCTCGACGAGCGCCCGGACGCCATCATCGACATCATCGACGCCACCAACATCGAGCGTAACCTGTACCTGACGCTGCAGCTTATGGAGCTCGACCGCCCCATGGTCATCGCGCTCAACATGATGGACGAGGTGACGGCCAACGGCGGCGCCGTGGACGTCAACCTGCTCGAGAGCCTGTTGGGCGTGCCTGTTGTCCCCATTAGCGCTGCCCGCAACGAGGGCATCGGCGAGTTGGTGGATCATGCCTTGCACGTGGCGCGGTTCCGCGAGCGCCCCGGTCGCCTGGACTTCTGCGCGCCCGATGGTCCAGACGGCGGCGCGCTGCATCGCTGCATTCACGGCATCGCCAACCTTATCGAGGACCATGCCGCGACGGCGCATATTCCGGTGCGTTTTGCGGCGACCAAGTTGGTTGAGGGCGACGAGCTGGTAACCGAGGCGCTTCACCTGGATCGCAACGAGCTCGACGCCATCGAGCACATCATCACCCAGATGGAGGGCGAGGCCGGCACCGATCGCCTGTCCGCGCTGGCCGATATGCGCTTTAGCTTTATTGGCGACGTGTGCGGGCGTTGCGTCGTCAAGCCGCACGAGAGCCGCGAGCACGTGCGCTCCGTCAAGATCGACCGCATCCTGACGGGTCGCTACACGGCCATCCCTGCGTTCCTGGTGATCATGGGCCTCGTCTTTTGGCTGACGTTTGGCGTGATCGGCGCGGCGTTGCAGGGACTCATGGAGGACGGCATCGCTGCCATCATCGCCTCGGCCGATGCGGGCCTCAAGGCGTTCGGCACCAACGACGTGGTGCGCTCGCTGGCTGTCGACGGCGTGCTTACGGGTGTGGGCAGCGTGCTGACCTTCCTGCCGATCATCGTCGTGCTCTTCTTGTTCCTCTCCATTCTGGAAGACTCCGGCTACATGGCGCGCGTGGCCTTTGTCATGGATAAAGTACTGCGTCGCTTTGGCCTGTCGGGCCGCAGCTTCGTCCCCATGCTCGTCGGTTTTGGCTGCACCGTGCCGGCTATCATGTCGACCCGTACGCTCCCATCCGAGCACGACCGCAAGATGACGGTCATGCTCACGCCGTTCATGAGCTGCTCGGCCAAGTTGCCGGTCTACGGTCTGCTGTGCGGGGCGTTTTTCCCACAGGCGACGGTTCCCGCCATGGTCTCGCTCTACCTGATTGGCATTGCGGTCGGTTGCATCGCGGCTTTGGTGCTCAACCGCACGGCATTTAAGGGCGACCCGGTGCCGTTTATCATGGAGCTTCCCAATTACCGCTTGCCGAGCGTCAAGACGACGGTGATGCTGGCATGGGATAAGGCCAAAGACTTTATTACCAAGGCCTTTACCATTATCTTTGCCGCTACCGTTGTCATCTGGTTCCTTCAGACGTTCGACATTCGCTTTAATGTGGTCGCCGATCAGTCGCAAAGCCTGCTTGCGGGTCTCGGCAGCATCATCGCGCCGGCGCTGGCGCCGCTTGGGTTTGGCGATTGGCGTGCATCCACGGCGCTCGTCACCGGACTTATCGCCAAGGAGAGTGTCATCTCGACCCTCACGGTGCTTTTGGGCGCAACCTCGCCCGCGGCACTGTCGACCATGTTTTCGCCGTTTACTGCCTATGTGTTCCTGGTCTTTACGCTGCTGTACCCGCCCTGCGTGGCGGCCATCGGCGCCGTCAAGAGCGAGCTGGGCGCGCGCTATGCCGTTGCCGTGTTCGCGTTTCAGGTGACGGTCGCCTGGATCGTGGCGTTTGTCGTGCACTCGGCGGGCATATTGCTGGGGTTGGCTTAGTTATTTATTAACGTCGCAACCTTTGTGTATTGAGTTGATTTCGGCCCTGCATCTGTACTGACGGATGCAGGGCCGTTGCTATATAATCGCCCACCGCTCAAGACAATCGGAGAGGTTTTCCTATATGGCTCAGGCAAGACAAGATGGCATCTCACTCAAGCAGTGGCTCCCGCTCATCGGGCTCACCTGCTGTGCGTTCGTGTTCAACACGTCGGAGTTCATGCCCATCGGCCTTCTGACTGATATCGCCGCGTCGTTCTCGCTCACCGAGGCCCAGGCCGGCATCATGATCTCGGTCTATGCCTGGGGCGTCATGCTGCTGTCGTTGCCGCTCATGGTGTTCGCTTCGCGCTTTGAGTTCAAGCGGATGCTGCTGGGCGTGCTT
Organism: uncultured bacterium; assembly: GCA_958349055.1. Lineage (GTDB taxonomy): Bacteria > Actinomycetota > Coriobacteriia > Coriobacteriales > Coriobacteriaceae > Collinsella. The sequence goes on from CATWBO010000001.1 coordinate 29,928, forward strand.
GCCGTGTTCTCGCTGGGCCAGTTCCTGTCCGCCGTGGCGCCGACTTATCCCATCCTGGTCTGCGCGCGCCTGGTGGTCGCTTGCGCACATGCCGTGTTCTGGTCGGTCGCCTCGGTCATGGCGTCGCGTCTGGTTGACACTCGCCACGGGGCGCTCGCCATCAGCATGATCGCCACGGGCTCGTCCATCGCGCAGATCTTTGGCTTGCCGATCGGCCGCGCCATCGGGCTGGCCGTGGGCTGGCGCATGACGTTTGCCGCGGTCGGGGCCTTCTCTGCCGCCGCGGTGGTGTACCAAGCCGCGGTGTTCCCGGCTATGCCGGCGGGCGAGCGCTTTACCGTCAAACAGCTGCCCGAGCTGCTCAAGAACCCGTTCCTGATCGCGCTCTACGCGGTCACGGTCTTTATGGCGACCGGCTACTACGCGGGTTACAGCTATATCGAGCCGTTCCTGGCGCAGGTCGCGCATGTCGACGCAAGCGCTATTACCATGACGCTGACGGCGTTTGGCTGCTCTGGCCTGGTGGGCAGCTGGCTGTTCGGCCGCCTGTTCGACGGGCACAGGTTCCCGTTCCTCGCGATCACGCTCTTCGGCGTGCCGGTAGCTCTGCTGCTCATGGGTCCGGCCGCATCATCGCTCGCGGCAGTGCTTGCCGTTTGCGCGCTATGGGGCTGCTGCTCCACGGCCTTTAACGTGGCGTTTCAGGCCGAGCTCATCAAGTACACGCCGGCAGACTCGTCGGCCGTCGCCATGTCGATCTTCTCGGGCCTGTTCAATCTCGGTATTGGAACAGGCACGGCGATTGGTGGCGCCGTGGTGTCGGGCCCGGGCATCGCTTGGATCGGCTTCGCGGGCGGCACGATCGCCGTCGTGGGCGTCATCCTCGCTATCACGGTGCTATTCCCGGCCATACGCCGCGCAAAGCCCGTCGCCTAGCTACAACTCAGAAGGGGCTGGGGTAGCTAATTTGGGACGGGGCTATTTTAGCTACCTCGTTGAGCATACGTAAAAGAGGCCGAGGCCGCTCCGGTATGTGCTGGAGCGGCCTCGGTTTTCGTTTTTCTGTCTGCGTATGATCGACCTAGAGCTCGTCTTGGGGAACGACGGCCGTAAGTTTTTCGTTTTCAAATACCGCAGCAAGTCCGTGTTCGGGGTCAAAGCGATAGTTGCACATGAGTGCCGCTTTGCGAGCATCATCGCTTCGAAGCACCACGATGCTGGTCGGAATAACGTATCTAAAGATATTCGTAACGGGGCTCTCAATCTGATCGCCGTCTCTTTCGAGACAATAATCTTCGATCGCTTCCTTGCTGCCCTCAACGGTATCCCAGCTTGCAAGCAGGGCGTCCTTTGCTTCCTTTTGAATGTCGAGGACGTCTTGGTCCGAGTTGCACTCGTAATAGACGGGGAGCGAGAAATCCCTGCCCCATAGATTCATGCTGTTAGTCATCGAAGCCGCCAATCTGATTCAGAGTGTTTTTGATTTCGCTTACGCCGCCGAGATGGCTGCACACCTTGTGAACCTCGGTCGGAACAAGAGAGCACGTCTTCATGTCATTGTGCTCGTGCCAGGTGTATCCATTTGCCTCGCGCCATTTCTTGACATCCTGGTGCGTCCAATCATCTTTGCTGTCGCGGTGCTCGAGGCTCCAGGCTTTTGCGCATTCAATGTCTGCCTTTTCATAGTTGCCGACAATGCGCTCGCCGTTTTCGCTGCTCAGCGAAAGCCTATGCTGGCTCATGCCTTGTATGGTTACTTTCGCTTCAGAGATAGGGTTGAAGTCAGGAATTCCATCCTTGTAATTGATACCCTCAAGACCTTTGTTTCGAAGAATCTCGCGGACCCTATCGACTGTGGGAACAAACATCGACTCCCCCCGATCGCCCGACCATTTGCCATTGGGATTCTCCATGGTCGGCGTATGGTCCAGCCGATCCTCATAAGTAGAAGGGTAGTCACACGATTCCACCGAGGGTCTAATCAATTTGTCGGGATCGATGGATTCGTTACGGCCGGCATTTTTAACCTCTGCCTTGGTTTCCTTTGATTCGGGGCCAATGAGTTTATCGGGATTGAACCCAAGTTTATCGCCTAGCTTGGCTACGCCGTCTTTCATTTGCTTGAACTCCATTAGCTCACCTCGCTATTCTCGTTCCAGTTGTGCCAATCGGAATATGCTTGGGTATCTTGCATTTGCAGACACAAGACATCGGTCATGATGCCCTGGATGATGACCTGCCTGGTGCGGCTGTCGATATCGCGGTCGATGGAGGACCTGAGTGCCGCGTCCGCCGCCATTGTCCATTGTTCGGCTTCATCGCTGCACTCGCGTTCGTCCTCGACCGCTTTGGCAACGTTGGGAAACAGTGTGCTCATTATGGGTCCCAGCTTGGTCATGCGTGGTTCGGCGGGTGGGTTTTGAACGGTGCGCAGGATCTTGACCTTTGTAGACGCGTCGATATGGAGGCGATCGAGCCGCTCTCGAACGCTATGCAGCTCCGCCTTGGTTCCGATGCTGATTCCGTAGGCCAGCATGCGCGCTACGGAAAGAGCGTCATCGCTCTGGTTGCTTGCGACATCGTCGATGGGGCGGCTGTACGTAAAGTGCTCACCTTCGTCTGCTTTGGCGATCTTGCAGAGCACCGGCTCAACCCAATCGTTTTGGTAAATGGCCGCAACGCCCTTAGGCAAGCGTGCCAGCTCGACGATCTGTTGGTCGTTGAGATTGGCAGCGCGACCGGCGAGCTCGCGGTCCGAAAGATCGGGTAGGCGATGGATAATCTTGGTATTCGTATTTCGGATGGCTGCCATATCGAGAAGGCCGGGCGCTTGGTCGGCGATGATGAAGCCTTCGCCGTATGTGCGCATCTCGGCGATGGCATTTGAGATCATCCCGACGCTCTTGCCGGCAAGGTTTCCGCTTTCCGAGCCTTGGTCGCTTGACGATCGCTTAAGCAGGTTGTGCGCCTCTTCAAGAACGGTCAGATGGCGAAGCGGCTGGTTCATGCCCTTTTTCTCGGCCATACGATATTCTTGTAGTTTGAGTACGAGAATGCCCATGAGTAGGGATTTTGTTTCGGCGGAGCCAATGCGCGAAAGATCGATGACAGTGTTGGCGTCAAAAAGCACGGTAGCGTCGACTTCGTTCGACGAAAGCATCATACCGTTGAGCCCGTTGGTGAGTGAGTTGAGACGTGTGAGCAGCGAACCCTTGTAGGCGCCCTTATTTTCGGCGTCGTACTCGCTGGAATCGAGAATCTCGCGGACGTTGCGGGCAACATCTGCAAAGCAGGGAAAGAGATCGGCTCCATACGGGTTATCAGAAGCGGCAAGATCCCATCCGCAGTCTTCGTATGACCTGGCGACAGCGTCTTTAAGGACGGCGGGCATGGCGGCGTACATGGGCCAGCAAACATTAAAGATCTCAACGAGTCGGTCGAGGTGCTCCAGCACATGGATGCCGGACGGGAAGCTAAAAGGGTTGATGCGCAGGAGCGGCGTGAATTCTGGATTGGTTCCAAAGACGTTTACGTCTTCGCGGCCCCCGTACACGTCCTTGTATTCGCCCTTGGCAGGTTCAATGACAAGGAAGTTGACCTGCTGATCGAGCGCTTGGTCGAGGATGCGGCAGACGGTATTGGTCTTTCCTGCGCCGGTGCTGCCCGTAACAAAGGTGTGCGAGGCGAGCGAGTCTTTTGACAGGAACGTCCTAATGCGTTCCTCACGATGCATATGGAAAACCTTGCCTATGCAAAAGCCTTGTTGGGGCTGCGTGCCATCGAACGTTGAGACATTGCGTCCAAAAGACGCACACTCGATAACGGGCAGCCCTGGGACGGATTTCTTGGGGAAATTGAGCGAATAAGCCAGCTCCTTGCCCGATAGGGCGGCGGTTGCATCGACTGTTGCCGGATAAACCGAAAAGCTCGGATGTTGATCGAGCAGGGCGGGGGAGAGGGCAAAAACAGGATGGCGCAGGTCGCGAAGGTAGGAACAGATTGCCGCAGCGTCGGCGCTTTGCTCTCCAAGGTCTCCGCGCCAGAGGTTTACTGCAGCCTGAGACATATAGGACTCTTTGCCCTGGGTGAGGGCGAGGTAAGTGTGGGCAACGTTGTTCGCGACGTTGTGGTCTTCTGATAGCACGTAGGCACAAAAGTCCCACATGCCGAGTGCCGAGGCAAGGTCGTAGCGCTTCATTTGCAACTCGAGTATTTCGAGCGCGTGTTGGATGGAGTAATTCTTGAACGTCTGTGTGATGCCTTCGTCGGCGCCGATGGTAGCGGTGATCGTGCTTGAGCGTGCGAACGATCCGCCAAAGTTGGCGCCGAGATTTACGGCCTGCGAAACACCGGAAGTCACGGACGCTCCCTTAGAGACAGCCTTGCCAACGCCGCTGGTAACGGCTTTGCCGAGCGAGTTAGATATTGCTTTGCCGGTAGATGAGCTCGTGCCTTTTGCTGTAGACGCGGAGTGCGATGAGCCCTCGGTGTGGCTTGCGGATACGCCGAGATAGGGACTGACGGGTGCGCCTGCCTGCTCACCGTTGGGTGTGCCTATGGGTGTACCCGAGGAAATGCCCGCGCTTAAGCTCCCACTCGAGGACTCATTTCTGCCATCGGTGACCGTATCCGTGATGCTTTCGGTCGATGTGGACGAGTCGGTTACGCTCTCGTTGCTCGATTCCGAGACCGACCCGTTTGTCGAGTCCGTTTCATTGTAGTTTTGAGCAACAGCCTGATTGCTCCCCACCTGTCTGCCGGCGCTCACGCCTGCATTGATGCCGATCGTCGCGGACGATCCGATGGAGTCGTTTTGGTGATACGTGTAGTTGGTCGTCCATGAGGCATAGGGCGTTAGCAGTGAGTGGAGTTCGGCGAGGCGGAGTTTGCGCGATTCGATATCGTGAATCGGGGTTGCGAGCAGCACGATAGTGTAATCTTCGCTCGGTCTACCGGGCACAATGCCGTCGAGAACCTTCTCAATAGTTTGCGTGACGAACTTCTCGTTCTTTTCGGCCGGAATATTCGAAACGGCGGCAACCGAAGACAGGCGTCGATTGTCTAGACACGGAATGGGCCCGCGGTTGGCGGGTCCCACTTCGGAACCGGGGAAGTTACCCCTTAGGGCATCCGACATGCGCCGGGAAAAATTATCGGCGTCGATGTTGTCACGGGCATTGTCGCTATTGACGACTGCGAGAAATACCTCGGTACTTGCGCTGGTGCGATTAAAAACCAGCGCAATGTTGCAGTCTTCGTCAGAAAGAACGTCGTACACATTTACGAGCTTCTCGAGACTGTCCTCGTTGGGGTTGACGATCCACTTCGTGATATTCACGAAGCGGATGTTGTTGTCGGCGTTAAAGCCCGTGGGGTATTCGATAGAGGGGTCAATCGGCGCGTAAACATTTCGCAGCTGTGGCAGATAGGCGTTGTGAAGCTCAACGGCGGCAGTTGCCAAGAGCCGATTGGTGAGCTCGACAGCTTGCTCGTCTGCCGGATTCGGCTTTTCTGACAAGTATGCTGTTCGCTTTTTGTCGACCTCATCGAGTTGGGAGCTGCTGAGTACCGAGACGGTTGCGACCGCGTTGCCGGCTTTATCGGCAGCGCGCATAATCGCGTTTTTGATGCCCATACGATCAGCCTATTCCTTCCAATTAATGACGCGCGCAATGTACTCTTTTCGATTATTGAGCGTCTCGAGTTTTGCTTCGAGAGCGTTGATCTCTGCGGTTTGCCTGTTGATGTCTTCGACATGGCCATGGAGCACCGGGTTGTAGTCGGTGATATTGCTCGTGATTTGGCCGAGCAGCTCGTTGAGCCATTCGGTAAAGCCGTAGGTATGCTCGCGCTCTGTTTCGGCGCGCGCTTCGCAGAAATACCGTGAGATTTCGCGGTTGAATTTGTCTTCGACTTTCCTAAGCAAAAGCTTGTCGGATTTAAAGATGACACGGTCCATGAACTTCAGTTCGGTAAAGTCTGCCTTGCTGAAAATGGGGCCCTTTGTCTTATCGAGCGCGAGGCCATGATATTTAAGAATGATATCGCCGACCTCTTGGCGCTTTTCTTCGGAAAGAGGATTGTCGCTGCTGGTGGCGATGCGATAGAGGGCATTGCGGCTACGCTCTGCGCAATCTTTCCAATAGCTTTGCGACAGCTCATCGATGGTCTGAGCTATTTGCTCGGTACATTCGTCATAGTGATTGATGACCTCGTTAAAGAGTTGGTCGGCGGCATCTTTGTCGGCTGTTTTTTCGGCGGCCTTTGCATCGGATCTTCTGTGAAATGCATCGGTTATGTCATCGCAAAGACCCTTGCCAACGTCCGCAAGGCCACCCGTTGGACGAGGTTCACTATCCTTTTGCGCATTGACCTGGCTTCCCTTTATGGAGTCGCCGAGCCTATTGAAGAAGTTGGGTGCAATCGAATCAAACGCTTTCGCTGCCGCGATTGAGCGTTTTGAGTACTCGAGTCCCTCTCGCTTTTCCTCGGTAATGGCGTTTTGGCGTGCCTGGAGCGCATCAAGACTGGTCTCCCATTGTTTGGCCGAAACGCTCTTGTCGATTGTTTCCCTATAGCTTGCCGAAGCATTCTCCTTTGCATGCTCCTTGCAGGCTTCGAGCTGATCGATAAGATCGCGCTTATCCTCTTCGAGTTCGGCTTCTCGCTGCGCTTTCCTTTGTTCAAGGTCGGTTTTCTTGTCGGCAATCTCTTCTTCGGTTATGCCGACAATTTCTTGCAGAAGCGATTCCGACCTGCTGCATTTGTTATATGCGGAGTACCGTTCGGCAAACAGGCGTATTTCGTTCTCGATGCAAAAGAGTCCGCTATTGGCAAGAAGGAGGTCCTTGCAAGCCTCGGATTCGCGATTGGTTCTGCGCGAGATCTGTCCCGGAAGGATATCGTAACGGTAGAGCGTTTTATAGAAGCGGCTTGTCGGGTCGGTGTATTTACGCTGCTGGTCTTCGAATCTTTCGGCATAGTTGTCGCTTATAAACTCGCCGGAGTTCTTTGAGCCCAGGCCGAGGATGGAAGAAACAAAGTAGATACCTTGACCATAGAGCCTGGACGGAATGAACTGGCGCATGATGTCCGAGACCCGTTCGTCGTCAAACCCGCCTTTGGGAAGGTCGGCGGAATCCGCCTTGTTGACTACGATCATGGCAAAACGTTCATCGATTGCGGGGATCTCCTTTATTTCGTTGGAGAGGTTCTCGTTGTCTTTCGTGTCGAGTGTGGTGTACTCGGCAACGAAAATGGGAAGACCGTTCGAGAGGCCTTCCATGGCTTGTTTGAGCACTCTGGTATGGTCATCATTCGTGGCGGAATTTGGGCCGGGGGTGTCAAAGATGACAAACTCTCTGTCATGGGGCCACGGGTCGGTATCGCTAAAGGGGACTTCGATTCGGATCAGATCGGAGATGGTCCGGTCGTCTTCATCGGCATGATATGAGTTAAGAACCTTGAGGGTGTTGTTCATATGGGCCGCCATGCCGGCTGTGGAACCGGCAACCTTGGTTGCGATTTTGTCGTAGAGGGGGTCCCCCGCAAGCTCCTTGTTTTCCATGAGGCCATCAAGGTCAAAGCGCAACAAGAACCGCCTGTTGCCACAGAAGAATTGAACCATTGCGCGGTCTCGGTCTTTTGAGCGCTTGATTTGGAATATGCGTGCCGTCACGGGCCCATCGCCGCTGGGGAGGATTTCCATGCCGATAAGGGCGTTGATGAGCGTCGATTTGCCCGCGCTATAGGTGCCAAGCACGCACAGCGGGATGATGTCGCTCGAAACATCGGTGAACTTCCTAATTTGCTCAGAGACTTTTGTTCGCTCGGAGACTGCTTCGTCTACAAGCCCCTGGATTTCCCTGAAGACTTCGACAATTTCTGGCAAGACGTCTCGGGCGTTTGATAGATAACGCTCGTCTCGCATAGCCTCGTATGTGTTGGCGCGTGGCCCTTCGGTACAGATGGCGAGCAGCTCCTGCCATTCGTCATCCGCGCCTTCAAAATGCAATTCGATTTTGTCGCCGCCGCCGAACTCTTTGGCGAGGATGTCGATGATCTCTTCGGCCTTAAAGGGGAAGAATCCGTGAACGATTTTCGTGCTATGGAGCGCGCTGTTGGGATTTGTGGAGGTCGTTATTTCTTGCCAGCCGTTATCCCATCGGAAGAACCGGACAATTTCTTGATATGGATTGCTGACGATCTTGATTTTAATGTCTGCCATCGTTCAACTACCTTTAGTAGATCAGGTGCGGGAATATGCCGCCTTTATCATAGGGTAGCCGCCCGTGCGGACACCCCTCTATTCGCTCGGCGGCATCTCGGCGGTACCATTTATTTGGCAAGATCCTCGCCATCGCCGTAATGTTCCCAGCCATACGCCGCGCAAAGCCCGTCGCCTAGCCACATCCTCCTCATCAGTTGCGGTGGAATGGTTCCTGGTTAAGGCCTCTGTAGGCCCAAGCAGGAACCAATCCACCGCCACTGATTTTGGGGGAGAGGATACAAGCTGGGCATACAATGGATGTCGTTGTGTTGAGCTTACCGGGAGGTTGCTATGTGGGCATACGAGACGACGTTCTACCAGATCTATCCGCTGGGCTTTTGCGGAGCTCCGCGCGAAAACGCCGCACCCGTTGCCGAGGATGAGCTTGCCCAAGCTGCCGACACCGCGCCCAACCCCGATGCGCCCATCATGAAGATCGCCCAATGGGCTGACTACCTGCAGGAACTCGGCGTTGGCGCTGTGTTGATCAACCCGCCGCTCGAGTCTGATAGCCACGGCTACGACACGCGCAGCCTGCGCCATATCGACCGTCGCTTGGGTGGGGATGCCGATTTTGCCGCCGTATGCGAGACGCTGCACGCCCATGGAATTCGCGTGGTACTCGATGCGGTCTTCAACCATGTGGGCCGTGGCTTTTGGGCCTTCCGCGATGTGCAGGAGCGCAAGTGGGACTCGCCCTACAAGGACTGGTTCCACATTAGCTTTGACGGCGACTCCTGCTATGGCGACGGCTTTTGGTACGAGGGCTGGGAAGGCCATTTTGAGCTCGTGAAGCTCAACCTGCAAAATCCCGCCGTGGTCGATTATCTGCTTGAGTCCGTGCGTCACTGGGCCGAGGTCTTTGGCATCGACGGTCTGCGCTTGGACGTCGCCTATATGCTCGACCGCGACTTCATGCGTCGTCTGCATACCTTTACCCGCGAGCTCAAGCCCGACTTTGTACTGATCGGCGAGACGCTCCACGGCGACTACAACCAGATCGTCAACGACGAGATGCTCGACTCCTGCACCAACTACGAGTGCTACAAGGGCCTGTACTCCAGCTTTAACTCGGTCAACATGTTCGAGATCGCCCATTCGTTGCACCGTCAGTTTGGTGGTGACCCGTGGTGCATCTACCGCGGCAAGCATCTGCTGTCGTTTGTCGACAACCACGACGTGCCGCGCCTGGCGAGCATCCTGACGGACAAGTCCTGCCTGCGCCCCGCCTACGGCATGCTGTTTGGCATGCCGGGCATCCCGTGCGTTTACTATGGCAGCGAGTGGGGGATTGCCGGCGAAAAGGGCGGCCCCGATGGTGACTGGGCGCTGCGACCTGCGCTCGATGAGCCTGCGCCCAACGAGCTGACGGCATTTGTCAAGCAGCTCGCGCACCTGCGCTCGGCAAACGACGCGGCAGCCCGTGCTCTCAACTACGGTGCATATCGCAACGTGGTGATCCAGAACAAGCAGCTGCTGTTCGAGCGCACTTGCGACGATGCGACGGTGCTCGTGGCGGTGAACGCCGTGGGCGAGCCTTACATCTTTGGCGCCGGCGAGCTCAACGGGTCCTTTGTCGACCTGCTTGCCGACGATGCGCCCAATGTCGAGCTGACGGGTACCCTTGAGCTTGCACCCTACGAGGTGCGCTATCTGTTGAGAGCCTAGCCCATGGCCGTGTCTGACGAGGACTATCAACATATTGAGCATGGGTTTGAGCCTGTGTTCGACCAGCGCTCGCGCGTTTTGGTGCTGGGGTCGTTTCCCTCGGTGCTCTCGCGTGCCAATGCCTTCTACTATGGCAATCCGCAGAACCGCTTTTGGCGCGTGATGGCCGCGTGCCTCGGTGTATCCGTGCCGTCCAACGAGGGCGATCCTTTGGCAAACGGTGAGCCCGCGACGCCCGATGCCTCCATTGCCGCCAAGCGGGCCATGCTGCTAAACGGCGGCGTGGCCCTGTGGGACGTGATCGAGAGTTGCGACATCAAGGGCTCAAGCGACGCCAGCATCAAAGACTTCGTGCCGGCACATATTGAGCGCATCACTGATGCTGCGCCTATCGAAGTCGTTGTCTGTAACGGCGGCACGGCAGGGCGGCTCTACAAGCGCTACCTGCAAGAACGCACCGGGCTGCCGGCCATCGTTCTGCCGTCGACAAGTCCCGCCAATGCCGCCTGGCGTCTGGAGCGCCTTGTTGAGTGTTGGCGCGTGGCCGTTGACTGGGGCGCTCTGTAATTTAGATATTTGATTGAGCATGGGCGCTGAGGCGTTTGGTGATGGCGCGCCAAATTGGTTCGGGCAGCGCGGGATTGACGCGCACCATGCCGTCGGTATCGACGCTACCGGCATTGCCACCGCCAAGCAGCTGCGCATGCTCAATGGAGCAGCCTATGCGCACAGCGCCCACAAGCTTATCTATCGCTTCCGAAAATGGCCGACGCAATAGGCCCATGCGCGGGGAGTGGCGAAGCGCCGCGATGCCGCTGCCGGCGCAGATGGCAACGCCGCCACACCATGGCAGGTCACGTAGAATACATGCCCGGTACAGGCGGTCGAGGACTTCGTCCGCCTGCTTGTTGTTTTTGGACAGGGCCTGGACGACGACATAGACTCGTGTCTCTGTATTCCCAAGGCGATCGAGTATCTGCTCGACAGCGATCATAGCCTCATCATCAAATGTATCGTCAACAGCAAGCACCATGCCATCGACTGCACCGGCATCATCCGCCTCCAAGTCCACCGGGTGGGGGAGTACGGTGCCGGAAAGCTGTGCATAGGCGGCGATGGCATCCTGCAGGTCCCAGAGCAAAAACTCAAGATCGGCGCTCTCGGGAATACTGACAAACGCGATGTTATGCAGCGTTTTGGGCTTATCGCCGCGTGCGATTACCTCCATGCCATCTCCTTTCCAGTCCGTTTCCGTTTAGGTTACACCGTCTGGCGGTGCCTCGCCGCGCTATCCTAGTGCAACCCTTACGAAAGGAACGCCATGCGCCTGCCCATGAATACCTCGCTTGCCACGCTCAAGCCCTCCGGCATCCGCCGAATCAACGCGCTCGCCGCCCAGCACCCAGGATGCATTGCGCTCGCGCTCGGCGAGCCCGATTTTCCCACGCCCGATGTGATTAGCGCCGAGGTGACTGCTTCGTTGGACCGCGGCGACACGCACTATCCGCCCAACAACGGTCGCCCCGCCCTGCGTGAGGCGTTATCTGCCTACATGGGGGACGCGGGCCTTACGTTTTCGGCCGACGAGGTCATCCTGACCGACGGCGCGACCGAGGCCCTGTCGGCAACATTCATGGCTATGCTCAACCCCGGCGACGAGGTCATTATTCCCACGCCGGCCTTTGGCCTGTACGAGAGCATCGTCGTGGCCAACCACGCCAAAGCGGTCTTTTTGGATACGGAGCCTGCGCAATTTCAGATTGACGAGGATGCGCTTCGCGCCTGTGTGACCCCGGCGACCAAGGCCATCGTTATCTGCTCGCCCAACAATCCCACGGGCTGCATTCTCAATGCGGCATCGCTCGACGCCGTGGCGCACGTGGCGGAGCAGTTGGGCATCTACGTAGTCTGCGACGACGTATACAACCGCCTGGTTTATGTGGATGGCTACGAGCGCTTTGCTCGGCGTCACCCGGAGCTGCGTGAGCAGACGGTAGTCATCGAGAGTTTCTCCAAGCCTTGGGCCATGACCGGCTGGCGCCTGGGTTGGCTCGCAGCAGCGGCACCCGTCATCGCCGAGATCGCAAAAGCTCACCAATACCTAGTATCGAGCGCCGTCTCCTTCGAAATGGACGCCGCAGCCCGAGCCCTCACCGTCGACCCAACCCCTATGCTCGAAGTCTACCGAGCCCGCCGCAAACGCGTGCTCGCAGCCTTAGACGCCATGAGCCTCGACGTAGTAGAGCCCGCAGGAGCCTTCTACACCTTCCCCAGCATCAAACAATTTGGCCTAACAAGCGAAGACTTCTGCATCAAAGCCATCAAAGAAGCCAACGTAGCCCTAGTCCCGGGCGACTGCTTCGGCACCGAAGGCCACATCCGCCTAAGCTACTGCGTCTCCGACGAAAACCTGGACGAAGGCCTCCACCGCCTATCCACCTTCGTCTCAACCCTATAGCCATCAGGGACGCAACACATCAGCCCACCGACCCAAGCATTATGAGTGGGGGCGTCAGCCAACGAAAACCCGGGTTGCCCAAAGTCAACGCAGGCCGCGCCGCCAAAGGCCAGGCGCAAGGTTTTCGTAGATTCCGCACGAGCCGAAGAGCACTTAATGTGCTCTTCGTGCGAGCCAGGACTTGACCGAGCGAAAACCTTGCGCCTGGCCTTTGGCGGCGCGGCTGGATGGTGGAATTGTGTGCAGCCCGGTTTTCCGTTGACCGACGCCGGGGTCCCCGCCATAATACTTTCGGTTCACGCACGAATCCGCTGCCAGAGACAGCCGGCGCAAACGGGTCTTACCCGCGAGCTTAATGGGACATCCCGCCAGCCGAGGTGGTCGAGTAGATATGTCTTCTCGCCCCCGTCGCTCATGCAGCGCGGGGGCTTTCTTTTTGGACATGCCCCCGTCACGTCCTTGTGGCGGACCGTGCCCGGAAAGAATTCGAGGAGGTGTAATTCATGCCCCAGCAGTACAAAATCGACAAGGTTGCAGAGATCGAGTCCCGTATCGCCGAGAACGCCGGTCTGTTCGTCGTCAACTACAACGGTCTGACGGTTAAGCAGGCTCAGGAGCTGCGTCATCAGCTTCGCGAGTGCGGCGCCGAGATGAAGGTCTACAAGAACAACCTGGTCAAGATCGCTCTCAAGAACCAGGAGCAGCCCGAGATCGACGAGATCCTCGCCGGCCCCGTCGCTTATGTGTTCTACGAGACCGAGCCGGTCGAGGCCGCTAAGGCCCTTAAGGACTTCTCCGCTAAGTCCAAGGGCGTCCTTGAGATCAAGGGCGGTATCTCCGACGGCAAGGCCGTTTCCGCTGATGATGTTAAGGCTATCGCCGAGCTGCCCACCAAGGATCAGCTTCTCGGCCAGATCGCCGGCCTCATCTCCGGTTTCGCTCGCGACATCGCTGTCTGCGTCAACGGCGTTTCCTCTGGTCTCGCTCGTTCGATCCAGCAGGTCTCCGAGCAGAAGGCAGCCTAGTTGCTGTTTTCACCCGCGGCGGCAACGCCGTACCCCTGGCGCATTCGCGCCGTGTTTTAACTGATCTCCGTGCATCCGCACGGAAACCGAAAGGACTTAGAAATGGCTAAGCTTACCACCGATGAGATCATCGATGCTCTTAAGGAAATGACCCTTCTCGAGGCTTCCGAGCTCGTTAAGGCTATCGAGGACACCTTCGGCGTTTCCGCCGCTGCTCCTGCCGCTGTTGTCGCCGCTCCCGCTGCTGGCGCTGCTGAGGCCGAGGAGAAGACCGAGTTTGACGTCGTGCTCGAGGGCTTCGGCGACAACAAGATCCAGGTCATCAAGGCCGTCCGTGAGCTCACCAACCTTGGCCTGAAGGAGGCCAAGGAGGTCGTCGAGGGCGCTCCCAAGGCTGTTCTCGAGGGTGCCAAGAAGGAGGACGCCGAGGCTGCCAAGGAGAAGCTCGAGGCTGCTGGCGCTGCTGTCACCCTCAAGTAATCAGGCTTTCTCGCCAGATTTCTTTGCAGACGGGGTTCGCATTGCGAGCCCCGTCTTTTTTGTTTTTCGGTTCCTCGACATCGGTTGCTCAAACTGCCATGTTCTGTGATTTGCGTCGCATCGGGTGCCCTGCCGTTGGGCAATAAAATTGCACCATTCGAGCAATAATTTGCGTTGACCTGCTGAAGAATTGTCTCTGCCTTGTAGCGACATATAGTTCCAGCGGTAAGATGCTTGGGTATCGCAATTTGGTCTGCGGCTGTGCGCCGCACGCACGGGGCGCTTTTGCGCCTGCGAAAGGATCTTTGAATAACATGAAGGCAATCATCCCCGCCGCCGGTCTTGGCACGCGTTTTCTGCCTGGCACCAAGTGCACGCCTAAAGAGATGCTGCCGGTGCTCGACAAGCCGGTCATCCAGTATGTCGTCGAGGAGGCACTCGACCCCGAGGAGGTCGATGACGCCATCATCGTTACCTCTCCTGGTAAGCCCGAGCTGCTGAGCTACTTCCAGCCCGATCGCTCGCTCGAGAACCTGCTGCGCGAGCGCGGCAAGAACGCTTACGCCGACGCCGTCGCCCATGCGGGCGGCATGCCGGTTGACTTCCGCTACCAGTACGAGCCCAAGGGCCTCGGTCACGCCATTCGCTCTGCCGCCGACGCCGTGGCAGGGGAGAACTTCCTGGTTCTTCTGGGCGACTACGTTGTGCCCAATCGTGACATCTGCGACAAGATGCTCGCCGTCTCCAAGGAGCACGGTGGCGCTTCGGTTATCGCCGTCGCCGCGTGCGCTCCCGAGGAAGTCAGCCGTTACGGCGTTATCGCCGGCGACCGCGTGGGCTCGCTCGAGGGCTTCGAGAATGTTGCCGATGCCGAGCCGGGCGCTGTCTGGCGTATCGGCGGTCTGGTTGAGAAGCCTGCCCCCGAGGCAGCTCCCTCCAACCTGTACATCGTCGGCCGTTATCTGCTGAGCCCGCTGGTCATGGACCTGCTGGCCGATCAGCAGGCCGGCAAGGGCGGCGAGATCCAGCTCACCGACGCCATGGCCCGCTCGCTCGACCGCGAGGCCATGTACGCCGTCGTCATCGACCCGCTTTCGGGCTACGACACCGGTACGCCCTCTGGCTGGATGGCCACCAACGCCCTCATGGCTGCAAGCGACCCTCGCTTCGCCGACGCCTTCTGGGACGCCATCGACGAGCGCGGCGGCTTAAAGCGTTAACGCGGTTTTACCAAACCGCGTAACTGCTCGACGCTGCACGGGCATCAGAGCGACAATTTGCCATTCAAAGAGGACGGCATGACCAGAAGGTCAATGCCGTCCTCTTTTCATGTCAACTTGTTCGCTCTGATGCCCGTTCGCTGTTCGTCCTCTACCTGCGAAGCCGTCATGGCCGAAACGGGTGCGGACTTCGGTCTGCACCCGTTTTGTATGCGCGCTGTAACCTCGGCTTGGGAAAGTTTTCCAAACAGGCCTCTAGGGGAAAGTGCGTCCCAGAATACTGGCCTAAAGTGGGATGCACTTTCCTAAACAAGGCTCAAGGGGAAACTGGGGACCAGTTTGGGGCCTCAAAACGGGATGTAATTTCCGTCCGGCCAACCCTCGCCGCCATTCTGCCGTTCAGAGGCCCGCACCGGCGGTCTCGTTCACAGAAAATATATGAACAGATGTTCGATGCACACCCATCTACCTGCGTGTTTTTTGTCGAAAAACTTTGCTACTCCAAAAACTCAATCGCGTCAAGGCTTTTCTTGCCCAACGGTCGGTACCTGATAAACTATTAGGTTGCGATAACTGGCGAAGCTGTGCCTCGCCAACCCACCGAGCATTTCCGTGAAGGAGGAAAAACCTGGTGACCTACGCATACACTGCCACTGAGCGCAAGCGCGTCAGCTTCGGGAAAATCCCGGAGGCCATGGAGCTCCCCAACCTTATCTCTGTTCAAAGGGAATCCTTTGAGCGTTTTAAGGACGAGGGCCTTCGTGAGGCGTTCAAGGAATCCAGCCCCATCCAGAGCCAGAACCATGTTCTCGAGGTTACCTTCGGCGAGCATCAGTTCGGCGACCCCGCGCACACCGTCGAGGAGTGCCGCGAGAAGGACATGACCTATCAGGCCCCGCTTCTGACCGACGTCCGTCTCACCAACAAGGAGACCGGCGAGATCAAGGAGCAGCTCGTCTTCATGGGCGACTTCCCCATGATGACCGATCAGGGCACCTTCATCATCAACGGTACCGAGCGTATCGTCGTCTCGCAGCTCGTCCGCTCCCCGGGCGTGTACTACAGCTCCGAGATGGATTCGGGCAAGCAGATCTACAAGGCCCAGATCATCCCGTCCCGCGGTGCCTGGCTTGAGTTTGAGGTCGACAAACGCGACCAGCTCATGGTCTCCATCGACCGTAAGCGCAAGCAGAGCGCCACGATGTTCCTGCGCGCCCTTGGCATCGCCGTCACCAACGATGACATCATCGAGCTGCTCGGCAACTCCGATGTGATCAAGCGCACCCTGGAGCGCGACACCGCCCTCACTCGCGAGGACGCCCTCATCGAGATCTACCGTCGCCTGCGCCCGGGCGAGCCTCCCACCGTGGACGCTTCCCGCAGCCTGCTCGAGGGTCTGCTCTTTAACCCGCAGCGCTACGACCTGGCCCGCGTCGGTCGTTACAAGGTCAACAAGAAGCTCAACCTCACCACCGAAGAAGAGGTCACGGTGCTCACCGACGAGGATATCGTCGCGACGCTGCGCTACCTCCTGTCCCTCGCTGCCGGCGAGCAGGGCTTCAAGGTCGACGATATCGACCACTTCGGCAACCGCCGCATCCGTACTGTCGGCGAGCTCGTCGCCAACCAGTTCCGTATCGGCATGAGCCGTATGGAGCGCGTCGTCCGTGAGCGCATGAGCTCCCAGGACATCGACGAGATCACCCCGCAGTCGCTCATCAACATCCGCCCGATCGTGGCCTCCATCAAGGAGTTCTTCGGTTCCTCGCAGCTCTCGCAGTTCATGGACCAGGCGAACCCCCTGACCGGTCTGACCCACAAGCGCCGTCTGTCCGCACTCGGCCCTGGCGGTCTTGCCGGCCACAAGTCCGGCTCCAGCCGCCGCACCAACGTGCCGACGGCCGTCCGCGACGTTCACAACTCGCACTACAGCCGCATGTGCCCGATCGAGACCCCCGAAGGCCCCAACATCGGCCTGATCGGCTCGCTCGCCCTCTACGCCCGCGTGAACGAGTACGGCTTCATCGAGGCCCCGTTCCGTCGCGTCGAGAACGGCGTTGCCACCGACCAGATCGACTGGATGACCGCTGACGAGGAAGAGAAGCACGTCATCGCGCCGGCCAACACGCCGCTCGATCCCAAGACCAACGAGTTCATCACGACCGATGCCGAGGGCAAGCTTGTCCGTCCGCACACCGTGATCGCCCGTACCCGCGACTTCGACGGCTCCTTCGGCGCTCCCGCCGACGTGCCCGTCGAGGACGTCGACTACATGGACGTCTCGCCGCGTCAGATGCTCTCTGTCGCAGCCACGCTGATTCCGTTCCTCGAGCACGACGACGCCAAGCGTACGCTCATGGGCGCCAACATGCAGCGTCAGGCCGTGCCGCTGGTTCACCCCGCCGCTCCCTATGTCGGTACCGGCATGGAGCGCCGCGCCGCCCTGGACTCCGGCGAGGTCACCCTGGCCAAGAACGCCGGCGAGGTCATCTTTGCCGACGCCGCCAAGATCATCGTCAAGCATGCCGGCGGCATGGACGAGTATCATCTGGCCAAGTACCAGCGCTCCAACCAGTCCACCTGCATCAACCACCGTCCGCTCGTGCGCGTCGGTGACACCGTTGAGCAGGGCGAGCCCCTGGCTGACGGTCCTTCGACCGATCACGGCGAGCTCGCACTGGGTCAGAACCTCACCGTGGCCTACATGCCGTGGGAAGGCTTCAACTACGAGGACGGTATCGTCGTGTCCGAGCGCCTGGTGGCCGAGGACCTGCTGACGACCATCAACATCACCCGTCACGAGATCGACGCCCGCGACACCAAGCTCGGCCCCGAGGAGATCACCCGCGAGATCCCGAACCTCTCCGAGGACATGCTTGCCAACCTCGACGAGGACGGCATCATCCGCATCGGCGCCGAGGTCGGCCCTGGCGACATCCTGGTCGGTAAGGTCACGCCTAAGGGCGAGAGTGCTCTGACCGCTGAGGAGCGCCTGCTGCGCGCCATCTTCGGTGCCAAGGCCCACGACGTCCGCGACACCTCCCTTAAGATGCCTCACGGCGCTTACGGCCGCGTCATCGACGTCGTCCGCTTTAGCCGCGAGAACGGCGACGACCTGGCCCCCGGCGTCAACGAGCAGGTGCGCGTCTACGTCGCCCAGCGTCGTAAGATCCAGCAGGGCGATAAGATCGCCGGCCGCCACGGCAACAAGGGTGTTATCTGTAACGTTCTGCCGGTCGAGGACATGCCCTACATGGCTGACGGTACCCCGATCGACGTTATCCTCAACCCGCTGGGCGTTCCTTCGCGTATGAACGTCGGCCAGCTGCTCGAGTGCCACCTTGGCTGGGCTGCTGCCTGCGGTTGGGATACCGAGCAGGCCGACTCCGACAAGTACGTCCCCGGTCCGTTCTTCACCGCCACGCCCGTCTTCGACGGCGCCAAGGAGGACGAGATCGCCGAGGTCATCCGTCGTGCCAACAAGAACATGCTCAACAAGGCCACCGCTGCCTTTGGCGATCACATGCGCCCCGAGTTCGTCACCCAGCTTGACGAGCGCGGCAAGACCCGTCTGTTCGACGGTCGCACCGGCGAGGAGTTCCGCGAGCCCATTACCGTGGGTACGTCCTACATCCTCAAGCTCGGCCACATGGTCGACGACAAGATCCATGCCCGTTCGACCGGCCCTTACAGCCTGGTTACCCAGCAGCCTCTGGGCGGCAAGGCCCAGTTCGGCGGCCAGCGCTTCGGCGAGATGGAAGTTTGGGCACTGTACGCTTACGGTGCTTCCAACGTCCTGCAGGAGATCCTGACCGTCAAGTCCGACGATACCGTGGGCCGCGTCAAGACCTACGAGTCCATCGTCAAGGGCGAGAACGTTCCTGTCCCGGGTATCCCCGAGTCCTTCAAGGTTCTCGTCAAGGAGATTCGCTCCCTCGCACTGGACATCGAGCCCATGCACGATGCCGACGAGGACGCCTCCGCCCCTGTGACCGCCGAGGAGACCTCCGCTCTCGACGACCTGGCTGCGCTCGCCGGCGTTGACACCGACATCGAGGCCGAGGATGCCGAGACCGCCGAGGCACCCGAGGCTGTCGCCGCCACGACCACTGATAAGGAGTAGTTGACTGTGGCAGATTTCGAAGCTACTGATTTTGACTCGGTAAAGATCTCCCTTGCCTCCGCCGACCAGATCCGTTCCTGGTCGCACGGTGAGGTCAAGAAGCCGGAGACCATCAATTACCGTACCCTCAAGCCCGAGAAGGACGGCCTGTTCTGCGAGAAGATCTTCGGTCCCGCCAAGGACTGGGAGTGCTCCTGCGGCAAGTACAAGGGCATCCGCTTTAAGGGCATCGTCTGCGAGCGCTGCGGCGTCGAGGTCACCTCGGCCAAGGTGCGTCGCGACCGCATGGGCCACATCGAGCTCGCCGCTCCCGTGTCCCACATCTGGTACTTCAAGAGCCCCACGAGCTTCCCGATGAGCCGTATGCTCGACATCAAGTCCAAGGACCTCGAGAAGGTTCTGTACTTTGCCAGCTACATCATCACCGAGGTTGACTATGAGGCCCGCGAGGCCGACGCCGATGACCTGCGCGAGGAGCTCGCCGCCGATCTGGAAGAGATCGATGCCGAGTGCGCCCGCCAGATCGAGTCCCTCAAGGAGCAGGGCGACCCCGAGAACTTTGACGAGTTCTCCGACGAGGAGCCGCTGACCCCCGAGGAGATCGCCTCTGGCATCGTCGACATTGAGGAAGAGTGCAAGGACGAGAAGCAGCTCCGCACGGACGCCTTCAACGCCTTCATGAAGCTCACCGAGCGCGACCTCATCTCCGATGAGCCGCTGTTCCGCGAGATGACCCGTTACTACTCCATGTACTTCAAGGGTGGTATGGGTGCCGAGGCCGTCCGCGACCTGCTCGCTGCCATCGACCTCCCCTCCGAGGCCGAGAAGCTCAAGGCCATCATCGCCGACGAGGACTCCCAGAAGCAGAAGCGCGAGAAGGCCGTCAAGCGCCTCGAGGTCGTTGACGCCTTCCTGAAGGGTGGCAACAGCCCCGCGAACATGATCCTGGACGTCATCCCGGTCATTCCGCCCGATCTGCGCCCGATGGTTCAGCTCGACGGCGGTCGCTTTGCCGCGTCCGACCTCAACGACCTGTACCGTCGCGTGATCAACCGTAACAACCGACTCAAGCGCCTGCTCGACCTGGACGCCCCTGCGATCATCGTGAACAACGAGAAGCGCATGCTCCAGGAGTCCGTGGACGCCCTGTTCGACAACGGCCGTCGTGGTCGTCCGGTCTCTGGCCGTGGCGGTCGCCCGCTCAAGTCGCTCGCCGAGGCCCTCAAGGGCAAGCAGGGTCGTTTCCGTCAGAACCTGCTGGGTAAGCGTGTCGACTACTCCGGCCGTTCGGTAATCGTTACTGACCCCAAGCTGCTGCTGCACCAGTGCGGTCTGCCCAAGACCATGGCGCTGGAGCTCTTCAAGCCCTTCGTCATGAAGCGCCTGGTCGAGCTTGGCAAGGTCGAGAACATCAAGGGCGCCAAGCGCGCTATCGACCGTGGTGCCACCTTTGTGTGGGACATCCTCGAAGAGGTCATCGACGGCCGCGTCGTGCTGCTCAACCGTGCACCGACCCTGCACCGTCTGTCCATCCAGGCCTTTGAGCCGGTGCTGGTCGAGGGCAAGGCTATCCACCTGCACCCGTTGGTCTGCTCGCCCTTCAACGCCGACTTCGACGGCGACCAGATGTCTGTTCATGTGCCGCTGTCCAGCCAGGCTCAGGCCGAGGCTCGCGTGCTTATGCTCTCTGCGAACAACCTGCGCTCGCCGGCATCCGGCAAGCCGGTTAACATCCCCTCGCAGGACATGATCATCGGTGTGTACTACCTGACCCAGGTCCGCGACGGTCTGCCGGGCGAGAACCACGTGTTCGCAAGCTTCGACGATGCGCTGCACGCCTATGACTGCCGCTCCGAGGTCGACATGCAGGCCAAGATTCAGGTCCGTGTGTCCGCTGCCGACGCCAATGTCATCAACGAGGACGGCACCCGTATCTTCCGCGTCAAGAACGGCAAGAACGAGTTTGTCGACTACGACGTCACCGGCAACAAGACCGCGCGCTTCGAGACCTCCATCGGCCGCATCATCTTCAACCGCCAGTGCCTGCCCGAAGACTATGAGTTCATGAACTACAAGATGGTCAAGGGCGACGTGGCCAAGCTGGTTGCGGACTGCTGCGATCGCTACCCCGAGGCCAAGGTCGGCCCGATCCTCGACGCCATCAAGTACTCCGGCTTCCACTACGCTACCCGCGCCGGCCTCACCATCTCGGTGTGGGACGCTCTCATCCCTGCCGAGAAACAGGAGCTGCTGGACCGCGCCCAGGCCAACGTCGACCAGATCAACGAGTACTTCGAGGAGGGCTTCATCAACGAGACGGAGCGCCACATCGAAGTCGTTAACGAGTGGACCGCTTGTACCGACAAGGTCGCAGCGCTCATGCTCGACTTGTTCGACGAGGAGAACCCGCTCTACATGATGGCCG
Organism: uncultured bacterium; assembly: GCA_958349055.1. Classification (GTDB taxonomy): domain Bacteria; phylum Actinomycetota; class Coriobacteriia; order Coriobacteriales; family Coriobacteriaceae; genus Collinsella. The sequence goes on from CATWBO010000001.1 coordinate 51,596, forward strand.
ACTCCGGCGCCCGTGGTTCTAAGACCCAGCTGCGTCAGCTCGGCGGCATGCGTGGCCTGATGGCAGACATGTCCGGCGAGACGATCGACCTTCCCATTAAGGCGAACTTCCGCGAGGGCCTGCTGCCGCTCGAGTACTTCATTTCGACCTACGGCGCCCGTAAGGGCCTGGTCGATACCGCATCCCACACCTCGGACTCTGGTTACCTGACCCGTCGTCTGGTCGACGTGGCCCAGGACGTCATCGTCCGCGAGGAGGACTGCGGTACGCACGAGGGCGTCACCTACAACCTCATCATCCCCGGCACCACCGACCTCAACACCGACCTCGTCGGCCGTTGCTTCATCGAGGACGTCGTGGCTCCCGATGGCACCGTGCTCTTTGAGCAGGACGGCTACATCGAGAAGGTCGCCGACATCCAGAAGATGGTCGATGCCGGCCTCAAGAAGGTCAAGCTTCGCGCACTGCTCACCTGTCGCTCCAAGTACGGCGTGTGCCAGAAGTGCTACGGCTGGGATCTTTCCACCCGTCGTCCGGTCGCCATCGGTACTGCCGTCGGCATTATTGCCGCCCAGTCCATCGGCGAGCCCGGTACACAGCTTACGATGCGTACCATTCACTCCGGCGGCGTCGCTGGCGTCGACGATATTACGCAGGGTCTGCCTACGGTCAGCCGTATGTTCGATATCGTCGGCAACGTCAACGAGAAGATCCTGGGCCGCGAGGCCGAGCTGGCTCCGTACTCCGGCCACCTCTCGATTAAGCCCGAGAAGTCCGAGTACGTGCTGACGCTCACCGACTCCGAGGATCACACCCGTGTCCTCGACGAGCGTCGCGTCCCCGCATCGGTGCGCTTTATGCCCGAGATCGAGGACGGCTGCGAGGTTCGCGCCGGCGACCAGATCACCAAGGGCTTCGTCAACTTCCGCAACCTGCGCAAGCTGACCGACATCGAGTCGACGATGCACACCTTCGTCGAGAGCGTCAAGGACGTCTACACCAGCCAGGGCGTTGACCTGAACGACAAGCACATCGAGGTGCTCGCACGTCAGATGCTGCGTCGCGTTCAGATCACCAACCCCGGCGACTCCAAGTACCTGCTTGGTCAGTACGTCGACCGCTACGAGTTCGCCGACGAGGTCGAGCGCGTTGCCCGTCTGGGCGGTCAGGCTCCCGTGGCCGAGCCCGTCATCCTGGGTACGCTCAAGGTCGCGTCCAACATCGACTCCTGGCTGTCGAGCGCTTCGTTCATCCGTACCGCCGGCGTCCTTACCGAGGCTGCCATTGAGGGCAAGGTCGACCACCTGCTCGACCTTAAGTCCAACGTCATCGTCGGTAAGAAGATCCCGGCTGGTACCGGCCTCAAGCCGTACGCCAACGCCAAGCTGACGTATCGCACGGCCGACGGCTATGTCGACATCGATGGCCCGGCTTCGCCCAACGCCAAGTCGCTGCCCGAGTGGGCTCCTGTGGAGCTCAAGGACCTGGACGAGCAGCTCCCGCAGCAGCTCGACTGGGCCGGCTACGACGAGTTCGGCGGTGCTGACGGTTCGTTCACCCGCAACGGCCACACCATCTCCGCCGAGAAGGCTCGCCTGTACCTGTTCGACGACCTGGGCGTGTCGCAGCGCTGGACCAACAAGTTCAGCGAGGTCGGCATCGAGACGGTCGGCGACCTGGTCGGCAAGTCCGAGGAGGATCTGCTGCGCATTGATGGTATCGGTGCCAAGGCGATCGAGGAGCTCCGTGACGGCCTGGAGGCCCACGACCTGCTCTACATCCTCGAGAACAACGACGACGTTGCCGACGAGGAAGACCTCTCGCAGCTGCTGCAGATGGTCTTTAGCCCCGACGGTCCGGACGATATCCTGCTGGGTACTTCCGCTCCGACGCATCACGCCGACGCCGACGAGGAGCTCCTGGGCGCCCCGATCGACGACAAGAAGGCTCCCGCCAACGGCGCGATCAACGAGGACATGGCTTCCCTCGACGAGCTGCTCAACCAGCTCGTGGACACCGACGACGCCGAAGAGGCCAAGGACAACGACGAGGAGTAATTAGTTCCGCCGTTCTAACGAACGGCGGCGACCTCCGTCGCTGCGCGGTCCCCAGAGCTACAATCTGTCATTCAAAAGGCAGGGCATGACCAAAAGGTCAATGCCCTGCCTTTTTCATGCCACCTTGTACGCTCTGGGGACCGCTCGCTTGCGTATGCTCAACCTGTTGCGTTTCGTTGATCCCTTGCCAATAAGGGGCAGGTTTATTTTGGTAGGTTTTTCCTGCTTGAATTTGAAACATTTCGTCCGGTCAAAGCGTATCTATGGTGAGGACCTCATCAAGATTCATCAGCGTCACCGGGAGGTGATTATGGAAGAACAAGCTTTTAGACAGGCGGTCGAAGATCACCGGGATATCGTATTTCGGATCGCATTGACGTATCTGCGCGATCGTGCCGACGCCGATGATGTCGCTCAAGATGTCTTTCTTAAGCTGCTCAAAAGCGATGGACATTTTGAGAGCTGGGAACATCTTCGCCGTTGGCTCATTCGGGTCACGATCAATGAATGTAAATCTCTTTTTCGAAAGCCGTGGAGGCGCGTGGAGGATATCGAAAATCTGACCGATTCGCTCTCGACGACGCAGGATGAGACCAAGGCCGTCCTGTCGGACGTCATGCGGCTTCCGGAGCGATTCCGTATCCCCATCGTGCTCTATTACTATCTGGGCTTCTCAACTTCAGAGATTGCCGAGTTGTTGCATGTGCCGGCTGCGACCGTTCGAACGCGTTTAGCCCGCGGTAGATCGAAGCTCAAGTTCATCCTAGAGGAGGGCGACCGTGAAATCCAACCAAATCAAACAGGCCTTCGAGTCCGTCCAAGCCGATAGCGATCTTGCCGATCGTGTCCTTAATGCCGCTGCGGGTGAGCCGCTTCGTCGAAAGGGTCACGCGAAGCCTCTGTATGTTGCTGTGATCGGATGCCTTGCCGGGGTGTTGGCGACTGGAGGAGTCGCCTACGCCGTTGTCAATTCCAGTTATTTTGCCTCTGCCTGGGGAAACCATGGCAACGGAGAGTCCGTTACCTGGACTCAAGGTGGCTCGTCGGGGACTAAATATACCTACACCAGAGAGTTTGGTGATGGTATCGCGCCCCAAAGCCTGGAGGGCTCAGTACAGAAGGTCAATCTGTCCGTCGAGGGCAACGGCTATACGCTCGACATTCATGAGATGGCTATCGATAAAAACGGTTGCGGTGCCGTGACGTTTACGTTGTCCAATCCAAATGGTGTTAACTACTACAAGCCGGCAGCAGAGCTTGGCGAACTTGTTCTCTATGGTGAAGAAGAAGGGGGCGTCAGTACACCCAGCATGAACTTCGGCGAGGAATGGGCTGATACACGCTGCACCATTGATAAAGACACATCAAGCGACACGGTCATTAACGGCACGATGTACTTTGCTTCTATGGATCGCGAGCGAGGTTTTCAACATGCGGTCACCTGGAATATCCAGTGGACCGAGTGCGAAGGTGAGAGTGCGAGGCAGTTTGAAGCATCGACGCCCGAGTTTAGCGTTGGAGCGTACGTCGATACAAAGGAACTCCGCTCCGGTGACTCGCCTCTTGAGATTAGCCCGTTTTCCATCCAGACACACATCGATGATTTGGGCTATGAAGCAGTTGATAATAAGCTGACCGTCAGCTACAAGGATGGATCGGAGCAGATTATCGAAGATGACGACGCAGGGGTGTTCAACTTATATTTTTCTTATGCGCGCAATAGCGGAGAGAACATCTGGGTGCCAACGAAGTTGATTGATGTCGACCAAGTGGTCTCAGTAACGCTTGAGGGCACGAGGTGCACGTCAACAGGAGAGACCGAAACAGAAGTACCCTTTACCATCGTCTATTCGTAACGACTGGGGCTGCTTCCTACGAGGGGAAGCGGCCCTTTTCACGATAATTATGAGGAAGGATCCGATGGATGCGATGTGTCGCGCACCTCAAAAACGGAAGTGCGGGGAAAAAGTTGAAACCCCTGAGCACACCGATATTATGACCCCCTGCTGACCTGCGGTTTTGTTATTAAAAAAGTCGGCCTGGTCGGAGATTTCAGATTTTTCCCCGCACTTCCGAAAACGCCGTCGATCTCTAGGTAACAGGTGAGGGCAAACTACCACTTGGACGCGGCGTTTCCCCAGATAAAACCGACCATAATAAACCTATCCCTTTTTGGTAGGTAACGTTGCCCCGACGAGCACGTCGGATCCCCGGTCCGGGCGGCCCAGGTTTTAAGTTTGTCGCGAGTTCCGCACGCAAAGGAAAGCACTTAATGTGCTTTCCGTCTTGCGCAGGACTGTAGAGCAGCAAACTTAAAACCTGGGCCGCCCGGCCCGGGAATCCGCCCCCCGCGCACAGGAGGGGATTCCTTTTGTGTAGGCTTTGCGGAAATGTGCCAATTTTGGGATACGCCCGGCGGCGTGGTCTGTTGACGGCACAGCTAACGGCACGTATCCTATCGAACTGCGTGTTTCGTAGGGGGATGCTGACCCCTCGATTCAAGCCGTTGCACTTTACAGAAAGCTGGAATCATTCGAGAAGGAGTACGCTTTGCCTACTATTAACCAGCTGGTTCGCCAGGGCCGTCGTTCCGTGCCCAAGAAGTCCAAGAACGCTGCTCTGCAGCACAACTCCCAGAAGCGCGGCGTGTGCACCCGCGTCTTCACCACGAGCCCCAAGAAGCCGAACTCGGCTCTTCGTAAGGTTGCCCGTGTTCGCCTCGTCAACGGCATCGAAGTTACTGCTTACATCCCGGGTGAGGGCCACAACCTGCAGGAGCACTCCATCGTGCTCGTCCGCGGCGGTCGTGTCCGTGACCTCCCTGGTGTCCGTTATCACGTCATCCGTGGCGCCTACGACGCTGCTCCGGTCCAGAACCGTATGCAGGCCCGTTCCAAGTACGGTGCTAAGCGCCCCAAGGCCAAATAAGCCAGATAACGTTTTGATACTTTCGCCGTGTGCCGCCTAAGCGCCGCACGGTAGACACTTAAGGAGATTTCACATGCCGCGTCGTGCAGCAGCTAATCGTCGTGAGGTTCAGCCTGACGCCGTTTACAACAACCGCCTGGTGACTCAGCTCATCAACAAGGTCCTTCTTGACGGCAAGAAGGCCACCGCTGAGCGCATCGTTTACACCGCTTTCGAGATCGTTGCCGAGAAGTCCGAGGGTGGCGACGCTCTCGCTACCTTCAAGAAGGCTATGGACAACGTCAAGCCCACGCTCGAGGTTAAGCCCAAGCGTGTCGGTGGCGCTACCTATCAGGTCCCGATGGAGGTCAACTCCCGTCGTTCCACCGCTCTGGGTATCCGCTGGATCGTCAACTTCTCCCGCGCTCGCAAGGAGAAGACCATGGCCGAGCGTCTCGCTAACGAGATCCTCGACGCTTCCAACGGTCTTGGCGCTTCCGTCAAGAAGCGTGAGGACGTCTTCAAGATGGCCGAGGCCAACCGCGCGTTCTCTCACTATCGTTGGTAAGTTAAGGTAAGGAACTAACATGGCTAAGCCTAAGTACAAGCTTTCCGATACCCGCAACATCGGCATCATGGCTCACATCGATGCTGGTAAGACCACCACGACCGAGCGTATTCTTTACTACACCGGTAAGACCCACAAGATCGGTGAGGTCCATGAGGGCGCTGCCACCATGGACTGGATGGTTCAGGAGCAGGAGCGCGGCGTAACCATTACCTCCGCTGCTACCACCTGCTTCTGGAAGAAGGACGGTACCGACTACCGCATCCAGATCATCGACACCCCGGGCCACGTTGACTTCACCGCCGAGGTCGAGCGCTGCCTGCGCGTCCTCGATGGCGCTGTCGCCGTTTTCGACGCCGTTGCCGGCGTTCAGCCCCAGTCTGAGACCGTTTGGCGTCAGGCTTCCACCTTCAACGTCCCCCGCATCGCCTTCATCAACAAGTATGACCGCGTGGGCGCTGACTTCTTCAACGCTATCGAGACCATGAAGGATCGTCTCGACGCTAACGCCGTGGCCGCTCAGGTCCCGATGGGCGCCGAGGACAACTTCTGGGGCGTCATCGACCTGGTCACCATGACTGCATGGGACTTCAAGGCCGACGAGAAGGGCATGACCTACCCCGAGCCGATGGACGAGATCCCGGCTGAGTTCGCCGACATCGCTGCCACCAAGCGCGAGGAGCTCCTCGACGCTGCTGCCAGCTTTGACGACGAGCTCATGGAGAAGATCCTCATGGAGGAGGACTTCACCGTCGAGGAGCTCAAGGCTGCTCTGCGCAAGGGCGTTCTGGCCAACGAGCTCAACCTCGTCTTCGTGGGCTCCGCCTACAAGAACAAGGGCGTTCAGGAGCTGCTCGACGCTGTCGTCGACTACCTGCCCAGCCCGATCGACGTCGAGGCCGTCACCGGTACCGATCCGGACACCGGCGAGGAGATCGAGCGTCATCCTTCCTTCGACGAGCCTTTCTCCGGCCTGGTCTTCAAGATCATGACCGACCCGTTTGTCGGTAAGCTCACCTACGTCCGCGTTTACTCCGGTCGCGCCGAGTCCGGCTCCTACGTGATCAACGCTTCCAACGGTCAGCGCGAGCGCCTCGGCCGCATCCTCGAGATGAACGCCGCCGAGCGTATCGACCGTGATGACGCTGCCGCCGGCGACATCGTCGCTTGCGTCGGCTTCAAGAACTCCACCACCGGTGACACCCTGTGCACCGAGGGCAAGGAGATCGTCCTCGAGAAGATCGAGTTCGCTAAGCCCGTTATCGACGTTGCCATCGAGCCCAAGACCAAGGCCGAGCAGGACAAGATGTCCCTGGCTCTGACCAAGCTCGCCGAGGAGGACCCGACCTTCACGGTGTCCACCAACCACGAGACCGGCCAGACCATCATCGCCGGCATGGGCGAGCTGCACCTCGAGATCATCGTCGACCGTCTGCTCCGCGAGTTCAAGGTTGACGCTAACGTCGGTAAGCCCCAGGTTGCCTACCGCGAGACCGCTGGTCACGACGTCGAGAAGGCTGAGGGCAAGTTCGTCCGTCAGTCCGGCGGTCGCGGTCAGTACGGCCACGCCGTCATCAAGCTCGAGAAGATGGAGGAGGGCTTCGGCTACGAGTTCGTCAACGCTATCGTCGGCGGCGTCGTGCCCAAGGAGTACATCCCGTCCATCGACAAGGGCATCCAGGAGGCCCTGAACACCGGTGTTATCGCCGGCTTCCCGGTCCTCGACGTCAAGGTCACCCTGTTCGACGGTTCTTACCACGAGGTCGACTCCTCCGAGGCCGCCTTCAAGATCGCCGGTTCCATGGCTATCAAGGACGCCCTCAAGAAGTCCGATCCGCAGCTGCTCGAGCCGATCATGGCTGTTGAGGTCGAGACCCCCGAGCAGTACATGGGCGACGTTATGGGCAACCTCTCCGGTCGCCGCGGCAAGATCGAGGGCATGGAGGATCGCAAGAACACCAAGCTCATCCGTGCCAAGGTGCCGCTGGGCGAGATGTTCGGTTACGCTACCGACCTTCGCTCCCAGACCCAGGGCCGTGCATCCTACACGATGCAGTTCGACTCTTATGAGCCCGCGCCCAAGTCCATCGTGGACGAGGTCATGAGCAAGAACGCCTAAGTTCGAGCTCCCTGTTACGTAATCCGCGAGAACATCTCTCGCACTCTTTGGAGGTTTAAGTTGGCTACCCAGAAGATCCGCATTCGCCTCAAGGGCTATGATCACGAGGTCGTCGATCAGTCCGCGAAGCTCATCGTCGAGACCGCTCAGAAGACCGGCGCTCGCGTTTCCGGTCCTGTCCCCCTGCCCACCGAGCGCAACCTGTACACGGTTATCCGCTCGCCGCACGTGAACAAGGACTCCCGTGAGCAGTTCGAGATGCGCACCCACAAGCGCCTCATCGACATCCTCGACCCCACCTCGGGCACCGTTGATTCGCTTATGCGTCTCGACCTCCCCGCTGGCGTCGACATCGACATCAAGCTCTAAGCGATATCGCTCATAGCTTACAGGGCCCCGCTGCCATTACGGTAGCGGGGCTCTTTTGTTTTGAATGATGGTTTGGACTGCCGGGTAATGCTGCCGAGTAGGTGGCTGCGGCGCTCTATTCGCTCAATGGGCGCAATGACGCCTCCTCAAAATGGAAGGAACGCAAGCCGTCTTCCGTTTCGATACACGCGCGACCAAAGGCATCGACGGTTTGAAAGATGCCACGCGCCAGCTCGTCACCGGCAGGGGAACGGGCGATAACGTGCTCCCCAATCCAATTGAGATGAGCGACATAATCATCGTGGACGGGCGCGATCGGACCGGCGTCTTCTTCTATGGCGCTGAGCAGATCTGCCCACGCGTCTACAGCGTTCACGACCGCGTGATAGACCTCCTTGAGTAGCACATCGACGGTGGGAACATTCTCGTTGAGGTCTGAGAGACCGATTGCCGGCAGGCCGCCATCGGGAACCTCCGAGGGCACATAGTTCACATTGACGCCAATGCCGCAGACGGCGAAAGGTTTGCCTTCGTTATCGCGTGCGGCTTCGACTAGAATGCCGCCGAGCTTGCGTCCTCGCGCGACAAGGTCGTTGGGCCATTTAAGGCGAATCTCGTTTGCAAGACCCTGCTTATCGAGCGTCTCGAGTACCGCTAGGCCGCTGACGGCGGCAAGACCAGAGTACTTTGCAGGATTAACGCATGGACGCAGGACAATCGAAAGCAATAAGTTGCCGGCGGTTGAATCCCACTTGTGACCGCGCCGGCCGCGTCCTGCTGTCTGAGCCCGGGCGGCAAGTCCTGTGCCATGCGGCGCTCCCTGTTTTCCTGCTTCGAGCAGGTCATCGTTGGTCGATCCGGTTACGTCGACTATCGTTAATTGGGTATCCATAACGGCTGCTACCTCCTTAATGAATAAGTGAATAACGCAATGGTGTCGAGAGGCAGACACAATGTGAAGCCTTTGTCGCATTTGGACAATTTAATGTTAACACGTCAACAATGACTGAAATGCGCTATCCTCTCTTGGTCGATGTAAACACGTCAACAACTCAAAGGAGGTTAGTGATGGGTTTCACGATACTGGGAACGGGCTCGGCGCTTCCCGAGCGTAGCGTTTCCAACGACGAGCTGTCCGAGTTCTTGGACACCTCGGATGAGTGGATTTTTACCCGCACGGGTATTAAGAGCCGCCATGTCTGCACCAACGAGTCGCTCGACGACCTTGCCGTTGCAGCAAGCGAGCGAGCGCTCCAGACGTCCGGAATCGACGCGAGCCAGCTGGACCTTATCGTCTGCTCGACGACGACAGGCGACCATCTCGTTCCCGCCGAAGCTTGCGCCGTTGCCGAGCGCTTAGGCGCCACGTGTCCTGCCTTCGACGTCTCGGCAGCCTGTGCCGGCTTTGTATTTGCGCTCGATGTCGCCGAGGGCTATATCGCCCGCGGTCGCGCTAGGCACGTACTTGTCGTTGCCGCCGAGCAGATGACGCGTGCGCTCGACTGGACCGACCGCGCGACGTGCGTGCTCTTTGGTGATGGCGCGGGCGCTGCGGTCATAGAGGCTGGGGGAGAGAATCCCCTTGCCGTTGAGCTTTCGACCGCACCCGATGTCGAGACGCTGCGTGTACCGGGGCTGTCCGGCACCTCGCCGTTCAAAGCTTCCGTGGACCGCGAGAGCGTGCTCTCCATGAACGGCCGCCGCGTGTTCAAGTTTGGCGTCAATGCGATCTGCGACACGGTCGGCAAGCTCGCGAGCGGCGCGAGTATTGCGGTCGAGGACATCGACCATTTTGTATTCCATCAGGCCAACGAACGAATTTTGAGCCAGGCGGTCAAGCGCCTAGGCGTGCCGGACGACCGCGTGGTCCGTACGCTGCGCGAGACCGGCAACATCTCGAGCGCCTGCATTCCGCTTGCCCTCGACCGGCTGGCAAACGCTGGCGCGCTTTGCCCGGGCGACACGATCGCCTTGGTTGGATTTGGCGCCGGTCTGGATATAGGTGGCTACCTGCTTCGTTGGAAGTAGTTGCACATAGGACATAAAAACGCCCCCAGGGCACAAACAAAGGAGAACTACCATGGCAGATCAGAAGACCTTCGAGCGCGTTTGCGACGTTATCCGTGAGACCGCCGGCCTTGACGATGTCGAGATGAAGCCCGAGTCCACGCTCGAGGAGATTGGTCTCGACAGTCTGGGTACCGTCGAGATTCTCGTCGCCGTCGAGGACGAGTTTGGAATTCAGCTCGATACCGAGGAGAACCCCAAGACGGTCGGCGAGTTTGTCGATACGGTCGAGGCGGCATTGGAGAAGTAGTAATGCTCAAGACTCCTCTCTGCGACCTGCTCGGCATCGAAAAGCCCGTATTCCAGGGCGGCATGGCCTGGATTGCCGATGCCTCGCTGGCATCCGCCGTGTCCGAGGCGGGTGGCCTAGGCATCATCGCGGCAATGAACGCCGATGCCAACTGGCTACGCGACCAGATTCACGAGCTGCGCGCCAGGACGGATAAGCCCTTTGGCGTCAACGTCATGCTCATGAGCCCGTTTGCCGACGAGGTCGCGCAGGTCGTTATTGACGAGCGAGTGCCGGTCGTCGTGACGGGCGCCGGAAATCCCACCAAGTACATGAAGGCCTGGAACGAGGCGGGTATCAAGGTCATCCCGGTTGTTGCATCTGTGGCGCTGGCGCGTCTCGTGGCGCGTCGCGGAGCCACTGCCGTGGTTGCCGAGGGCACCGAATCGGGCGGCCATATTGGCGAGACCTCGACGATGGCGCTCGTCCCGCAGGTTGTCGATGCAGTCGATATTCCCGTGATTGCGGCCGGCGGCATTGCCGATGGTCGCGGCGTGGCGGCCGCCTTTATGCTGGGCGCTGCCGGCGTCCAAGTGGGTACGCGCTTTCTGGTCGCAAACGAGTGCACCGTATCCGAGCAGTACAAAGAGCTGGTGCTCAAGGCGGGCGATACGTCGACGCGTGCGACCGGTCGCTCGACGGGACACCCGGTGCGTGCGCTCAAGAGCCCCTTTACCAACGCCTATGCCAAGAACGAGGCGGCGGGTGCAAGCCCCGAGGAACTCGGTGCCATGGGTACGGGTGCGCTTCGCAAGGCCGCCAAAGACGGCAATTACGAAGAGGGCTCGTATTTGTGCGGGCAGATTGCCGGCATGGTCAACGACCGCCGAAGCGCGCGCGAAATCGTCGACGATCTGGTCGATGGCGCCGAGCGCGTCCTGAAGGGTGCGTCCGCATGGGTAGCGTAGCGTTTCTGTTTGCCGGTCAGGGTGCCCAACACCCCGCGATGGGCGTCGACCTGATCGAGGCGTCGCCGGCGGCCGCCGAGGTGTTCGCGATCGCCGACGAGGTTCGTCCGGGCACCAGCGAGCAGTGCCGGAGTGCCTCGAAGGAGGAGCTGTCACAGACCGAGAACACGCAGCCTTGCGTGTTCGTTCACGATCTGGCGGCGGCCGCTGCCCTGCGCGAGCGCGGCGTGGTGCCTGCCGCCTGTGCGGGCTTCTCGCTGGGCGAGGTCGCCGCGCTCACCTTTGCGGGGGCATTCGATACGCGCGCGGGTTTTGAGCTCGTGTGCAAGCGTGCGGCGCTGATGTCTGCGGCTGCCGAGCGTCATCCGGGCGGTATGCGCGCCGTTATCAAGCTCGATGCGGCGCAGGTCGAGAACCTCGCTGCGCAGGCCGGCGAGGACTGCTGGCCGGTCAACTACAACAGCCCACAGCAGACGGTTGTTGCCGGAGCGCCCGAGACGCTCCAGGAGCTCGACGTCCTGGTAAAAGAGGCTGGCGGCCGTGCGATGAAGGTCGCGGTGTCGGGCGCATTCCATAGCCCCTATATGGCAGAGGCGACTGAGGGGCTGGCGACGTATATCCAAGCCGGTCACGCCCCGTCCCCGTTGCTCATTCCGGTTGTGGCAAACATGACGGCGGCGCCCTATCCGGCGGACCCCCAAGCGGCATCGGAGGTCTTGGCCAACCAGGTGAGCCATGCCGTGCGCTGGGTTGACGCACTGCACACTCTGCAGGATCAGGGCATCGACACGTTTATCGAGGTCGGCCCCGGAAAAACGCTGTCCGGCCTGGTCAAGCGTACGCTGAGCGATGTTCGCGTGTATTCGTGCGAAACGGCCGAACAGGTCGCAGCTATTGCCGACGAGCTCGCATAGCCCACAGGGCTGTAACCCGAAAGGAACGACATGGGCAACTTGAACAATGGCGCACTCGAGCGCAACGACACACGTCGGGTGGCGCTCGTTACGGGCGGCTCGCGCGGTATCGGCCGCGCATGCGCTGTCGGTCTGGCGGAGGATGGCTACGATATCGCCGTCGTCTATGCCGGCAGCGTCGATGCGGCGCACGAGACGTGCGAGGCATGCGAAGTGGCCGGCGCCACGGCGCGCGCATATCAATGCGACGTGGCCGACCCCGATGCCGTCAATGCGTGCGTGGAAGCGGTTCTCAGCGACTTCGGTTCCATTTGGGCGCTCGTCAACAATGCCGGCATCACCCGCGATGGCTTGCTTATGCGCATGGGTGACGACGCTTTCGATCGCGTGCTCGATGTCAATCTGAAGGGCGCGTTCAACACGACGCGTGCGCTCACCAAGACCTTTATGCGCCAGCGCGGCGGTTGCGTCATCAACATGAGCTCGGTCGTGGGCCTGATGGGCAATGCCGGACAAGCCAACTACGCCGCCTCCAAAGCGGGCGTGATCGGTCTGACCAAAGCGGTGGCGCGCGAGCTTGCGCCTCGCGGCGTGAGGGTAAACGCGGTCGCCCCCGGCTTTGTCGAGACCGATATGACGGCAAAGCTATCGGATAAGGTACGCGCGGCGTGTGAGGAGCAGATTCCCCTTAAGCGCATGGCGCGTCCCGAGGAAGTTGCCGGCGTGGTGCGCTTTTTGGCAAGCGATGCGGCGGTCTACATTACGGGCGAGGTCGTGCGCGTCGACGGCGGAATGGCGATGTAGAAATCAGAGCTGGCATATTCATCGGCTTGGATGAGGAGACCATGATGGAACAGAGAGTTGCAATTACCGGCATCGGCGCCGTATCGCCACTCGGCAACACCGCGCTTGCCACCTGGGCGGCCATGTGCGCCGGTACGTGTGGTATCGGCCCGATCACGCACTTCGATACGGACGCGTTTGCCGTCAAGGTGGCGGCCGAGGTCAAGGGCTTTGACGGTACCGAGTACTTTGGCAAGCGTGACGCCAAGCATCTCGACCCCTGCGTTCAGTTTGCGATGGCGGCTTCGGACGAGGCCATGCACGATGCGGGGCTCGACGCCGAAGGCGCGATCGACCACGAGCGTCTGGGCGTATACGTGGGGTCGGGCGTGGGCGGCATGACGACGCTCGTCGACAACGTCCATACGATTGCCGATCGCGGACCCCGCCGCGCGTCGCCTTACATGATCGCGATGATGATCCCCAACATGGCTTCGGGCAACATTGCGATTCGTCACAAGGCAAAGGGCCCGACCCTGCCCGTCGTGACCGCTTGCGCGACCTCGGCCCATGCGGTGGGCGAGGCGTTCCGCGCCATCAAACACGGCTATGCCGACGCAATCCTTGCGGGCGGCACCGAGGCGGCTATCATACCCGACGCCGTTGCAGGCTTTACGTCTTGCCGTGCGCTCACCACCAACCCCGATCCGCAGACGGCGTGCCGTCCGTTCGATGCGAACCGCGATGGCTTTGTGATGGGCGAGGGCGCCTGCGTGCTCGTGCTCGAGGGCATGGAGCATGCACAGGCTCGCGGGGCCCATATTTACGCCGAGGTCGTGGGCTACGGCAACACCGACGATGCCTACCACATCACGAGCCCCGATCCCGAGGCGACCGGCATTGCCCGCGCGATTTCGCAGGCCGTGGCCGAGGGCGACGTTAAACCGTCCGAGGGCCTCTACATCAACGCCCATGGCACGTCGACCAAGCTCAACGATTCGTCCGAGACGGCGGGTATTAAGCGAGCGCTTGGCGAGGATGCGGCGCGCGCCGCGCACGTCTCGTCGACCAAGTCGATGACCGGGCACATGATCGGTGCCACGGGTGCTATCGAGGTCATGGCTTGTGCCATGGCGCTCGAACAGGGCGTGGTGCCGCCGACCATTAACTACAGCACGCCCGATCCCGCCTGCGATCTCGATTACACGCCCAATCGTGCGGTTCGCGCCGACCTTACCTGGGCGCTTTCGACCAACCTGGGCTTTGGCGGCCACAACGCCGCCATCGCACTGCGCAAATATACAAGGAGCTAGAGCATGGATTCCAAAAGACTTGCCGAGATAGCCGATGTTATGGAGGACCGCGGCCTCACGCGCGTGCGCGTTGAGGAGCCCGATGGCACCGCGGTCGAACTCGAGCGCGCGAGTGCGGCGCAGCCGGTTGCCGTGCCCATGCCCATGCCGGGTGCCGTGACTGCCCCGGCAGTGGCTCCTGTCGCTATGCCTGCCGCCGCACCGGAGCCTGCCGCGCAAGCGCCCGCTGCCGCACCGGAGCCCCAGGGCGTCGAGGTCACGGCTCCCATGGTCGGCGTCTTCTATGCTGCCCCGGCGCCGGGCGACGAGCCGTTTGTGCGCGTGGGCTCCAAGGTCAAGGCCGGCGAGACCCTCTGCATCATCGAGGCCATGAAGGTTCTCAACGAGGTGACGGCAGAGGCGGATGGCGAGGTGCTCGAGATCTGCGTGGCCGACGGCGACCTCGTGGAGTTCGGCAGCTGCCTCATGAGGATCGGATAGGTGATATCCATGAACAAAGAAGAGCTCAAGAGGCTGTTGCCGCATCGCGAGCCGATGCTTTTGCTCGACGAAGCCGAGCTGGTGGGCGACGAGGCCCACGGCAAGATCAAGATTACGGGCGATGAGTACTTTTTGCAGGGGCATTTTCCGGGAAACCCGGTCGTCCCCGGCGTGATTCAGTGCGAGATGCTCGCCCAAAACTGCTGCGTGCTGCTGATGGGCGATGAGGAGGCGCGCGGCGCGACGCCGTTCTACACGAGTCTGGACAAGGTGCGCTTTAAGCGTCCGGTGCGCCCGGGCGACACGGTGGATCTGGTGTGCTCCATCACGCGTGCGCACGGGCCGTTCCGCTTTGCGACGGGTACCGCGAGCGTCAACGGTGAGGTTTGCTGCCGCGCCGATATGTCTTTTGCACTCATGCACGAAAAGTAAGGAAGGCTTCATGTTCGACAAAGTGCTCATCGCCAACCGCGGCGAAGTCGCGGTCCGTGTTATCCGCGCGTGCCGCGATATGGGCATCAAGACCGTCGCCGTTTATTCCACGGCCGATGCGGACGCGCTGCACGTGCAGCTTGCCGACGAGGCGTATTGCATCGGCGGCCCGCGTCTTGCCGAGAGCTACCTCAACGACGATGCCGTGCTCACCTGTGCCGTAAAGTCGGGAGCTAAGGCGATCCATCCTGGCTACGGTTTCTTTTCCGAGAAGGCGAGCTTCGTGCGCGACTGCGACAAGTACGGTCTGGCGTTTGTTGGTCCCTCGGCTGAGGTCATCAATAGCATGGGCGATAAGGACGCCGCACGTCGAACGGCTGCCGCGGCGGGCGTGCCCATCGTTCCGGGCTGCGATTTGCTCAAAAGCCCCGAGGAGGCGACGGCCGAGGCCGAGCGCATCGGCTGCCCCGTGCTCATCAAGGCGCGCGCGGGCGGCGGCGGTCGCGGTATTCGCAAGGTCGAGCGCGTGGAAGACGCGGCAAAGGCCTTTATTGAAGCACGTGCCGAGGGCGAGGCCGTTTTTGGCGACGGCGAGTGCTACATGGAGAAGTTCGTCGCGCCGGCGCATCACGTCGAGGTGCAGATTATGGCCGATAAGCAGGGTCATGTGTTTTCGCTCGGCGAGCGCGAGTGCTCGGTGCAGCGCCGCAACCAAAAGCTAATCGAGGAGAGCCCCGCGCCGTGCCTCGACGGACGCGATGATATTCGCGCGCGCATGCACAAGGCCGCGCGCGATCTGGCTCGTGCCGTTGGCTATGAGGGCGCCGGCACCATTGAGTTTTTGTACTCAGATGACGGCAATTTCTACTTTATGGAAATGAACACGCGCCTGCAGGTTGAGCATCCGGTTACGGAGTTTGTGACCGATACCGACTTGGTCAAGTGGCAGCTGCGCGTGGCAGCCGGCCAGCCTCTGCCCTTTGAGCAGGAGGACATACCGGTTCGCAACCACGCCATGGAGTGCCGCATCAATGCCGAAACGCCGGACTTTCTGCCGTCATGTGGAACGGTCACCGCGTTGCGTGTGCCGGGTGGTCCGCGCGTGCGCTGGGATTCCGCCATGTTTACCGGTGCGAAAGTTCCGCCGTACTACGACTCCATGCTCGGCAAGCTCATCGTGTGCGCGCCCACGCGTGACGGCGCCATTCGCAAGATGCGCTCGGCCCTGGGCGAGCTCGTGATCGAGGGCGTGAGCGAAAACAGCGAGCTTCAGCTCGACGTGCTGGCAAACGACGAGTTCTTGTCGGGCATGTATCACACCGATCTGATGGGGCATCTCTATGCTGATGAATAGAAAAGCGAAGACGGTCAACGTCCTCGAGGGGCCGATAACCGAGTCGTGCGCCGAGTTTCCCGCGCGCCACGTGTTTATCAAGTGTCCGGAGTGCCGCCGTGTGATCGATGAGGCACGCCTGCACGACAACCTCGAGGTGTGCCCCCGTTGCGGCAAGCATTTTCGCGTGAGCGGGCGCGACCGTATGCGCATGACGGTCGACGCAGGTACCTTTGAGGAGTGGGATGCCGAACTGGCGTCAGAGGACTTCCTCTCGTTTCCCGGCTATGCCGACAAGCTCAAGAGCGTGAGCGAGCGTTCGGGCGAGCGCGATGCCGTCGTGTGCGGCAGGGGCAAAATCTGCGGTTGCGATACGGCGCTCTTCTTTATGGACGCCAACTTTATGATGGGCTCGATGGGCTCCGTGGTGGGCGAGAAGATCTGTCGCGTCTTTGAGCGCGCGGCCGAGCTGGGGCTGCCGGTTGTTGGCTTTACCGTGTCGGGCGGCGCCCGCATGCAAGAGGGCGTGACTTCGCTCATGCAGATGGCCAAGATCTCTGCAGCCGTTAGGCGGCATAGCGAGGCAGGCGGTCTGTACATCACGGTGCTCACCGATCCCACGACCGGCGGCGTGACTGCGAGCATTGCCATGGAGGGCGACATCATCTTGGCCGAGCCCGATGCCCTGACGGCGTTTGCCGGCCCGCGCGTGATCGAGCAGAACATGCACAAGCGCCTGCCCAAGGGATTCCAGCGCTCCGAGTTTTTGCTGGAGCACGGCTTTTGCGATGCGGTCGTTCCGCGTGGCGAGATCGCGCTTGCGGTGGGCGAGCTGCTGGCGTTGCACGAGGGGCACGCGCCTGGCCTGGGCGCGCCGCACGAGATCGTGCATACGGGTCGCCGCGGCAAAAAGCTGGGACATCTGTTTAAGCGCACGCCCGCACCAAAGACGGCGCTCGAGATTGTCAAGCAGACCCGCTCGGCAGACCGTGCCACGGCGGGCGAGATGATCTTGCTGGGGCTGGATGGATTTGTGGAGCTGCATGGCGACCGTTATTTTGGCGACGATGCCGCCGTGGTGGGTGGTATTGGCTGGAAAGACGGACGCCCCGTGACGGTTATCGCCATCGAGCGCGGCACCACGACCAAGGAGCGCATGCACCGCAACTTTGGTATGGCGCATCCCGAGGGCTACCGCAAAGCACGGCGTCTGATGCGTCAAGCCGAAAAGTTTGGTCGTCCGGTGCTGTGTCTGGTTGATACCTCGGGCGCGTTTTGCGGCATTGGTGCCGAGGAGCGCGGCCAGGGCGAGGCGATCGCCCAAAACCTCATGGAGATGAGCGGTCTTAAGACGCCGGTCGTATCCGTGGTGACGGGGGAGGGCGGCTCCGGCGGCGCGCTGGCGCTGTCTGTTGCCGACCGCATTCTTATGCTCTCGAGCTCTGCCTATTCGGTGGTAAGCCCCGAGGCCTGCGCATCGATCCTGTGGAAGGACACCGATCGCGCAGAGGAGGCCGCTGAGGCGTTGAAGCTCACGGCCCCCGACCTGCTATCGCTGGGCATTATCGATGGCATCGTTAAAGACGAAGGGTTGTCGCACGAGGAGATCGCCGACGCCGTGATGTCCGCAGCGTTCGCGGCTTTCGACAAGCTGGGTGCGCTCGATGCCGATGAGCTCACCAATCTTCGCTATGAAAAATACCGAGCGATCGGTCAGTATCGCGCAATGTGACAAAGTGTCCAAGGCCGTGGCTCATGTGGGCTGCGGCCTTTTTGTATCTTGTGGATAAAGTGGCTACACTACAATCCGGTTACGCAATGGATCTATATGGATAACGCCATGGGGGCTGATAAAGATGGTCGAATGGATTGTTCGTCGTGCGCAGGGTGACCGTGCGCGCGTGGGTACGCTGACGGGCATGGTGTGCATTCTCGCCAATGTGGCACTTTGCGCTGCGAAAGGTGCTATCGGAGTGGTGTCAGGCTCGGTTTCGATCGTAGCGGACGCCATGAACAACCTTTCCGATGCCAGTTCGAACATCGTGAGCGTTTTGGGCTTTAAGCTGGCGAGCAAGCCCGCCGACCCCGAGCATCCTTACGGCCATGGTCGTTACGAGTATCTTTCGGGTCTGGTCGTGGCGGCCCTCGTACTGCTTATCGGCGTTGAGCTCGTTAAGTCCTCGGCAGAGAGAATTATCCATCCCGAACCCGTCGAGTTCTCGCTTGCCCTGGTTGCGGTTCTTGTGCTGTCGATGGTCGTAAAGCTGTGGATGGCGGCGCTTAACCAAAAGCTCGGCGACCGCATTGAGTCCGAAACGCTGCACGCGACCGCGCAGGACTCTAAAAACGACGTCCTTGCCACGGGTGCCGTATTGATCTGTGCAATTGTTTCGCAGGTGACGCATGTAAATCTTGATGCTTGGGTTGGACTTGCCGTTGGCGCCTATATTGGCTGGAGCGGGTTTGATCTGATTCGTGATACGGTGAGTCCGCTGTTGGGCCAGGCTCCCGATCCAAAACTGGTCAAGCACATCCGGGACAAGATCATGAGCTACCCGGGTGTTTTGGGCGTTCACGACTTAATGGTCCATGACTACGGCCCGGGCAGGAAGTTCGCAAGCGCTCATGCCGAGATGGCGGCCGAAGCCGATCCGCTGGAGAGTCATGACACGCTCGACAACATTGAGCAGGCGTTTAGGAAAGATGACGGCATGATCGTCACGCTTCATTACGACCCCATCGTGACCGACGATCCAAAGGTGGCAGATATGCGCCTCCGCATCAACGCGATGGCCAAACAGATCGACGGCCGTATTTCGATCCACGACCTGCGCTGCGTGCCGGGCCCTACGCACACTAACGTGATTTTTGACTGCGTGCGTCCTTCGGATTTAACGATGGGCGCCGATGACCTTAGGCGCACGCTGGCGCAGCAGGTGGAGTCCGAATATCCCAAGTCGATAGCCAAGATTACGGTCGATGAAGACTACGTCGGCGCGGCACGCGAGTAGGGCTGTATCGCTAGGGCCATTCGCGCAAAAGGGGAGACCATGAAGAAACTGTATCTGCTCCGTCACGGTCAGACGGAGTTCAATGTCAAAAAGCTCGTCCAGGGCCGCTGCGATTCACCGCTAACGGACTTGGGCCGTCAGCAGGCCGCAAAGGCCGCCGCATGGCTTAAAGCCCGCGACGTCACCCCCGACAAGGTAGTCTCGTCTCCTTTAAGCCGAGCCATGGCCACGGCTCGGCTCGTCGCAGGCGAGCTCCTCGGCCCGGACGCCGCCGTCGAGCCCTGCGAAGGCATCATCGAACGCTGCTATGGCTCCTTTGAAGGGGGCCCGCACGACGCACTGCCTACCGACGTCTGGGATCCGGGCGAGGACTTAATCCCCTTCGGAGGGGAGGGAAGTCAGGCGCTGCAAGAGCGTATGGTAAGCACGCTCGCTAATCTCATGAGCGCCGATGATGTTGAAACCGTCCTGGCAGTAAGCCACGGCAGCGCCAGCCGCCAATTCATCAAAGCCGCCGCCCCAGAGGGCTTCGAACTCCCAGCAAAGCTCCCCAACTGCGCCATCATGATCTTTGATTTTGAGGATTCGCAAGAAGAATGCGACACGTCCCAATGTAAGTTCACCTTGCAGCAGATCATCGATCCTCAACAAAGTCTTTAGCCTGAGCGAGCAGAGTTAAGCAGGCATCAACGTGTCGTCTCCCGAGCTTTGGCTTGACACGCTGAACATCTACAAGGATAACCTTGAGGCCGTCGAGGCGTTCCTGGCCGACGCCCGCGCCATGGGCGACGGTCGCCTCAATGTGGTGCTCACCGGTGCCGGCACCTCCGATTACGTGGGTGAGGTTGTCGTCCTCAACCCCGACCTATCCCTCGTCGAGACCTATCTCGGTGGCGAGAGCGTCTACACTGAGAAGTAGCTGCTGACCTATTTGCGATTTGATGCGAATAATGAGACCCCGATTCGGCTTTATCGAATCGGGGTCTTTGCTGTGGTGTCCAGCTAAATCAAAACAGGCCTATTCTGCGACGATGATGCGAGTTGATTCGAGAACCATGGAACGCTGTTTGTCGTTGACATTTGCATCGGTGATGAGTGCGTCCATTTGATCGAGATTGAAGAAGCCGAAGAAGTCCATCTGTCCGATCTTGCTTGAATCGCAGACAAGGTAACGCTTGGCGGCGCGATCGCAAGCGAGCGCCTGTAAGCGTCCTTCCTCAAGGTTAGAACAGGAGATGGATTGGGCGAGTACGCCGTTGGTGCCGATAAAGCAAGTGTCGATACCGAGCGGGGCGAGAGCATCTTCGGCGATGGGCCCGACGAAAGAACCCGATCGTTTGCGATACTGTCCTCCCAGGGCCCAGATCTCCACATCGTTACGCGTCTGGAGCATGTTCAGCACGATGATGCTGTTTGTGATGACGCGCAGCCGCATGCGCGGCAGCGCACGGGCGATGAGAGCGCAAGTCGAACCGGGTCCGAGGAAGATGGTGTCGCGCTCTCTGATGAGGTTGACAGCGGTGCGTGCGATATGCTCTTTTTCAGGGGAGCGGATTGAGAGCTTTTCAAAAAACGGGACCTCTTCGGCAATGGGGGAGCCGCTTGAAAGTCGGATGCCACCGTACTCGCGGATGACGCCAGCGCGTCGCGAGAGCTCATCGAAGTCTCTTCGAGCGGTCATTTCAGATATACCAAAGATTGTTGCGGCTTGGGCAACAGTGACCATTCCGCGCTGAGCGCACAGCTCAAGTAATTGTTCGTGACGTTCGGGTTTAAGCATGGCTTGCCAATTGGATTATGCGGTAATGACGGAGGTATAGGCGCGGAGGGCCTCGATGGTCCGGGGGTCTGCGTCCTCGTTAATGAATGCCGCGGTCATATCCTCCAGTGTGGTGAAAAGGCAGAAGTCGCGCCTTCCGACTTTTTCAGCATCTACAACAAGATAACGCTCCTGAGCTCGAGAAAGAGCGTCTGAGAGGACCATGGCTGCATCGGGACGAGAGCCAAAGACCTCGTTTCCAAAAATACCGGTTGCCGAGACGTAGGCCTTGGGAGCGGATAGACCGTAGGGGCCGCGGCCGTTGTATGGCATGGTGAAAACTCGCGTGTCGTGACGCATCATGCCACCAACAAAGAATAGATCTATATGTGGATTGTCGGCTAGCAGGTTCAGCACGGGAAGACTGTTGGTGACGACGCGTATGTCCTCCTGGGGCAAATACGAACACATGAGCTCGAGAGTGGAGCCTCCACCGAGAAAGATCGTATCGCCGGCTGAGACGGTTTGGGCGGCGGCTATAGCAGCGGCACGTTTCTGATCAACTTGAAAACGACGTTTCTCCTCATGCGGGGTCAAACGTGAAAGGGCTGTTCCGTGGGCGGAGTGTGGAAGCTGAGCCCCTCCGTGTACGCGCACAAGAAGGCCCTTGTCGGCAAGCTCGGCCAGGTCACGCCTGATGGTCATATCCGAAACAGATAGGGTATTAGATATCTCGTTTACCGATACCGAATGATGTTGATCGAGCAAGTCGAGAATGGCCTGCTGGCGTTCGGATTTCATGAGTGCCGACTCCCTCATCGAGCGTTTGTTCTTATTTCAATGTAAACGAACAACATAAATAAACGCAAACCGTTCACGAAGGCACATTACCTTTCACCGGTCAAAACATAACGCTCACGGAAAAAACCATCAAATAGGAGGTAAATAGAGCTCATTCCAAAAATCATCTCTTGACCAATAAACAAATATAGACGAACATAAACGAACAGAACGAACAGAACGAACAGAACGAAGAGAATTAATAAGTATGAAAGGACAGAAGATGCGTATCGGTGTCATCCTTGCAAGTCACGGAGAGTTCGCTCAGGCCGCCCTCGGCGCCGTCGAGATGATTGCGGGCAAGCAGCCTGATGTCATCGCTCTTGGTCTCACCGCCGAGAAGAGCCTGGAGTCTTTCGAGTCCGAGATGCGCGAGGCTTACGAGACCCTCAGCGCCGAGTGCGAACTCGTCGTCACCCTATGCGACATCTACGGCGGCACCCCATTCAACGTGACTACCCGCTGCCTGCTCAACGGCATGAACATGGTTGCCTACACTGGCCTGTCCATGCCCGTTGCGGTCGAGCTCCTGCTCACCCGCGATGGCCTCGATTCCGCCGACGCGGTCCGTGCCCAGCTCACTGCCGCTCACGCCGGGGCCCAGCAGGAGATCAAGGCTCCCGCTCCGGCCGTGGAGGCAGACGAGGACGATTTGGACCTCTAGGCTCGTTAGCCCGTCGATTCGAGTGGCGCTCACCCGTATCCCCCGAGTGGGCGCCTCGATCGAGCAGAGCATTCGTAAACGGTACTGAAGGAACGTGCAAACGAAAAGGAGAACATCATGGCACTCAAACTCGTCGACATCGATGACCGCCTGATCCACGGTCAGGTCGCCACCACTTGGATTCCCGACTTCGGCATCGAATCGGCAATCATTGTCTCGGATAAGGTCGCCAACGACCCCGTCCAGAAGTCCGTCGCCGGCCTCGCCGCCCCCGACATCAAGGTCTCCGTCTTCGGTGTCGAGAAGTTCATTGAGGTCCTCAAGAAGACCGAGCTCAAGAAGGCCACGATGGTGCTCTTCACCAACCCCATCGACGCCCTCAAGCTGCACGAGAACGGCTTGCCGTTCGACTACCTGAACGTCTCCGGCATGCGCTTCAACGAGCAGCGTCATCGCCTGCACAAGAACATGTCCGTCACCGCCGAGGAAAAGGCCGCCTTCGAGGAGCTCATTGGCCTCGGCGTCGACTGCTGGATGCAGACCACCACGCGCGATTCCAAGGAGCCCGTGTCCGAGCTCCTCAAGAACTACTAAGTAAGTAACCATCTCCGGGCATGTGAACCCGGGGCGTGCCCATCGGAGGGAACGATGGGCGAATAGGGAAGGAGAGGCTTATGCTTCAGGCACTTCTGCTCGCCATCTGGGCGGGTCTGTGCACTTGGGACCAGTTCGGTCCCCACCTGGGCTTCCGCAAGCCCCTGCTGGCATCCGTCGGCGTCGGCATCATCCTCGGTGACATGACGACCGCCATCATGATCGGCGCGACCATGGAGCTCATGTGGCTCGGCGTCAACAACATCGGCGCTTATGTTCCGCCGGATGTCATCTCCGGCACCATCGTCGGTGCCGCCCTGGGCATCATGGGTTCCACCGACACCGCCAGCGCCATCGCCCTGGCAGTCGCCATCGGCATCCCCACCGCCACCTTGGTTCAGCAGCTGAACATCTTGGTCATGACCACTAACGTCTCGCTTGTCCACGGTGCCGACAAGGCCATCGAGTCCGGTAAGTTCAACGCCGTCAACAAGTTCTTCTGGACCGGCGCCCTGTGCTTCTTCCTGACCCGCGCCGTTCCCGTCTTCATCGCCACGGGCATCGGCTCCTTCGTGATCGAGGACATCATGGCCTTCCTGCAGAACCAGGTTCCGTGGGTCCTCACCGGCTTCTCCACCGCCGGTGGCATGATGCCCGCCGTCGGTCTGGCCATGCTCCTCACCATGATGATGAAGAAGAACATGTGGATCTTCCTGCTGCTCGGCTTTATCATGGCCGCCTTCCTCAACGTCCCGACCGTGGGCATCGCGCTCGCCGCTTGCGCCGCCGCCGGCGTGTGGGACGTCATTACCGAGGGCCAGAAGAATCAACCCGCCCCTGCCGCCGCCTCTGCCGCCGGCTCCGATGATGACGAGGAGTACGATCTCTAATGGGTAAGATCTCCAACTCCACCCTGAACAAGGTCCTGCTGCGCACCCAGGGTTGCCAATTCGCGCACAACTACGAGCGCATGCAGTCGCTGTCCCTGACCTACTGCTTTGCCCCTGTCCTCGAGGAGCTCTACAAGGACGCCCCCAAGGAGGAGCGCGTTAACGCCATGAAGCGCCACCTCGAGTACTTCAACACCCACCCGCTCGCGATCCCCTTCATCCTTGGCATCACCGCCGCCCTGGAGGAGACCACGGATGAGGATCAGAAGGACACCGTCGTCGGCATCAAGACCTCCCTCATGGGTCCCTTCGCCGGCCTTGGTGACTCCCTGCTGAACCTCACCTGGTTCCCGATCGCCGGCTCCATCGGCGCATCTATGTGCGTCGACAACGGCTCCATTGTGGGTCCGCTCGTGATGTTCTTGCTCATCAACCTGCTGTACTGGCCGCTGAAGTACTTCGGCCTGCACAAGGGTTACGAGATGGGCATGGAGCTCGTCGAGAAGGCGGGCGTCCAGGTCTTCGACCGTCTGGGCAACCTCGCCAACGTGCTGGGCGTCATGGTCACCGGCGGCCTGATCGCCACGACCGTTAAGCTCAAGCTTGCCGTGCAGTTCGCCTTCGGTGAGGGTGACCCGCTGGTGCTCCAGGACCAGCTCGATAAGGTGTTGCCCTTCCTGCTGCCTGTCGTTCTGACTTTCATCTGCTATCGCCTGCTCAAGAAGGGCCAGGGCAAGAACTCCGCCCAGATCATCATCGGTCTGATTGTGTTCTCCCTTGTGTTCGCCGCTATCGGTTTCTACTTCCCGGCGTTCAAGATCTTCGCCTAATCGCGAGCTTATCAAAAGGCAAATCGTTTGATGCCCGCGCCCCGCATGCCGGGCGCGGGCCTCGTTGTCTCATGTGCTCTCCATCGTGCGCGATCGGGGTGCGCTCCATTATGCCCATGTGCCTTTGGCGTATCGCCATCTGGCAAATCCAACTATCGAAAGGATGCCAATGAGAACCGTCCTCGTGCTCATGGATACTCTGCGTCGCGACGTCCTGTCGTGCTACAACCCCGCAACCGACGTCCAGACCCCCAATCTCGATGCCTTTGCCGAGCGTTCCTGCGTGTTCGACAACCACTGGATCGGCTCGGCTCCCTGCATGCCTGCCCGCCGCGACATCCTCACCGGTCGCTACAACTTCCTCGAGCGCCCCTGGGGCCCCATCGAGCCCTTCGATGTGACGCTGCCGGCCTGCCTGCGCGCGAACGGCAACTTCTGCCACATCACCACCGACCACTGCCACTACCTACGCACCGGTGGCGAGGGCTACCTCCAGGAGTTCAACACCTGGGATTACTACCGCGGCCAGGAGGGCGACCCGTGGGTCAGCCGCATCGATGAGCCGAATAACATGCCCGAGACCTTCTACGGGCGCGTGCGCGAGCAGTACCAGAAGAACCGTCAGCTCTGGCCCAACGAAGAGGACATGCCGAGCCCCAAGACCTTCCAGTCCGCCTGCGACTGGATCGACGGCAATGCTGGGGCCGACGACTTCTTCCTTATGGTTGAGGCCTTCGACCCGCACGAGCCCTTCGATGTGCCCGACAAGTACATGGAGATGTACGGCGGCACTGGCGAGCTCGACCGCGACTACTTCGAGATTCCTGAGTACAAGCGCGTCTCCGCCACCGACGTCAACAAGGGCGCGGAGGACTACCTGCAGCGCCGCTACAAGGCCCTCGTCACCATGACCGACCGCTGGTTTGGTAGGCTCATCGACAAGCTCGAGGAGCGCGGGATGCTGGACGATACCATGGTCATGGTCACCACCGACCACGGCTATTTCCTGGGCGAGCGCGACTACATGGGCAAAAACTACATGCACCTGTATAACGAGCTCGCGCATCTGCCGTTCATTGTGCACTTCCCGGGTAACGCCCGCGCCGGCGAGCATGCCCGCCAGCTCACTCAGGCAATCGACATCATGCCCACGGTGCTTGAGGCCCACGGCTGCGAGATTCCCGCAGATGTGTGCGGCACCTCCCTCGTGCCGCTCATGACGGATGCTGACGCGCCCACGCGTGGCTACGCCCTGTACGGCGTGCACGCCATGACCGTCAACGTCACCGACGGCCGCTATACCTACTTCCGCGCGCCGGTCGCCGGCAACCAGCCGTGCTTCGAGTACACCGCACTGCCGCACACCATCCGCAAAAAGATGGGTTCGGACTGCCCGGAGGAGATTGAGTGTGGCCGCTACTTCAAACGCACCAAGTACCCGCTGTTCAAGATCCCCTGTAAGAAGCCGGCCCAGATCGAGGGAGCCACGCCGCTCGCCGAGGTCGAGCAGACGATGCTGTTCGACCTTGAGAGTGACTACGGCCAGGTTAATAATCTCGCCGGCAAGGACGACCACGCCGAACAGCGCATGATTGACCTGCTGCTGCGCGGCCTGGAGGAGCATGAGTCCCCGGCCGAGCAAAAGGAGCGCCTGGGCTTGGCCTAAGATTCATGCGGTGATTGTGCGGGCCGGATGCGCCGCCTCGGGTAAGGAGGTGGTTTCCGGCCCGATGAGTGAGGGCTAGCCTGTGCGAAGGGGGGTATGTGCCATGTGCGCGAAGCATATTGGCTTTTTGATAAAACCGGCATCGAGTGCTTGCAACATGCGGTGCAGGTACTGCTTTTACTGCGATGTCGCTGCTCATCGCGAGGAGCGGAGCGCCCGCGTCATGGGCGAAGACGTGGCAAGTGCCATCATCGACCGTGCACTCGCCGTGGCGAGTGATGCGCACATTTCTTTCGCCTTCCAGGGCGGCGAGCCCACCCTGGCCGGCCTTGACTTCTTCCATTCGTTCGTCGCGCGGGTGGAGGAGCGCCGTGAGAACCAGCGGGTGAGCTGGGCGTTGCAGACCAACGGCTACCTGATCGAAGAGGAATGGGCCGAGTTCTTCCGCGAGCACGGGTTCCTCATCGGAGTCTCGGTTGACGCTTATCGCGACCTGCACGATTCGATGCGTCCCGATGCGCACGGTGCCGCTACGTACGCGCGCGTCATGAGCGGCGTTCGCCTGCTGCGCGAGCGCGGCGTGGACGTCAACATACTCTCGGTCCTCACCTCGCAGATGGCGGCGCATCCACAGCGCGTCTTCTCCTTCATCAAGCAGGAGAAGATCACCCATATCCAGTTCATCCCGTGCCTGCCGGGCCTCGACGATGAGCGGGACACGTTCTCGCTCGACCCGCGTGCCTTCTCCTCGTTCTACCGCCGCTTGTTCGACTTGTGGTGGCGCGAGCTCGGTGCTGGGCGCTATGTGAGCATCTGGCTGTTCGAGAACGTCATGCAGATGGCGCTCGGGCAGTTTCCGTCGCAGTGCGGTATGCTCGGCCGCTGCGCTCCGCAGTTCGTGGTGGAAAGCGACGGTTCGGTGTATCCGTGCGACTTCTATGCGCTGGATGAGTACCGCGTGGGCGATATTCGCGTCGATTCCCTTGAGGCAATGGCGACCTGTGAGACCATGCGCATGTTTTTGAACGAGCCGCGTCGCGATTGCGCGCGGTGCGCCGATTGCCCCTTTGAGGGCATTTGCCATCGCAACTGCAAGCGCCTGAACATCGCCTATTACGATGCGGGCTACTGCGGGCTGCGTGAGTTTTTGGAGTACGCCTATCCCGGCCTGCAGCGCGTGGCTCGCATGTTCACGCGGCGCTGATCCTGCCCGGGTTTTGCCTCGTCGTAGTTGTGTGGGGCTCTGCGCCCCTCCCGCCTTGACCACTCAATCTTCATCCCGTTCCCGTGAGTTTGGAGTTCCCTATGCCCCAGCAACCCAACGTTCTCCTTATCATGTGCGACCAGATGCGCGGCGACTGCCTGGGTATCGACGGCCATCCGGACGTGCAGACGCCCTACTTGGACACGCTCGCCGCCGACGGCATGCTGTTCGAGAACGCCTACTCCGCCTGCCCGAGTTGCATCCCGGCGCGCGCCGCCCTCTTTTGCGGCAAGACGCCCGCGGGCACGGGCCGCGTGGGTTACCAGGACGGTATCGCGTGGGAGTACGACCATATGCTCGCGCAGGAGATGCGCGACGGCGGCTACCAGACCGCCGTGGTAGGCAAGATGCACGTGCATCCGCCGCGTTTGGGCTGCGGCTTCGAGCACATGCGCCTGCATGACGGCTACATCGGCCACTACCGCAAGGCGAACCTGCCGTACTGGATGCACCAGAACGTCTCCGACGACTACATGCGCTTCCTCAAAAATGAACTGGGCGAATTCGCCGACGTGAACGGTTCGGGCGTTGAGAACAACTCCTGGATCACCCATCCCTGGGCCTACGAGGAGCGCCTGCACCCCACCAACTGGGTGGTGGACGAGTCCATCCGCTTTTTGGAGACCCGCGATCGCACGCGCCCGTTCTTCCTCATGACGAGCTTCGTGCGGCCCCACCCGCCCTTCGACGCGCCGCAGACCTACTTCGATCTGTACCGCGACATGGAGCTGCGCGCGCCTGCCGCTGGCGATTGGGATGACGCCGATGCCACCGAGCGCGATGGCATGATCTTGGACAGCGTGCACGGCTGCCGCGACGCCGAGCTGCGCCGCGAGGCCATGGCGGGCTATTATGCCTGCATCACACATATGGACCACCAGATCGGCCGGCTCATCACGGCGCTCGAGAACGACGAGACCTACCACGACACCGTGATCGTGTTCTGCTCCGACCACGGCGAGATGCTCTTTGACCACAGTCTCTTTCGCAAGGTGTTGCCCTACGAGGGCTCCGCGCGCATCCCCTTCATCGTGCACGTGGGCAAAAACGTCGATGTGCCGGGCGGCGAGCGCGTTCGCGGCGTGAGCGAGAGCACGGTGGAACTCATGGACCTTATGCCCACCATCCTCGAGGCGTGCGACCTGCCCGTGCCCGAGGGCGTGGAGGGCGCCTCGCTCATGGGCGAGCTTACCGGCGCCGCGCCGCTGAACCGTGCATACCTGCACGGCGAGCACAGCGGCAGCCGCGAGCAGTCCAACCAGTGGATCGTGACCCCGCATGACAAGTACATCTGGTTCACACGGACCGGGGTGGAGCAGTATTTCGACCTGGACGCCGATCCGCGTGAGGAGCACGACCTCATCGACGCTCCGGAGCGCGCCGCGCGCATCGCCGTGCTCCGTGCCTGCCTGATTGAGGAGCTCGCTGGTCGCGAAGAGGGATATGTTCGTGACGGCGAGTTGGTGGCGGGACGTGCGCCCGCCGTTATGCTTGAGCGCCCCCGGCCCTCGCGCCTCCAACGTTAAGAGAAAGGCCTATCCATGGATATGAAGACGATCGGCATTGTGGTCGTAGTGGTTGCGGTCGG
Source organism: uncultured bacterium (assembly GCA_958349055.1). Classification (GTDB taxonomy): domain Bacteria; phylum Actinomycetota; class Coriobacteriia; order Coriobacteriales; family Coriobacteriaceae; genus Collinsella. The sequence goes on from CATWBO010000001.1 coordinate 81,241, forward strand.
GTTCACCATTTACATGGAGGTCCAAAAGCGCACAACCTTCGCCAAGCTCGAGGCGTATCTGCGCGAGGGCGACCTCAACAACTACCTCAAGGTCCTGAACCGCCCGCTCACTAGCGTGCTGTACCCCAAGTACAACGTGCTTTTCATGCGCTTGAACGCAGCTCTTGCCATGGATGACGTCGAGGCATCCGAGCGCATCATCCGCGAGATGGGTTCGCTCAAGATGAGCGAGGAGCAGACACTCGCGCTGGCGGCAAAGGCGTTCTCCTTCTACGTGGAGATCGGGGATGAGCCCCACGCACGCGAGGTGCTCTCCTACCTCGAGGAGCACGGTGATCGCGAGGCTGCGCGTGCCGACCGTCGCACCTATGACGTCTTCCTCAAGGGCTCGTATGCCTATATCGACGAGATGGAGCGCGCGTTGTCGGAGGCGGCTGGCATGGAAGAGGCCCTGCTCTGCCAGATGCTCTCGGTTCAGTACGAGAACAAGGGTGACGAGGGGCGCGCCGCGTCCTATTGCGAGCGCGCTGAGCGGACGCTCGCAGCAGCCATGCCTGACAAGTAGGGAAGAGTCTAGGCGTTTCATATGCTAGCAATCGTATTCGCCATTGCGTTTTTCGCCTCTACCATCAGTGCCATCTGCGGTGTCGGCGGGGCATCATCATTAAGCCCGTGATGGACGCCGTGGGTGTCGCCGACGTGGCGACCATCAACTTCCTGTCCGGATGCACCGCGAGGACAACATCGGGCACTTCGCCATGAGCGTTTCCACCGCGCTGCTGCTCGACGTCGTCTACGCGTGCATCTTCAACCAGGATTACTTCGCTAACTACTAGCGGCGTGTCGAGACGGTGCGCGGGCCATTGATGGACTCGGCAGGCAGATTGGCGGGGACGCCTAGCCCTTGGCGCAACGGTGCTCCGCATGAGCGGCGTAAATAGGGACATATCGCGCAGCAGCGTTCGAGATATGTAAAAGTCCACAACCATACGCTGCGGTTTTGAATGATACGAACGCTTGCAATTCGTTGCATAGGGTGTTGCTCGATCGATAGGAGCTTGTTCGGATGGGTCCTCAATACATCTTGGTCTTCGCGGTATGCTTCCTGGCGTCGCTTCTGGGGCCGCTCTGTGGCATCGGCGGCGGCGTGATCATCAAGCCCGTGGTCGACGCGATGAACGTCATGAGCGTGAGCACGGTGAGCTTCCTCTCGAGCATGTCGGTGCTCATCATGTCGCTCTCCACGCTCGCGCAGAACGCGGCGAGCGGGCAGTCTGATATCGACGCGCGGGCGATGTCGCCCATCGCCGTCAGCTCCGCGGTGGGCGGCGTGATCGGCAAGATGTTGTTCAACCGGCTGGGGTCCGTGTTCCCCGACGCCGAGCTCGTCGGCGCGGTCCAGGCCGCCGTGCTCATCGTGCTCGCCGTCCTCGTGCTGGCCTACACGCTCAACAAGGCGCGCATCAAGGGCCTCAAGCTCGAGAATGCGTGGGCGCAGGCGCTCATAGGGTTCTGCGCCGGGGCGTGCTGGTCCTTCCTCGGCATCGGCGGCGGCCCCTTCAACCTGGCCATCCTCGTCTTCTTCTTCGCCATGGAGAGCAAGCCCGCCGCGCAGGCGTCGCTGTTCATCATCGCGTTCTCGCAGACGGCGAGCCTCATCTACACGCTGGCCACGGGCAGCGTGCCCGCGTTCCTCCCCGTGGTCCTGCTGGGCATGGCGGCGATGGCGGTGCTTGGGTCGGTCGTGGGGCGCCGCCTGCTGCGCCGGATGGACTCGGCGGCGGTCGATAAGCTCTACGTGTTCGCCCTCGTGCTCATCATCGTGATCTGCACGTACAATTTCATCCGGTTCTCGGTGCTCTAGTTCTTCGCCCCGAAACGGGATGCCGCGATAATGGAGCTGGAGCGCGGGCCTTCCTCTTCTGCCTTGAGGAGGTCGCCGTGTCCCGCTCGTCTCATGAGCGCCGATGGTGTTGAAGTCCTCTTGGCAATAAGTCGCGGCAGCGTCAGCCGCCAATTCAAAAAAGCCACAGGCGGAAGGCAAACCGCTTCAAAGCAAATTCACCCTCCAACAAATAGTGGATCCCCAACAAAGTCTTTAGCCTGAGCGAGCAGAGTTAAGCAGGCGTCAACGTGTCGTCTCCCAAGCCCGGCAGAGCAGCAACCTTAATATATTTCGCCGCCGCTCTGCCGGCCCCAGGCGACTCCGCGCACTTTACCTGCGTAAACAATGTGAGTGAAATATGAATCTCGATGGATACGCCCGCAGCCGTGTATACTAGACAGCTGTGTGTAACCAGGGGAGTATTCTGGCTGGACAAAATGCCTGCTTAATAGGGTTGTCAGGTAGTCCGGGCGAAATACAAGGCTGGGGAGCACGTCGTGTAAGTAGTGGTCCTCTAGGGGCGTACGCTCGGTGGTGTACGCATTGTCCCAAGACCACGCGAGAGTTGGGATCATATCTTGATCAGCATGATTCTCGGCCGCAAGATTGGCATGACCCAGGTTTGGGACGAGGACGATAACGTCGTTCCCGTCACGGTCATCCAGGCTGGCCCCTGCGCTGTCTCGCAGGTTAAAACTCAGGCAACCGACGGCTATGACGCCGTCCAGATCGGTTTCGGCGACATCAAGGCCAAGAACGTGAACAAGCCCATGGCTGGTCACTTCGCCAAGGCCGGCGTCGAGCCTGTCCGTTTCCTTCGTGAGGTCCGCGTCGAGAACGGCGAGGAGCACAAGGTCGGCGAGGTCGTCACCGTCGCTGATTTCGCTGATGTCGAGAAGGTCGACGTCATCGGCACCTCCAAGGGTAAGGGCTTCCAGGGTCGCATCAAGCGCTGGGGTCAGCGCCGCGGTCCTATGACGCATGGTTCTCACTTCCAGCGTCACCCCGGTTCTATCGGTCAGTGCGCCTATCCTGCGCGCGTCCTCAAGGGCGTCAAGATGGCCGGTCACATGGGTAACGAGCGCGTTACCGTCAAGAACCTTTCCGTTGTCCGCATCGATGCCGAGCAGAACCTCATCTTGGTCAAGGGCGCTGTCCCGGGTGCCAAGAATGGTCTCGTCGCCATCCGTATGGCCTAAGGGCCCAGCCCATTTAGCCCAGCGTCATACCAAGGAGAACACTTAAATGGCAAAGTTTGAAGTAAAGAACAGCGAGGGCAAGAAGGTCGCCGAGGCCGAGCTCGCCGCTGAGGTGTACGGCATCGAGCCGAACATCCACGTTATGCACCACATCGTCAAGTGCCAGATGGCCTCTTGGCGTCAGGGCACCCAGTCTGCTAAGGGTCGCTCTGAGGTTTCCGGTGGCGGCAAGAAGCCTTGGCGTCAGAAGGGCACCGGCCGTGCCCGCCAGGGTTCCATCCGTGCTGCCCAGTGGCGTCACGGTGGCGTTGTCTTCGCCCCCAAGCCCCGTTCCTACGCTAAGCGTATGAACAACAAGGAGGTCAAGCTGGCTATGCGCTCCGCGCTGTCCGCCAAGCTGGCCGATGGCGAGCTCGTGCTCGTCGACGACTACGGCTTCGAGAAGCCTTCCACCAAGGCTGCTGTCGCCATGCTCAAGGCTCTCGGCCTTGAGGGCAAGCGTCTGACCATCATCGTTCGCGATGAGGACGTCAACGCCTACCTGTCGTTCCGCAACATTCCCAAGACGTTCATCATCACCGCTGACGAGGCCAACACCTACGATCTCGTCAACAACAACGCTGTGCTGATGCCCGCCGACATCGCCGCTCACTTCGGGGAGGTGCTTGCATAAATGACCGCCCACGAGATCATCATCCGTCCGATCGTGTCCGAGCGTTCCTTCTCCGGCATGGAGCTGAACAAGTACACGTTCGAGGTCGCCAAGGATGCTAACAAGTATCAGATCAAGGACGCTGTCGAGGAGATCTTCGGCGTCAAGGTCGTTCGCGTGAACACCCTGACGGTCAAGCCCAAGACCAAGCGCGTGCGCTATGTCGCCGGCAAGACCCGTTCTTGGAAGAAGGCCATCGTCACGCTGGCCGAGGGCGACACCATCGAGGTCTTTGGCAACCAGGCCTAAGACTCGCTGCTGTTGAGTGAGCTCATGCCTCCCTAATGGGGGAGGCGAGAGCTCAAGGTTTTGAGCGTATAAAATGGACACGCCCGGAACCGTGTATACGTCCGGTGTCATCGCACCCGAGGCAGAACCTCGAATCCCTGTCTGCGATGGCTAACGGATTCCTATTGAAAGGGATTGTAATGGCTGTAAAGCACCTTAAGCCGACCTCCGCTGGTAGGCGTTGGCAGACGATCTCCGATTTCTCTGAGATCACCTGCACCAAGCCCGAGAAGTCTCTTCTCGAGCCCCTGCCCAAGAAGGCCGGTCGTAACAACAACGGCCGCATCACCACCCGCCACCAGGGCGGCGGCGTGAAGCGTCGTTACCGCGTGATCGACTTCAAGCGCAACAAGGACGGCGTGCCCGCCAAGGTTGCCACGATCGAGTACGATCCGAACCGTTCCGCTCGCATCGCTCTGCTGCACTACGCTGACGGTGAGAAGCGCTACATCCTGGCCCCCAAGGGCCTCGAGGTCGGTCAGACCATCATGTCCGGTTCTGACGCCGACATCAAGCCGGGCAACGCTCTGCCCCTCGCCGACATCCCCGTCGGTACGCTCATCCACGCTGTCGAGTTCCAGCCGGGTAAGGGCGCTGCTATCGCTCGTTCCGCCGGTAACTCCTGCCAGCTGATGGGTAAGGAGGGCAAGTACGCTATCGTCCGTATGCCTTCCTCCGAGATGCGCCGCATCCTCGTTACCTGCCGCGCCACCGTCGGTGAGGTCGGCAACGCCGATCACGCCAACATCGTCATCGGCAAGGCCGGCCGTAAGCGTCACATGAACGTGCGCCCGACCGTCCGCGGTACCGTCATGAACCCTGTCGACCACCCGCACGGCGGTGGCGAGGGCAAGAACCACACCTCTGGTCGTCCCTCTGTTACCCCCTGGGGTAAGCCGACGAAGGGCCTTCGTACGCGCAAGAAGAAGAAGGTCTCGAACCAGCACATCATTCGTCGCCGTAAGAAGTAATTTCGGATACCGAGTTTTAGGAGAAAGCACTTATGAGCAGAAGTCTCAAAAAGGGCCCGTTCGTGGAGACTCGCCTTCTCTCGCGTATCACCGCGATGAACGAGGCTGGCAAGAAGGACGTCGTGAAGACCTGGTCCCGCGCGTCCACCATCTTCCCCGAGATGGTTGGTCACACCATCGCCGTCCACGACGGCCGCAAGCATGTGCCCGTGTATGTTACCGAGTCCATGGTTGGTCACAAGCTCGGCGAGTTCGCGCCGACTCGTACGTTCCGTGGCCACAAGGCCAAATAGGGGGTTAACCGTAAATGGCAACTAAGTCTATTGAAACTGAGGCCACCGAGGTTCGCGCCGTCGCTAAGTACGTGCGTGTTTCCCCCAGCAAGGCCCGCCTGGTGGTCGATCTGATCCGCCGCAAGCCTGTCGCTCAGGCCTTCGACATCCTCCACTTCTGCGACCGCGCCGTCGCCGTGGATGTCGAGAAGGTTCTCCGTTCCGCCGTTGCGAACGCCGAGAACAACAACGGTCTGCGTGCCGACAACCTGGTTGTCGCCGCTGCCTATGTTGACGAGGGTCCGACGCTTAAGCGCATCCGTCCCCGCGCCAAGGGTTCCGCTTCTCGCATTCTGAAGCGTACTTCCCACATCACCGTCGTCGTTGCTCCTCGAAAGGAGGCGTAAAGCTGTATGGGTCAGAAAGTCTACCCCACCGGCTTCCGTCTTGGCATCACCGAGAACTGGCGCTCCCGCTGGTTCGCAGAGAAGGATTACGCTAAGACCCTCGGTAACGATCTCGAGATCCGCAAGTACCTCGAGAAGCGTCTTTCCCGCGCAGCTGTCTCCCGCGTCGAGATCGAGCGCGCTGGCGACAAGGTGAAGGTCATCATCCTCACCGCTCGCCCCGGCGTTGTCATCGGTAAGAAGGGTGCCGAGATCGATACCCTCCGCACCGAGCTCGAGAAGGTCGCTGGCGTCTCCAAGGGCCAGCTCTCCGTCGACGTTGTCGAGATCAAGCGCCCCGAGCTCGACGCCAACCTCGTTGCTCAGTCTATCGCCGAGCAGCTCGAGGGCCGCGTTGCCTTCCGTCGCGCTATGCGCAAGGCTGTCCAGTCTGCCCGCAAGGCCGGCGCTAAGGGCATCCGTATCCAGTGCTCCGGTCGTCTCGGCGGTGCCGAGATGGGCCGTCGTGAGTGGTACCGCGAGGGTCGCGTGCCTCTGCACACCCTCCGTGCCAAGATCGACTACGGCACGGCTGTCGCCAGCACCACCATGGGCGCTTGCGGCGTGAAGGTCTGGATCTACCTGGGCGAGAAGCTCCCGGGCCAGCCTGTTCCCAACCCTGCACTCGAGGGCTCTTCCCGTCCTCGTCGTCGTAACTCCGAGAGGAGGGGTCAGTAGTGCTTGCCCCTAAGCGTATTCTTCACCGCAAGGTGCAGCGTGGCTCCATGAAGGGCCAGGCCAAGGGTAATACCGAGCTGCATTTCGGCGAGTTTGGTATCCAGGCTCTCGAGGCCCATTGGATCACCAACCGTCAGATCGAGGCCGCTCGTATTGCCATGACCCGCTACATGAAGCGTGGCGGTCGTGTCTACATCACGATCTTCCCCGATAAGCCCATCACCAAGAAGCCTGCCGAGACTCGCATGGGTTCTGGTAAGGGTAACCCCGAGGAGTGGGTGGCCGTCGTCAAGCCCGGCCGCATCATGTTCGAGGTCAAGGGCGTGCCCGAGGAGGTCGCTCGCGAGGCTCTGCGTCTTGCACAGCACAAGCTTCCCATCAAGACCAAGATTGTTGCTGCCAAGAACGCTGAGCAGCGCATCGAGAAGGAGATGGCTGAGGAGGCCGCTCTCGAGGCCAAGTGGGCTGCTGAGGACGCCGCCGCCGCCAAGGAGGAGAACTAATGAAGCCCGCAGAGATTCGTGAGCTCTCGGACGCTCAGCTCGTTGAGAAGCTGAAGGAAATGCGCGCCGAGCTCTTTAACCTTCGTTTCCAGATGGCCACCAGCCAGCTGGACAACACCGCTCGCGTCAACACCGTGAAGAAGGACATCGCTCGCGTCCTCACTGAGCAGCGCGCCCGCGAGATCGCAGCGGAGAAGTCCGCTGTCGCCGAGTAGGACCTAAGGAGAGAACATGACTGATTCGCGTAACTCGCGTAAGGTCCGTACGGGTGTCGTTACCTCCGTCTCCGGTGCCAAGACCATTGTTGTCACCATCACCGAGCGCAAGCGTCACCCCAAGTACGGCAAGATGATGACCAGCTCCAAGAAGCTGCACGCTCACGACGAGGAGTGCACGGCTGGCGTGGGCGACACCGTCCGCGTTATGGAGACCCGTCCTATGTCCAAGATGAAGCGTTGGCGCCTCATCGAGGTCGTCGAGCGCGCTAAATAAGCAGTCGCTCTTACGACTTGTACGTTTCCGAAGATGTGCGTATGCCTGGCTTGCATACCACGGGCCGTATAAAGGCTGCGCACCTCTCTTCGGTTCTTAGTTCGGAGGAACATCTACCATGATTCAGATGCAAACCATGCTGAACGTCGCCGACAACTCCGGCGCTCGCAAGATTCGCTGCATCAAGGTGCTTGGCGGTTCCAAGCGTCGTTATGCAGGCATCGGCGATGTGTTCATCGGTGCTGTCCAGGAGGCTACCCCTGGCGCCAACGTCAAGAAGAAGGACGTTGTCCGTTGCGTCGTCGTTCGCACCGTTAAGGAGATCCGCCGCAAGGATGGCTCCTACATTCGCTTTGATGAGAACGCCTGCGTTGTCATCAACAACGATGGTTCGCCCGTCGGCACCCGTATCTTCGGGCCCGTCGCTCGCGAGCTTCGTGACAAGAAGTACATGAAGATCGTCTCGCTCGCTCCCGAGACCCTGTAGTTAGGGGAGATATATGTATATCAAGAAGGGCGATAAGGTCCAGGTTCTCTCTGGTAAGGATCGCGGCAAGCAGGGCGTTATCCTGCGTGCTCTCCCTGCCGAGAACAAGGTCGTTGTCGAGGGCGTTTCGGTCGTCAAGAAGGCCGTCAAGCCCAACGCTGCCAACCAGCAGGGCGGCATCGTTTCGCAGGAGGCTCCCATCGATGCCTCCAACGTCAATCTCGTTTGCCCCGAGTGCGGTAAGGTTACCCGCGTCGGTCACGAGAAGGACGGCAAGAACAAGCTGCGCGTCTGCAAGAAGTGCGGCCACAAGTTCTAAGCTGCCCGCAACATCAAGTTGCTAGCAAAGGCCCGGATGCCACGGCACCCGGGCCTTTTTCTATCCCCACTCATTGGGGACCGCTCATTGGGGACAGACTTAAATGAGTGAGAACACTCATTGGGGACAGACATAAATGAGGGGGGGGATACTGTTGGCAGTTAGGGGCTGTCCTTTGAGCTGCAGCGCGCCATGAGTGACGAGGCTAAGCGGATCATCCTGTCTTTTGAGTTCTAAGCATAAGCCCCTGTCTCTGAGCAATGACCAATGCGCATTTGTGCTTATTTGCGTGCGTGGGATTGCGTGAATATGCGTATATAAGCGCCGTTTACGGGGCAAAAATGACCGTATAGCGGTGAGATACGCAAAAACGCGCATAGACGCGCGTGTTTGTGCGAATATAGAGCTGTCCGAAATGCAAGACGTTCTATGACACAGGAGGCACATGATGGCAGATTCCAAGCAGGCTCCGCTCGATGCCGCGGCAGCCGCCAAAGCAGCGTTCGCTTCGGTCCAGGACAAGCCGTTCCCCGACGATATTTTTACGGCTCCCGAGCTCCATTGGGCCGTGATCGGTTGCGGCGTTATCGCCAACCAGATGGCCCAGTCTCTCGCTCTTGCCGGCCGCAAGCTTACGGGTATCGCCAACCGCACGCTGTCCAAGGCTCAGGCTTTTGCCGATCAGTATGGCATCGAGAAGGTCTATGACACGGTTGAGGATCTCTACGCCGATCCTGACATCGACGCCGTCTATATCACCACGCCGCACAACACGCATATCACCTATCTGCGTGACGCGCTGGCCGCCGGCAAGCACGTGCTCTGCGAGAAAGCCATTACCCTCAATTCCGCTGAGCTCGACGAGGCGCGTGCCATCGCCGACGAGCACAACGTCGTCCTCATGGACGCCACCACGGTGCTTCATATGCCCTTGTATCAAGAGCTGCGCCGGCGCATGGATGCGGGCGACTTTGGCCGCATGAACCTCGCCCAGCTCAACTTTGGCAGTTATAAGGAGTACGGCGACCTGACCAACCGCTTCTACAATCGTAGTCTTGCCGGCGGTGCCATGCTCGACATTGGCGTCTATGCCCTGTCCGTTATGCGCCTGTTTATGGCCAGCCAACCCGCCGAGGTCGTGTCTCTGGGCAATACCTGCGAGACTGGCGTTGACGTCGCGGGCGGTATCGTCTGCCGCAATGCCGAACAGCAGCTGGGCGTTGTGAGCCTTACGCTCCACTCCAAGCAGCCCAAGCGCTCGGTTATCAGCTTTGATAACTGCTATATCGAGGTCAACGAGTATCCGCGTGCCGACCATGCGACCATCGTGTGGACCGCAGACGGTCATCGCGAGGAGGTCGCCGCGGGCACCGAGGCTTACGCCCTATGCTACGAGATGGCTGACCTCGAGAAGGCCGTCGCCGGCGATGATTCCAAGCGTGAGCTTCTGGATTATGCTTCTGATGTTATGGAGCTGATGACAAAGCTCCGTGCCGATTGGGGAGTTGTCTACCCCGAGGAGGAGTAAGCGATGCTCGCGGAAGATAGGCTCAATGCGATTGTCTCGATGGTGCAGCAGGCTGGCTCAGTAACGGTGCCAGAGCTTGCCGATGCCCTGGGTGTGACGGCTTCTACCATTCGACGCGACCTGCAGACACTTGACCGAGCACACCGCATCGCCAAGGTGCACGGTGGCGCGACAAGCCTTGAGCGCGCGCACGTGACGCGCGACTTAACGATCAGTGAGCGCAGTGATCTCCATAACGACGACAAGGAGCGCATCTGCGCTCGCGCCGCGGCGCTCGTGGAGCCCGAGAGCTTTGTGTACATCGATTCGGGTTCGACGACGCTCAGGCTCATCGAGCATCTTCCGCGCCTTGACGGCGTCACCTATGTGACCGACTCCGTGCTCCATGCTCAGCATCTCGCCCTGCGCGGCATGCACACCGTGGTGCTGGGTGGCGAGCTCAAGCCCGAGACCGAGGCGCTCGTTGGCCCCGATGCCTTGGCAACTCTAGACCGCTACAACTTCAACTGCGGCTTTTGGGGTTCCAACGGCATTGCTGCCGAGCAGGGCTTTACGACGCCCGATATCGAGGAGGCACAGGTCAAGCGCATCTCGATGCGCCATACGGCCAAACGCTTCGTAATCTCGGATGCCAGCAAATTTGGCATGGTGGCGCCCGTCAAGTTTGCGGACTTCCGCGACGCAACGATTATCACCGCGGGCGAGGTGCCCGCCAAGTACCAGGCGATGGAAAACGTCATCACGGTCTAGCAACGGGGCGAAGTAAGGCCAAAACCATTTAGTTTTCTCAATAGAAAAGCGGCAACATCCATTACGGGCGTTGCCGCTTTCGTTGTCTGCCGGTTTGTCTAAATCTGTAACAACCAGACCGTTAAAAGCAGGCTAGATGTTACAGATTGAGATTGTTTGGGGCGACGCTGGTGGTTTGTCTAAATCTATAACAACTGAGGCTGATTTTGCCGAGTTACTGTTACAGATTGAGATTTTCCCTTAAGGGGGATTTGAATGTCTCGATCTGCAACAGATAGACCGGAAAACGGGCTCTAACTGTTACAGATCGAGACGTTTTGGGACTGCGGCTGAGCCATTGCGGCAAAACCACCATAAAGGTGCCTGTCCCCTTTGTGGTGGTTTAAGGCTCCCAGGGGCAGGGGGCTTCGATGTGGATGTGCTCGCCGGTTACGGGATGCGTAAAGGACACGCTGTGGGCATGGAGCATGAGGCCGCAGGGGCGCGGCGTTCCGTACAGGTCGTCGCCAACCAGGGGATGATGCTCGCTTGCCAGATGCACGCGAATCTGGTGCTTGCGGCCGGTGAGCAGCTCGACATCAATATACGAGCGCGTGGGCAGGCCGCGGCGGCTCTTAAGGCGCTTGAGTACCTTGACGCGCGTCTGAGACGGCTTGCCGCTGGCGCCAACGCGCATCTTGCGGCTATCGTGGCGGTCGCGGGCGATAGGCTTGTCGATGAGCTTCTCGTTCCAGTCGATTTTGCCCTCGGCGAGCGCCAGATAGTGCTTTTCGAATGCGTGGTCGATGACCATCTGGTCAAAGGCGGGCTGCGTCTGCTTGTCGAGCGAGAACAGCACCACGCCGGTGGTGTTGCGGTCCAGGCGATTGAGCGGCTGCATGTCGGTCGCGGCAAAGCCGTCGCCCATCGCCAGCAGCAGGTCGCTGGCGTAGTCGGTAAGTGTGCGCTCACCGGTGCCGTCACCGTGGACGATCATGCCAGCGGGCTTGTCGATGGCCATGAGCCAGGCGTCGCAGTAGAGGACTTGAGGTTCTTCGTTCACGTGTAAGCCTTTCGGTTAGCTAATTCCCACAAACATGCAGCCCGAGGTAGCGCCGCGCAGGCGGGCAGCGGGCTTGCGGCCGGCTTGCGCGGCCTCGACGGCGCGACGGACGCGAGCGACGGCACGGCCAATCTCATCGGCCTCGAGCAAGGTTCCGTCGACCATAAGACGGCGCACGCCGGCGTCGAGCAGCTGTGGAACCTGCGGTGTGAGGTCGATGGGGTAGGCGTCGTACAGGCGAGAGCGGCCGTGGATGTCGGTGCGGACGGGCATGACCTTTCCGTCGATATTCTTGAGCGAGAGCTTGCGGGCACGCAAGCGGCAGTTGGCACAATCGTGGATGCAGCCGTTGGCAACCTGCAGAATGCAATGCTCGCTTGTCATGACGCGCGGGCGGCCAAAGACGGTGATGCCCAGAGCCGTGGGCGCGGCGGCGCCGAGCGAGACAATCTCGTCGAGCGTGATCTCGGGCGAGAGCCAAAACGCACCGGCTCCGCGCTCGGCAAGCGCCTCCATGCAGGGCATGTTGTGTACCGGCAGGCAAGAGCGAATCTCGGCCGTGGCGCCAACCTGGGCGGCCAGGGCAAGCTCAGAGATGTTGCCAATAGCGACCGTGGCGCCGGCAACAACCCATGGGTCAACGCGGACATGGTCAACGGCGCGGCAGACCTCATCGAGCACGGGTACGATGCCCTGCTCAAACGTATCGGCGGGGGAGAGCTTGGCCGCATCGAGCGCGTTGGTGGTCATGTAGATGCGCGTTGCACCCTCCGCCCGCGCTGCCTCGGCGGCCTCGAGCGAGGTGACGGTGGCGCAGATCTGCGGCTCGTCGCGGTAGTGCTCGGGCGCGGGGCGGGAATCACTGGTGACAATCGCCGGCAGCTCGAGCGTTTTCGCGCGCTCCGCGTACGGCGCCAGAATGGCCTCTTCCAGCGCCTTGCAAGCGGCGGCGCGCACCTTATGTACGGCGGAGAAACCCATGCCACAGCCCTCATCGAGCGCCACCTCAAAGCTCGCAGCCTCAAAGGGAGAGGAACCCATGCGGCCGACGTGCTCAACCAGATCGGACGCCTCGACCGCACGGGTCTTGGCGGCTTCGACGGTAAAGCCCGTGGCCGTGGCCGTAAGCGAAGGGTCGTCGCAGCAGGTGAGCGTAACGGTAAACGGCTCGTCCAGACGCGCCACAACGGACACGTCTACGGCGCGGCGGCGCAGCACATCGCGCTTGAGCGCGGCGCCGGCGGCGTCGATGGCACGCTGACTGCGAATCACGCGGACGCGGCAGCCCTCGGGCATGCTGCGGGGTACGCGACATTCGATGACTTCACCGGCTGCGGCATCATCGGCGGCAATAGTGGTCAGGAACTGGTCAAACTCGTTATCGTGGCGAAGCTCCAGCAGGTCGCCCTTGCCCACGGGCTCAAACAGCTCAATGCGGGCGATGGCGGCGCGGCGACGGCGGTCGTCGGGCTTGAGGCCGCGCACATCGCGGTTGGCCGGGCGGCTGCCCCGCACCGTGCCCACGATCTGGCCGCGGTTGTTGGAACGCTCATAGCTCATCATCTCGTCGCCCGAGGTGCCGTCCTGATAGGCGTGCGTAAAGTCGCGGTTAAAGCAGCGCTTGAGCTGGCGCTGGCGGGCGGCTTTCTCGTCCTTGGCAACGGTGGTTCCGGCCAGCATGTCATCAATCTGATGACGATACACGTCGACGATGGAATACACGTAATCGGGCGCCTTCATGCGGCCCTCGAGCTTGAGCGACGCGGCGCCGGCGTCATACAGGCGGCGAACAAGTTGTGAGGTGTTGGTGTCACGCGGGCACAGCGCGCGCTCGCGACCGGCAGGGGAGAGCGAGCGACCGTTCTCGTCGATCAGCTCGTAGGGCAAGCGGCAGGGCTGGGCGCACATGCCACGGTTGGCCGAGCGGCCCGCCATGGCAAAGCTCGACAGCAGGCACAGACCCGAGTAGCAAAAGCAGATGGCACCGTGGCTAAAGACCTCAAGGTCAACATCGGGCGCGGCATCGTGAATGGCGGCAATCTCGTCGATGGAAAGCTCGCGCGAGAGGGTCACGCGGTCGGCACCCTGCTCGCGGCACCAAAGGGTTCCGCGGTCGTCGTGGATGTTCGCCTGGGTCGAGATATGCGTCTCGATGCCGGGCATGGTGCGCTTGACTTCAAAGAACAGGCCCCAGTCCTGGATGATGAAGGCGTCGGCGCCCAGCGTGGAGCAGCGATGGATGAGCTGCAGCGCATCGCTCATCTCGGATTCCTTGATGACGATGTTGACCGTGACGTAGACGCGCGAGCCGGCCAGATGCGCGGCGCGGCAGGCCTGCTCAAAGGCCTCGTCGGTAAAGTTGGTGGCCTTGCGGCGTGCGTTGAAGCTGCCCATGCCGCAGTAGATGGCGTCTGCCCCGGCGGCGAGTGCGGCGGCAAAGGGCTCGGGCCCTCCGGCGGGCGCCAAAAGCTCGGGTCTGCGGTTGGTGGTTCGACTGGCGGTTGCGGTCATATCCTGCCTTTCAAAATGCTCAGATACTCAAAAGTATAGTGGTGCCGTCGCGGCAGGCGATGCCCGTGCTCTAAGCGGGATAAAGTCTTCAGCAGCTTGGACTGGCTGCTCCACATGAGAACCGTTCAGCGGTCCGGGGAAACCGTTGGGCGATAAAATATTCTCGCAGCGTGATAATAATCTTGCATCGCGTGGAAACCTTGAGTACTATCCCAATCAAGCGCGGTGTTCAGACCGAACTGTGCCTCCCGGTGTGAACGCCGCGCTCCCGTTCCCTTTTACTTGTAAGGAGAAAAACATGAGCAAGACCGTCGTGTCTTCCGATAACGCACCCGCAGCCATCGGCCCGTATTCCCCTGGTATCCAGGCCGGCAACATGGTGTTCCTGTCCGGCCAGCTGGGCATCGATCCCGCAACTGGCAAGATGCCCGAGGGCGTCGAGGCCCAGGCCAAGCAGTCCCTTGCTAACGTCGAGGCCCTGCTGACCGCTGCCGGCGCCACCTTTGCCGATGTCGTCAAGACCACAGTCTACCTGGCTGACATTGCCGACTTCGCTGCCGTGAACGAGATCTACGCCTCCAAGTTCGAGGCCCCGTTCCCCGCGCGCAGCGCTTTCCAGGTTGCCGCTCTTCCGGCTGGCGGTCTGGTCGAGATCGAGGTCGTCGCCGCTCTCTAAGATGAAGGCGAAACAAGACATGACATGCAAAAAGACCCTGCAGCGCGTGCGAGCTGCAGGGTTCTTTTATCAAGCGATGCGGCAAAAATGATCCGCAACCTTTTCGTCGCATGCGGATCAGGGGGCTAGCCTTCCTTGCGGACTTTTTGCAGGTAGCGGTAGACGCTGGGTTCCGAGATACCCAGCGCGGTGGCGGCGCAGGCCACGGCGCCCTTGAGCATGAACACCCCGTTGCCGTTGAGGTGGCGAATGACGTCTACGCGGTCGCTCTGACCAAGCGACGCTACATCCAGCCCGCGCGCGCTCAGCAACTCGGCAATGCTGCGGTCGATGAGCTCCTGGGTGGACTCCGAAAGGCTTTCGACCTCGATAGGGGCGGGCTCCGTGCGCGTCGGCGCCGCGTCGAAGCACGCCATGAGCTGCTGCGCCATGGCGTTGATGGAGCGCACGGTCGAGAGGTCGGTGTTGACGCAGAGCATACCGACGATCTCGTCATTCTCGCGGATAAAGTACGTAGCTGACTCCAACGTCTTGCCGCCGGCACCGCGCCCCTCGTAGCCCGTAATAAACGGCAGGTCGCGATACTTGGCGTCGTGCATGATCTTGAGTGCCAGATCGGTGGCGGGACCGCCGACCTTGCGGCCGCTCACGATGCCGTTGCGAATATCGACGATGGCGTGGTCGGGATCCGAGAAATCGTGCAGCACGATTTCGCTGTTCTTACCGAGTATCTGCTCCAGAAAATCGACCATCGGCAAAAAGCGACGTACGGTCTCGTTCACGGGCAACTCCTTTGGGTGAAATCGGAAATGTTCATAACAATTTTTTCTCATGGTAACACGCTGCCCATCATCTCGTATATCCGCAGGTACATTGCGTAATGCAGACGAACGGTAGGAATTTAGCGGTAAACGGTTGACCAAAAGAAAAGTTAGATGTTATTTTGACCAGACACTTTCCTGACCTGCGGAAATACGGTATTTCAGCTGAAGAATAGTCTGATAACAAAAAATTATTATTGAGAATGGGAATCATCTTTAATACGATATGCAATGAAGGCACAACCTCAACCCCGCACTGCGTCACAATAGAGCGTTAGATGCGAAAACAACTACTTCGAGGATTGGTGGTCAAATGACCCAGGAGACGGTTACGAACGGCACTGAAGCCCTGTTCACTCGCGAAGGCATGCCTCCCGTTAAGGAAATGATCCCGTGTGCCCTTCAGCACGTACTGGCATCGTTTGCCGGCATCATTACCCCGGCGGTCATCATGGCCGGCGTCTACGGCTTTAATAGCCAGCAGAGCACCGACATCATCCAGGTCGCTCTCATTCTTTCGGCGATCGATACGGCCCTTCAGGCCTTCGCTCCCTTCCGTCGCATCGGCGGCGGCCTGCCCATCGTCATGGGCGTTTCGTTCGCGTTCCTGCCGGCCCTGCAGGCCATGGGTGCCTCGGGCTTTAGCTTTGGTGCGCTGCTGGGCGGCGAGATCGTCGGCGGCGCCGTCGCGGTCCTCTTTGGTCTGGCCTACAGCAAGATCAAGTGGCTGTTCCCGCCCGTCGTGACCGGTACGGTCATCTTCTCCATTGGCGTCTCTCTCTATCCCACGGCCGTCAAGTATATGGCCGGCGGTATGGGTACGCCGCTGTGGGGCACCCCGCAGGCCTGGTGCGTCGCTCTTATCACCTTCGCCGTGGTCTTTGCGCTCGCCAACTTTGGCAAGGGCACGCTCAAGCTGGGTTCCGTGTTCTTTGGCATGATCGTCGGCATGATCGTCTCAATCCCCTTTGGCATGATCGACTTCTCTAGCGTCGCCACCGCCCAGGTCTTCGCCCTTCCCAAGCTCATGCCCTACGCGCTCGAGTTTGATCCCGAGGTCTGCATTACCCTCGCCGTCGTGTTCCCCATGGTTGCCATCCAGGTTATCGGTGACGTCTCTGCCGCCTGCCTGGGCTCCATCGACCGTATGCCCACCGAGCGCGAGCTCTCCGGCGCTATTGTGTCCCAGGGCCTCACCTCTATGGTCGGCGGCCTGCTGGGCGGTCTTCCCACCAGCGCCCTTGGCCAGAACGTGGGCATCATCTGCTCCAACAAGGTCGTCAACAAGTGGGTCTTTGTGATTATCGCGGCCGTCTTTGCCATCGCCGGTCTGTTCCCGCAGCTCTCTGCTGTCCTTTCCGCTATCCCGCAGCCCGTTATCGGCGGCGCTACCGTGGGCGTGTTTGGCACCATCACCATGAACGGCGTGCGCATGTTCACCCGCGAGGGCCTCACGCAGCGCACCACCACCATCGTCGGTACCTCCGTCGTCTTTGGCCTGGGTATCTGGATGGCCAGCGGTTGCCTTGCCGGCGAGGGTATGCCCGCCTGGGTGTCCACCGTCATCGGCTCCAATGCCGTAACCCCCACCGCCATCATGGCCATCGTGCTCAACCTGATCCTTCCGCAGACGCCGGTCGTGGCTCAGCACATCGATGCTGCCAAGGACGCTGCCGTGGATCTGGTCTTGCCCGAGAGCAAGAAGTAACCAATTCGGTGCTATTCGTCGGCGGACGCATCGCCTCGTCCGCCGACGTCATGCGGCGCCAAGCCGCACTTCAAAGGGTTTGTCCCTTTGGTGAAGCGTTGACGGGAGAGGGCCCGTTTCCGGTGTAGGCCGGCGCTTCGCACTCCGCCATGTCAGAGGTGTCAAACCCCGCCTCTGATGTTGAAGGGAGCATTCATGCTTCTGGTCGCTAACGGTTCCGTCTTTACCCGCAACGCTCAGACCCCGTTCATTCCCAACGGCGCGGTCGCCATTGACGGAGATACGATCGTCGAAGTGGGCCCCGAGCGCGAGCTCAAGGCCAAGTACCCGGATGCCGAGTACGTCGATGCCCGGGGCAACCTCATCATGCCCGGACTCATCAACTGCCACACCCACATCTATTCGGGTCTGGCCCGCGGCCTTGCCATTAAGGGCTGCAACCCCACCAACTTCTTGGAGAATCTTGAGCAGCAGTGGTGGAAGATCGACGATAACCTGACGCTCGACGGCACCAAGGCCAGCGCCTATGCCACGATTCTTGACTCCATCCGCGATGGCGTCACCACGATCTTCGATCACCATGCGAGCTTCTGCGAGATCCCGGGAAGCCTCTTTACCATTAAGGATGCAGCTCAGGAGCTGGGCATGCGTTCGTGCCTGTGCTACGAGGTCTCCGATCGCCGCGGCCAGGAAAAATGCGACCAGGCCATTGCCGAGAACGCCGAATTTGCCCAGTGGGCCGCCAAGGAGCGTCGCGATAACGACAACCACATGATCGCCGCCATGTTTGGCGGACATGCTACCTTTACGCTGTCGGACGAGACCATGGATAAGATGGCCGAGGCCAACAACGGCCTGACCGGCTTCCACATCCACGTGTGCGAGGGCATGAACGACGTGTGGGACTCCCGCCTCAACCGCGGCGGCATCAGCCCCGTCGAGCGCCTGCTGCAGCACGACCTGCTGGGTCCCGACACCATGCTGGGCCACTGCATCCACGTGACGCCCGCCGAGATGGACATCGTCAAGGAGTCCGGCACCTGGCTCGTCAACAACCCCGAATCCAATATGGGCAACGCCGTGGGCTGCGCCCCCGTGCTTGAGTTCTTCCGCCGCGGCATTCCCGTGTGCATGGGCACCGACGCCTACACCCACGACATGCTCGAGAGCCTCAAGGTCTTCCTGATCATCCAGCGCCACAACGCCGCCATGCCCAACGTGGGCTGGTGCGAGGCCATGACCATGCTGTTCGAGAACAACGCCAAGATGGCGAGCAAGTACTTCGATCGCAAGCTCGGCGTACTCGAGGCCGGCGCTGCCGCCGACGTTATCGTCATGGACTACAAGCCCTTTACGCCGCTGAGCGAGGAGAATATCGACGGCCACATGCTCTTTGGCATGATGGGCAAAAACTGCCGCACTACCATCATCAACGGCCGCGTCCTGTACAAGGATCGTGAGTTCGTTGGGATTGATGAGGACAAGATCAACGCGTGGACCATGGCCGAGTCCAAGAAGCTCTGGAGCACGCTCAACGATCGCGTGTACTAATTCCAATTGGAGATTCGCGCGCGTCGGATGTTTCGCCGCATCCGGCGCGCGCATAGGCGGCCTCCGCGGGGTCGCCGGCGCTGTGCTAGCGCTACACCGTATTTGCGCCCGTCGCGCGGTCTCGCCGGGCGTTACAGAGAGGAGCTCATTATGAGCGACATCATGAGGCCGATCCCGTTTTCGCAGCTGATGAACTGGATCATCGAGGAGCATAAGACTCAGGGTGCCGTCTTTGGCGTGCGCAAGATGGTCACGGCCAACCAGGAGGGCGCGCTTCCCATTTTTGACGAGCGCATCGAGACTCCGTTTGGCCCGGCCGCCGGTCCCAACACGCAGCTTGCCCAGAACATCGTGGCATCCTACGTGGCCGGCTCCCGCTTCTTTGAGCTCAAGACCGTTCAGGTTATGGACGGCGAGGAGCTTTCCCGTTGCGTCAACAAGCCCTGCATTGTGGCGCAGGACGAGTGCTACAACTGCGAGTGGTCGACCGAGCTCGAGGTTCCGCAGGCCTTTGCCGAGTACGTGAAGGCATGGTTTGCCTGTCACCTGATCGCTCGCGAGTATGGTCTGGGCAGCCCGGACGGCTTTGTCTTCAACATGTCGGTGGGCTATGACCTGGAGGGTATTAAGAGCCCCAAGGTCGATGCCTACATCGAGGGCATGAAGGACGCCAGCGGCTCCGACGTCTGGAACGAGTGCCGCGCATGGGCGCTCGCCAACCTGGACAAGTTTGAGCATGTCGACGCTGCGTTTGTCGAGTCCATCCCGGCACGCGTCTCCAACTCCATCACCGAGTCTACCCTGCACGGCTGCCCGCCGGCGGAGATCGAGCGCATCGCGACCTACCTCATCACCGAGAAGGGCCTCAACACCTACATCAAGTGCAACCCCACGTTGCTGGGCTATGAGTTTGCCCGCCAGCGTCTGAACGAGCTGGGCTTTGACTACATCGTCTTCGACGATACGCACTTCCGCGAGGACCTGCAGTGGGTCGACGCCGTGCCCATGTTCGAGCGCCTGATTGCCCTGTGTGCCGAGCGCGGCCTGGAGTTTGGCGTCAAGCTCACCAATACCTTCCCCGTCGACGTGACGAGGAACGAGCTGCCTTCCACCGAGATGTACATGTCGGGTCGTTCGCTGTTCTCGCTGACCATCGAGGCCGCCCGCCGCATTACTGAGCAGTTCGATGGTAAGCTGCGCATCAGCTACTCCGGCGGTGCCACGGTCTACAACATCCGCGCCCTGTACGATGCCGGCATTTGGCCCGTTACCCTGGCGACCGACGTGCTCAAGCCCGGTGGCTACGAGCGCTTTAGCCAGATGGCCGGCGAGTTTGCCGACCTGGACGGCAAGCCGTTTGAGGGCGTCTCTCTCGAGGCCGTGACTGCGATCCAGACCGACTCGCTCACCAACCCGCTCTACAAGAAGCCGCTGCGCCCGCTGCCCGACCGCAAGGTCGCCGGTAAGAGCCCGCTTTCCGACTGCTTTACCACGCCGTGCCGTACGAGCTGCCCCATCCAGCAGGATATCCCTGCCTATCTGGCGGCTGTTGACGAGGGCCGCTACGAGGACGCGCTCAACATCATCATCGAGCGCAACGCCCTGCCGTTCATTACCGGTACCATCTGCCCGCATCCCTGCGGCCGTGCTTGCGAGCGTGCGTTCTACGAGCCCGAGGGCGCCCAGATTCGCGCCAGCAAGCTCAAGGCCGCCCGCGAGGCCATGACCGCCGTGCTGCCCAAGCTGCGCGCTCAGGCCATTGCCAACGACGGCGAGCGCAACGTTGCCGTTATCGGCGGCGGCCCGGCCGGTCTGGCGACGGCGTTCTTCCTGACGCGCGCCGGCGTGCCCGTCACCATCTTCGAGGCCCGCGACTCCCTCGGCGGTGTGGTCCGTCACGTGATCCCCGAGTTCCGCATTGCCAGCGACGATATCTCCCACGACGCCGAGCTCTGCCTGGCCTTTGGCGCCAAGGTGCAGCTCAACGCCCGCGTGGAGTCCATCGACGAGCTCAAGGCCCAGGGCTTTACCGATGTTGTCGTGGCCACCGGTGCCTGGATGCCCGGCTCTGCCGGCCTGGGCGAGGACTTGGAGCTCGACGTGCTGGAGTTCCTCGAGGCCGCCAAGAAGGGCGAGAAGCTCGAGCTGGGCGAGGATGTTGTGGTCATCGGCGCCGGCAACACCGCCATGGACGCCGCCCGCGTGGCCAAGCGCCTGGCCGGCGTGAAGAACGTGCGCCTGGTCTACCGCCGCACCAAGAAGCAGATGCCCGCCGACGAGGAAGAGCTCGATCTTGCTCTTGCCGAAGGTGTCGAGTTCTGTGAGCTGCTGGCCCCCAAGGCACTCAACGGTGCCGTGCTGACCTGCGATGTTATGGAGCTTGGCGAGCCGGATGCAAGCGGCCGTCGCAGCCCCGTCGCCACGGGCGAGACCGTCGAGCTGCCCGCCACCACGGTGATCTGCGCCGTGGGCGAGGGTATCGACGCCAGCCTGTACGACGCCGCGGGCGTTGAGCACGACCGTCGCGGCCGCCTTGCCGCCACCTCCACCGGTGTCGACGGCGTCTGGGCTGCCGGTGACTGCCGCCGCGGTCCCGCCACCGTGGTCGAGGCCATCGCCGACGCCGCCGAGGTCGCTCGCGCCATCGCCGGTGTCGACTTTAACAAGTACGCCGACTGCAACGCTCAGGCCGGTCGCGAGGACACCTGCTACGAGCGCAAGGGCACCCTGTGCCGCGATAAGCGCAACTGCACCAAGACCCGCTGCCTGGGCTGCGGCTCGGTGTGCGAGGTCTGCTGCGACGTGTGCCCCAACCGCGCTAACGTGGCCATTAAGGTTCCGGGTCTGGACAAGCACCAGGTCGTCCATGTCGACGGCATGTGCAACGAGTGCGGCAACTGCGCCGTGTTCTGCCCCTACCAGGAGGGTCGTCCCTACAAGGACAAGCTCACCCTGTTCTGGAGCGAGCAGGACATGGAGAACTCCGAGAACGAGGGCTTCCTGGCCGTGGACGAGGATCACTTTAAGGTCCGCGTCGCCGGCACGGTCCGCACCGTCTCGGTCGATGCCGTCAACACCGGCCTTCCCGAGGCCGTCCGCCTGACCATTAGGGCCGTGCGCGACAACTATTCGTACCTTCTCAAGAAATAGGCGAGTCCCTTATGGCCAAAGCTATTCAACATAATGTGGCCTACGTCGCCTGCGGAAGCGGTTGTGCTTCCGCAGGCGGCGACGCCCGCTGCAGCGAAGGCTGCATTGGCTGTGGCGCCTGCGTCACTGCCTGCCCCCACGGCGCCATTGCGCTGGTCGATGGCATCGCCCGCGTGGATCGCTCAAAGTGCACGGGCTGTGGCCTGTGCGGCATGGCGTGCCCGCAGCGCGTGATTGCCTTCGTTCCCGGCTACCAGAACATCCTGGTGCGCTGCAACAACACCGATAAGGGCGCCATTGCCCGCAAGATCTGCGACACCAGCTGCATCGGCTGCGGCATGTGCGCCAAAAAGTGCCCCGCTGGTGCTATCCGTATCGAGGACAACTGCGCCCATATCGACGGCACGGATTGCCTGTCGTGCGGCATGTGCGCCGTCGTGTGCCCGCATGGCGCCATCCACGACCGCACTGGCATCGCCGCCGGCGTGTAGAAGGGAATCACCATGGCACAGGAATTCACTTTTACCGTTAACGGTGTCGAGCGTACGACGACCCAAAACAAGCCGTTGCTGCGCTACCTGCGCGACGACCTGAACATCCACTCCGCCAAGGACGGCTGCTCCGAGGGCGCGTGCGGCACCTGCACCATCCATGTGGATGGTGCGGCCGTCAAGGCCTGCGTGCTGACCACCGCCCTTGCCGCCGGCCGCGACATCGTGACCGTCGAGGGCCTGCCCGAGGACGTGCGCGAGGCCTTTGTGTACGCCTTTGGCGCCGTGGGCGCCGTGCAGTGCGGCTTTTGCATCCCCGGCATGGTCATGGCGGGTGCGGCGCTTATCGCCGAGGACCCCGAGCCCACCGAGGAGCAGATCAAGTACGCCATCCGCGGCAACGTCTGCCGCTGCACCGGCTACAAGAAGATCATCGAGGGCATTTCGCTGGCCGCTGCGGTGCTCCGCGGCGAAAAGCAGATCGATGAGGACCTGGAGCGCGGCGACGACTACGGCGTGGGCAAGCGCGCCTTCCGTATCGACGTGCGCAAGAAGGTGCTCGGCGAGGGCAAGTATCCCGACGACATCGACGAGTACGATCAGCCGGGTCTGACCTATGCCAGCGCGGTGCGTTCCAAGTATCCGCGCGCCCGCGTGCTCTCCATCGACACCTCCAAGGCCGAGGCCCTGCCCGGCGTGGTGGGCATCCTGCGCGCCGAGGACGTGCCGGTCAATCAGGTCGGCCATCTTATCCAGGACTGGGACGTTATGATCGCCCAGGGCGATATCACCCGCTGCGTGGGCGACGCCATCGTGTTGGTGGTTGCCGAGGACGAGGCAACGCTCGAAAAGGCCAAGAAGCTCGTGAAGATCGAGTATGAGCCGCTGGAGCCCGTGCGCAACATTGTCGAGGCCAGGGCCGAAGACGCCCCGCGCCTGCACGACAGCTTCTTTGCCTTTGGCAATACCGTAGAGCTCAAGGACAACGTGTGCCAGAGCCGCCACGTGACGCGCGGCGACGCCGCCAAGGCGCTGGCCGAGAGCGCGTTTACCGTGACGCAGCGCTTTACCACGCCCTTTACCGAGCATGCCTTCTTGGAGCCCGAGTGCGCCGTGGCCTTCCCGTATAAGAATGGCGTCAAGGTGCAGTCGACCGACCAGGGCGCCTACGACACGCGCAAAGAGTGCGCCCACATGTTTGGCTGGGACAACGAGCCTGAGCGCGTGGTCGTCGAGACCATGCTCGTGGGCGGCGGCTTTGGCGGCAAGGAGGACGTGTCCGTCCAGCACCTGGCTGCGCTTGCTGCCTATAAGCTCCAGCGTCCTGTGAAGTGCAAGCTCACGCGTGCCGAGTCACTCGCGTTCCACCCCAAGCGCCATGCCATGGACGGCACCTTTACGCTGGGTTGCGACGCCGAGGGCAACTTTACCGGCCTGGACTGCGAGATCAACTTTGATACCGGAGCCTACGCGTCGCTGTGCGGCCCGGTTCTCGAGCGTGCCTGCACGCATGCCGTTGGCCCCTACAAGTACCAGAACACCGACATTCGCGGCTTTGGCTACTACACCAACAACCCGCCCGCCGGTGCGTTCCGCGGCTTTGGCGTTTGCCAGTCCGAGTTTGCGCTTGAGAGCCTGATCGACCTGCTGGCCGAGAAGGTTGGTCTGGATCCGTGGGAGATTCGCTATAAGAACGCGATTGAGCCGGGCGAGGTGCTGCCCAACGGCCAGATTGCCGACTGCTCCACGGCGCTGAAGGAGACGCTGCTCGAGGTCAAGGATGCCTACTATGCGCATCCCGGCCACGCAGGCATTGCCTGTGCCATGAAGAACGCCGGCGTGGGCGTTGGCCTGCCCGATGCCGGTCGCTGCAAGATTCGCATCGAAGACGGCCGCGCCGTCGTTTACGCCGCCACGTCCGACATCGGCCAGGGCTGCAACACCGTCTTTTTACAGGACGTTGCCGAGGCCTGCGGTCTGCCGCTGAGCTGCATTGCCAACGGCGAGTGCTCGACCGAAAACGCCCCCGACTCCGGCACCACGTCTGGTTCGCGTCAGACGGTCGTGACCGGCGAGGCCGTTCGCGGCGCCGCCTTCTTGCTGCGCGATGCCATGTTTGGTATCGAGGCCGGCAAGCCTGCGCCTGCTGCCCCGGTTGCCGCCCATGGCGACGGCGTCAAGATCGAGTACGACGACGGTCGCGCCTATCAGCTGCGCTCGCAGGAACTCGTCGCCGGTCAGGGCATGCATCCTCAGGACCCCGCGGCTGCCATCAAGGCGCTCGAGGGCCGCGAGTTTAGCTACGTGTACTTGGAGCCGACCGACAAGCTTGGCGCGGACGTGCCCAACCCCAAGAGCCACATCTGCTACGGCTTTGCCACGCATGTGGTCATCCTGGATGACAACGGTCGCGTAAGCGAGGTCTATGCCGCGCACGATTCGGGCAAGGTGGTCAACCCCATTTCGATCCAGGGCCAGATTGAAGGTGGCGTGCTCATGGGTATGGGCTATGCGCTTACCGAGGACTGGCCGCTCAAGGACTGCGTGCCCCAGGCAAGGTATGGCACGCTCGGGCTGTTCCGCGCGCCCGAGATTCCGGATATCCATGCCATCTACGTGGAGAAGGACGAGCTGCTGCCCGTGGCATACGGCGGCAAGGGCATCGGCGAGATCGCAACGATCCCCACGGCGCCCGCCGTGCAGAACGCTTACCGCGCGTTTGACGGTAAGCTACGTCCGGATCTGCCCATGGTGGATACGCCGTACAGCCGCGCCCGTCACCGCGGGTAGAGTAGAGCGCGGACGGCCATCGCTGACTGCCGTCTGCGCTTGCCATCAACTGTATAAGCTGCGCCTTTGGCCCCAGCTCCATCGTGAGCCGGGGCCTTTTGTTTGGAGCGCCTCCGCATACGGAAGCTGCGTCCCGGATTTGGCGCTCAGAATGGGATGCGCTTTCCCTTTGGAGCCCTCGGCGGAAATTACAACCCAGAATTGGCACTCAGAAAGGGATGTGCTTTCCTTTTTGGGCCCTCGGCGGAAACTACGTCCCGGAATCCAGCCCCGGAGTGAGATGCGCTTTCCGGATTGGCCCTCAACCGGAAGCTGTGTCCCGGAATCATGCCTCAGAATGGGATGCGTTTTCCGCTGGCCGGTCGTTTGGAAAGCGCATCCCAGTTTGAGTGTTTATTCCGGGATACGGTTTCCGCTGAAGGACTCAACCGGAAAGCCTGTCCAGCTCTGAGACGGGATTCCGGGACACGCTTTCCGCCAGGTCCGCCATCCGAAAAGTGCATCCCGTTTTGAGTGTCCAGGCTGGGACGCGCTTTCCGTTGGCGTGGCCGTTGGGAAAACGCGGCCCAGATAGGGGGGATGCGATCCGGCGATGCGTGGCCTAGCAGCTCCTACAGGTCCACCTCGTTGAGCCATGTCGGTAGAGCGGTCTGTCGGATGCCTGCTGTCTGCAGCTTTTTGGCGAGCATTCCTGCCGAGCGGACCTCATTCATGGTAAAGCGCAACAGAGGGTGACCGTAGAGCGATAGGTGCGCCTCGCGCTGGCGTTCGGCAACGAGCGTCTCGGCCGTAGTGCGTCCCGCAAGCATGGCCTGGTCGGTATATTTGACGAACCCGTCGAGCTCGCCCAGCGTGAGTTCTCGCGCCTGGCGCTCCCAGGCAAAGTCCGTTCGTATGGGCTTGGCCGAATCGAAGGGGTCCGTCAGCTCGTATTGAAGCCAATCGGGCGCAAAGCCCGTCTCGATCATGATGGCTCGGGCGACCGATTCCCCACCGCTTTCGGCGCGGGCGTCGGCATATCGAAGTGTCGTGAGGGCGGTGCGAATCGTGCGACCATTGCGGGCGGTCGCTCGTTGCTCGACGGCCTCCATCAGCTGTTCCCGCACAAGGCCGAGCTTTGAGATCGCCGAATCGGCAATGGGCATACCGTCGGCAAAACCGGTCTGCAACAGGCAATCTGTAACCGTTTGGATGGGCGGCGTTACCGATATGCCGGCTCTGAGTATTGCTCCGGCCGGCTCAATCTGGTGCCGCTGAATATGTGCGCCCGGGCGAGCCGACGGCTTTGTCGAGCTGCAGACATGCACGACATTCAGGTGTCGCCACGAGACCTCGAGCCCCAGCAGACAGGCGGCCGAAAACGAGCAGAACGTCCAATCGGGGTGGATGATCGCAAGGGCGCGGAGGATTTCGCAATGGCGTTGCGCTCGGTTGAGTTCATCCCAGCGCGTTTTTCGCGCAAACAACCCCGGCATGGGCGAGACAACCGTGCCGCCGGTGCGCCGAAGGAGCGCTTTTCGGATCGCCGTGCTCGGGGGAATCAGACAGCGCCCCTCTTGTTCGGCTTGAGTGAGCAGTTGGTCGATGAGCTGGTTATTGCAATGGGTCATGAGCTACCGCCTCCTTTTGGGTAGCAAAAACGTATCAGCTGGAACTTGCCGCTCAGCTGACCAAAAGCTGACCAAAATCTAACCATGCAGGTAGATGACCTGCTTTTGGCGACATATTTCTTGTTTGAATCGGTGGGCGGTGATCGGCGACCGTGAACGGTAGCTGGATATGAAGTCTTGGTAAGTTTCGGGACGTGTACTTTTTGAAAAAGAGCATTCTATCTGCTGTTTTGTGTTTCTGGATCGCATATTTGAAGGCATGTGATAAGGGCGGCGGACTGTCGCCTTGTATCTGCGGAAACTGTGACCCGGAATTGCCACTCGGAATGGGACGTGCTTTCCGGATCGCCCTTCAAGCGGAAGCTACATCCCAGATTTCGGCCTCAGAGTGGGATGCCGTTTCCAGATCGGGCCTCAAACGGAAATTGCATCCCGGAACGAGCCCTCAGAGCGGGATGAACTTTCCCAACGGGCCGCATGCGGAAGCTGTGTCCCGGAATTGTCGCTCAGAACGGGACACGCTTTCCGGATGGGATGCTTGGCGGAAACTACGGCCCAGTTTTTGGCTCCAGAACGGGATGCATTTTCCGGAACGGTCCACGTACGGTGGTGTACCGCCCCTTTTGCGTGCGCCGCTTGTCGAATTACGTTATAGCTAGCTATATTATAGGAAGGTATAATATGGCTAGCTATAACGTGAAGGAAGGATGGCCCTATGTTTATCGGAAGAACAGCGGAAATGTCCGAGCTCAATCGACTGTATGGCACGGGCTCCTTTGAGATGCCTGTGATTTACGGCCGCCGTCGCGTGGGTAAAACGCGCCTTATCACAGAGTTCATCCAAGGCAAGAAGGCTATTTACTTTCAAGCTCGTCGTACCAATGCGGAGGCAAACCTGCACGGCTTTAGCCAGGCGATACTTGCAGGCTCGGTTGGTGCTGCAGGCGTGTCGTTTCGTAGTTTTGACGAAGCGTTCGATGCATTGGCCACCATGGCTCGCGCGGAACGTTTGATTGTCGTGATTGACGAGTATCCCTATCTCGCCCAATCGAATCCCGAGATCAGCTCGTTGCTGCAAGACAAGATTGATCACCTGTACAAAGAGACCAGGCTCATGCTTATCCTGTGCGGCTCGTCTCTTTCGTTTATGGAGGAACAGGTATTGGGCTACGAGAGCCCACTATACGGTAGGCGTACGGCCCAGTTTAAGATCATGCCGCTCGATTTTACGACGACCCTCGGCCTGTGGCAGAGCATGGGTCGCGAAGACGCTGCGGTTTGCTATGGCATGACGGGCGGCATTCCTGCATATATCGAGAAAGTCGATCCTACCGTATCGCTCAAGGACAACATCAAGCGTCTTTTTCTTACCCCTACGGGTTATCTCTTTGAAGAGCCGAGTAACCTGCTATTGCAAGAGTGCCGCAATCCCGAGCAATATGATGCGATCGTGCAAGCAATTGCTCAGGGGCGCTCGAAGATCTCGGAGATTGCGAGCTCTACGGGAATCCCTGCGAGCAACGTAAAGAGCTATGTGGATAAGCTGGCGTCGCTTGGGATTGTCGAGCGCGAGCTGCCCCTAAACGAGACGAGCAATAAGCGAGCCGTGTATCTGCTGAGCGATCAGATGTTTAGGTTCTGGTACAAGTTTGTTCCGCAGAACATCGGGCTGATTCAAAACGATATGGCCGAGATGGCGTATAAACGCATTGAGTCGCACGTATCGGATTACATGGGTACGGTCTTTGAGCTTATATGCAGGCAATATGTGTACGAACTCGCGCGCGCAGGCCGGCTCGATGTGGTTCCGGCGAGCGTCGGGCGCTGGTGGGGGACGGATAATCGCACGCATACGCAGGAAGAAATCGACTTAATTGTTGACGATGGCGAGGGCACTGCTCTGTTTGCGGAGTGCAAATGGCGCAATGAACCGGTGGGCGAAGACGTGCTGCAAAAGCTCGTGCACCGAAGCGAGCTCTTTAGACGGCAACGAAAAAGCTATGCACTATTCTCAAAAAGCGGCTTTACGCAGGGATGTCGGGATGCCGCGGATAGCAGGGGAGACGTCAAGCTGATCTCGTTTGCCGAGATGTGCGAGCGGAGATAACCAAGCGCGCTCTGATGTGATGCTCGGAATGGGACGCGCTTCCCCTTTGGCAGAAAGCGCATCCCAGATTTCGGCCTCAGAGTGGGACGCATTTTCCGGTAGAGGCCTGGAGCGGAAAGCACGTCCCAGAATCCGGGCAATTCGCTGGTCCGGTGGTTGAGCAAGCGCCGCGCCAAGGATGCCGAGCGTAAAACCTACAATGAAAACGGCGTAAAAACTGCATTGAGAATGGCGTAATTTCGCAGGATGACGTCGCCCGCTGGTGCTGCAGGAGCGGTGACCTGCAAACCTTGGGTTTTCGGACGAGCTTGCGCGAGAGAGCAGGCCAGTATGTGCGCTCGAAGGCCCGCGTTCGCGTGCGCCCCAAGCGCTACTTCTGTGACCCGTCACTTGCGGCGGCGTTGCTGGGGGCTACCCCTGAGCGGCTGCTTGGCGATATGCAAACGCTGGGGATGCTCTTTGAGAATCTCATCCTGCGCGACGTGCGCGTGTTCCTTTCCACCTACGGCGGTGTCGACAACAGTGTTCATTATTTCCGAGATGAGAAGGGCCTTGAGGTCGATCTGATCGTTGAGCACGACGGGCATTGGGGAGACGGCGGCGTCGACAGTTCGATAACGCCACCGCTCTGTTTCTAAATCATTGCAATCCCGCGCACGGCACTCAGCAGCTCGTACTCCCTTTGACTCCACTGGCGCAGCTCGACAGCCTCGACGGCATCGCGGCACAGGTCCAGGAACACCTCGGCTCCCTCACAGAAGTACTCACGGGCAAAGGCTCCGGACCCGCTTGCGACACACGCGCCGTCGGCAAAGAGCTTCCAGCTAGACGGCTCGCGCGAGTCGTCTCCGAGCAGCTGAATCTGCAGTACGTGCGGATTGCCGGTAGTGCAAAGCACTTCCTCGAGTTTCTGCACCGTAAAGCGCATCTGGTGGTAGAGCCTGCTCTTGACCATGGCCGAGGCGTAGCCGTTCGGCTTGTCCAGAAGATGCATTCGTTTTGGCTTGGCTGTCAGGTTGTGGAAGTTGCGCTCGCTGCGCACGGAGAAATTGTCCATACGGACTCCTTTCATCGATGTTGGCAGGGCCACCGTGCCTCTTGGCCGGTTGGCGTCGGGATCGTGGAGCCAACTCTCTACCCCGACTCTGGATAAAACGCGCCCACTCCTTGCGGGCAAGAGGAAGTCTATCAGCGTGTACGGACGGAAATCAAACGCCGCCTGCGAAATGACGCGTGAACGGCGTTAGTTTCCCAAGTGATTATTCGGCTTTCATCCGGAAAAGTGTCGAAATGGGCACTTTAAAACTTCGGAAAAGTGTCAAATTCGATAGGCAAATTATCCGGAAAAGTGTAGCTGGATGACAAAACGGCACTTAGAAGTCGGTGCTGGATGCGGGATCCTGCGGCCGCCTTCAGCCCTCGCTACTCATCGTCCTCGTCGTTGGGGTCGCCCTTGAGGGTGTTGATGTCCAGATACTCGTTATCGTCCTCTTTTTGCTGGGTCTCCGACTCCGCTTGGGTGGGGCCGGAGAACAGCCGGAATCCCTCAAACGCAATGACACCGAGCAGGGCAATGACAATGGCGATAAAGGCAACCTTGACTGCCTGCGGAAATTCCGAAAAACGCAGCGCCTTTTCCTCGGCGTAATAATCGGCGAAGCGCTCTTCGCCCGTGCTTTTGGTATACGCCGGCGCGGACGCGGCCTCCGGGTCATATTCCGGTGCAGGCGTGGCAGCGTACGGATCGTTGAGATAATCGCTCGATGCGGTGCCATAATCCTCGGTCTCGATGCGATCGGTGCCAGCATAGCCATCGGAATAATCGGAATATGCCGCACCGCCCTCATAGTCCGCGGCGCTCGTGTTGGCGGCAAAAAGCGGGTTAACTGGAACGTCGAGCGCCGGCATGCCGGTAGAGGTCTCATCCAGATCGGCTGCAGCCCAGGAATCGTAGGCAACCTGATGGGCAACGGGCTCATCGAGCCTTGTGACCGGAGACTTGCGTGCCGCAGGAACGGGCAACTGCTGGGCGCTGTACATAACGGTGCTGTCGGCCGATTTGCTCCGCGTCGCCGCAGCGAGAAATGCCGCCGTCTCGGACGGGTCGCTTGCGGGGCGGGGAGTGGGCGTGGGCGCCGAAATGGGTGCGGGCGTAGACGCGGGCGTCGAAACAGGCGGCTGCGCGGGAGTCGGCGCAGATGCGGGCTTGGGCGCAAGTGCGGGATTGGGGCTTGACGGGCGAGCCCCACCGCCCATGAGTTCGTCGGCGGTCCACGGGCGATCATCCATCACGTCGTCAAGGCTCAGCGAAAACAGGTCGTCTTCACCCTCATCGAACATGCGGTGCACATGTCCACCAATTGCCGGAATCAATCCGCGACCGGTGCATGATGCCTTGCTCAACGCCATTCTGTTCCACCCTTTCGAAATACTAATGACATCGATTATATGGAACTTTCCAAGCGGCTCGGTCTTGGATTCATGCTTTCCAGAACTCGCGCCCAAAAGGGGAGGGGCAATCTAGGCAAGTGCCTACTTGTCGTCGGCCGCCGCCTTGGCCTCATTGAGGTAGCTATAGAAGCTGTACTTGGAGATGCCAAAGAACTCGCAGGCGCGCTCGCTCGACTTGGAAATGAGGAAGGCGCCGCGACGGTCGAGGTAGCCAATGGCGCGAATGCGCTCATCTTTGGTCATGAGCGCCGCGGGCTTGCCCACAAACTGCTCGCACTCGTGCAACAGGTCCTCGAGCAGGTCGCCGATGTTTTTGGTAATGGGCTCGGGCTCGGTGTAGCCCGTGCCGCCGGTGCCGGTAAAGGCGTCGAGCGAACGCTCAAAAGCCTTCATAAGCGTAATGTCAAAGTTGATGCCCAAAATGCCGACGGGCTTGCCCT
This sequence comes from uncultured bacterium, assembly GCA_958349055.1. GTDB lineage: Bacteria > Actinomycetota > Coriobacteriia > Coriobacteriales > Coriobacteriaceae > Collinsella. The sequence goes on from CATWBO010000001.1 coordinate 113,119, forward strand.
CGTCGTTGCGGATAAAGATGGTCGAGGACTTGAGCAGCTTGCCATCGGCGGTTTTGGTGAGGTATGGCTCGCGGTCGTGCACGTTGGTGGTGCCCTCGTGCATGGACTCAAACACAATATGGCTGGGGCCGTCACCCAGTTTGCGCCCGCTGACGTGGCCGTTTTCGATCACTACGATGGAGTGGTCCACGTCATCGGTCTCCAGATCGTGGACGACGATTTCGCAGTTGGGGCCAAATTGGAGCGCCAGGCCGTGTGCAAGACGCTTGTAGAACTCAATCTGTGCGGGGGTCATGGGTGCCTTCCTAAAAATTAGTTTGGGCTCACTGTGCCATAAACCCCACTTGTTCGCAAATAACGAAAGCGTCGCTGTGTTATGTGACCGTTCGGCGGCGAAAAGGTACCGATTACGGCAACAAACAATTTGTTAGGTTTTCCAATCAAAAAGTGTGATAGAACAGTGCTAACAAACTTTTTGTTTGGCATCCACATAAAAGTTCAGCCGTGTGAATGGGATCGGGCTGAAACGCGTATGCGGGGGCCGGCAAGAGAGAACTTAAGGAGTTCACCGTATGGCCGATAAGATCCAGTGGGCGGGCAACACGATGCCCAAGAGCGATGACAAGCACTTGGGAATCATGAGCCTCGACCACGTGAAGAAGGCCCGCGCCTTCCACCAGTCGTTCCCCCAGTACACCGTCACTCCGCTTGCCCGCCTGGATGGCCAGGCCGCGCGCCTGGGCCTGTCCAACCTGTGCGTTAAGGACGAGAGCTATCGCTTTGGCCTCAACGCCTTTAAGGTCCTGGGCGGTTCGTTTGCCATGGCCAACTACATTGCCGACGAGACCGGCAAGGACGTTGCCGAGTGCACCTTCGATTATCTGACCTCCGATCAGCTTGCCAAGGACTTTGGCCAGGCTACCTTCTTTACCGCCACCGACGGCAACCATGGCCGCGGCGTGGCATGGGCTGCAAACAAGCTGGGCCAGAAGGCCGTCGTGCACATGCCCAAGGGTTCCACCAAGCCACGCTTCGATAACATCGCCGCCGAGGGCGCCACGGTGACCATCGAAGAGGTCAACTACGACGAGTGCGTGCGCATGGCCGCCGCCGAGGCCGATGCCTGCGAGCGCGGCGTCATCGTTCAGGACACCGCCTGGGAGGGCTACGAGAAGATCCCGTCCTGGATCATGGAGGGCTACGGCACCATGGCTTCCGAGGCTGCCGAGCAGCTGCGCGAGATGGCCATCAACCGCCCGACGCACGTGTTTGTCCAGGCTGGCGTGGGTTCGCTCGCCGGCGCCGTGGTGGGCTACTTCACCAACCTGTATCCCGATAACCCGCCCACCTTCGTCGTGGTCGAGTGCGCGCCTGCCGCCTGCCTGTACAAGGGCGCTGCCGCCGGCGACGGCGACCCGCGCATCGTGGACGGCGACATGCCCTCCATCATGGCCGGCCTGTGCTGCGGCGAGCCCAACATCTTGGGCTGGGATATCCTGCGCAACCACACCACCGCCTTCGTGTCCTGCCCCGACTGGGTCACCGCTCGCGGCATGCGCACCCTGGGCGCTCCCGAGAAGGGCGACCCGCGCGTCATCTCCGGCGAGTCCGGCGCGGTGACCACCGGCCTGGTCGAGACCCTCATGCTTGATCCCGAGTATGCCGAGCTCAAGGAGCTCATCGGCCTGGACAAGACGAGCTCCGTGCTCTGCTTCTCCACCGAGGGCGACACCGATCCGGATCAGTACCGTCGCATCGTCTGGGAGGGCGAGTATCCGACCTGCTAGCAGACTGACCTGTCCGGAGGCAGCCGGAGGACTTTACTCCCTGCTCGGACAGTCCTGCTCGCACGGAGAGCACATTAAGTGCTCTCCGGCTCGTGCGGAACTCGCGACGGAGCAAAGTCCTCCGTCCGCCTCCTATGGTTACTTGCTTGTGGGGTGCTCGACCTCACGCTGCTTGGCACAAGTGATCTATCTGAAATATCTACCTGTAGGTAAACCCTTGTAGAAAGGTTGACTGTTATGACTAAAGAACTCGATTTTGATGCCATTAAGGCTGCTGCGGAGTCTCACCGTGCTGATATGACTCGCTTCCTGCGCGCCATGATCTCTCACCCCTCTGAGTCCTGCGAGGAGGGTGAGGTTGTTGCCTGCATCAAGGCCGAGATGGAGAGCCTTGGCTATGACGAGGTCAAGGTCGACGGCCTGGGCAACGTTATGGGCTTTATGGGCGAGGGCGACAAGATCATCGCCATCGACTCCCACATCGACACCGTCGGTATCGGCAACATCGAGAACTGGGACGCCGATCCCTATGAGGGCTACGAGACCGACGAGATCATCTACGGCCGCGGCGGCTCCGACCAGGAGGGTGGCATGGCTTCTGCTACCTACGCTGCCAAGATGATGAAGGACATGGGCCTCATCCCCGAGGGCTACAAGATCATGGTCGTCGGCACCGTCCAGGAAGAGGACTGCGACGGCATGTGCTGGCAGTACATCTACAACAAGGACGGCATTAAGCCCGAGTTCGTCATTTCCACCGAGCCCACCGACGGCGGCATCTATCGCGGTCACCGCGGCCGCATGGAGATCCGCGTCGACGTTCACGGCACCTCCTGCCACGGCTCCGCTCCCGACCGCGGCGACAACGCCATTTACAAGATGGCCGACATCATCGCCGACGTCCGCGCCCTCAACAACAACGGCTGCGACGAGTCGACCGACATCAAGGGCCTCGTCAAGATGCTCGACCCCAAGTACAACCCCGAGCACTTCGAGGATGCCCGCTTCCTGGGCCGCGGCACCTGCACCGTCAGCCAGATCTTCTACACCAGCCCCAGCCGCTGCGCTGTCGCTGACTCCTGCGCCATCTCCATCGACCGTCGCATGACCGCCGGCGAGACCTGGGAGTCCTGCCTGGATGAGATCCGCAACCTGCCGGCCGCCAAGAAGTACGGCGACGACGTGAAGGTCTCCATGTACATGTACGACCGTCCGTCCTGGACCGGCGAGGTCTACGAGACCGAGGCTTACTTCCCCACGTGGATCAACAAGGAGACCGCTCCGCACGTCAAGGCTCTCGTCGACGCTCACAAGGCCATGTTCGGTGACGAGCGCATCGGCTGCGAGCCCAGCATGGACAAGCGCACCGGTCGCCCGCTGTGCGACAAGTGGACCTTCTCCACGAACTGCGTCTCCATCCAGGGCCGCTATGGCATCCCCTGCGTCGGCTTTGGCCCGGGTGCCGAGTCTCAGGCTCACGCTCCCAACGAGGTCACCTACAAGGACGACCTGGTCACCGCTGCCGCCATGTATGTGGCTGCCCTGAACCTCTACGATCCGAGCCAGGCCGATGGCGACGCCACCGTGTTCCGCGCCGGTCTGACCAACAACAAGATCGATTAGTCCCATTCCTCGATCTTGTTGAGCCGGGGACAGCTCGTGTCCCCGGCACCCCCTGTTGACTTGGGGCCCGCGGTCGTTATCTCCCATGCTTCCTCAACGGTAGCGGGTCCTCGTCATAGTGCTCTGCATGTTCTAGCCACACGCGCATGCCGGAGCACATCTACTCATTGCAATCGTTTCATCTTTGGAAAGGATATTTACATGGACGCCAAGTTTACCGAGCTCGTCGAGCAGCTGAACGGCCTCGATTTTAAGGGCATGTACGGCAGCGACTTCCTGCACACCTGGGATAAGACCACCGATGAGCTCAAGGCGCTCTACATCGTCGCCGACGCTCTGCGCGAGCTGCGCGAGAACAACGTTTCGTCCAAGATCTTCGATTCGGGTCTGGCCGTCTCCCTGTTCCGTGACAACTCCACCCGTACGCGCTTCTCCTTCTCTAAGGCAGCCAACCTGCTCGGTCTTGAGCTGCAGGACCTGGACGAGAAGAAGTCCCAGATCGCTCACGGCGAGACCGTCCGCGAGACCGCTACCATGATCTCCTTCATGGCCGACGTCATCGGCATCCGCGACGACATGTACATCGGCAAGGGCGACGCCTACATGGCCGAGGTCTCCGAGTCTGTCCAGCAGGCCTACGAGGACGGCGTTCTGGATCACCGTCCCACGCTCATCTCCCTGCAGTCCGACTCCGATCACCCCACGCAGTCTTCTGCCGACATGCTCTACCTCATCAACGAGTTTGGCGGTCTTGAGAACCTCAAGGGCAAAAAGGTTGCCGTCACCTGGGCCTACTCGCCCTCTTACGGCAAGCCGCTGTCCTGCCCGCAGTCGCTGATCAGCCTGCTGCCCCGTTTTGGCATGGACGTCACCTTGGCCCACCCCGAGGGCTACGACCTCATGCCCGAGGTCGTCGAGCGCGCCAAGGGTTATGCCGCCGAGTCCGGCACCACCTTTAAGCAGGTCAACACCATGGCCGAGGCCTTCGAGGGCGCCGACATCGTGATCCCGAAGAGCTGGGCTCCGTTTGCCGCCATGGAGAAGCGCACCAACCTGTACGCCGAGGGCGACGACGCCGGCATCGCTGCACTCGAGAAGGAGCTGCTCGCTCAGAACGCCACGCATCAGGATTGGTGCTCCACGACCGAGCTCATGGAGAAGACCGCCAACGGCCAGGACACCATCTTTATGCATCCGCTGCCTGCCGACATCTCCGGTGTCTCTTGCGAGCACGGCGAGGTCAACGCCGACGTCTTCGACATGCACCGCGTGGGCATGTACAAGGAGGCCAGCTACAAGCCGTACGCCATCGCAGCCATGATGTTCCTGCAGAAGGTTGCCGATCCCGCCGCTACCCTCAAGGCCCTCGACGAGCGCAACACCGCCCGTTGGTTCCAGGCCTAAAGCTGGGTTGAGGTAAGCCATGTAAAGGGGGCGCTCTGCCAACCGGCGGGGTGCCCCTTTTTGCATCGTGGGCGTGCGGGATAAGCGCTTTCGATGTAGATGCCCCGCGACGCGAGTTATGGGTACGATGGTTTCAGGGGAGGTATCGCCATGAAACTTGGTTGCGTCATTATGGCTTCGGGCGAGGGCAAGCGATTTGGCTCTAACAAGATGCTCGCCGATATCTATGGCGAGCCGCTGATTGCCCGGACCATTGATTCGGTTCCCCGGGGCTTTGACGTTGTGGTTTCGACGCGTTGGCCCGAGGTCGCTCAGATTTGTGATGACAAGCATTGCCCGTGCGTGCTGCACGATGGCGAGCTGCGCAGCGAAAGCGTCCGTGCGGGCCTTTCGTGGGGAGTCGAACGTAACTGGAAAGGTTGCCTCTTTTTGCCGGGCGACCAGCCGCTCGTGAGTTCGGATTCTTTTGAGGCTATGGTTCGTGCATTTGACGAGCGTGGCCGCAAGCATCCGGTGCGCCTTGCGTGCAACGGTGAGCCTTCGAGCCCGGTGATCTTTCCGGCGGAACTGTTCGATGCACTTATGTGTCTTGAGGGTAAGGACGGCGGCGGTTCGATCCTCAAGGACCGTGCCGACGTGGTGCTGGTCGAGGCGCGTGCCTACGAGCTGTGGGACGTCGATACCGTCAAGGGACAGCGACGCATAACGGAGCATATCGCCGCCTGCTCGTATTTTGATCGCGTGGCCAACTGCATCAATCAATAAGGAGCAATTATGATCATCATCAAAAACGGCGCACTCGTGACGCCCCAGGGGCTTCGCCGCGCCGATCTTGCCATGGATGGCGATAAGATCGTGCGGATTGCCGCGGCGATTGAGCCGGCCGAGGGCGATACCGTCGAGGATGCTGCGGGCTGCTGGGTGTTCCCGGGCTTTATCGATGGGCACACGCACATGCAGTGCTGGACCGGCATGGATTGGACAGCCGATAGCTTTGAGACCGGCACGCGCGCGGCTGCCTGCGGCGGCACGACGACCATTGTGGACTACGCGACGGCCGATCGCGGCGTGACCATGCCCGATGCCTTGGCCGAGTGGCATCATCGCGCCGACGGCACCTGCACCGCCAACTATGCCTTCCATATGGCGCTTGCCGAGTGGAATGAGCGCAACCGCGCCGATCTTTCGGCCATGCGCGAGGCGGGCGTGTCGTCGTTTAAGACCTACTTTGCCTACGACCATCTGCGCCTGGACGATGCCGAGACGCTCGAGGTGCTGGAGGAGCTCAAGCGCGTGGGCGGTATCCTGTGCGTGCATTGCGAGAACGGCACGTTGGTCAACGCGCTGCAGAAGCGCGTGTTTGAGCAGGGTATCCACGGGCCCGAGGGCCATGCGCTCAGCCGTCCGGACGTGTGTGAGGCCGAGGCCGTGAGCCGCCTGCTGTATCTGGCGCACTTGGCCGGGGACGCTCCGGTCAACGTGGTGCACCTTTCGACCAAGCTGGGGCTCGAGGCCATTCGCGCTGCCAAAGCGCGCGGGCAGAAGAACATCTATGTCGAGACATGCCCTCAGTATCTGATGCTCGACGACACCTGCTATCTGGAGCAGGGCGAGGACGGCTTTGCGGGCGCCAAGTACGTGATGAGCCCGCCGCTGCGCCATGCCGGTGACCGTGCCGCGCTGCGCGAGGCGCTTGTGGCTGGCGAGATCGATACTATTGCGACCGATCATTGCAGCTTTAACCTGCACGGACAAAAGGACCGCGGGCGCGACGACTTCCGCGCGATTCCCAACGGCGGGCCCGGTGTGGAGCATCGCCCCGTCGCGATCGCTACGAGCTTTGAGGGACAGCTGGGTCCTGAGGATCTGTGCCGCTTGATGAGCGAGAACCCGGCGCGCGTGTTTGGCATGTATCCGCGCAAGGGCTGTCTTGCCGAGGGCTCCGATGCCGATGTGTGCGTGTGGGATCCGTGCGCGCGCTGGACGATCAGCGCCGCGACGCAGCATCAGGCCGTGGACTACACGCCGCTCGAGGGCTTTGAGGCACATGGCCGCGCCAAGGCCGTGTTTGTGAACGGCGTGCTGGCGGCACGCGACGGCGAGCCCACCGGAGCCCAACCCGGCCGCTACGTGCCCCGCTAACAGCAAGGATGCCGTGTCCCCTCCGCAGTTGCGGTGAAATACGGACTGTTTGCGGCCATTAGGTGGCCAAACAGTCCGTATTTCACCGCAACTGCGGAGACTGGGGCTGGCTACTTGAGGTTGGTGACGACGACGGGGCGGCCGAGGGCTGTCTCAAAGCGGCCTGCCATAGTCGGGTCGCTGAGCGTGTCGACTTGGTTGAGCATGATGTGGGCATTGTTGAGGTTCAGCATCTGCAGCTCGGCATTGAGCACCTGGGCGACGTGCTCTGGGGTGGCAGCGTCGGTGGGCTCGCAGCCGCAGCGCTCGCAGAAGAGCTCGGGGCGGTGGACAACCTCGGCGACGGGCTTGCCCAGCCCCGAGGCGCCGACGACCCAGACAACGTTTGTCGCGGCGGCGGGAATTACCGGCTCCCAGGCGGCATGCGCCTTGAGCGGGAGTCGCTTGCTGCCATCTGCCTCGGCCAACACATAGTCAAAGCGCTGCGCCAGCTCGTTGAGCGGCTCGGCGGGGGCGGAGAGCTTGCCTATCTCCGGGTTCAAAACACCCGCCTGGCAGATACTTCCGCGGACAAGTCCCGCGCATGCCTCGCAGGTGCAGCCGGGAACATGTAGGGCCCCCGGCTTCCAAGGCGCGGCGTCCAGGCGACGGCTCGACCCGTCCCATGGCACGCCGGCGACGGGAAACATGTGCGTGGTGGTGCAGAGGAGCACGCGGCCGCCAGTGCGCATGAGCTCGAGACCCAGCGTCTTCAGCAGCGTCGACTTGCCGCCGCTGCCGATAATCGCGGTAATGCCCGGCTCGATCTTGAGCGCAGAGGCAAGATTGCCGCTAACCGTTTCCATCTGGTCACCGCCGTATAATACTGTGATAATAAATAATCATCAGAGTAGCGGCCGAACCGCTTTTGCTCTGCTCAAACCGTAGCACAGGGAGGTGCCCCGGGAATGCTCGTTTATGTTCGCGGCGCCGGCGATATCGCCACGGGCGTCGCCGCTCGCTTGGTGCGCGCCGGCGTTTCGGTCGTTATGGCCGATATCGCGGTTCCCACGTGCATCCGCCGCACAATCTGTTTTTGCGAGGCCATTCGCCTGGGCGAGGTCGAGGTCGAAGGCATTCGCGCTCGCTTGGCACAGACGCCGGCTGAGGCGCTTGAGATTACCGAGGCGGGGGATGTCGCCGTGGTGGTGGACCCCCAGGCCAAGATGCTCGACGAACTGAAACCCGCGGCTGTGGTCGACGCGATTCTGGCCAAGCGTAACTTGGGCACCACGCGCGACATGGCGCCTGCCGTTATTGCCGTGGGACCGGGCTTCACCGCGCCGGTTGACTGCGACGCCGTGGTCGAAACCATGCGCGGGCATTTCCTGGGCCGTGTCATTACCCAAGGTTCGCCCCAGCCCAACACGGGCGTGCCGGGCATTATCGCTGGCTATGGCAGGGAGCGCGTTATCCACAGCCCCGCCGCCGGTGTGTTTCGGTCCGACCGCGCGATCGGCGACATCGTGAGCGCCGGAGACGTGATTGGCTACGCGGGCGATACGCCCATGTGCACGCAGATCGATGGCTGTCTGCGCGGGCTTTTGGCGAATGGCGTGCAGGTGACTGAGGGCTTTAAATGCGCCGATATCGATCCGCGCGGCGATGCCAGCTATATCAACTACATTTCGGACAAAGCGACGTCGGTCGGCGGCGGTGTGCTCGAGGCACTCGCTATGCTCACCGATGTCTTTAGAGGATAGAAGGCGGCAATGGAAAAGCTCGATGTGGTGAATGCGGCGCTTGCCGCCCTGCGTGCTGGCGAGACGTGCGAGCTCGTGGTCGTGGCCGGCACGGCGGGGTCGTCGCCGCGCGGCGTTGGCGCCTGGATGGCCGTCTTTGCCGACGGTGGCCAGGCGGGCACTATCGGCGGCGGCAAGATTGAGCTCTTTGCGCTGGATGAGGCGCGCGAACTCCTGAGCGCGGGACAGTCGCGTCTGGTCCGCTACACCATGGGCGGCGAGAACTCCGATACCGGCATGATTTGCGGCGGAGCCATCTGCCTGTGCTATCTGCATCTGGATGCGACCAAGGCACCGTTGTTCCAGGAGATTGCCAATGTGCTGGCGTATCGACGCATCGGCGACTTCGTCATTGACTTTGAGCCGTTTATCGCAAGCCCGCTCGAAAGTGATGCTGCTGAATACCATGGTGAGGAGTCGCGCCGCACCATTGTGGGTTGCCCCGGGCTTTCGCTGGTGGAAGAGGGGAGCAACGTCACCTACACCAACGCCGCCTCCGAGATTCCTCCCGCGCACATCGAGACGCTCTGCCCCGAGGGCCTGACCTACATCTTTGGCTGCGGACACGTGGGCGCCGCGACGGCGCGCGTGCTCACGGCGGCGGGTTTTGCCGTCGTGGCTTGCGACGACCGCCCCGGCACGCTGACCCCCGAATGGGTGCCCGGTGTCTACGACCGTCGTCTGGTCGACTACAAGAACCTGAGCAAGCAGTGCCCCATCGGCCCGCGCGACCTAGTGGTCGTCGCCACGGCGGGTCACAAGTCCGATATCGACGTGGTGATTCAGGCCATGCGCGCCAAGCCCGCCTATCTGGGCTGCTTGGGTTCGCGCCGTAAGACGGCCTTTGTGCGCGCCCGCCTGGAGCAGGAGGGCTTTACGCAGGACCAGATCGACGAGCTGCACCTGCCGATCGGCGTTGCCATTCAGGCCGAGGAACCCGAGGAGATTGCCATCTCCATCGCTGCCGAGATGATCCACCTGCGCCGCACCAAGCTCGTCCCTCGCAAGCGCTAGTCGCATCCCCATCAATAAGTTGCGGTGAAATACGGACTGTTTAAGCCAGTTAAGCCGTCAAACAGTCCCTATTTCACCGCAACTGCCATTTTCCTCCGTCCCCTAGGAATCAATATGTGCGGGGGAGTTGTGGAGTTGTGCAGGCAGACGAGGTTTTTCTGGAAATACGCTCCCGATGCGCGTATAGTACCGATTGTTTTGTCGGCTCCTGCTGCGTCGAGTCCAAACCGCGAAATGCCATGAGCGGCGCGGATGCAGCCAGGAGGCACGAGGACAACCCATCGTGGCCACGCCCCGTGCTTAAAACCCCAAGAAGGAGTGAACAATGGCAGAAGAGAAGTACGTGCCGCGTCTGAAGACCAAGTACAACAACGAGGTCAAGCAGCAGCTTCAGGACAAGTTCCAGTACGAGAACGTCATGATGATCCCCAAGTTTGAGAAGATCGTCGTGAACATGGGTGTCGGCGAGGCCGCTACCGATTCCAAGGCCATCGACGGTGCCGTGCGCGACCTGCGCGCCATCACCGGCCAGCAGCCGATGATCACCCGTGCCCGCAAGTCCATCGCTACCTTCCGCCTGCGCGCCGGTATGCCGATCGGCTGCAAGGTTACCCTGCGTGGCGACCGTATGTGGGAGTTCTTCGATCGTCTGACCTCCGTCGCGATCCCCCGTATCCGCGACTTCCGCGGCATCTCCGCCAAGAGCTTCGACGGCCGTGGTAACTTCTCCATGGGCGTCACCGAGCAGCTCATCTTCCCCGAGATCGACTTCGACTCCGTTGATCACCAGCGTGGTATGGACATCACTTTCGTGACCACCGCCAACACCGATGAGGAGGCCAAGGCCCTTCTGGACGCCTTCGGTTTCCCGTTCAAGAAATAGGTTCACCTGCCCTATAAGCGCCGTTCCCACAAGGGGGCGGCGCTTGGGGCGAACAATACTCTATGTGAGGAGGATATAAGTGGCTAAGACATCGATGATCGTCAAGTGCAATCGCAAGCAGAAGTTCTCTACTCGTGAGTACACGCGCTGCCAGCGCTGCGGCCGTCCGCACTCTGTGTACCGCAAGTTCGGCCTGTGCCGCGTCTGCTTCCGCGAGCTTGCACTCAAGGGCGAGCTTCCCGGCGTTAAGAAGGCCAGCTGGTAAGTCACTACCAGCGTTTCAAGCATCAGTTTGGAACAGGGAAAACGCGCTAAAAAGGCTTTGCCGTTAAGGGCGGCGAAGAACCAAGAGCACGTGTTCATCAAGAACGAAGGAGAATCTGTATGAACCTTACAGACCCGATCGCAGATATGCTTACGCGCATCCGTAACGCTAACTCTGTGAACAAGGCCACGGTCTCCATGCCGAGCAGCAAGAAGCTCGTCGAGATCGCTCGTGTTCTGCACGAGGAGGGCTACATCGAGGGCTACGATGTCGAGGACACCGTTCCCCAGAAGACTCTGCACATCACGCTTAAGTATGGTCCCAAGAAGGCTAAGGTCATCAACGGCATCCGCCGCATTTCCAAGCCGGGCCTGCGTAAGTACACCGGCGTTGCCGACATGCCCCGCGTCCGCGGTGGCCTTGGTACCGCCATTATTTCCACCAGCCATGGCGTCATGACCGACCGCGATGCTCGCAAGCACAACGTCGGCGGCGAGATCATCGCTTACGTCTGGTAATTCGCTCGGTAGGTAGAAGGAAAGGAGATCACCGTGTCTCGTATCGGTAATAAGCCTGTCCAGATTCCCGCCGGAGTCGAAGTGGCAGTCAACGGCAACAACGTTGTCGTCAAGGGCCCCAAGGGCCAGCTCGAGCTCGATGTCTTTGAGAAGCTCGCTATCAACGTCGAGGACAACGTCCTCACCGTTTCCCGTCCCGACGACGAGCGTGAGACCCGTGCCCGCCACGGCCTCACCCGCGCCCTCATCCACAACATGGTTGTTGGCGTTTCCGAGGGCTTCGAGAAGAAGCTCGAGCTCGCCGGCGTCGGTTACCGCGTGCAGCAGAAGGGCAAGAACCTCGAGTTCTCCCTGGGCTTCTCGCACCCCGTGATCGTCGAGGCTCCCGAGGGTATCACCTTCGAGGTTCCCGACAACACCCACGTGAACGTCAAGGGTATCAACAAGCAGCAGGTCGGTCAGATCGCCGCTGAGATCCGCGGCCATCGTCCTCCCGAGCCTTACAAGGGCAAGGGTATCCACTACGTTGGCGAGCACATCCGCCGCAAGCTGGGTAAGGCCGCCAAGTAGTCGTAACCGACTCACTCGCATAAGACCAGCACCCCGTCAGGTGCTGGCAAGATCAACCTTTTTAGGAGTTTACGTATGAACAAGCATAAGGCGAAGCTGGAAGGCCTCAAGCGTCGTCAGCGTCGTGTTCGCGGCAAGGTCTCGGGTACCTCCGAGCGTCCGCGTCTTCGCGTGACCCGTACTAACGCCAACATCTATGCCCAGATCATCGACGACAGCAAGGGCTCCAGCCTGACGCTCGTCTCTGCCTCGACCCTCGAGGCCGAGTTCAAGGGCACCCACACCTCGAACAAGGAGGCTGCGGAGAAGGTCGGTCAGCTCGTTGGCAAGCGCGCCATCGAGGCCGGCATCACCAAGGTCGCCTTCGATCGCGGTGGCCGTATCTACCATGGCCGCGTCAAGGCCCTCGCCGACGGTGCTCGTGCCGCCGGTCTCGAGTTCTAGGAGGTATGTAGCACATGGCTCGTAATCAGAAGCAGCAGCGCGAGGCCTCCGAGTTCGAGGAGCGCGTCGTTTACATCAACCGCGTGTCGAAGACCGTCAAGGGTGGTCGTCGCATGAGCCTCGTCGCTCTCGTCGTCGTTGGCGACGGCAAGGGCAACGTCGGCGTTGGCATGGGCAAGTCCGCTGAGGTGCCCATGGCCATCTCCAAGGCGTCTCTCGATGCCAAGAAGAACATGTTCCACGTGCCGGTGACCGATCAGGGCACCATTCCGCACGAGGTTCTCGGTCACTTTGGTGCCGGCCGCATCATCATCAAGCCCGCTGTCGAGGGTACCGGCGTTATCGCCGGCGGCGCTGTGCGTCCCCTCTTCGAGCTTGCTGGCATCAAGAACGTCCTGTCCAAGTCCCTCGGTACCGACAACGGCCTCAACATCATCAAGGCCGCCGTCGAGGGCCTCAAGGAGCTCTCCAGCCCTGAGGACGTCGCGGCTCGCCGTGGCCTGACGGTCTCCGAGATGTTCGTCGGTAAGGAGAACTAAGCATGGCTGACACCATCAAGATCAAGCAGGTCCGCAGCACCAACGGTTGCAAGCAGGACCAGGTCCGTACTGTCCGTGCCCTCGGTCTCCACAGGATCCGCGAGGTTCGCGAGATTGCTGACAACGAGTCCGTCCGCGGCATGATCTTCAAGGTCAAGCACCTTGTCGAGATTGTAGAGGAGTAGCAAATGCAGCTTCACGATCTTACTCCCGCGCCCGGTTCCACCAAGAACCGCAAGCGCGTCGGCCGTGGCAATTCTTCGGGTCACGGCACCACTTCTGGCCGCGGTCAGAAGGGCCAGGGTTCCCGCTCTGGCGGCACCAAGGGTGCCGGCTTCGAGGGTGGCCAGACTCCGCTGGCTATGCGCCTGCCCAAGCTTCCGGGCTTCCGCAACCCCCGTCGCATCGAGTACACCGCTGTTAACGTTGAGCGTCTCGAGCGTAAGTTCGAGGACGGCGCTGTGATCGACGGTGCCGCTCTTAAGGCCGCTCGCATCACCAAGAGCGAGTTCGAGCCCGTCAAGGTGCTCGGCAATGGTGAGCTCACCAAGAAGTTCACGGTCAAGGTCGACAAGGTCAGCGCTTCTGCGCAGGCCAAGATCGAGGCCGCCGGCGGAAAGGTCGAGCTGCCGTGCTAAATGGTCTTAAGAATGCTTTCCGCATCAAAGAATTGCGCGAAAAGATTCTTTTTACCATAGCTATGCTCGTCGTGTACCGCATTGGTGCGCACGTTCCTGTGCCCGGCATTCCCTTCCAGGGGATGCTGGGCCTTTTCTCGACCGATAACAATTCGGTCGCCGCAGGTGCTATGGCCCTCCTGAATCTTTTCTCTGGCGGCGCGTTGAGCTATGTGTCGGTGTTTTCGCTGGGCATCATGCCTTACATCACCAGCTCGATCATCCTCCAGATGCTCCAGGCCGTTGTGCCTTCCCTGCATGAGCTTGCCCGCGAGGGCGAGGTCGGTCAGACCAAGATTACGCAGTATTCGCGTTACCTCACCCTGGCTCTGGCAATCCTCAACTCCGTGGGTTACCTCTTCCTCTTTAAGAGCTTCGGCATCAGCTTCAATGGCGCCGGCGCTCCCGAGATCATCTTCGACCTCATGATCGTCGGCACGCTCACCGCGGGCGCTATGCTGATCATGTGGATTGGTGAGCTCATCACCCAGCGCGGTATCGGCAATGGCATGTCGCTGATCATCTTCGCGAACATCATGGCCGGTCTGCCGCAGGCGATCTTCTCCAGCACCGAGGGCAATGCTGGTGGCATCATCACCATGGTGATCATCTGCGCCATCATCTTGCTGGTTATCCCGCTGATTGTTTTCCTTGAGCGCGGCCAGCGCCGCATCCCGGTCTCCTACGCCAAACGCGTCGTGGGCCGTCGCATGATGGGTGGTCAGACCACCTACCTGCCCATCAAGGTCAACACCGCGGGTGTCGTGCCGATCATCTTCGCTTCGGCGCTGCTGTACTTCCCGGCTCAGATTGCCGTGTTCTTCCCCGGCATCGGCTGGATTCAGGCAGTTGCCTCCGCGCTTTCGACCGGTTGGCTCAACTGGGTGCTTAACGTTGTCCTCATCGTGTTCTTCGCGTACTTCTACACCTCCATGGTGTTCAACCCCGATGACACGGCCGACAACCTTAAGAAGCAGGGCGGCTTTATTCCGGGCGTGCGTCCGGGTAGGGCTACCGCGGCCTACATCAAGAACGCGCTCAACAAGATCACGCTTCCCAGCGCTGTCTTTTTGGCGCTCATCGCCATCGTGCCTTCGATTATCTTCTCCTTCACGGGTAACCATCTGATCCAGGCTTTTGGCGGCACGTCCATCCTCATCATGGTCGGCGTCGTGCTCGACACGGTCGATAAGCTCGAAGGCCAGATCAAGATGTATGATTACGATGGATTCTTTAAATAGGCTAGAGGAGGATTGCTCATGAACCTCGTATTGCTCGGAGCTCCGGGTGCCGGTAAGGGCACCGTCGCACAGGAGCTCGTCGCCGAGTTTGGCGTCGCTCACATTTCCACGGGCGACCTGCTGCGTGCTGCCGTCAAGGGTGGCACCGAGCTTGGTATTCAGGCTAAGAAGTACATGGACGCTGGCGAGCTCGTTCCCGACCAGCTCGTGATCGACCTTGTCAAGGAGCGCCTTGCCGCCGATGACGCCCAGCAGGGCTTCATTCTCGACGGCTTCCCGCGCAACACCGCCCAGGCTGTGACGCTCGATTCCGAGCTCTCCGCCATGGGTCGCGAGATCGATTGCGCCCTTCTGGTCGATGTGGCCCCCGAGGTCATCATCGATCGTCTGTCTTCGCGTCGCACCTGCCGCGCCTGCGGTTACACCGGCACTGCTGCCGATGCCACCTGCCCCAAGTGCGGTGGCGAGATGTATCAGCGCGACGACGACAAGCCCGAGACCATCAAGAACCGTCTCGACGTCTACGAGAAGTCCACGAGCCCGCTCGTCGACTACTATCGTGGCCAGGGTCTGCTCAAGTCGGTCAACGGTGACCAGGCTCGCGAGACCGTGTACGGGGATGTCAAAGAGGCTCTCGGTCTATGATCAAGATTAAGTCTGCAACGCAAATCGAGCAGATGAAGAAGGCAGGAGCGCTATCTAAGATGGCGCTCCGCCACGTTGGAGCCATGGTACGCCCCGGCGTTTCGACTTTTGAGCTCGATCAGCTCGCGGAGCAGATTATCCGCATGCATGGCGGCACCCCTGCCTTTAAGGGTTACGGCGGGTTCCCGGGGACCATTTGCGCATCGATCAACGATGCCGTGGTCCACGGTATTCCCAACCCCGACATGATCCTGCGCGATGGCGATATCATTTCCATCGACACCGGAGCCGTTGTTGACGGTTGGGTCGGCGATAACGCTTGGACGTTTTTCGTCGGTACCCCCACGCCCGAGGCCAAGGCTTTGTGCGAGGTCACGCGCGATTGCCTTAAGGCTGCCATCGAGCAGGCTGTTCCCGGTAACCATATCGGGGACGTCGGTTATGCCGTTCAGTCCCTCGCCGAGTCTCACGGTTACGGTGTGCTTCGCGATTATGTGGGCCATGGCATTGGCCGCGTGATGCACGAGGACCCCAACGTTCCTAACTATGGAAAGAAGGGGAGGGGCGTTCGCCTCCAGGCCGGCATGGTCATTGCCATCGAGCCGATGGTTACGATGGGTTCCAACCATGTGAGCACGGGCTCCGACGGTTGGATTGTTACGACCAACGACCACCTGCCCGCCGCGCACTATGAGAACACCGTCGCCATTACCAATGACGGTCCGGTGATTCTCACCACCGACGCGCAAGGTGCTTGGTGTTCCTTGCAGGGCGGTGAAATGTAGGGGCCGCGTTCAAACACGTCGGCATTTACATTTCTGAAAAGTAACAAGTTCCGCTTAGTTGTGGAGCCATTACGAAGATATTACGATACGTGCATGCGTATTGTAGAATACTCAATCGCTGTCGTTTTCTAGAGAAAGATGATTGCTTGTGAAGAAGGAAGACGCAATTGAGCTCGAGGGTACGGTAAAGGAACCGTTGCCCAACGCCATGTTTAAGGTCGAGCTCGAGAACGGTCATTCGGTTCTGTGCAACATTTCTGGCAAGATCCGAATGAATTACATCCGTATTCTCCCCGGTGACAGGGTTGTCGTGGAGCTTTCCCCGTACGACCTGACCCGCGGCCGCATCACCTATCGCTACAAATAGCGGCACGCATACACGCACTCCATTTCCGACTGCAGGCTTAGCTCAACCTACGGTCGGATTGTGTGTGAAGACCAGCCATAGTTTTAAACGCCTGCGGCTGGGCGAGTAGATAGTAGGGAAGTAGTTTGAGCGCTACCGAAAGGAAGAACGATGAAGGTACGTCCTTCGGTCAAGAAGATGTGCGATAAGTGCAAAATCATTAGGCGCCATGGCAAGGTCCTCGTCATTTGCGAGAACCCCCGTCATAAGCAGCGTCAGGGTTAAGAGAGGAGACTACGTTGGCCCGTATTAATGGTGTCGACCTCCCGCGTGAGAAGCGCGTTGAGATCGGTCTGACCTACATTTACGGCATCGGCCGCACCACTGCGACGAAGATCTGCGTCGAGTGCAACGTTAACGTGGATACGCGCGTTAAGGACCTCACCGAGGATGAGGTTAACGCCATCCGCGATTATATCGATAAGAACCAGATCATGGTTGAGGGCGACCTCCGCCGTGAGCGCAACCAGAACGTCAAGCGCCTTATGGACATCGGCTGCAACCGCGGCCTTCGTCACCGCAAGGGCCTCCCGGTCCGCGGCCAGCGCACCCACACTAACGCTCGTACCCGCAAGGGCCCGAAGCGTCAGATCGGTGCTAAGAAGAAGAAATAAGGAGCGCTAGATAGATGGCTACTGCTAAGAAGAACGTTCGCGCTGCCCGTCTGAAGCGCGCGGACCGTAAGAACATTTCCGTGGGCCAGGCTCACATTCGTTCTACGTTCAACAACACGATCGTTTCGATCACCGATCCCCAGGGCAACGTCATTTCCTGGAAGTCGGCTGGCCAGGTGGGCTTCAAGGGCTCCCGTAAGTCCACGCCGTTCGCTGCCCAGATGGCTGCCGAGGCTGCTGCCAAGCAGGCCATGGAGCACGGTATGAAGAAGGTTTCCGTCTTCGTCAAGGGCCCCGGCTCCGGTCGTGAGACCGCCATCCGCTCCCTCCAGGCTGCTGGCCTCGAGGTCTCGAGCATCCAGGACAAGACCCCCATCCCGCACAACGGCTGCCGCCCCAAGAAGCGTCGCCGCGTGTAACTGAAAGGATCGTATCAATATGGCAATCGACAGGACTCCTGTTCTTAAGCGCTGCCGTCAGCTCGGGATCGATCCCGCTGAGCTCGGTTACAGCAGCAAGAAGGAATCTATCCGTCAGCCCAAGCGCCGTCGCAAGGAATCTGAGTACGGCATGCAGCTGCGCGAGAAGCAGAAGGTCAAGTTCATCTATGGCGTTCTGGAGAAGCAGTTCCACGGCTACTTCAACAAGGCCCGCAAGATGAACGGCGTCACCGGTGAGAACCTCATGATCATCCTTGAGTCTCGCCTCGACAACGTCGTCTTCCGTCTTGGCTTCGCCCGCACCCGCAAAGAGGCTCGTCAGTCCGTCCGTCACGGTCACTTCACCGTGAACGGCAAGCGCGTGGACATCCCGTCCTACCGCGTCAAGGCCGGCGACGTCGTCGCTGTCGGCGAGAAGTTCCGTGACCTCCTCCCCATCAAGGAGGCCCTGATTTCCTCCGAGCGCTTTGAGGTCCCTGGCTGGCTCGAGGTCGATATCGAGAAGCTGTCTGGTAACGTGCTCGCTCTGCCGACGCGTGAGCAGATCAGCGGTGATATCAACGAGCAGCTCATCGTCGAGCTCTACTCTAAGTAGTCCATCCGGGCTGCTGAGGCTGGAGGTAATACATGTCAGAATTCATTAGGCCTCAGGTTCAGGTCGAAGAGATCAACGAGACGTCTGCTCGTGTCTCCGTCGAGCCGCTCGAGCGTGGTTACGGCGATACGCTGGGTAACTCCCTTCGTCGCGTTCTTCTGTCCTCGCTCGAGGGTGCCGCCGTCGAGGCTATTCAGATCGATGGTGCGCAGCACGAGTTCATGACCATCCCTAACATGGTCGAGGATGTCACCGACATCGTCCTGAATGTCAAGGGTCTTGTCTTCAGGGCTCTCGGCACGACCGACGAGGCGACCGCCACCATCTCGGTTGACGGCCCCTGCGAGGTCACCGGTGCGGACTTCTTTATTCCGTCCGAGTTTGAGCTGGTCAACCCCGAGCAGCACATCGCTACGCTCACCGAGGGTGGCCATCTCACCATGAGCATGCGCATCGGCTATGGCCGCGGCTATGTTTCTGGCGAGGCCAACAAGCGTGACAACGATCCCATCGGTGTGATCCACGTCGACTCGCTGTACTCGCCGGTTTCCCGTTGCGCCAAGCTCGTTGAGGCTTGCCGTGTCGGTCAGCACACCGACTACGACCGCCTTGTCCTCGAGATCGAGACCAACGGCTCCATCGCCCCGCGCGACGCCGTGGTCCAGGCTGCCAATATCATCAACCAGCATATGGCCGCCTTTATGAACCTTGCCGAGACCCCCGAGGTCGAGGAGGAGGCTTCGATCTTCGCTCCCGAGGTCACCAACGACAACGCCGAGCTGGACAAGCAGATCGAGGACCTGGACCTTTCCGTCCGTTCCTACAACTGCCTTAAGCGCGCCAGCATTCACTCGGTCCGTCAGCTCGTTGAGTTCTCGGAGAACGATCTGCTCAACATCCGTAACTTCGGTGTTAAGTCGATCGAGGAAGTGAAGGACAAGCTTGAGTCCATGGGCCTGAGCCTGAAGGCTTAATGCTTCGCATATTTGAGGAGAAACTAGACCATGCGTCACAACGTTAAGAAGGGCCTGAAGCTCGGCACCGATGCGAGCCACACCAAGGCCATGAAGAAGAGCCTTGCTAAGGCCCTCTTCGAGAACGACCGCATCAAGACCACCGAGACCCGCGCTAAGGCGCTGCGTTCGGTCGTCGACCCGATCATCACTTGGGCCAAGAAGGGCGACCTGCACTCTCGTCGCCTGGCCATCGCCAAGCTCGGCGATAAGCAGCTCGTTGCCGAGATCTTCGACAAGGCTGCCCAGGGCATGTGGCAGGACCGCAACGGCGGTTACACCCGCATCATGAAGCTCGGCAACCGCAAGGGCGACAACGCTCCCATCGTTATCATGGAGCTCGTCACCGAGCCTTGCACGCCTAAGGCCAAGAAGGCTGCTCCGGCCCCCAAGAAGGCCGCTGCTCCCAAGAAGGTCGAGGCTGCCGAGGAGGCTCCTGCCGAGGAGAACGCTGAGTAGACATTCCGTCTGCATAGGCTATATTCGAGGGGTACGTTCGCGTACCCCTCTTTTTTTGTCGCGATACCTTTGCTTGTTTGTTGGGAGCGCCCATGACTGCGCCGTCTGATTTCAATTCGATTTCCGAGCTTGACGCCACGCTCGTATTTCGCGTGGCCTATGATGGCTCGTCGTATAGTGGATTTGCCGAGCAGCCGGGACAGATGACGGTTGCGGGTGAGCTTCGTCGAGCCATCGAGACGCTGCTTCGCCGCCCGATCGATCTGACGTGCGCGGGGCGTACCGATGCTGGCGTGCATGCCGTTGCTCAGTACATCAGCGTGCCCGTAACGGACGCTGAGCTCGCTTGTACGCGCCGTAGGTGGCTGCGGGCTATGGATGCCCTGCTGCCCAAAGATATTGCCATAAACGAGGTCTACAGGGCCCGTAAAGGCTTTTCTGCTCGCTTTGACGCGCGTTCCCGTACGTATACGTATCGCATTGCCGATCGAGATGCGCGCCCCGTGCTGTCCCGCGGTGCCGTGTGGTGGCATCGCTATCCCTTGGATGTTGAGGCTATGTCTGCTGCCTGCCCCGCGCTGCTGGGCGAGCAGGACTTTAAAAGCTTTTGCAAGGTTGCCTCGGCCGTTGGCAGGCCCACGCATCGCTGCGTGATGCGTGCCGAGTTTGGCCATGAGGTTGCGTTTGGCGAGGATATCCTGACGTTCACCATCGAGGGCAATGCGTTTCTGCATTCGATGGTCCGTACGATCGTGGGCACGCTTGTCGAGATTGGCATGCATCGCCGTGAACCCGAGTGGATGCGCGAGGTTATCGATGCCTGTGAGCGTACTGCCGCCGGCCCTACGGCTCCTGCCTGCGGTCTTACGTTTATGGGCGTGGATTACGATCCCGCCGAGCTTGTCGTGCTCGACTAGGGGAGGGCTCGACGCGTCGTGCGTCGACACCTGCCATCTGTGGGCTGCGCGTGTTCAACATCTGTTCTTGGCGTGCAATACAACCGGTGTCTCATTGCTTTTATTGCCGGGGTGTACCATGAACCACGATTTGATTGATAGCTGTCGAGAGGACGGATAACTTGGTTCGACGTGGCTCGCATCCGCGACTTTCGGTGATCCTTGTGGTAGAAGGTTCGCCCAGCTATGCGATGCGCGCGCTCGAGAGTATCCAGAACCAAGACCTCTACGATATACAGATTGTCGTTGTCTGCCGCGACGCTGCGCCCGGTGTGCGCCATTCGCTTCAAGTTGCTGCCGACAGGGACATCCATATTGATTTGATTGACGTCGAGGACGCGAAGCGCGGCGCTTGTCTTCGTGCCGGTTTTGCTGCCTCGCGCGGCTCTCAAATCATCGCCATGAACGTCGATGAGTGGTTTGCTCCGCAATCCCTTTCCAAGATGGTCGATATCGCGTGTGATACTGCGGCAGACATAGTGTTCCCCACGAAGTCGCTCGACCGCTATGATGCACATCGAGAGCGCCATTCGCGCGTCTTGGATGCTACTCATATTTCCATTGATAGCAAATCTTCGATGGTGGCCGGGCTGCCTCAGTTGATTTTAGGCGGCTTGGTTGCTCAAGCCTCTGGCGTGATGTATAGCCGTCCGTTGTTTGAGGCGTGCCTGTCGCATGGCAAGGCGTACCGTACGGTTGAGTTTATTGCATATGCGCTCTCGCAGGCACGATGCGTGTCCGGTTGCGGTGACGCTTGTTTCCACGCGGTGGCGCCTAAGCTTACAGACGCCTTTGATCCCACCATGTATGCTAGGGTATCCGATGACACCCAAGCGCTCGACGAGCTTGCGGACTCACTCTCGGAAGCAGATAGCGATGGTCTTCTCAAGCTGGCTAGCCAAAAGTTCTACTTTGCCGGACTGGTCGCCTGCATCGAGAATTTGTGTCTGAGCCCGCATGGGGTGTCGTCAATCGAACGTTCCGCCCGCATGCGTGATATGCTCGAGGCGCCTCGAACCCGTCAGATGGTCGCCGCGCTCAAGGACAACCATCGGGGACTCGGTCTGTTGTTTGGGCCGATCGCCAGCGCCAAGCCCGCGCGCTGCGTGATGTGTACGCATCTGGCAGCTTTTCTTAACCGGACGGGCGCAAAAACCGCCTAAACGGCTCATTTCGAAACAAACTTGCATAGAATTGTTTCGAAATGCGTTCTTATTCACAAAAGCCTTCAAATAGCGCTAAACTATTCAATCACTGATTGATTGTCTCCGCCATCTTTTGGAGTGAGGGTTTGTATGGCTAAAAAACGCAATGGGCGCCAGGATGCCATTAGAGATATTGTGCGCAATAAGGACGTCCGCACGCAGCGCGTGCTGGTTGATGAGCTCCGTGCTATGGGCTTTGATTGCACGCAGGCGACTGTCTCTCGCGATATTGCCGACATGGGGCTGCGTAAGCTCCCTGAGGGCATCTATGTTCTGGCAGAGGACTTGCACCTGCAGCGTATGGTTTCCGAGCTCGTAACGGGCGTTCTGCGTACCGATAATCTGGTTATGATCAAGGCTCAGCCTGGCACGGCTTCCGGCATCGCCGCCGCCGTTGATGCGGCAGAGTTGCCCGATGTGCTTGGCTCGCTTGCCGGCAACGATACGATTTTGGTTATTGCCCAGACGGCTGAGGACGGCGAGCGTCTCGAGGCGCTGATCAATAAGCTGAGCAATTCTCGCAAGTAGGCGTGCGGGTCGTGCGCTCGGCACTGCGTGTGCTTGCATAGCGGCTTGTAAGGGGTATCGACGTTGGTCGGTACCCCTTTTGTTTGCCGGTATAAAGACCGCCCACCAGGTCGCTTCAAACTAAAAGGCCCCGAGCAGTTCAATAAGCTGCTCGGGGCCTTGTTGGCTTTAGTCGCGTACTTCTTAGCCGACCGTATCGTCAGGCGTGGGCGAGGGGTCGGGAGTGGGCGTAGGCGTAGGCGTGCCGCCATCGCCGCCGGTCGAACCACCAGTGGAGCCGCCCGTCGAGCCACCGGTCGTACCGGTGCCGCCGGTGGTGTCGCCGCCCGTGGTCTCGGTGGTAGTGGTCGTCGTGGTAGTCGTTGTGGTGGTTTCCTCTTCCTCTTCCTTTTCGTCCTTGTCCTTGTCGTCGTTCTCCGACTTCTTGGTGTTATTGGTGCCGTAGAACTTCCAGACGCTGTTGTTCTTGTAGGTGGGCGCCGTTCCGGTCGCAAACTCCTCGCGCTCGGTACCGGTCAGAACGGTGTTCATAAACCGCTTAAAGACAGGCAGGTTGGTGCTGTCGCCCAGCAGGTCCGTGCCGTACTTTTGGATGGGGATCTCGCCCGCGGAATAGCCGGTCCACAGGGCGCACGCCAGCTGCGGGGTATAGCCGCAGAACCACAGGTTGGTGGTGTTGTCGGTGGTGCCCGTCTTGCCGGCATAGGGCTGGTTGACGCTCAGGGCGCCGGCAGCACCCGTACCGCTGCCCTGCATGACGCCGGACAGAACATCGGTGACCGCGGCGGCCTCGCCCTCGGTAAGCACCTGTGAGGGATTGTCGGTGTGCTGGTACAGCACCGAACCGGTACGAGAGTCAATCTCGGTGATGGCGATCGGCTGGCGATAGTAGCCGCCGTTGGCAAACGTCGCGTAGGCGGCGGCCATCTCGAGCGGCGAGATCGAGCCGGTGCCGAGGGTCATGACGGGAACGTCCTCGATGTTGTCCTTGGCGGGGTCGATGCCGAGCTTTTTGACGAGCGAGATGATCTTGCTGTTGCCGACGGCTTCCGCCACCTGGATGTAGCCGGTGTTGGAGGAGTATGCCGTCGCCTGCTTAAGCGTGATGTTGCCATAGCTCTGGTTGGCGTAATTTTGGACCTCGGTCGTGGTGCCCTTGGCCTTGAGCGGCGAGTTGCAGTTGAGGGTGACGTTGGGGTTCATGCCGTTTTGGATGGCAGTTGCCAGGGTAAAGGCCTTAAAGGTGGAGCCGACGGGACGCTTGGCCGTGGCATGGTTTACGTGGTTCTCGTCGGCGTTGTAGTCGTAGCCGCCCACCATGCACTTGATGTAGCCGGTCTTGGGGTCGACGACGACCATGCCCATGTCCAGGCCGTCAAGCGAGAGCGTGTCGAGCTGCTCGCGGACGGCATTCTCTGCCACCTGCTGCATCGTGGGGTCGATGGTGGTCTTGACGGTCAGACCGCCCTTAAAGAGCACGTCGGTCGAGAACTCCTGCTCCAGCAGCTGCTTGACGTAGGAGACAAAGTAGGGCTGCGAGTAAACGTCGACGCCGCTGCCCGAGATTTCGGTCACGTTGAGGGTGATGGGCTCGGCCTGTGCGGCATCGTGTTCCTCCTGGGTGATGTGGCCCAGGCGCAGCATGTTGTCGAGAACCTTGTTGCGGCGAGACAGTGCCAGATCGGGATTGACCGTGGGGTCGTACTGCGAAGGCGAGTTGGGAAGGCCGATGAGCAGCGCGGCCTCGCTGAGGGTGAGGTCGGCGGCGCTCTTGGACAGATAGGTCTCGGCTGCGGCCTCGATGCCGTAGGCGCCGTGGCCGTAATAGATGGTGTTGAGGTACATCATGAGGATCTCGTCTTTGGAGTACATGTCCTCCATCTTAATGGCGATGTAGGCCTCGCGCACCTTACGCTCAATGGTCGATTCGAACTGCTCCTCCTGCAGGATGGTGTTGCGCACAAGCTGCTGGGTGATAGTCGAGGCGCCTTCGTGCCCGCCGCCGAGGGTTGCCACCGCAGCACGCGCGATACCCCACAGGTCGATACCGCCGTGCTCGTAGAAGCGCTCGTCCTCGACGTCAACGGTGCCCTGCAGCACGTAGGGGGAGACCTCGTCCTTGGTGATGGACTTGCGGTTTTGCGTGTAGAAGCTCGCGATCTTGTTGCCGTTGCAGTCGACGATCTCGGTGGGCTCGCTCACCAGATACGCGTTGGCGTCGGTGTAGTCGGGCAGATCGGACAGCCAGCGGTTGACGTTGCCGACCATGCCGATGCCAAACGCCACGCCCGCAATCAGCAGAAAGCCCAAAAACGAGAGCAGGATTATGGGCAGGGCGTGCGTCTTTGAACGGCTGTGTCCCTGTCGTTGGCGAGGACCCATATATTGACCTCCAGGTATGTCGTGCCGGACGGTGGATGTGCCGTCGGGGCAGGATGGACATAAGTTATTACACGATAAACCAAACGGGGCGCGCGAGGCCTCGTGTATGCTTGAAGACGGCATTTTTCAGAGTGAATGCATACCTTGGTAAGGAGTTTGTCGATGGCGATTCGGGCGATGGGGCCGAGCGGACAATACGAGACTGGATTGGATGTTGTCAGTGCGGCGCTGCCCGAGCTGCTGGCGCCGGCGGGCGGACTCGACCAGATGCTTGCGGCTATCGCCGCGGGTGCCGATGCCATCTATGCGGGGCTGGGCGGCTTTAACGCCCGTGTGAGCGCCCACGGCTTTACGGATGACGAGTTTGCGCGCGGCTGCGCCGTGGCGCATGCCCATGGCGTGCGTGTATACGTGACGCTCAACGTGTTCGTGTTTGACGATGAGTTGTCCGACGCGGTGGCGTTGGGAGCTCATGCACTGGAGCTGGGCGCCGATGCTCTGATTGTGGCCGATGCCGGGTTGGCCTGCGCGCTGCGCGCGGCGATTCCCGGGGTCGAGATTCACCTGTCCACGCAGGCGGGCGCTCATAGCGAGGGTGCCGTGCGACTTGCCGCCGATGAGCTGGGGGTCGAGCGCGTGACGACGGCACGCGAGCTGACGGTCGACGAGATTGCGGCGCTCTGTGCCACGGGCGTGCCCATCGAGGTATTCTGCGACGGTGCGATTTGCATCGGCTATTCGGGGGCGTGCGAGTTCTCGGCCCTGCGGCGTGGGCGCTCGGCGATGCGCGGCGACTGCACGCAGCCGTGCCGTCTGGCGTACGACCTGGTGGACGAGGCGGGACAGAGCGTTGTCGCCGTCGAGGGAGATCGCCTGCTGTGCCCGCGCGACTATCTGGGTATTGCGCATCTGCCCGAGCTTGTAGATGCCGGCGTGGCGTCGCTCAAGATCGAGGGGCGCATGAAGAACCCCGATTACGTATTCAACGTGGTGCGGGTGTGGCGCCGGGCACTCGATATGCTGTGCGACGGCGCGTGGGACCCCGGTGCCGTGGAAGAGTTTGAGCGCGAGCTGGGAAGGTCGTTTAACCGTGGGTTTACCGATGCGTACCTGCGAGGGCGTTCGGGCGCCGAGCTGATGAGCTTTGAGCGCGCAATTAACCAGGGCGTGCGCGTGGGGCGCTTGGTCGCTGTGGGCCACGAAGAGGTGACCGTTGAGCTCGACGCCGCCGTGGCGGCGGGTGACACGCTCGAGATTCGGTTCTATCCGGGTGTCGACGCGCGTCCCGATGTGCCCAAGCGCTGGCCGCAGGTGCCCTGCCCGGTGGATGCCGCAGCGGGGAAGCGCGTCGTCGTGCATTGCAAGCGTAAGGTGGACACGGACTGCGAGGTATACCTGATTCGCAGCGCCGGCGTGTTGGATCAGACAGCGGCGGTGTTGGAGCGCATGCGGGCCGAGGCGGATGCGATTGCGCCCGTTGCGCGTGCCGTTGAGGTGCTGCCCTTTGAGGACATTGCGGTGGATGGCGGTGCGTCGACGGAGTTGGTGGAGC
Organism: uncultured bacterium; assembly: GCA_958349055.1. GTDB lineage: Bacteria > Actinomycetota > Coriobacteriia > Coriobacteriales > Coriobacteriaceae > Collinsella. The sequence goes on from CATWBO010000001.1 coordinate 139,587, forward strand.
GCGCGGTTCCCGCTCGCATGGTTTTTGCTTGGCAGCTGATGGATGCCGACCCGCGCGGAGAACTCGATTTGTCTGACGCCGTTGTGGTGCTTGACGAAGTGTGCCGTGCTGGTGACGCTGACCGGACCTGCTCGCTGATGCAGCGTGCCGGGCGCGTCGTCTGCCGCAACCTGGGACAGGTGGTGATCGCTCGCGAGTTGGGCGTGACGTTTGACGTGGCGGCACCGGTGTTCTGCGCGAATCGGGCCACGCTTACCTGGCTGCGCGGACTCGGGGCGGGGCGGGTGTACTTGCCGGCCGAGTTGCTCGGCAATGATGCGGAACGTATTGCCGAGCTTGCCGCTTGTCCCGGTGTCTTGGGGCCTGTCGATGCCGACCGTCCCGAGCTCATGGTGTGCGAGCACTGTTTGCTGACTGCCGAGGGCGCCTGCGCCACGGATGCAACGGGGCAGGTTTGTTGCCGTGACTGCTCGCGCCGTCAGCAGGCACGCTTTTTGGTCGAACGTGACGGCACGCGTTTGCCGGTCGTTATCGACGCGTGCGGCAGGACGAGGATTTTCCTGTCGTAGGTGTTCGGCCGCGCCGTTTTGGTTATCATAAGAGAGTTTATGAACTTCCAGCACCGCCGTATCCGGTGAGGGTGCTATAGCAAAAGGAGGATACCCAATGCTGTCTGTCGACGAGCAAATGCGTATCATCACCTCGGGTGCAGCGCAGATCGTCCCCGAGGCCGACCTTCGCAAGAAGCTTGAGAAGGGCGAGCCCCTCAACATCAAGCTCGGCGTCGATCCCACCAGCCCCGACCTGCACCTGGGCCATGCCGTGCCCCTGCGCAAGATGCGTCAGTTCCAGGACCTGGGCCACAACGTCACCCTCATCATCGGCAACGGTACCGCGCTGATCGGCGATCCTTCAGGCAAGAACTCCACCCGCCCGCAGCTTTCGCAGGAGCAGATCGAGGCCAACGCCGAGACCTACGTGAGCCAGGCCATGAAGATCCTGGATCCCGAGAAGACCACCATCGTGCACAACGGCGACTGGATCTTGTCGATGGACCTGGCCGGCCTGCTGCAGGTGTGCTCCAAGTTCACCGTCGCCCGCATCCTCGAGCGCGACGACTTTACCAAGCGCTACCAGTCCCAGACGCCGATCGCCCTGCACGAGTTCCTGTACCCCGTGATGCAGGCCTTCGACTCCGTGCAGATCAAGGCCGACGTTGAGATGGGCGGCACCGATCAGCTCTTCAACCTGCTCGCCGGCCGCGAGCTCATGGAGAAGATGGGCATGGAGCCGCAGGTCGCGCTCACCATGCCGCTGCTCGAGGGCACCGATGGCGTGCGCAAGATGTCCAAGTCCTACGGCAACTACATCGGCCTGACCGACGCTCCCAAGGATATGTTCGGCAAGACCATGTCCATCCCTGACGAGATGATCGGCAAGTACTACCGTCTGGCCAGCTCGCTCACACCGGCCGAGGTCGACAAGATCGACGCCGCCCTGGCCGACGGTTCCGCCGACCCCTATGAGCTCAAGCGCGCTCTGGGCCGCGACCTGTGCGACACCTACCATGGTGCTGGTGCCGGTGACGAGGCTCAGGCCGAGTTCGACCGCGTGTTCAAGGAGGGCCAGCTTGCCGACTTCCCCGAGAAGCACGTTGAGCTGACCGTTAACGATGAGGGCCAGATCTACCTCGCCGGCCTGCTGAAGGACCTGGGTCTTTCGGCCAGCGCCGGCCAGGCCCGCCGCGATATCGATGGCGGCGGCGTCAAGATCAACGGCAAGGCCGTGGCTCCCAAGAGCTACAACATCGACCCCAGCGCACTCAAGCTGGGCGATACCCTCTCCGTAGGCAAGCGCAAGGGCTTCAAGCTGGTCTAACGAGCAAGTTGACCTCACAAGTGCAACAAGGCCGCAGCCGGAACGATTTCGGCTGCGGCCTTTTTGGCACTTGGGGACGTTCCTTTTGTGCCGGCACTTTGGGACACTCCTTGTCATTATGCGGGCTGGCGTGCGCCGTTAAGCCGAGGGGTGTATTCCCGACCCTCCGTTTGGGCATACAATGGCTATTGGTTTGCTGCGGTGAAGGTCTGCCCGCTCCGCAGCTTTTTTCTACGGTTAAAGGAGTATGTATGTCCGTTGAGGTCATGAGGTCTGTGATCGAGGCCGCCGAGGGCCGCGTGCCCGTCGACACGCTGTTTACCAATGCGCAGATCGTCGACGTGTATGGCCAGCGTGTGGCGCCCGGTAGCGTTGCCGTCAAGGACGGTGTGATCGTCGGCGTGCTCTACGATGGTCGCGACGATGCTGCTGGCACCTACGAGGCAACTGAGGTCGTCGACTGCCAGGGTCGCTATCTCGCCCCCGGCTTTATCGACGGACATCTGCATATCGAGTCCTCGAACATCCGTCCCGCCGAGTATGCTCGCATGGCCGCGACGCGCGGTACTACCACCGCCATTGCCGACAGCCACGAGATCGCCAACGTGGCGGGGCTCGACGGCTTGCGCTTTATGATTGAGGACGGCCGCCGCGCACCCATCTCCATCAAGTACATGATGCCTTCGTGCGTGCCCGCGCTGCCCGACGAGCAGGCCGGTGCCGTTATTTCTGCTGCCGATATGCAGGCGTTTTTTGCTGAGCATCCGGGTGATGTCTTTGGTCTGGGCGAGATGATGAACCTGCCGGGCGTCTTTATGGCCGATCCCGAGACCTGTGCCCGTATCGACGCTGCCAATCAGACGCCGTCCAAACAGGTCGACGGTCACGCCCCGCTCGTTGCCGGTAAGGACCTCAATGCCTATGCCGCGGCAGGCATTATCGCCGACCACGAGTCGACGATTCCCGAGGAGGCGCTCGACAAGCTGTCTCGCGGCATGTATGTGATGCTGCGCGAAGGCACGTGCAGCAATGACCTGGCCAACCTGTCTCCGATGCTGCTGGAGAATCCTGCCCGTGCCCGCCGCTGCTGCTTTGCGACCGACGATCGTGCTCCCTCCGACGCGCTTTCGACCGGTATGATCGACAACGCCTGCCGCGTGGCTATCGAGGCCGGCATCGACCCCGTGGTCGCTATCTCTATGGCGTCCCTGTCCACGGCCGAGGCGTTTGGCCTGGACCACGGTTGCCGCGACCCGCACGAGCTGCGTGGCGCCATCGCCCCGGGCAAGCGTGCCGACCTGCTGTTGCTCGATGACCTGACGTTTGCCAAGGCTCCGCATCGTGTTTATGCCGCCGGTGCTCTGGTGGCGCAGGACGGCACCTTTGTGGGCGAGATTGCACCCGAGATGGCCGAGGTTGCGGCCCTTGCCGATGAGCTGCGCGCCTCCGTTAAGCTGCCGAAGCTTTCGCTCGACGTATTCGACTATGCCTTTAAGCCGGGCGAGGCCGTGATTGACGTGGTGCCGGGTAAGGCCATTACGGGTATGGCTCGCCCCGAGAGTGCTGAGGGCCTGCGCCGCATTATGCTGATCGAACGTCACGGCCGCGGTGTGTCACTGCAGGCTGAGGGCGCCGACGGTGATGGTCCTGCGGGCCTGGGTCTTGTCGGCAAGCACATCGGTCGCGGCTGGGTGCGCGGCTTTACCATCACGGGTGGTGCCATCGCCTCGACGATTGGCCACGATTCGCACAACGTGTGCGTCGTGGGCGATAACGCTGCCGATATGATGGCGGCTGTTGAGGCCGTGGGCCAGGGCGGTCACGTGCTGGTGCGCAACGGCGAGGTCGTGGCGCGCATTCCGCTGGCGCTCGGTGGCCTGATGAGCGAAGGTACGGCCGAGGACGTTGCCGCACAGCACGACGACTTTATGGTCAAGGCGCGCGCCATGGGTATTGAGCCGCCGCTTGACCCCATCATGGGCATCATCTTCCTGCCTCTGCCGGTCATCCCGACGCTCCGCATTCGCCCCGAGGGCATGTTCGACGTCACGACCTTCACTTACGCCGACTAGTCATCGGGGACGTTCTTAAACGACTAGCCGTCGGGGTGGCGTGTCGCCTGACGCCGCGACCGTGAGGCCTCTGGCATGTGTGAACTATTTGCCAGGTCCTTGTAACGTTTACGCCCGCGGAGTCTTATTTGGGCTCCCTTTGGGTACGTTGGAATCGGATACACGTTCGATTCCAACAAGCCCGAAGGGAGCTTTTCTATGTTTAAACTGATTGCATCCGATATGGACGGCACACTGCTTGACGAATACGGCCAGGTGCCTCCCGAGACCTACGAACTGATTCTGGCGCTACACGAGCATGGCGTGCATTTCGCCGCATCGTCAGGTCGTCGCTACGATCGCCTGTGCGAGTTCTTTGCGCCCGTTCGCGACAAGATGGACTTTGTCGCAGCTAACGGCGCCCAGGTCTACGCCGACGGCAAAATGGTAGACCGTGAGGTGTATTCGCACCTGGCGATTCGAAGGCTCGCCCAAGCCGTCAGGACGTTTCCCAATCTGCATCTTGCGCTCTTTGACCGAACCAAGTCCTTCCTGCTCGATGACGAGTGCAAGTTCGTGCGTGAGGTCGATAAGGACCTTCCCAATGCCGAGCGTATTTGGGAGCTGCCCGATCCCAGCGTAAATATCATCAAAGCGAGTATCTTTTGCGACGACAGTGCGGTTATGGACAGTGCGTACGTGCTACAGCGCGAACTTGGTCAGCTCTTTACTTTTGCGCCTTCGGGCAACGCGTGGATCGATGCCATGCAGCCTGGTGTGTCGAAGGCCTCGGGTATCGCGCAGCTCGCGGAGCATTACGGCATTGGTCGCGACGAGGTCATGGCGTTTGGCGACTCGATGAACGACTACGAGATCATTCGCTTTGTCGGCACGGGCTGCGCGATGGAAAACGCGCGCCCCGCGCTTAAGGCGGTGGCCGATCGCGTGGTGGGTTGTAACCGCGACCACGCCGTCCAGCAGGAGCTCCGTCGCGTGCTGGAGAGTCTCTCCTAATCCGGCAGATGGGGACGTTCCTTTTCTGCCGACAGTGGGGGACAGTCCTTGCAGCTTTTTGCGAAGAGTGTCCCCAGTGACTAGTCGTTTAAGAACGTCCCCAATGACTGACCAATGACTAGGCGAGGGCGGCCATGATGGTGCGGGCGACGCCGTCGTGGTCGTTGTCGTATTCGGTGACGGCGTCGGCGGCCTCGCGGTCTTCGGGCTCGGCGTTGATCATGGCCATGCCGTGGCCCGCTGCCTGCAGCATGGGGATGTCGTTGATGTTGTCGCCGAAGGCCCAAGCATCGGCAAGGGGCTCGTCCAGATGCTCGCACAGCCAGGTCAAGGCAGTTCCCTTGGTGGCGCCCTCGCCCATGACCTCGATATTCATGGCGTACGAACGCGTGACCTCAATGCTTTCGAGCGTGTCGAGCTCAGCTGCGATGGCGTTGCGATCGGCCGGGTCGTGCCAGTACATGGCGATGCGTTCGAGCGTCTCGACCTCGTCGATCTTGCTGTCGATATCCATGTCGATCGGTGTTCGTGTGCGCTTGAGCGAAGCCGCGATGTGGGGGTCGCCGCCGCAGAATTCGTCCAGGCGCTTGTAGCTCGAGCGGGGGAGGAAGCACTGCCCGTCCGCGAAGATATCGAAGGTCACATCGTGGCCGGCGGCGATGCGATGGACGCGATGGGCAATGCCGCGATCGAGCGGACGGCTCAAAATGCGCGTGGCGCGCGAGGCATCGTTGGGCACATCGTCGTCGAGCTGCCAGACGCTGGCGCCATTGGCGCAGACGGCATAGTGCACGGCGGGATGGGCGAGGATGGGCTCAAAGATGCCCGACAGCGGACGTCCCGTGCAGGGCACAAATTCAATTCCGCGTCGAGCGAGTTCGTCGAGCATCGACCAGGTGGCATCGCTCATCTGCTTATCGCTCGTCAGCAGCGTTCCGTCCATATCGGAAAACACAATCATTTGATGCAGCCCTTTCTGCTGGCATAAAAAGCGTGGCCGAGGGCGGCGATGCCCTGGCCACGCTCGAGTTCTATAACGGTCCGCGTCCTAGCGGTCGGCGAGCGGCTTGTACTCCAGCGGCTCGATCACCGGACGATAGGCCGGGCGAATAATACGGTGCGCGCAGAAGAGCTCTTCCATGCGGTGTGCCGACCAGCCGGCCATGCGGGCGACGGCGAATAACGGCGTAAAAAGCGTCTCGGGCACGCCGAGCATCTTGTAGATAAAGCCTGTGTACAGGTCGATGTTGGCGCAGATGGGCTTGGTCATGCCGTGGTCGCGCATGACCTGGGGTGCCAGGCGCTCGATGCGCTCGATGAGCGCGAACTCTTCGCCCAAGTCCTTCTTGGCTGCCAGCGAGCGCGCGTAACGGCGGCAGACCTCGGCGCGCGGGTCGCTGAGCGTATAGACGGCGTGGCCCATGCCGTAGATGAGACCCGTGCCGTCGAAGGCCTGCTTGTCGAGGATCTTGCCCAGATAGGCTGCGACCTCGTCCTCGTCCTCCCAGTTGGAGACATGCGCGCGGATGTCCTCGTGCATAGACACGACCTTGGCATTGGCACCGCCGTGGCGCGGGCCCTTGAGCGAGCCGATAGCCGCGGCGTAGGCGGAATACGGGTCGGTGGCCGATGAGGACAGCACGCGGCAGGCGAACGTGGAGTTGTTGCCGCCGCCGTGCTCGGCATGCAGCATGAGCATCACGTCGAGCAGCATGGCTTCGTCGCGGGTGAACGCCATGCCACCGCGCAAGACCTGTAGGATGGTCTCGGCGGTGGAGAGGCCGGGCGTGGGGTGCGGCACGTGAACCTCGGAGCCGCGAAGCTTGGCGACCGAGGCCATGTGTGCGAAGGCGGCGATGCGCGGGAGACGTGCGAGCATGGAAATGGCGACGTCGATTTCGTGCTCGGGCGTGATCACGTCTGGTTCGGCATCGAAGGCGTAGAGCAGCAGTACGGCGCGCTGGAGCACGTTCATGATGCTCGACGACACCGTGGTCATAGGGAACTCTTTAACGTACTCGTCGCTCAGATGTCTAAAGGCGCCCAGGCGCTCGCAAAAGCCGTCGAGCTCTTCCTTGTTGGGCAGCGAACCCGTGATAAGCAGATAGGCGACTTCCTCGTAGCCGTAGCGATTCTCGGCCTGGGCATTGTTGACCAGATCCTCAATGCTGTAGCCGCGAAGCGTGAGCTTGCCCTGATCGGGCACGACCTTTCCGTCGACCTTGTTGTAGCCGTGCACATCCGAGATACGAGTGAGACCCGCGACCACGCCCGAGCCGTCGGCATTGCGCAGGCCGCGCTTGACATTGTGCTCGACAAACAGGCCCTCGTCATAAGGGTCGGTCGGCAGGCCGTGGTAGAGGCTTTCGCTCTCAGACGAAATCTGGCGGCTTGCTTCGTAATCCAGGACTAGTCGGCTCAAGTGGTCATCGAAGCGGTAATAGATTTTCTTGGCGTCGTAGGCCATGCGCGCTCCTCTCCGGGCCGCATCGGGGTGACTTGCATGGGCATGCGCGCGTCAGGCTATCCCCAGCGGCTTGCTCGCTACAGGCGGTACATAAAGTTAAAGACGTCCTCGCGCTGGATGGACACGTTGACGCCCGAAAGCTCGCCGGCCTCGGCCAGGGCCTTCTGCAGCTCGGCGAAGTCGAGCTTGGACTCGGCGGTATCGGCCAGCATGGTCATGGTGAAGATGTCCTCGATAATGGACTGCGTGATGTCGCGGATGTCGACGTTGGCCTCGCCTAGGACACGGGTGACGCCGGCGACGATGCCGGGGCGGTTCTTGCCAAGGACGGTGATGACGATACGGGAGGACGAGATCTCGGCCATGGGAAACCCTTTCGCGTGGTTGCGGCGCGCGCGGGGCGCTCCGCTACGGTACAGTGTTCATCATTGTACCTGTCTGGCGCCAAAAGAGGTGCGCTTACAGCGGCGTTACACGTCTGCAACATGGGCGAAGGGGCGACAGGGTGCGTGTCCGCTGCGGTTGGCCACGCCGCGTTGCACAAAGACCGTGAACCTTTTGTGGGACGCGCGGCGCCGTGGTACCATAGCCGAGTTTGTTGTCTTGGTCGGAAACCAAGACGCCTTATGCGCTGATCGGTAACCAGCGCCTGACCAATAAGGAGTCCTACCATGAAGCAGGGTATCCATCCCCAGTATGTCGAGTGCACGGTGACGTGCTCCTGCGGCAACACCTTCAAGACGCACGCTACTGTGTCCGAGATGAAGGTCGAGCTTTGCAACGAGTGCCACCCGTTCTACACCGGCCAGCAGAAGTTTGTCGACACCGGTGGACGCGTCCAGCGCTTCGCCGACAAGTTCGGTGGCGCCGCTGCCGCCCAGCTCAAGAAGGCCGAGGAGGCCAAGGCTGCCAAGGCCGCCAAGGCTGCTGAGGCCGAGGCCGCTCGCAAGGCCGCCGCTGAGGCTAAGGCTGCCGAGAAGGCTAAGCGTGCTGCTAAGTTTGCCGAGGAGGCTGCCAAGCAGGCCGCCGAGGCCCCCGCAGAGGCTCCCGTCGAGGAGGCCGCTGCCGAGGCCGAGACCACCGAGGCTGCTGAGTAAATAGCTCGCCGCGGAATCACTCGCATTCATGGCATGAGGGCCGTGCATCCATTTGGATGCGCGGCCCTTTTTCTTTTTAAATTAGTGCAAACTAACCTGTCCCCATGGCACCACATGGCAGAGAGGCGGCGTTTGCCCAGATAGACCTGCCAAAATTAACCTGTCCCATTGTGGCAGGTTGGTCGTAGTTATTACGTGGCGGTCGAGCTCGACCGTATAGGCCGCGTCCTGTTTGGCTAAAGTACATTTATCTGTGTTTAACTCGCCCGAGGCTGCATGGCGTGGGCGATGGCCAAAAAGGAAAACCACATGGGATTCATGTCAAAGCTGCTGTCCTTTGGATCCGATAAGGACCTTAAGCGCTACTACAAGATCGTCGACCAGATCAACGGTCTTGAGCCCCAGTTTGAGAAGATGACCGAGGAGGAACTCCGCGCCCAGACCGATAAGTTCCGTGAGCGTTACGCCAACGGCGAGTCGCTCGACGACATGCTCCCCGAGGCTTTTGCCACCGTGCGTGAGGCTTCCAAGCGCATCACGGGCATGCGTCACTTTGACGTACAGCTCATCGGCGCCATGGCGCTTCATGAGGGGCATATCGCCGAGATGAAGACCGGCGAAGGCAAGACCCTGGTCTCCACGCTGGCCGGCTACCTCAACGCTATCGCCGGCAAGGGTGTACATGTCGTTACCGTCAACGATTACCTGGCCAAGCGCGACTCCGAGTGGATGGGCCGCATCTACAAGTACCTGGGAATGACCGTCGGTCTGCTCCAGAACAACATGCCGCTCGAGCTCAAGCGTCCGGCCTACCAGGCAGACGTCACCTACGGCACCAACTCCGAGTTCGGTTTCGATTACCTGCGCGACAACATGGTCACCCGCCCCGAGCAGCGCGTGCAGCGCGGCCACAACTACGCCATCGTCGACGAGGTTGACTCCATCCTGATCGATGAGGCCCGCACCCCGCTGATCATCTCGGGCGCTGGCACCAAGTCCGCCAGTACCTACAAGGACTTCGCGCGTGCCGTGCGTGGCCTTGAGCGCGGCGAGGACGTGTCGCACGACATGCTTACCGCCACCGAGGACGTTGAACCCACGGGCGACTACGTCATGGACGAGGCCAAGCACACCATCGCCGCCACCGAGCGCGGCCTTAAGAAGATCGAGCGCCGCCTGGGTATCGATGACATCTATGCCGATCTCTCCGGCCAGCTTGTCAACCACCTGCAGCAGGCGCTGAAGGCCCAGTACATGTTCCACCGCGACAAGCAGTACGTGGTCACCAACGGCGAGGTCAAGATCGTCGACGAGTTCACCGGCCGCATTATGGAAGGCCGCCGTTACTCCGAAGGCCTGCACCAGGCCATCGAGGCCAAAGAGGGCGTGCTCGTACGCGAGGAGAACCAGACGCTGGCCACCATCACTCTGCAGAACTACTTCCGTCTGTATGACAAGCTCTCCGGTATGACTGGCACGGCACTTACCGAGGATGCCGAGTTCCGCGAGATCTACAAGCTACCCGTCGAGGTCATCCCCTCCAACAAGCCTGTGCAGCGCGTGGACCACGAGGACCTGGTGTACCGCACCATTCAGGCCAAGTACAACGCCGTCGCCGACGATGTCGAGCAGCGTCACGCCAAGGGCCAGCCGGTCCTGGTGGGCACCGTCTCCATCGAGAGCTCCGAGAAGCTGTCCGCCGCCCTTACCAAGCGCGGCATCGCACACGAGGTCCTCAACGCCAAGCACCATGAGCGCGAGGCCCACATCGTGGCCCAGGCCGGACGCTACGGCGCCGTGACCATCGCTACCAACATGGCCGGTCGTGGTACCGACATCCTGTTGGGCGGCAACCCCGACGAGCTGGTGCGCGAGCGCCTTGAGTACGAGGGCCTGACCATGGAGGACGTGACGCCCGAGCAGCTTGAGCAGTTTAACGCCGAGGCCAAGGAGACCTGCAAGGCCGAGCGCGAGCGCGTGCTTGCCGCCGGCGGCCTGACCGTTATCGGCACCGAGCGCCACGAGTCCCGTCGTATCGACAACCAGCTGCGCGGCCGCTCCGGCCGTCAGGGCGATCCGGGCGAGACCCAGTTCTACCTGTCGCTCGAGGACGACCTCATGCGCCTGTTCGGTGGCGACAAGATGGACCGCGTCTCCAAGATGATGGTCACGGCCGACATGGGCGACGATATGCCCATCCAGCACAAGATCATCTCCAAGGCCGTCGAGAGCGCCCAGCACAAGGTCGAGAGCATCAACTTCTCCATGCGCAAGAGCGTCCTTGAGTACGACGACGTCATGAACAAGCAGCGCCAGGTCATCTACGCTGAGCGCAATAAGATTCTGGACGGCAAGGACCTGACCGACCACATCACCGAGGTCATGCACGACACCGTGTACCGCTGCGTTCAGGAGTTCTGCACCAAGGACAGTCACGATGGCGAGCGCGACCTGGAGGGCCTGCGCAAGTGGGTTGTGGAGCTCACCGGCCACATCGATACGCCGAAGTTCCCCGACGAGGATTATGAGGCTCTGGCTGCCGATGTCCTGGCTTACGTAGAGAAGTGCTACAACATGAAGGCCGAGCGCTTGGGCGAAGACCTGATGCGCGAGCTCAACACCCAGGTCATGCTGCGCGTCATCGATACCCGCTGGATGAACTACCTGCAGGAGATGGACTATCTCAAGACCGGCATCGGCCTGCGCGGCTTTGGCCAGCGCGACCCGCTGGTCGAGTACAAGACCGAGGCCTACGGCGCGTTCCAGATCCTCGTCGACACCATGTACGAGGATTACCTGCGCACGGTTCTGCGCATCGAGATCAAGGCTGCCCCGCGTGCCGTGGAGCACAAGGAGGAGCCCGCGCTCGAGGGTGCGCACTTCTCCGGTCCTGCCGAGGTCGATGGTGACAACGGCGACTCGGTGCTGCGCAAGCAGGCGCAGGTGCAGGCCCGCACGGCTGTCCAGGGTGGTCCGGCTGCCGTCAACAACGGTGGCAAGGTGACCACCTATCGCAAGTCCGAGAGCGACGATCCGTACGTCAACGTGGGCCGCAACGACCCGTGCCCCTGCGGTAGCGGCAAGAAGTTTAAGTACTGCCACGGCAGGAATCGTTAATGGCTGAGGCTTTAGAGGTAACGCCCGCCGAGCTGGACGCGTTTGCGGACCGGCTCGGCGAGGTCGAGTCGTATCTCCACTTGGACGAAAAGCGCACGCGCGTGACCGAGCTCGAGGCCAAAAGCGTGGCCCCCGGCTTTTGGGATGACGCCGACGCCGCCCGTGCCACCATGGAGGAAATCGCGCGCACCAAGGAAGATATCGCTGCCGTGGACAACGCGCGCGGCGAGCTTTCCGATGCCCGCGCCGCGCTGGAGCTTGCCGAGGAGATGGGGGATGACCCCGATGCCGCCGCCCTTCGCGAGGAGGCTACAGCCACGGCTGAGCGCCTGGCCCGTGCCATCGATGAGCTTGAGCTTTCGAGCTGGTTTACCGGTGAGTTCGATCACGGCGATGCCATTGTGACCATCAAGCCCGGACAGGGTGGTCTGGAGGCCCAGGACTGGACCTTCATGCTCTTTAAGATGTACATGAAGTACTGCCAGCGTCGCGGCTGGAAGGTCACGATTAACGACTGCCCCGCTGCTGAGGTCATCGGCATCGACCGCGCGACCTTTACCGTCGAGGGCAAGGACGCATTTGGCATGCTGCGCGCCGAGGCCGGCGTCCACCGCTTGGTTCGCATTAGCCCCACCGACGACAAGAAGCGCCGCCAGACCACGTTTGCCGGCGTCGAGGTCATCCCCGTGCTACCCGATGATATCGATATCGAGATCAGTCCCGATGACATCCGCGTGGACGTGTACCACGCGAGCGGCCCGGGCGGTCAGGGCGTTAACACCACCGACTCCGCCGTGCGCGTGACGCATTTCCCCAGCGGCATTGTGGTCACCTGCCAAAACGAGCGCAGCCAGATCCAGAACAAGGCCGCGTGCATGCAGATCCTCAAGGCTCGCCTGTACGAGATTGAGCTCGAGAAGCGCGCCGAGGCCCTGGATGAGATCCGCGGGCCCAAGACCACGATTGGTTTTGGCAACCAGATCCGCAGCTACGTGCTCTACCCGTATCAGATGGTTAAGGACCTACGCACGGGCGTTGAGACCAGCAACGTCGAGGCAGTTCTTGACGATGGCGACCTGGACCCGTTTGTTATTGGCTACCATCGCTGGGCCACTGGCAACGCTGACGCAGAGATCCCATCTGCATAAACCGCCCGGTTTATGTGGAAATGGATAAAACCCTCCGAGCAGGGTGGTTTTGTATCCAAAGCAAACCCTGCGCAGGGGTGGTTTTTGTTCGGCGAATCGGTAGAATCGAATACAGCAAGAAGTTCGAAGCGCATCCGTTTGGGTGCGCTTTTTTGAGGGAGGTAGCATGGCATATCGTCTGGACATCAAGCGCATTCTATCGATGAACTTCTTTCACGACCTGCCCCAGATTATGTTGGGGTGCGCTCTGGCCGCTATTGCGACCGACCTGTTTTTGATTCCCAACGGCCTTGCTGCCGGTGGTGTTACGGGCCTTGCCACCATTATCCAGGCGGTCGGCGCATCGCGCGGCATATCGCTTCCCGTTGGTATTCAGACGATCGTGATGAACGCCTTGCTGTTGCTGGTCGTTATGCGCGAGGGCGGCATGTTCTACGTGGTGCAGACCGCGACGGGCTTTGTGCTGCTGGGCTTCTTTACCGATCTGTTCGCCCCGTTTGTAGCACCTCTGGCGGATGCGGACCTGATGCTCCCTGCCATGTGGGGCGGCATTATTACAGGCATCGGTTACGGCATGGTGCTGCGCGCCGGCGCCAACACCGGCGGCTCGGACACGATTGGCCAAATCATCTCGCGTAATACCTCGCTGCCCGTGGGCTCGACCGTCATGGCGATCGATGTTGCCGTATGTGCGGCATCGGCTCCGGTCTTTTCAATCGAAAATGCACTATATGCAGGCCTTTCGATGGTCATTAGCGGCTACGTGATCGATGCCGTGGTCGATGGTGGCAACAAACGCCGTATGGTACTCATCATCTCGGACAAGTTCCCCGATATCGCTGCCGATATCATGTATGGCCTGGGTCGTGGTTGTACCAAGTTTAAGGCGACTGGCATGTATTCGGGTGCCGAGAAGCCGGTGATCATGGTCATCGTGAACCGTCGAGAGCTCAATACCCTCAAGACGATCGTGCGCGAGCGCGATCCTCACGCTATTGTGACGGTCGCCGACGTTACGGAAGCTTTCGGCGAGGGATTCAAGGACATTAGCGCGTAGGGCCGACCGCGTCCCATCCAAAAGACGTTCACATTGATAAACCGTTTCATCAGCGGTTCTGCCTGCTCAATTGCTCAAAAAATGATAAAAACTCTGGTAAAGCCATCAGTTTCCAGCATAATGAATGACGTACGTGCATTGCGGCTGTGTTGGGATTACCTTCGGTGCCGTGCGCATTTTGTCTAATGAGGATGAAAGGAAGGCACAATGAGCGACGAAGAGCTCAAAAAGGTTGCCAACGAGGTAAGGAAGGGCATCGTCACCGGCGTGCACGCTGCCAAGTCCGGCCATCCGGGCGGTTCGCTCGGCGCTGCCGACATCATGACCTATCTGTACTTTGAGGAAATGAACGTCGACCCGTCCGATCCCCGCAAGGCCGATCGCGACCGTTTTGTGCTCTCCAAGGGCCATTGCGCTCCGGGCCTGTACGCTGTGCTCGCCGAGCGTGGGTTCTTCCCCAAGGAGGATCTTGAGACGCTGCGCCACATCGGCAGCCACCTGCAGGGTCACCCCAACATGAACGACACCCCGGGCGTTGACATGTCCACCGGTTCGCTCGGCCAGGGCATCTCCGCCGCCGTGGGCATGGCCGTTGCCGCCAAGCACTGGGGCGATACTTATCGCACGTACGCCCTGCTGGGCGATGGCGAGAGCGAGGAGGGCCAGGTCTGGGAGGCCGCCATGTTTGCCGGCAACCAGCAGCTCGACAACCTCTGTGTGATCGTCGACCACAACGGCCTGCAGATCGACGGCCCCGTCGAGGAGGTCAACGACCCCATGCCGCTCGCCGACAAGTTCCGCGCCTTTAAGTTCCACGTGGTGGAGCTCGCCGACGGCAACGACTTCGACCAGATCCGCGCCGCCTTTGCCGAGGCTCGCGCCACCAAGGGGCAGCCGACCGCCATTATCGCCGAGACCCTGAAGGGCAAGGGCGTGTCCTTTATGGAGAACCAGGTTGGTTGGCACGGCAAGGCCCCCAACGATGAACAGTTTGAGCAGGCCATGGCAGAGCTCACGGCCGCCGGAGAGGAGCTCTAGGATGGCAGACGTCAAGAAAATTGCCACGCGTGTAAGCTACGGCGAGGCCCTCGTCGAGCTCGCCAACGAGCACGATGACTTTGTGGTCCTCGACGCCGACCTGGCCGCCGCCACGCAGACCGGTAAGTTTAAGGCCGCCTGCCCCGACCGTTTCTTCGATGTGGGTATCGCCGAGAGCAACCTGATGGGTGTTGCCGCCGGTATCGCAACCACCGGTCGCGTTGCCTTCGCGAGCACCTTTGCCATGTTCGCCGCCGGCCGCGCCTTTGAGCAGGTCCGTAACTCCATCGGCTACCCGCACCTCAACGTTAAGATCGGTGCCACGCACGCTGGTATCTCGGTGGGCGAGGACGGTGCCACACACCAGTGCTGCGAGGATATCGCCCTGATGCGCGTCATCCCCGGCATGACCGTTATCGTTCCTGCCGACGACGTCGAGGCCCGCGCCGTGACGCGCGCCGCCTACGAGTGCGACGGTCCGGTGTACATGCGCTTCGCCCGTCTGGCCTCGCCGGTTATTAACGACCCCGAGACCTACAAGTTCGAGTTGGGTAAGGGCATTGTCATGCGCGAGGGCGCCGATGTGACCATCATCGCCTGCGGCCTGATGGTCGGCGAGGCTCTCGAGGCCGCCGAGCAGCTCGCTGCCGAGGGCATCGACGCCGAGGTCATCAACATGCACACCATCAAGCCCATCGATGCCGACCTGATCGTCAAGAGCGCCACCAAGACCGGCCACGTCGTGACCGTCGAGGAGCACTCTGTGATCGGTGGCCTGGGCAGCGCCGTTGCCGACGTCCTGTGCGAGCAGTGCCCGACACCGCTCAAGAAGATCGGCGTCAACGACACCTTCGGTGAGTCTGGCCCGGGTGCCGAGCTCCTGCACAAGTACGGCCTGGACGCCGCCAACATCGTGGCGACCACCAAGGAGTTCTTGGCATAAGGCAAGACGGATCTCAAGGACTGCTTCGCCAGAACTATAAAGCTGCTTCGGCCAGTACTATGGAAACCCGGCAGGGGCGCTCTCTTGGAGAGCGCCCCTGTTTCAGTTGCGGTGAAATAAGGACTGATTAGGGCTCTTAACTGCTAAAACAGTCCCTATTTCACCGCAACTTCTAAAGAGGCCGTATCAAGCAGGATTTCTATTGGGATAAGGGCCCATTCCAGCCACGTTCAATTCAGCCCCCAAGCATGGCGCTGCTGCACTTAAGCAAAACCCAGCGACCCCTTAGTTACCGCAGGCCGGGCCCAGGGGTACTCACCCAATCATTCCGCCGGACGGAGGAGCCCCAGCCGCGCGAAGCGCGCCGCCGGGGCTCCGACATGTCCGAGGACGATTTGGAGAGTAACCCTGTGCCCGGCCGACGGGATCCCTAAGCACGCCATGCTTCTTATGTGCAGCAAAGCTAATGCTGCTAAAATACAAAGCGCTCATGTAGTTTAAACGCACGACGATAAGGAGCACCAGTGGGTAACCACTTCCGTACCTCCGGTGCGGGCGATGATGCCCCCAAGACGCAGACAGACGTCCAGGGCAGTCGTTTCGCCACTCCGGATTCAGAGGGCCAGCCTGTTGCTCAGGCCCCCGCTCAGCCGGCAGATCAGGCACAGCCGGCATCCGATCCCTTTGCCTACAATCCCACCAGCGATGTTGCGCTTTCCGGCACGGCGGGTTTTGAGCCCGTTCAGGCCGTGACCGCTCGCGTGGAGCAGCCTCAGGCTGGCGCCGCCGCGCCGCAGCCTAGCATGGCCGGCATTCCCGACCCCATGGCTCCTGCGACACCGGCTCCTCAGCCTGCGCAGTCTGGCCTCTTTGCCGCTATTCCCGATCCCACGCAGCCTGCTGCCCCGGTGGTCGAGAGCGATCAGGCAGCCGAGGTCGCAAGCCTCGATAACGCGCTCAACAACCCCGATTTTACGTCGGTGTTTGCGCCCATCGATCCGCAGGCCAGCCGCAAGAAGATGGCCAAGCAGGCCGGTGTCGAGCCCGTCATCCTTATGGAGCATGTCACCAAGATCTATCCGGCACAGCCCAACAAGCCTGCACTCGACGACATCAACATCGAGATCTATCCGGGCGAGTTCGTCTTCCTGGTCGGTCACTCCGGCTCGGGTAAGACCACGCTGCTGTCGACGCTCAACCGCGACGTCAAGCCGACGAGCGGTCGCATCCTGGTTGCCGGTCAGGACCTCATGAAGATCAAGAACCGCAAGGTTCCGTTCCTGCGTCGCCAGATTGGCGCCGTGTTCCAGGACTTTAAGCTCCTGCCGCAAAAAACCGCCTACGAAAACGTGGCGTTTGCTCTGCAGTGCATCGGCAAGCCCAAGGGCGTCATTCGCAGCCAGGTGCCCGAGGTGCTGCGTCTGGTCGGTCTGGCCGATCAGATGGACTCGTTACCCGACCAGCTTTCCGGTGGCGAGCAGCAGCGCGTTGCCGTCGCCCGCGCTATGGTCAACCGTCCGCCGCTGCTGATCTGCGACGAGCCCACGGGTAACCTCGACCCGGCGATCTCGCTGGGCATCATGAAGCTGCTCGAGCGCATTAACCGCACCGGCACCACCGTGATCGTCGCCACGCACGACCGCGAGATGGTCGATAGCATGCACCGTCGCGTGATCGCCCTCGAGGGCGGCCACGTTATCCGCGACCAGGAGAGGGGAGGTTACGGCAACTATGGCACCAACTAACGTGGGCTACTCCTTCAAAGAGGCAATCAGCCACTTCTTCCGTAACTGGACTACCTCGCTCGGCGCCGTCATCACGATCTTCCTTTCGCTGTTTATCATCGGCCTGTTCATCATGGGCTCCGCGATGCTGAACTCCGTGATCGGCACCGTCGAGGATCAGGTTGTCATTAACGCCTTTATTAGCGATGACGCCGATCAGGCCGATGTTCAGGCCTTTGAGGCCGAGCTCAAAACGTGGAGTAACGTGAAGTCCGTGACCTATAAGGACAAGGACGACGCGCTGGCCGAGTACACGAGCAAGATGTCGGGTAACGCCGATGCCACCATGAGCGCGCTCGACGGCCAGAACCCGCTGCCCGCCTCCTTCGCCATTGAGATGGATGACCCGTCTCAGGTCGAGAGCACGGCAAAGAAGCTCAAGAAGAACGCCGACTTCCAGAAGATCGCGGATGACGGCGACGTCAACGCGAGCGTGCTGTACGGCCAGGAGGAAGTGAGCCGCCTGTTCCAGGTGACCAACTACATCCGCATCGCCGCCGTGGTGCTCGTTGGCCTTCTGACCTTTATCGCATTCATCTTCATCAACAACACGATTCGCCTGTCCATCACGGCGCGTCGTCGTGAGATTGCGATTATGCGTCTGGTCGGCGCCAGCAACGGCTTCATTCGCGGCCCGTTTATCACCGAGGGCGTACTGCAGGCCATTTTGGGCTCGCTGCTTTCCATCGGTGTTCTGGAGCTGCTGCGTAATCTGATGATTCCGCGTCTGCAGGAGAGCATCGGCTGGATGTCGTTTGCCCTGCCGATGCAGTACTACCTGGTGACCTATGCTGCGCTGATTCTGGTCGGCGTGATTATCGGTCTCTTTGGTTCTGCCATCGCCATGCGCCGCTACCTGCGCGTGTAGGCATGCCTGGAATTCACCCTTCCAACGGGTCGTCTCTTATGGGGCGGCCCGTTTTTTGATCCCTAAGGGACGGAAGAAAACGGGTCATTGTGGCGCTGGTCTATCTATGTGACCCGCAATCCTGCCGTCCCCTAGGGATCATTTGGGTAGACTCTTGGGATGTAAACGGCAATCGATAGCAAGGAGGCGCCATGGGGCGCAATAACAAGCATAAGCGCGGTGCCCGCAATAAACGTGGGCCGGTGCGCAGCGAACGCCGTCCGAGCCTGACCGGGCGCGTGCAGCTCCATGAGCATGGCGCCTATGTCATAACCGAGAGCGGCGACTACAAGGTTATGGGCCGCGGTAAGCGCGAGATCATGGACGGCGATACCGTTGCCGTGAGCATTAAGAACAGCCCGCACGGTGAGCGGCGCGCCGTGATCGAAGGCGTGGTTGAGCGCGCAGCCATAAGCGTGGTGGGTACGTACCAGACCGCTGGTCCGCTCGGTGTGATCGAGCCGCTCGATTCGCGCCTGAAGGCCGACTTCTTCATTCTGCCCGAGGATACCTCGGCGGATCGTCTGGGTGTCCACCCGGGTGATGCCGTTGTCGCGCGCATTTTGACCTACCCGACGCGCCTGGAATCGGGCACCGTGACGATCGAACGCCGCATTGGCGGAGATGACGCGCCCGATTTGGGCGTTCAATATGTGATGGCGCGTTACGGATATACCGATAGCTATCCCGAGGCCGCGCTGGACGAGGCCGAGGGGCTTTCGCTCGATGTGTCCGCGGCGCTTAAGGACCCGCTCCGCCGCGATCTGCGCGACCGCTTTGTCATCACGATCGACCCGGTCGACGCGCGCGACTTTGACGATGCCATTTCGCTTGAGCGCACGCCCGAGGGTGGCTACAAGCTGGGTGTGCATATCGCTGACGTTTCTCACTATGTGGCTTGGGACGGGCATATCGATCTTGAGGCTCGCCATCGTACGACATCGGTGTATCTGGCCGATCGCGTGCTTCCCATGCTGCCCGAACGCCTGTCCTGTGACCTGTGCTCGCTTCGCCCTGACGAGGACCGTCTTGCGTTTACCGTTGACATTGAGCTCGATGCGCAGGGTCGCGTGCGGCATTACGATCCGTACCCCAGCGTGATTCGCTCGCGTGTGCGTATGGACTATGACGGCGCCGAGGCGCTGCTGGTGCGTGCCGGCGCGGTTGAGTATTCGGTGCTGGAGGGTGCGGCCGAGGATGTTGCGGCTGCTGAGACCTCGCGCGAGGAAGCGCTTGAGCGCGGTCTTGCGTGCGAGGAGACCGCCCGCGGCTACAACATCGACCTCGGCGATTTCCTTGTCGCCGCTAACGAACTCGCCGAACTTCGCCGTCGTATCCGTCGCGCCCGCGGCTCAATCGATTTTGACACGGCCGAGATTCGCGCTCTATTGGATGAGGACGGAGTGCCCGTGCAGATTGTGGCGCGTGAGCGTTCGTGTGCCACGTCGCTTGTCGAGGAAGCCATGCTGCTCGCCAACGAGTGCGTTGCAGAGTGGCTGGCGGACCGTGATATCGAGGCCTGCTATCGCGTGCATGAGGATCCGAGCCCCGATAGCTTGCACGGTGCCGCCGTTGCGCTGGCTCAGCTAGGCATCATCGACGATCGCCGTGCTGCCGGTATTGCCCTGGGGAGTCCCGATGAGCTGCAGGCTGCAGTCGATGCTGCCACCGGTACGGCCAACGCGCCGCTCGTCAACACGCTGCTTCTGCGCAGCATGCAGCGCGCGCTGTACAAGCCGCACAACGAGGGCCACTTTGCGCTCGCCGCGCCGTGCTACTGTCACTTTACGAGTCCCATCCGTCGCTACCCCGATCTGGTGGTGCACCGCGTACTCAAGCTGCAGTTGGCCTATGAGCAGCTCGGCGGCAAGGACGCCTTGGTCCGTACGCCGCGGCTGACCGGCAAGGGGCGCGAGTCGCTGCCGCGCATTCTGCCGCAGATCTGCCGCGCATGCAGCGATGCCGAGCGCGCGGCAGATGCCGCCAGCCATGCGACGCAAAAGATTAAGATTGCCCAGTACTATGAGGACCGTCTGGGCGAGCGCTATGCCGGAACCGTCTCGTGGGTTAGCAGCATGGGCCTCTTTGTGCGCTTGGACCTGACGCAGGTCGAAGGCTTGGTTTCGATCAAGAGCCTGGGCAACGAGTGGTTCGAGTTTGACGAGGACGCGCTCACGCTCACAGGTGCCGACACGGGGACTCGCTATGAACTGGGCCAGCGCGTGATTATCGAGGTCTCGCGCGTCAATACCACGCGTGGGCACTTGGACTTTAAGCTTATCCATTAGCCAAATCCCGACTCATGGCGGGAGAGCGGAGGGCGGTCTTTCGGGGCCGCCCTCCGCATTTGGATCATGGCTACCTTGCCGTTTGCTCGGCCGCCCGCTTACCTGCTATTGGAGAGGTAAATCCTACCAAAATAAACCTGTCCCTTTTTGGCAGGTTTACAAGAAAGCGGGGATGAGATGGCGACGGTGTATGGTTATGCGCGGGTGAGTTCGCGCGATCAGAATCTTAATCGGCAGCTGGATGCGCTGGGCGCCTATGGCGTGGGCTCGGCGAATATTTATGCCGACCATGCGAGCGGCAAGGACTTCGATCGCCCGCGGTATCGCGAGCTGCTGCACATCCTGGGAGACGGGGACGTGCTGGTGGTGCTTTCTATCGACCGACTTGGCCGTAATTACTCCGAGATTCTTGAGGAATGGCGACGCATTACCAAGGAGCTCGGGGTTGCCATTGTGGTGTTGGACATGCCATTGCTTGACACGCGCGCCAGGGCCAGCGGCGCGCCGGATGTGACCAATACCCTGATTGCCGATATTGTGCTGCAACTGCTGAGCTACGTGGCGCAGGTGGAGCGCGAGAATATCCATCGGCGCCAGGCGGAGGGGATTGCAGCGGCGCGGGCGCGAGGGGTTCGTTTCGGTCGACCTCGCAAGCCGTGCCCTCCTCAGTTTGAGCTGGTACGCGATAGCTATGAGGCAGGCGATATTACCCGCAGCCAGGCAGCAAAGTGCCTGGGCGTGTGCGTGGGGACGTTCGATCGCTGGATGCGCGAGGCGGGGTAGGGGTTTGCGTCGCTTTGGCGCTTCCTGTTGCGATTCAAATTTTGATACGTTGACGATGTCATTTGGGGCTACACTCGCTGATATTCAAAAAAAGGAGGTAGGCCCTTGGCGCGCGTAAAACAAATAATCGGATGGACCGCGATCGTTCTGTTTACTGCAACGCTGGCGGGCATCTGGGTGCTGACGGAGCAAAATGCGGTGGAGACGTCGTTGCTGAGCGAGTCCACCGCGCGTGTGGTGGAGGGTCAGGCTGCGGGCGTACAGGCTGCCGATGCCACGGGTGAAGCTCAGACGGAGAACGGAATGACCGGGGGCACCGATTCGGCTGCCTCGAATGTACGGTCTGGCCGACTTGCTTCCATTCGCATGTGGGTGGGCACGAACGTCCGTCGCGTTGCCCATACCGTAGAGTTTTTCTTCGTCGGATTGTTCGCCTCGGTGGTCGTGGTTTGCTTTTCCAGGCGTCCGTGGAGCGTATGCTCCCGTTGCGTGCCCGTGTTGCTCTTTTGCGCCGTCTGCTCCGTTGGCGATCAGGTACATAAGATCTTTGTTCCCGGCAGGCATTTCGACGTTATCGATTTAGGATTCGATGCTGCGGGCTATGTCACCGCCATGCTGTTGGTATTGCTGGCAGCGGCGTTGGTGCGCTATGCGACTCGGCCGATCGGCGCCCATGCGAGGCGCTAGCCGGTAACAAACCCGTTTCTGATAATGCGACCTTGTTGAATTATTTTGTGTCGCGCGTATTTCCGAGCGGTCGGATTTGAGGGGCGAGCGGTAGAACGCTCGCCCTTTGTGCGCCACGATGCGGCACAATGTACCGTAAAAGCTGTTTGTATCCGGTACGAATCGTTCGTTGGTCTTTAATTCTTCTCAACGGAGGTGTTTGAGATGGCAAACGGATTGCTTTTGCGGCTTCGCGAGCGTGAGCTCAGCGCGAGCCCGGCGGAACGCAATGTCATCGCATATGTAAGCGCTCATCCGCACGAGGTGGTCGGGCTGTCCGTCCGCGGTCTTGCCGATGCCACG
Source organism: uncultured bacterium (assembly GCA_958349055.1). Lineage (GTDB taxonomy): Bacteria > Actinomycetota > Coriobacteriia > Coriobacteriales > Coriobacteriaceae > Collinsella. The sequence continues at coordinate 162,188 of CATWBO010000001.1, forward strand.
TTCTCCTCGCCCTCGAGCATTTTGCGCTTTTGCAAGCGCTTGGGTTTTGCGGGCTACAAGGAGTTCCAGCGCGAACTGATTGCCGAGCTGGCGCTCTTGGGTGACAAGAAAGACGTTGCCCTCGAGGACATCTCCATGGATGACAGCGTCGAACGTATCGTGGGGAAGGTGATGAAAAGCAACGTGCGCACGATCGAAGCGACGGCGCGAACGCTCGATTACACCGTCTTGGAGCGATGTGCGGCCTATCTTAAGCGGGCACGCGCGGTCAATCTGTTCGGTATCGGTGCCTCTCGTTTGGTCGCGCACGATCTGGCGCAAAAGCTCATGCGTGTCGACAAAGAGTGCCATCTGTACGACGACTGGCATGATCAGCTCTTGTGTGCCAAGAACATGCATGAAGGCGATATGGCAATCGCCTTTAGCTACTCGGGCTTGACGCAAGAGGTGCTGGACTGCGCCGCCGAGGCCCAACGTCACGACTGTCCCGTTGTGGCCGTGACCAAAGTAGATGGATCATCCAAGCTTGCCACCATGGCCGATGCCGTGCTCGGCGTCGCTGCGAGTGAGCCCTTGGTCCGCAGCGGTGCCATGGCTTCGCGTATGGCCCAGCTTATGGTTGTCGATGCCCTGTACGCTGCTTACGTTGCCAGCGACTACGAACGGGCGACGCATGTCATTAAGCAAAACTACATCGAGAAACAGGAAAGATGAGGTGAATGAAATGCTCGATTTAACAAAATTCACGACCGAACAGCGCAATCTTAGGTCTATGGACCTCGATACGATGACATCGCTGCAAATCGTCACGACGATGAACGATGAGGATCTTCGTGCCGTCCAGTCGGTCACAAAAGTGCTGCCCCAGGTTGCCACAGCAATCGACTGGGCTGCTGAGGCACTCGAGCGCGGCGGGCGCGTCTTTTACATGGGCGCAGGCACCAGCGGTCGTCTGGGCGTACTCGACGCTTCGGAGTGTCCGCCCACGTTTGGCGTGTCACCCGATCTGATTGTCGGGCTCATTGCCGGAGGCGAGACGGCGTTTATCAAGGCTGTCGAAGGTGCCGAAGACAGCGAGGAACTTGGCGCGAGCGACCTGCGGGAGCGTGGACTCTCGGACAAGGATCTTGTCGTTGGCCTGGCGGCAAGCGGCCGTACTCCCTATGTGGTGGGCGGCCTTGTGTACGCCAAGGCAACTGGGTGCAAGACCATTGCAATTGCCTGCAACCAAGGGTCGAAGATCGGGGAGAGCGCAGATCTTGCCATTGAACCCGTGCCCGGTCCCGAGGTGCTGACCGGCTCAACGAGGCTCAAGGCGGGAACGGTTCAAAAGCTCATTCTCAACATGATTTCGACCGGTGCCATGGTCAAGATCGGCAAGGTATACCAAAACCTGATGGTCGATGTGCAGCAGACGAACGAGAAGTTGGTGGTGCGCGGCCAGAACATCGTGATGGAGGCGACCGGCTGCACGCGCGAGCGCGCTATTCAGGCGCTTGCAGATGCCGGCGGCCACGTAAAAACCGCTATTGTCTCGGTACTGCTGGACTGCGATGTCGAGCAGGCTGCGGTAGCTCTTGAGCGAGCGCGAGGCCATGTCCGTGCTGCGGTGAGTGGCCATGAGAAGAGCAATGCCGATGCCCAATAGGTGCGCGGCGTGAGCTGATATGACATCCAAACGAGATACCCAATACAAGGAGGAGTTATGACGAACAAAGAGCTGGCTCAAAAGCTGCTGGACCTTTTGGGCGGTAAAGACAACGTGTTGGCAAACGCGGCGTGCATGACGCGCCTGCGCGTGACCGTCAAAGACACGGGCAACGTCGACACGGAGGGTATTAAGGCACTCGACGGCGTGATGGGCTTGGTCGAGGACGACACGATGCAGATCGTGCTGGGTCCGGGCAAGGTGAATAAGGTGCTCGAGGAGTTCTCCAAGCTCACCGGCCTTGCGAAAGGCGTTGCTGACGAGAGCGTGGTCGACGCTGCGGCCACAAACAAGGCCGCGCAGAAGGCCAAGTACGAGTCCAAGCCGGTTCAGGCCTTCCTCAAGAAGATTTCCAATGTCTTCGTCGCCCTGCTTCCCGGCATCATTGCGGCTGGCCTCATCAACGGTATCTGCAACGTCATTAACGTCTCGACGGCAGGCGCGCTTGCAGGCGAGTGGTGGTACCAGGGCATTCGCTCCATGGGCTGGGCCCTGTTTGCCTATCTGCCCATCTTGGTGGGCTATAACGCGGCACGTGAGTTTGGCGGCTCCGCTGCGCTGGGCGGCATCGCCGGCATGATGTGTATTGCCAACAGTGCCATGCCCCTGCTTGCGCCTGGTGCGGCTGATCCTGCCACTGCCATTCTGCTGCCGCTCACCAATGCGCAGTACAACCCCGCAGCGGGCGGCATGATCGCGGCTCTTATCGCTGGCGCATTTTTTGCCTGGATGGAGCGTCAGATTCGCAAGGTTATGCCCAACGCGCTCGACACGTTCTTGTCCCCGCTGCTGGTGCTCATCATCGGCGCCTTTGCTCTGATGCTCGTCATCCAGCCGGTTGGTGCATGGCTGACGACTGCCATCTTTAGCGTTTTGACCTTTATCTTCGAGAAGCTGGGCGTCCTGGGCGGCTATATCCTGTCGGCAGGCTTCTTGCCGCTGGTTTCCGTCGGCCTGCATCAGGCGCTCACGCCGATCCACGCTATGCTCAACGATCCCGACGGCGCTACCAAGGGCATCAATTACCTGCTTCCCATCCTTATGATGGCTGGCGGCGGTCAGGTCGGTGCCGGTCTGGCGCTGTACTTTAAGACCAAGAACGCCAAGCTCAAGAAGTACGTCGCAGAGTCCATTCCCGTTGGAATCCTCGGTGTGGGCGAGCCTCTGATGTATGCCGTTACGCTGCCGCTCGTTCGTCCGTTTGTAACGGCCTGCCTGGGTGCCGGATTTGGCGGCGCACTCGCGGCGCTACTTCACATCGGCACGGTTTCTCAGGGCGTTTCCGGTCTGTTTGGCCTGCTGATCGTCGTTCCTGGTCAGCAGCTCGGCTACGTTGCCGCTATGCTGCTTGCCTATGCCGCTGGCTTTGTCCTGACGTGGTTCTTTGGCGTCGACGAGCAGAAGATCAACGAGTTCTTTGGCGAGTAGTTTGATATCGCGAGCCGTGTTGCTCAGGGCTCGCGGCGCGCGGCAGATTTCTTGATGCTATGGTTGTGCCGGCGGGGCTAACTGCTCCGCCGGCCTTTTTTAAAGGAGCGTTGAAACGTGAAAACGGGTATTTCGATTTATCTTTCCAGCCCTTTGCAGGATATTGAGCGGACGATTGAGCGTGGTGCCGCGGCGGGTGCGCGCTACGCGTTCACCTCACTGCATATTCCCGAGGATGGGGGAGCGGCGTATGCCGATAAGGTCCGTCATGTGATGTCGCTGCTTTCCGCGCGCGGTATTGCGCTCATTGCCGATGTGGGGCCGCGCACGTGCGACTTGCTGTGGCTTGAGCGCATCGAGGATCTGCGCGATCTGGGGCTGGAATACCTTCGCTTGGACTATGGCTTTAGCGCTCAGCGGGTCGCGGAGCTGTCCGGTGTGTTTCGCATTGTGGTTAATGCTTCGACGGTGAGCTTTGACGAAATCGCATCGTGGCGCGAGGCCGGTGCCGATGTGTCCCGTTTTGCCGCCTGCCACAATTTTTACCCCAAGCCTTATACCGGTCTTTCGCTTGAGGACGTTGCTCGCACGAATCTTCGTCTTGCGGCGCTCGGCTTTGAAATCATGGCTTTTGTGCCGGGCGATACCAACGTTCGCGGACCTGTATTTGAGGGACTGCCGACGGTCGAGGCGCAGCGCGGTCGCGCGTCAAAGGTTGCCCTTAACATGCTTGAGCTTGCACATGGCGCCGATTGCGACATCGTGCTGGTGGGTGACCCCGATCTTTCCGATGCGGGTTGGGCACAGTTTGCTCAGGTTTCCGCCGGATATGTGGACGTGCATTGCGAGCTGGAGCCCGGCTACGACTATCTGCGGGGGCAGATTCATCACGACCGGCCCGACTCGAGTGTTCACATCTTTCGATCCCAGGAGTCGCGTACGTCGCTCAAGCCGGATGCCGTGCCGTCAGATTTCGGCGCCGGTCTGCCGCGAAATGCGGGCTCGATTGCCGTCGGCAATAGTGGGTACGGACGCTACGAAGGCGAGCTTGAGATTGCGCGGGTTGATCTTCCCGGCGACGAGCGCATGAACGTTGCGGGCCGCATTGCGCCCGAGGCAATGGAGCTGCTGCCGTTCATCAAGCGCGGATTCGGGGTACGGTTCGTTTAGCGTGTGACCCGTGGGCTACAATTGGCCCATCATACGAAGGCGCCCCGTATGGCGTGTGCCTGTGTTGGCCGATCTGTATTCGGAGGATTCCCATGACCGTACTGTTTGTTGAATATCCCAAGTGTTCGACCTGTAAAAAGGCCAAGGCGTGGTTGGACGAGCATGGGGTCGAGTATGTCGACCGCGATATCGTTGCGGACAATCCCACGGCCGATGAACTTGCGACCTGGATTGCTCGTTCGGGGCTGCCGGTACGGCGCTTCTTTAACTCGTCGGGCATGAAATATCGAGAGCTGGGCCTGAAGGCGCGCCTGGATGCGGGCATGACGGATCGGGAGTGCTACGAGCTGCTGGCGACCGATGGCATGCTGGTCAAGCGTCCGCTGCTGGTGGGCGACGACTTTGCGATTCCCGGCTTTAGGGAAGCAGCTTGGACCGAGGCGTTGCTTTAATCAGTCCTCCAGCTGTGCCCACTCGTGCGGCTCGTAGACCTTTACGTGCTTGTTGGGCTTGCCGCTCCAGTACTCCTCGTCCATAAAAGGCAGGTATGCCTGAAAGCCGGGACAGATAAAGGGAATGCGTTGCTGCCGCAGTCGCTCGCGCTGGCGCTGCTCCAGATGCGTCTCGGATATCACGGTCGGCATGCCGGACAACTCGACCAAGCTTGCCTGGATGCGCTTGAGGTCGGGGAGTCCTGCGTGCCATGACGTCCGCATGATCAAAAACGAGGCGCGGCGGTACTTTGCCTGCATCACCGTGATGGCGGGGCGCAACGTGGGGTGGATTTTGTCCCGGTCGGGCCATAGGTCGGCCGTTATCTCGAGTCCTAGGGTTTCCCACAGGTAATCCAGCTCTTCGTTCATGGCGCCTCGATATCTACGTGATCATTGATACTTCGATTGTGTTGCCTGGTGCTATCGTTTTCGCGGTAGAATCTGCCAACGGTTGACGACTACCGCTCGCGGCGTTTTGCCCTTCGTGTGCAGCGGTCGACTTCACAGGTCCTTCACGTGTTGGCCGTATTTGACTGAATTTCAAAAAAGTCAAAATTGGGGCTTGCGTCACGGCCGGACTTCCCGTATATTTCTTTCTTGCGCAAAGGCACAGCCGAGCGCAGCGATGCAGTCATTGGGATGTCGTCTAATGGCAGGACAGCGGATTCTGGTTCCGTCAATGGGGGTTCGACTCCCTCCATCCCAGCCATTGCATTTGCTACATATGGCCCGTTCGTCTAGCGGTTTAGGACGCCGCCCTCTCAAGGCGGAGATCACCAGTTCGAATCTGGTACGGGCTACCAAAATTGAACGCCCGGGCCTCGTAAGAGACCCGGGTTTTGTGTATTGACCGATATTTAAGGCGCGCGTTGAGTCTGCCGCCCGGACCGAGGAGTAGCCATGGACCTGCCTATCAGCTTGGAAGACATCACGTATGCCGAGAACTATCTGGCGCAGGGCGACCTGGCTACGGCGACGCCGCTGCTGGAGCGTCTGGTGGAGCTCGCCGAGGAGTATATCGACGCCGAGTGCAAGACGGAGGAGAAGCGCCAATACTTTAGCTTCGATAGCAAGTTTGAGCGTCTGGCCTACCGCCGCGTGGAGAAGGATCCGCGCGAGCTGGTGCAGGTCGAGGTGCCCTTTGACCGCCTGTATTCCGACATGGCGTATGCCTACATTCGCCAGCAGGATTATGTGAGTGCTCGCAACGCCTTGATGCAGGCCGTGCGCTGGGACCCCATGAACTGCAACTATCGCTTGGACTTGGCCGAACTGTTCCGCGCGCTCGAGGACAAGCAGGAATGGGCATCGCTCTCGTTCTCGGTACTGGAGCGTGCAAGCGATGGCAAGTGCGCCGCCCGCGCCTATGCCAATCTAGGTCAGTACTTCTTGGAGCCCGAGACCGAGAACGTCTCGGCGGCCGTGGGTTGCGCGCGTCTGGCGCTGCGCTTGGCCCCTGGCGATGCGCATACGACGCGCCTGCTCAACAAGATCCATACTGCCTATCCGGATGCCGCCGATGAGAGCGACGATCATGTGATGGGCGAGCTGGCCCTGCAGGGCGTGCCGACCTCGCCTTCGGCCGAGATTGCGATCTGCCTGATTATGTGCGCGACCGACGCCGCAAACGACGGCGACAAGCGTGAGGCGACGCGTCTGACGGTCCGCGCCCGAGACCTGGTGGGCGAGGAGGCCTGTGCGGCGATTATCAAACTGGTGCGCGAGAGCGATGCCGAACTCAACGCCGAGCGCAAAGCAAAGCGCGAGGCGGCGGGCTCAAACGCCGAAGGTGCCGAGGAGGCCGGCGATGCCCAGTAAGCGCGAGCGCAAGCTCATCTCCAAGAATCGCTCGGCTCATCACGAGTACTTTATCGATGAGACCTTTGAGTGTGGCATTGAGCTGAGCGGCACCGAGGTCAAGTCGATTCGCGAGCGCGCCTGCCAGATCACCGACACCTTCGCGTTGATTCGCGGCGGGGAGTGCTGGCTCGTCGGCCTGCATATCCACCCTTATAGCCATGGTGGCGTGTGGAACCGCGATCCCGACCGCCGTCGCCGTCTGCTGCTCCACCGCAAGGAGATCGATTTCCTCGACGGCAAGCTGCGCAACCGCGGCTATGCTCTGGTACCGTTGGAGCTTTACTTTAATACCGACGGTCGCGTAAAGCTGCTGCTTGGTCTGGGCCGCGGCAAGAAGCTCTACGACAAGCGCGAGGATATGGCCAAGCGCGATGTCCAACGCGAGATCGACCGCGCCCTCAAGGAGCGCAATCGCTAGGCGCTCTGTATAAGTTGCGGTGGAATACGGACTATTTTGCCTGTTTGGGGGGCTATTCAGTCCCTATTTCACCGCAACTGCGGGCGTCTCATCTTGCTTATACTGTTTTGACACATATGTCTCAAAGGCGGCGTCCGTTATGGGCGCTGCCTTTTTTGTGGGTACATACATCCATGAGGTTCCAACCCGAGTTAGGGGAGTGATCGTTATGGACAAAACTGCGTTCTTTACCATGCCGAGCGGCCTGTACGTGGTGAGCTCCGCGGCAGACGGGCTGCGTGCCGGCTGCGTTATCAACACAGCGGTGCAGGTGACGTCCATGCCGCCGCGTATTTCGGTTGCCGTGAACAAGGACAACGTCACCTCGGGCGTCATCGCATCGGCCAAAGCGTTCGCGCTGACCGTGATCGATCAGACCGCCGACATGCTCTACATCGGTAACTTTGGGTTCCGCACCAGCAGCGATTATGACAAGTTTGCCAAATACGAGACCCGCGAGACGGCTCTGGGCATGCCCTATGTGCCCGAGCACGCGGTGGCCCTGTTTAGCTGCCATTTGATCGACACTGTGGATGTTGGCACGCATCTACTGTTTATCGGCGAGGTCGAGGATGCCGAGCGCTTGAGTGACGAGACGCCGCTCACCTACGATTACTACCATAAGGTCCTGAAGGGCAAGACGCCTCCGAAGGCGTCCTCGTATCAAGGCTAGAAATGTTTTAAAAACACTTGCATTATATTATTGAGAACATATACTAATAAGCGAAGTACATCACCAGTCGCGTTCGAGAGGAGAACATCATGGCTGAGGAGAAGAAGACGTATAAGTTCGTGTGCGTCGTTTGCGGTTACGAGGTTGAGGTCGATACGCCCGAGCTGCCCGAGGATTATGTGTGCCCGGTGTGCGGCGTCGGTCCCGATCAGTTTGAGCTCGTCGAGGAGTAGCTCACAGGCATACGGCGATTAGCCATACTGAGCTCTGTCCAGGGCCCCCGGTCGAATTTCCGGCCGGGGCCCTTTTTGGTGCAAGGGGATCGTATTTATCCGATTGTCTCGATTTGTAACAGCAAGGGGCGGAAATTGGCCCCATCTGTTACAAATCGAGACGTTTGGCTGGGCGGGCGTGCAGTTTCGTTACATCCCTGCCAGCAGCACGGCGTCGAGCGCCGTTACGACGACACCAATCCCTACAAGCAGCACGTTGAGCGGGCGCGAGTTGGCGTATTTGCCCATGACGCGGCGCGAGCTGGTGAGTCGTATGAGCACGAAGACCGTGATCGGCAGCTGGAGCGACAGTAGCGCCTGGCTCCAGATGAGACCTTCAAAAGGATTCGAAACAACCAGGCAGGCTGCGACTGCGCCGGCAAAGCAGAGCACCACGCCAATCGATGAGTGCCGGTCGTGGATGTCGTATTCTTCGTCGAACATGCCGGCCGTAATGGTGCCGGCTGCCATGCCCGCCGTCACGCTGCTCGAGAGGCCCGCGAACAGCAGCGCCACGGCAAAGATGATCGAGCTCGCCGGACCCAGGATGGGGGAGAGCGTGGCGGCCGCGACGGCGAGGTCGTCTACGACGAAGCCGTGGGCAAAGAAGGTCGTCGCGGCCAGGATGACCATCGCCGAGTTGATTGACCAGCCCACACCCATCGAAAAGAGCGTATCGAAGAGCTCGTAGCGCAGGCGCTCCTCGATAACCTGCTCGCCTTGGCCTTCGAAGTGCATGGATTGGATGACCTCGGAGTGCAGAAAGAGGTTGTGGGGCATGACGACCGCCCCCAGGATGCTGACGACGATGGCGGCCGAGTCGGTGGGCATGCTGGGTGTGGTCCAGCCTGCGGCGGCTTGCGGCCAGTCGACTTTGACCAGCGCGAGCTCAGCCAAAAACGACAGGCCCACTATGCCAACGAAGGCGATAATCCAGCGCTCGGCACGTTTGTAGGAGCTCGTCATGAGCATCGCCATCGATACTGCCGCCACGATGACGCAGCCGGCGCGCACGGGTAGCCCAAAGAGCATCTGGAGCGCGATCGCGCCGCCCAGGACCTCGGCCATGGCGGTGGCGACGGTTGCGAGATATGCACTGGCGAGCACGGCGCGTCCGACGGGGCGGGGAAGAAAGCGGGTCGTGGCCTCGGCAAGGCAGGCACCCGTGGCGATGCCCAGGTGCGCCGCGTTGTGCTGCAAGACGATCAGCATAATCGTAGACAGCGTGACCACCCACAGTAGCGCGTAGCCAAATTGCGAGCCCGCGGCCATGTTGGAGGCCCAATTGCCCGGATCGATAAAGCCGACGGTGACGAGCAGCCCGGGGCCGATGTGCCGGGCGATGTCCAGGCCGCCGTGGCCTCCGGTACGGCGCGAACCATAGTGTTGTTTGAGATGGTTGAGCATGGTCGGCTCCTGCGTGCGGACGGCGCGGCGTCGCAAAGGGGTCGTACGGCGCCGCGCGTTGAGCTTGAGATGGGGCTACTTGTGCGCCTTGCCCTGATTGGCGACGGCGTCGATCTTGGCGGCGATGGTTGCCGGGTCACCGATGTAGCGCTTGTCGAGGACGTTGAAATCGGTGTCGAAGGTGTAGACGAGCGGCACACCGGTGGGGATGTTGACCTTGAGGATTTCCTCGGGCGTGAGATGCTCAAACTTCATGACGAGCGAGCGCAGGGAGTTGCCGTGTGCGGCGATGAGCACGCGTTTGCCGGCGAGCATCTGGGGGCGAATCTCGTCCTCAAAATAGGGCCAGGCGCGGGCGATCGTGTCCTTGAGGCACTCGGTATAGGGCAGCTGGTCGGGCGCGATGTCGCGGTATTGCTCCTGGGTGTGGGGGTCGCGCGTGTCGCCCGGCTCGAGCGCCGGCGGGCAGACATCGAAGGAGCGGCGCCAGATGAGCACCTGCTCATCGCCGTGCTCTGCTGCGGCATCGGCTTTGTTGAGACCCTGCAGCGCGCCGTAGTGACGCTCGTTGAGTTTCCAGGACTTGATGACGGGCAGCCACTCGCGGTCCATCTGGCCGAGCACGATGTTGAGGGTGTGGATTGCGCGCTTGAGGCGCGAGGTGTAGCAGATGTCAAAGTCGAAACCCGCCTCTTTGAGGGCGCGGCCGCCTGCCGCCGCCTCTTCGCGGCCCGTGTCGGTGAGCTCGACATCGGTCCAGCCGGTGAACAGGTTGAGCTTGTTCCACTCGGATTCTCCGTGACGGATAAGGACGAGTTGCATCGTCTGCTGCTCTGCTTGGTGTGCCATGGGGGCCTCCTTGATCTGGCACGGTGTGCGTGCCGTTTGCTTGACGCCGCAAAGGATACCCGTTTTAGACTCAAAAGTTAACCAAGACTAACAAAAATGTGATTTTAGGCATGGTTGGTGCAATGGGGGCCGTAATTGTCTCAATCTGTAACAGTTGGCTGCCGAAACCGGCCCTTCGTGTTACAGATCGAGACATTCGGAGCCGCCTCTCGGAAACATCTCAATCTGTAACATCTGAGCGCATAAAACCCCTCTAACTGTTACAGATTGAGACAGGCCAGACTGGTTGGTTATAAAAATCTCGATCTGTAACAGTTAGACGTCCAAATGGGCTCCCCGTGTTACAGATCGAGACAATACGCAGCCCTGCCGTCCCCGGGAGACCATTTGTGACGTGCGTTACGCGATTGTTTCGAAACGGGTGGGAAACACAACGGGCCGGCGATGCTCCTAGTATGCCTATTCAACTGACTGTCTAATATCTAGGGGAGGATCGCGATGCAGGCAGATTCCGCTCAGCAGCAGGGCCTTTATCGCCCCGAATTCGACCACGATGCATGTGGCATCGGCGCGCTCGCCGATATCAACGGCGAGCGCCATCACCAGATTCTGGACGACGCGCTGTCCATTCTGGTCAACTTGGAGCACCGCGGCGGCACCGGGCTCGAGAAGAACACCGGCGACGGCGCCGGCATCCTGTTCCAGGTTCCGCATCACTTTTTCCGCAAAGAGGCTCAAAAGTGCGGCCAGATTCTGCCGGCAGAGGGCGACTATGGCGTGGCCATGCTGTTCTTCCCGCAGGACGACAAGGGCGTAGAGGATGCCCGTCGCGTGTTTGAGGAGGGCTGCGCCGAGGCCGGCGTGCCGCTGCTCTTTTGGCGCGAGGTGCCCGTCGATCCGCACGACCTGGGCGAGACGGCACGCGCCTGCATGCCTACCATCCTGCAGGCCTTCCTGGGCCGCCCCGACGACACGCCCGCCGGCGATGCCTTTGAGCGTCGCCTGTACGTGTGCCGCCGCACCATCGAGAAGAAGGCCGACGCCGAGTTTGCCCTGCGGGACAAGATTTTCTACGTGTGCTCCATGAGCTCGCGCACCATCGTGTACAAGGGCATGCTGGTCGCCACACAGATGCGCCGCTTCTTCATCGACCTCAACGACGCCGCCGTCAAGACGGCGGTGGCGCTCGTCCACTCGCGCTACTCCACCAACACCACGCCCAGCTGGGAGCGTGCGCACCCCAACCGCTTTATCATTCACAACGGCGAGATCAACACCCTCAAGGGCAACGTCAACTGGATTCGCGCTCGCGAACCCAACCTGTACAGCCCCGTGCTGCAGCACGATCTTGAGCGCGTGATGCCCATCATCAACCGCGAGGGTTCCGATTCCGCGATTCTGGACAACGTGCTCGAATTCTTGGTCATGAACGGTCGCCCGCTCACGCGTGCCGCGTCCATGTTGCTGCCCGAGCCGTGGGACCACAACGACAGCCTGAGTGAGGAGCGCCGCGCCTACGACGCTTACCAGTCCATGCTCATGGAGCCGTGGGACGGTCCGGCGGCCATCGCCTTTACCGATGGCCGTACCCTGGGCGCCGCCCTCGACCGTAACGGCCTGCGTCCCGCCCGCTATTATGTGACGCGCGACGGTCGCTTTATGCTGGCGAGCGAGGTGGGCACCATCGAGGTGAGCCCCGAGAACATTCTGACGAGCGGTTGCTTGGGACCGGGTCAGATGCTCGAGGTCGACTTTGCCCGCGGCCGCGTGATCTACAATGACGAGCTGCGCGCCCGTTACGCCAAGGAGAAGCCCTACCGTGATTGGATTGCCGAGGAGACGCTGACCGTCGACGCGCTCGACGAGCCCGCCGCGCCCGCGCCCGCCGAGGATGCCGAGATGCCCGCCGCCGTGCGCATGGCCAAGCTCGGCTATCACTGGGATGATGTTGACGAGGTCGTGCGCCCCATGGCCCAGCAGGGCAAGGCCCCGCTCGCCTCGATGGGTATCGATGCGCCGTTGGCCTGCCTGTCCAAGAAGACGCGTTCGTTCTTTGACTACTTCTATCAGCTGTTCGCCCAGGTCACGAATCCGCCGATCGATGCCCTGCGCGAGCACATGGTGACTTCGACCACGCTCTACCTGGGCAACCACGGCAACCTGCTCGAGGATTCCCGCACGGCTTGCCAGCTGGTGCGCCTGGAGCGTCCGCTGCTGAGCGAGGAGGAGTTCGACCGCATCTGCGGCATCGACCGCGTGGGCTTTAAGACCCGCCGTTTCCGTGCCGTCTACCGCCGTGACGCCGGCGAGGGCGCGCTGCAGGCTGCGCTCAAGCAGCTTGCAGAGGACGTTGAGGCTGCGGTCCGCGACGGCGTGAACATCGTGGTGTTGAGCGATCGTGCCGCTGCGGGCGAGGTGCCCGTGCCGTCGCTGCTCGCCGTGGGCTGCGTGCACAACCACCTGATCCGCGCCGGCGTGCGTACCTTTGCCGACATCGTGGTGGAGTGCGGCGACGCCGTGTCCCCGCACGACTTTGCGGCACTGGTGGGCTACTCCGCGAGCGGCATCTATCCGTACAACGCGCATGCGTGCGTCCGTGATCTGGCGGCACGCGGCGATCTGGACGTGACGGCCGAGCAGGGCATCGCCAACTACAACAAGGCTGCGACCGCCGGCATCGTCTCCATCATGTCCAAGATGGGTATTTCCACGGTGCAGAGCTACCATTCGGCGCAGATCTTCGAGGCCGTGGGCTTTACGTCGGAGTTCGTCAACGCGTACTTCGCCGGCACGGTGAGCCGTGTGGGCGGTATGGGTGTCGAGGACGTCGAGCGCGAGCAAAATGAGCGCTACGACGCCGCGCTCGCTATCCTTAAAAGCCCGGCTCCCGATCAGCTGCCCACGCTGGGTCTGACCAAGTGGCGCCCGCTCGGCGGCGAGGACCACCTGATTGACCCCCAGACCGTCTACCTGCTGCAGACCGCCTGTAGCGAGGACAGCTACGACGTCTTTAAGGAGTACAGCGCCCGCCTGCACCGCACCGGCCGTGCCGTGCGCCTGCGCGACTTGCTGGACTTTGATGCCAGCGGCTGCACCCCGGTGGCACTCGACGAGGTCGAGCCCGCGCTCAACATCGTCCGTCGCTTTAACACCGGCGCCATGTCGTACGGCTCCATCAGCAAGGAAGCACACGAGTGCATGGCCATCGCCATGAACCGCCTGCACGGTCGTTCCAATTCCGGCGAGGGCGGCGAGGACCCGCGTCGCGAGACCCCGCTGGCCAACGGTGACTCCAAGAACTCCGCCATCAAGCAGGTGGCAAGCGCGCGCTTTGGCGTGACAAGCCGCTACCTGTGCAGCGCCTTCGAGATTCAGGTCAAGATGGCCCAGGGCGCCAAGCCCGGCGAGGGCGGCCACCTGCCCGGCAAGAAGGTCTACCCCTGGATCGCCGAGGTCCGTCAGTCCACGCCCGGCATCGGCCTGATCTCGCCTCCGCCGCACCACGACATCTACTCCATCGAGGACCTGGCGGAGCTGATCTTTGACCTTAAGAACGCCAACCCCGGCGCGCGCGTGTCGGTCAAGCTGGTCAGCGAGGCCGGCGTCGGCACCATCGCTACCGGCGTGGCTAAGGGTGCCGCCGACAAGATTTTGATCAGCGGCCATAACGGCGGCTCGGGTGCCGCGGCGCGCGATTCCATTTGGCACGCTGGCCTGCCGCTGGAGCTCGGCCTTGCTGAGGCTCAGCAGACGTTGCTGCAAAACGGCCTGCGCTCCCGCGTGGTGCTCGAGGCCGACGGCAAGCTCATGGACGGCACCGACGTCGCCGTCGCCTGCCTGCTGGGTGCCGAGGAGTTTGGCTTTGCGACCATGCCGCTCATCTCCATGGGTTGCCTCATGCAGCGCGACTGCCAACAGGATACCTGCCCCGCCGGCATCGCCACGCAAAACTGCCGCTTGCGTCGCGGCTTCCGCGGCAAGCCCGAGCACGTTGAGCACTTTATGCTCTTTGTTGCCGAGCAGCTGCGCGAGGTCATGGCGAGCCTGGGCTTCCGCACCGTCGACGAGATGGTCGGTCATCCCGAGTGCTTGCGCCAGATCGAGGTGCCGGGCAACCGCAAGGCCAACCTGCTCGATTTGTCGCCCGTTCTGGCGAGCGCGACCTGTGAGTTTGGTGCCCACATCCCGGGTGCCGACGGCCGTCACTTCCTGCCGCAGATGGCCGCGGACAGCGAGCTCGACAAGACGCTCGACTCCACGCTGTTTGTGCCTTATACGGCCGATGCCCGTGCACACCTGCGCCCGATTCGTTTCCATGCCGACATCGCCAACGTTAATCGTTGCGTGGGCACCATCCTGGGCAATGCGGTGACCAAGGCGCATCCCGAGGGCCTGCCCGCCGGCTCCATCACCATCGACTGCGACGGTTCGGCTGGTCAGAGCTTTGGCGCCTTCCTGCCGCGCGGCATTACGCTTAACGTGTGCGGCGATGCCAACGATTACTTTGGCAAGGGTCTTTCGGGCGGCGAGGTGTCGGTACGCCCCAACCCGCATGCGACCTACAAGTTCGACGAGAACATTATCGTGGGCAACGTGGCGTTCTTTGGTGCCACGAGCGGCCGCGGCTTCATTAACGGTCTGGCCGGCCAGCGTTTTGCCGTGCGCAACTCCGGCGCCACCGTGGTGGTCGAGGGCTGCGGCAACCATGGTTGCGAGTACATGACGGGCGGCCTGGCACTCATCCTGGGTGAGGTCGGGCAGAACTTTGCCGCCGGCATGACGGGCGGCGTGGCCTATGTCTTTGACCAATACGGCACGCTCGACGCCCGCGTGAACCACGAGAGCGTGGAGCTCAAGGCCCCGGCGGCCGACGAGCTGGCGCAGATTCGCGCGCTCATCCAGGAGCACGTGAACGCGACGCAGAGCCCGCGCGGCATTAAGCTGCTCTACAGCTTCGACTCGATGAGCAAGCACTTTGTGAAGGTCATTCCGACCGAGTACGAGCGCGTGCTGGCGATTGTTGCTGCGGCCGAGGCCGTGGGCAAGACGCATGCGCAGGCTGAGGAGCTGGCGTTTGACATCGTGACCGGTCGCGCGAGCGCCGCGGATGTTGCTCGCTTTGATGTCGCGGGCGGTGCTGCGGGCGTTGCGTCCGCAGCTGCCAGCCCTGTTGCTTCGACCAAGAAGGAGGCGTAAGTGCCATGGGTAAGCCCGGTGCTTTTCTTGATATCGATCGCGTGACCCACGAGCTTCGCCCCGTGGAGGAGCGCAGCCATGATTTTGATCCGCTGTACGTGGAGCTCGATGACGACGCACGTCGCGCCCAGGCGAGCCGCTGCATGATGTGCGGCGTGGCGTTTTGCCAGATGGGCGCGAGCTTTGGCAAGGCACGCCCGAGCGGCTGCCCGCTGCACAACTTGATTCCCGAGTGGAATGAGCTGGTGTACCGCGGCCGCTGGGAGGAGGCGGCCGAGCGCCTGTCGCTCACCTCGCCCATGCCCGAGTTCACGAGCCGCGTTTGCCCGGCACTGTGCGAGGCCGCGTGCAACCTGGGTTCGGTCGATGGCCAGCCCACGACAATCCATGACAACGAGCGCGCGATCAGCGACCATGAGTGGGCAAATGGCGGTCCGCGTCGCTTTGAGCCGTCGGGGGAGGGCGCGCCCATGGTTGCCGTGGTCGGCTCCGGTCCTGCTGGCCTGGTGGCTGCGTGGGAGCTCGCGCGTCGCGGCGCCCGCGTGACGGTGTTTGAGCGTGACGACCGCCCGGGCGGCCTGCTCATGTACGGCATTCCCAACATGAAGCTCGAGAAGTCTGTGGTCGAGCGTCGCGTGGCACTTATGCGCGAGCTGGGCATTGTGTTTGAGCTGAATGCCGACGTGGGTGATCCTGCGGTGGCTGCCAAGCTCGACGGCTTTGACGCCGTTGTGGTGGCTGCCGGTGCTCGTGCCCCGCGTGGGCTTTCTGCTGCGAACATTGATGCGCCCGGCGTGGTGTACGCCGTGGACTACCTGACGGCTTCGACTGTGTCGGTGCTCGATGGCGGTGAGCCGGAGATTGATGCGCGCGGCCTGGACGTCGTGGTCATTGGCGGTGGCGATACCGGCAACGACTGTGTGGGTACCGCGGTGCGTCAGGGCGCGCGCAGCGTGCGCCAGTTTGAGTTCTTGCCGGCTGCGCCCGATAAGCGCGCGGCAGGCAACCCCTGGCCGCAGTGGCCCAACGTTAAGAAGACCGATTACGGCCAGCAGGAGGCTATCGCTGCGATGGGTGGCGAGATGCGTGCCTGGGCCGTGGATACACTCGAGGTGCTGCTGGACAAGAAGGGTGCGGCTGCGGGTCTGCGCGTGGTCGATCTGGACTGGTCGGCGGGAAAGCCCGAGCGCATCGCGGACTCCGAGCACGAGGTGCCAGCGCAGCTGGTGCTCATCGCCTGCGGCTTTACGGGTCCGGAGTACGGTGTGTTCGATGCGGTGAGCGTGCCTGTTGCCACCGCTGGTCGTCCGCTGCCGGTGATGGCTGCCGAGGGCTCGCATCTCGCGGCTCGCACGGAGGGTGTCGCCGCGGATGCCGCGCCGGTGTATGTGGCGGGTGATGCCCGCAACGGCAGCTCGCTCGTGGTGAACGCCATGGCCGACGCCCTGGCCTGCGCTGCCGAAGTCGCCGACGCGCTGGAACTGTAAAGTAGTCACGGAGATATTCAACAATCGAATCGGCAAGGGCTGTCCCTAACTGCCGGCACAAAAGGAACGTCCCTAAATGCCGACAGTTAGGGACGTTCCTTTTCTGTCGGCATTCGGGGACACTCCTTGCGGATTTGCGAGCAGTTTGCTCGTTTGTCGACGTGCGGGTGTTCATTTGTCGACTTCTTGGGCTGTGGTCACCTGTTGTTTCTGTGGTGGCTGCGGGCATCTGGCTCAAAAGGGCGGGTTGGCCGTCGATGTTTACCTGCGGTTTTGTTGCGGTGCACATTTTCGGTCAAGCTTTTCGTCAAGTGTTTGGTCAGCATCTTGTTTGCAGCCGGAGGCCTATTTTGCCCGTGCTGGTCGTGGCTGCCCACCCTCCTCGTAAGCTCAAATTGAGGTCCATCAGTTTGAGGAGGATGCCATGATTGACCACGCTTTTGACCGAGCAGAGCTGGCTGAAGCCGTCGGCAACGATATTGCCGACATGGCCCATTTTTGGATGCTGCGGAAGTTTCAATTCCTGGAGCCGGCGCGCGAGCAGTTCGAGATTATCGTCGACCCGTGGCTCAGCTATTGCACCGAGCCTTCGCAGAACGAAATCATGGCCTACAACATGGCATTTACCGATTGGCTGCTGTTTGAGCGCCCCTATCGCCATGGCAAAACGCTGCTCGAGCTATATGTTGACGAGCCGCCGGCATCGCTTTCGCCTGCCTCGCTCAAGCGGCTCGAGCAGGTACGCGACACGCAGTATTTCTCGCGCTTTGGCATTTTGGACAAGAATCCTGCGTCCGGCATGGTCGTGCTGAAGGACACGCGCACCGATCATCGCTTTGATGTCTACGATCCGCATATCGTGCAGAAGGAGCACTGGAGTGACGGCGCGATTGCGGTGCGCCTCGCCTGCGTCGACGATGTCTGGCTTACGGCGGGACAGCTCTACCTGTATGACATCGCGCGGCTGAGCGATACGGCGGTCGATGGGCCGGGTGCGGTGCATCCGGAGGACCTGCAGGACGGCTTTGACACCTCGTGCATCAGCTTCTTCTTGCGTCTGGTCCGCGACATCATGGGCGCCCAGGGGCGGTACGTAAAGTCGCTCAACATCTACGAACAGGAATGGGAGTAGGGGATGGGTAGTTGTCGCCTGCCTTGCCTTTTGCCTTTTTGTCTCGATCTGTAACGTTTGGGGGCAAAAAACCGGTCTACCTGTTACAGAACGAGACGAATGCTTGGGCGCCGCTGGTTTGTCTAAATCTGTAACGTTTAGGGGCCTGGAGAATGTCTAACTGTTACAGATCGAGACGTTTGGCACCTGGCTGGGGGGAATGTCTCAATCTGTAACATCTACAGTCCAAAAAATCGGTCTTCCTGTTACAGATCGAGACATTTATCAGCGGAGGCAACGGTGACGATGGTCCATTTGTCCGATGTGGTGGTGATGGAAGTGTCTAATACCGTTTTCAAGCACAAGCATACGACTCGCAACACGTTGGCGCGGAATAGGATGCTTGCCAGGCTCACGGAGGCGGCTGAACAAGGCGTGCTGCTTGTGACACACGACAATGCCGAGCTCATGTGGCTGCGGCGTCATGTTGGAACCGACGATATCGCGGAACCCGAGCCGTATTTGTTCTGCTTTCAACATGATTGGGGTGTACTGACGCCGGCGGAGCGAACGCTGCGTACCATCAAAGGGCTTGCAGAGTTTCATCCCGATTGGGCGTTTTGGGGTTATGACGCGGCGCTTTTGTGGGGTCTGGAGGTGCCGAATGATCTGCTTGGGTCGCGTTTTCTTGTTAAGACGGGTTGTTCGGTGACGTTGAGCGGCGGGTGCAGGTTGTTGCGTCCGCAGATGGCGGGCGCACTCGAGCATGTTGATGGCGTGCGGGTGACGTCGTTTTGGCGCACGGTGGAGGATTGCCTACTGCGTGCGCCGTTCTCCTACGGGTTGGCGATTGCCGATTCTGCACTGCGGGCGAAAGGCGTATCACGTGGGGATTTGTGCGAGCGCCTCCGCGCCGATTGCGAGGGCAGGCGAGGGTATCGCAGGGCGCAAGTGATTGCGTCATATGCGGACGGGCTGTCTGAAAACGGCGGCGAGTCTCGGTTCCGAGCATTCTTTATTGCGTACGGCTTTCCGGTTCCGGAGCTGCAGGTGGAGTTTCGCGACCCGCTCGATCCGAGCCAGGTATTTCGCGTCGACTATTTTTGGCGGCTCGAGGACGGGACGTGTGTCATCGGCGAGCTCGACGGAAAGGGGAAGTACACCTTGCAGAGCGGCGAGGGTCGGGAGTCGGTTGACCCATTCGTGGCAGAGCGTCAGCGGGAATCTCATCTGACAATGCTCGGGCACAAGGTGCTTCGGTTTACGTTTAACGAACTCAAAGACCCGGGGAAGCTGGTCGAGAAAATGAGGCTGGCGGGTATTCCTCGGCAGGTTGAATTGGCTGAGGAGTGGAGATGCCAGTGGTATGGGCGCTGAGAGGTTTTGTCTCGATCTGTAACGTTTAGAGGCTGTTTGAGCTCGTAATTGTTACAGATCGAGACAAGCCGGTGAAACGTCGACCGAATGTCTCGATCTGTAACATCAAGGGGCCTAATAACCCTGTACCTGTTACAGATCGAGACATTTCCCTGGTGTCGCTGGGGTGGGACTGCAACGTGTTCCGTCTCCCCACATCCCCTCTTCCTTCCGTTAACCGATGCGTCTGCAGCAATCCAGCGGGACTAGGTGATAATGGACAAATGTTCAAGTTAATTGTGAGGGAGGAGCTCGATATGGCGTCTGCCGATCGTTCCACGTTGTTTATCAATGCGACCATTCTGGATGGTTCGGAACATATGGAGCCGCAACCCGATATGGCCGTGACTGTTGAGCGCGGCGTCATCACCTGGATGGGGCCGAGTGCTGTGGCGCAGGCGCCTGCAGGTGCCGAGGTTATCGACCTGGGTGGTGCGTATCTCATGCCCGGTCTCATCAATATGCACGTGCACCTGTGCGGCTCGGGCAAGCCTGTCTCGGCCGGTGATGCGGGAGCGCTGATGAAGAAACTCGATAATCCCGTGGGCCGTGCCATCGTCCGCCGCATCCTCAAGGGCAGCGCCCAGCAGCAGCTGGCAAGCGGCGTGACCACGGTGCGCGGCGCGGGCGACCCGTTGTTTGCCGACATTGCCGTGCGCGACGCTATCGACGCCGGTAAGTATCAGGGTCCGCGCCTGGTAGCGCCGGGAACGGGTGTCACGGTGCCGGGCGGCCATGGCGCGGGCTTGTTCGCCCAGGTGGCCAACAGCCCCGTTGAGGCAGCCGAGCAGGTGCGAGACCTGTATGCGCGCGGCGCCGACGTCATTAAGCTGTTCGTAACGGGCGGTGTGTTCGATGCGACCGAGGTGGGCGAGCCGGGCGTGCTACGTATGCCGGTGGAGGTTGCCGCGGCGGCGTGCAAGGCGGCGCACGAGGTGGGCCTGCCGGTTATGGCTCATGTCGAGAGCACCGAGGGCGTGAAGGCCGCGCTTGAGGCCGGCGTCGATACGATCGAGCACGGCGCTCCGTTGACACCCGAGATCCTGGAGCTGTACCGCGGCGCCGCGGGCACGCAGCTCGAGGGACGTGCGCCCAGCGTTACCTGCACGATCAGCCCGGCGCTGCCGTTTGTATTGCTCGACCCGGAAAAGACCCATTCGACCGATACGCAAAAGAAGAACGGCGACATCGTGTGCTCGGGCATTATCGAGAGTGCTCGTGCGGCGCTGGATGCCGGCGTTAAGGTAGGCTTGGGCACGGACTCAAGCTGCCCGTTCGTGACGCAGTACGACATGTGGCGTGAGGTGGCCTATTTTGCCAAGTACGTGGGTGTGAGCAACGCTTTCGCGCTGCATACGGCTACGCAGGTCAATGCCGAGCTGCTGGGGCTGGGTGGCGAGACCGGCACAATCGAGTGCGGCAAGGCCGCCGATATCCTGGTGACGCGCAAGAATCCGCTCGATGACCTGTGCGCTCTGCGTGAGCCGATACATGTGATGTGTCGCGGTGATCTGGTACGCAAGCTCAAGGTGAAGCGTATTCCCGAGGTGGACGCCGAGCTCGACGCGATTATGGCCATGCCTGCCGAAGCGCTGGCTGAGGAGCTGGCCCGCGACGGTGTGGCGTAGATGTGACAAAGGTGCAGCTCCGTTGCCGCATACAAAAAGCCGAGGTCTCAACACGAGGCCTCGGCTTTTTTATCGAACAAATACTTAAGATTTGGGACAAACAAACCTGATTAATTTGTCCCGCGTGCGGGCGCTAGGAGCGGGTTTCCATCTTGGCGTGGCACTTGGGGCAGGTGACGCGGATCTTGCCTTTGCCCTTGGGGACGGAGAGCATCTGGCCGCAGTTGGGGCACTTGAGGTATGCCGTGGTCTTGCGTCCCTTCCACATCTTCTTGGCCGTGCGCTTGGCGCGCTCAAAGTCTTCCTTGCTCGTTCCAGCCGCGCGCGAGGTGCTGGCCGCTGCAGCGCCGCCGCCCAAGCTGGCGACAAACTTGCCCAAGCCGGGGACGTTCGCGGTCGCGGCGACAAAGGCAGCGTTTTCCTTGCGACGCGCATCGATGTTTTTGGACAGGCCGCGCAGCACGCCAATCACGATTACGGCGATGGCAATCCAGCTGAGCCACTGGATGTGGGCTATCGATCCGATCATCGCGATGACAATGCCGGCAAAACCCATCACGATGGTGAGTTCATCGGCACCATTGCGGCCCTTCATAAAGTCATTCATGCAAATTGCCTTTCGTTCGATATGCTGCACGCCTTTATACCCGATTTAGAGCAAGGGGGACAGGTTAATCTGCACCAAGGTGGTGCAAACATACCTGTCCCCGGAACGCCAAGACGGTGCAAAGAAGTCTGTCCCCAATGCCCCAATTACTTGGAGAGCTTGTCGACGACGCGTTCAATCTCGGCGAGCTTGGCGGCTTTGAGGTCTTCGTCGCCCGATTCGATTGCCGAAGTCACGCAGCCCTCGATATGCGCCTTGAGCACGTCGGCGTTAATGCGCGCGAGGAGCGCCTGTGTGGCCATGAGCTGCGTGGAGATATCGACGCAATAACGGTCCTCATCGACCATCCGCAAGATGCCGTCGATCTGACCGCGTGCCGTCTTGAGCATGCGGGTCACCGATTTATGGTCTGCCATCATGGCGGGTCCTCGTTTCTGGTCGGGGTGCGCGTGGGTCGTTACGCGGCGGTTACGGACAGGGCGTGGAACTTCTCGCCGGCGCCCTCGACGGCGGCGGCGAGCTGCTCGGCGGTCACGGTGTCGGCGCACTCCACCTGGACGGTCTGGGTCTC
This sequence comes from uncultured bacterium, assembly GCA_958349055.1. Classification (GTDB taxonomy): domain Bacteria; phylum Actinomycetota; class Coriobacteriia; order Coriobacteriales; family Coriobacteriaceae; genus Collinsella. Next base: position 184,522 of record CATWBO010000001.1, read on the forward strand.
GTGATCGGCATCGGCGTCGGTCACGCCGGCCACGTTGAGCAACGCCGTCTCGACGGTGGCGTCGCAGTGGCCGCACATGAGGCCGGAAGTCTTGATTGTGAAACGCATGGATATTCCTCTCTGTTGTGTCGGCTTTCCCAGGCACCCGACCTTGACCTTCAAACCGTCGCTCGCGTACCAAAGTACGCGTCGCTCCTCTTTCAGGTCAATCTCGGGCACCTGGAAAACCCGTTCTAAATGGACGTAATGGTGAGCCTATTTTGCCACTTTTGGCTTAAAGGATTTCAGGCGCAGAGCGTTGGACACAACGCAGACACTCGACAGGCTCATCGCGGCGGCGCCAAACATCGGCGAGAGCTGCCAACCGGTGAGGGGGAAGAACACGCCCGCCGCCAGCGGAATGCCGATGCCGTTGTAGAACAGCGCCCAGAACAGGTCCTGCTTGATGTTGCGAATCGTGGCGCGCGAAAGCTCGATGGCCCGCGCAACATCCATGAGGTCGCTGCGCATGAGCACCACATCTGCCCCTTCTTTGGCGATGTCGGCGCCGGTGCCGATAGCAAGGCCCACGTCGGCGCGCGCCAGGGCGGGGGAGTCGTTGATGCCGTCGCCCACCATGGCGACCTTGCTGCCCGCATCCTGCAGTTCGCGCACGTGGCGCTCCTTGTCGGCGGGGAGGACGTCGGCGATGACCTGTTCGCTGCTCAGCCCCACGCGGCGGGCGATGGCCTCGGCCGTCACGCGGTTGTCGCCGGTGAGCATGCGCACGTCGACGCCGAGCTTGCGGAGCGCGGCGATGGCCTCGGCACTCGTTTCTTTGACCTCGTCAGCCACGGCGATGGTGCCGACAAGCTCGCCGTTCTTGGCAAAGAACAGCGGCGTCTTGCCTTCGGCGGCATATTGCTCGGCAAGACCCGCGGGCACGGTAACGCCCAACTCGTCCATCAGGCGCACGTTGCCGGCTGCGATGACATTCTGCCCCTCGCGTGCCGTAACGCCTCGTCCGGGCACGGCGGCAAAGTCCTCGACCATGCGCGCGACAATTCCGCGCGCTTCGCACTCGGCCATAATCGCCTCGGCCAGCGGGTGCTCGCTCGAGCGCTCCAGCGCGGCGGCCAGCTTGAGCAGCGCCTTTTCGCTCATGGCGGGCGAGCCGTCAGCGCGCGTGGCTACCACGATATCAGTCACGGCAGGCTTGCCGCGGGTGACGGTGCCAGTCTTGTCGAGCACCACGGTGCCCACGCTGCGCAGATTCTCCAGCGCCTCGGCGCTCTTGAACAGAATGCCCATCTCGGCGCCCTTGCCGGTGCCGACCATAATGGCGACGGGTGTGGCCAGACCCAGCGCGCACGGGCAGCTGATCACCAGCACGGCGACGGCGGAGGTGAGCGCTTCGTTGACGCTTCCGGTCAAAACCATCCATGCCACAAAAGTTACGGCAGAGATTGCGAACACCACGGGCACGAACACGCCGGCGACCTTGTCGGCCATGCGGGCGATGGGCGCCTTGGTGGCGTTGGCGTCCTCGACGAGCTGGATAATCTTGGCGAGCGACGTGTCGGCGCCCACACGCGTGGCGCGGAAGGTAAACGAACCGGTACGGTTGACGGTGGCGGCGCTGACGGTGTCGCTGGCGGTCTTTTCCACGGGGATGGACTCGCCGGTGAGCGCACTCTCGTCCACGGCCGAGCTGCCTTCGAGCACCACGCCATCGACGGGGATGGACTCTCCGGGGCGTACGCGCAGGACCTGGCCGGGAAGGATACTGTCGACGTCGACGGTGGTTTCGGTGCCGTCGTCGGCAACGACGGTCGCAGTCTTGGGTGCCAAGTCGATGAGCGCCTCGATAGCGCCGCCGGTTTTGGATTTGCTGCGTGTCTCGAGGTATTTGCCCACGGTGACGAGCGACAGGATGGTGCCGGCGCTCTCAAAATACAGGTTGTCCATGCTCGTCATCATGGCCTCGCGCACCTGACCTGTGGCCAGCTGGTCGGCCATGATAAACATGGCATAGAGCGACCAGGCGATCGACGCGGTGGCGCCGACGGCGATGAGAGCGTCCATGGTCGGCGCGCCGTGCGCGAGCGATTTAAACCCGTTGATAAAGTACGCGTCGTTGACGTAGACGATGGGGATGAGCAGGACGAGCTCGGTGAGCGCGAGCGTCATGCTGTGGGTATGGTCGGTGAAAATGCCGGGTAGCGGCCAGCCAAGCATGTGCCCCATGCCTATGTAGAACAGTGGGATGAGGAATACGATCGAGACGATGAGGCGGGTGCGCATGGTGGAGGCGGCGGCCTCCAGCTTTTTGGTAGGCGACTCCATATGGGCGGCGCCGGACCTGGCTTGTGCACTGCCGTTTGAGCCGGCGGCACCGGTGCCCACATCGACGGGCGAGGCCGAGTAGCCCGCGCGGTCGACGGCGGTGCAGATATCGTCGGGGGAGACCTGCGCGGGGTCGTAGTCCACCAGCATAGAGCCGGCGAGCAGATTGACCGCGACGCTTTGGACGCCGTCGAGCTTGCTCACGGCACGGTCCACGTGCGCCTGACAGGCGGCGCATGTCATGCCACCCACATCGAATTTATCTTGAGCCATGGCTTCTCCTCTCTGTGACGTAGCGTCGGAAATGTTAACCAGCTGATACTATACACCCATACCCCCTGGGGGTGTCCAGTGCAGAAAAATATATGAGATTTCATTACAGATGAAGATGGATGGTTGGCCGATGGACCGTCCCTGCCAAACATCTCGATCTGTAACATCTGGACCGGTTTTTGACCCCTTACTGTTACGGATTGAGATGTTGTCTCGCGGGGTTGGGGTTTTGTCTCGTTCTGTAACATCTAGACCTTTATTTGCCGAGCTAGTGTTACAGATCGAGACAATTGCCGGGGAGGGGTCCCGTCACGGCAAGATGCCCACTCCCTAGATGCAGAACCCGGGGATCACGCAGGTTCGCTTCTTGGGGCTGTCCGCAGGCGTTGCGTACGTAAAGACGTCGCCGTCGTGCCCCACGCGGTTCATATGGAGCGTGCCTTCGCTCTCCGATGTGTCGGGGCTCACCGTGCGCTCCCACCAACAGGCGTCCTTGCCCTTCCACTGGCGAACCAACGTCTCGTTCGTGGTATACGGACTTACCTTGAGCTCGCGGAAGAGTTGGTACTCCTTGCCCTCGCCGTTATAGATGTCGGCCAGGTAGTGAAAGCCCTCGGCAAACGAATCGGGCGGTTGCGTACCGCACAGCTCGACCATGGCGGGCAGCCAAAGGGTTGCGGGCAGCTCGCTCAGACACGAAGCGCTTCTGGCGGCGCCAACGTTATTCGAGATCTTTTTGACAGACTTGATGAGCGCGCGCAACTCGTTGGGCAGCAGCTTAAGGCCGTCGCCGTCGAGCCATTCTCGCAGCTCGCAATCTGCCCAGCCGGCGCTCGGCGGTTCAGTCGCAGCATCGCGCTCGGCAATACCCGCGTCGAACATAAACGTCAGCCCGGCCTTGCCCGTCCCGTCCAGAAGCTCATCGTGACGGATGCCCACAAGCTGAGCGCCGACCTCCAGCCCGTTGGCGAGCTTCACACGCTTGGTGCACGGATAGGGGATATGCCCATCAACGTCGAGCAGGTGGTAGCGCTTGGCAATCTCGCGTGCCTCGCTACGGGTCTCGGCGGCCTTAATCTTGAGCGAAATTTCCTGCAGCTGATCCCAGGCGTAGTCGTCAAGTGAACCGCGGATGCCGTCCAGGTAGTCGGGGATGCCAAAGCCATGGGTTGCCGCCCCGATAACGCCGAGCCCCGCAACGGCTGCAACGACGCCGCCGATGACAAAGCGGCGGCGGGTCATGGCATCGTGACGGGCCTGCTCCAGGATCTCTCGTGCGCGCTCGCCGGCGACGTCGACCTTAAGGTGCGTGCCAGAATCGATATCAATTGCGGCCTCGTCTCCTGCGCCCTCGCGGTCCTCAGATTCTGCAGCGGGGAGGTATGCCGAGAGCGCCTCGAGCATCTGCTGCTCGGTGGGGCGATCGCTCTGTTCAACCGAGATGCCTTTCATGATGATCTGGACAAGCGCCTTGTCGCCCTCGCAGCGCGGCTCGAGCGGTGCCGGTTTGGTCTTGGTCTTTATGAGGTAGAACGAGCCGGTTGCCGCGGCACCCGTCGACTCGACATCGAACGGCTTGCGACCGCTGTAGAGCTGGTACAGAATGCTCGAAAGCGCATAGACGTCGATCGCGGGCGAGCGACGAAGGGCCGTGATGCCTTCGATATCCTGCGTGAGCATTTCGGGCGCGGCGTATGCGGGCGTGGCAAAGCGCCAGATGTCGGCGCGCCGGGTGATCGTGTCGTCGCCGAGAGCCATGGTCGCGGAGCCCATGTCGATGAGGCAGGGGTCAAAGGAGCAATCGGCAATCTGCTGCTCGAGCGTTCGGCTGGTGGTGCGGAACATGATATTGGCAGGCGACAGGTCGCGATGGATGACCGGATTCACGAGGCCTTGGGTCATCAAGAGCGCGCGAAGCACGGCGTTTCCGACGGCGGCGACCATCTGGGTGGTCAGCCCGCCCGAGGCGTCGTGCGGAAGCAAGGGCAGCGCCTGCTTGAGCGAGGTGCCCTCGACCCACTCCATGAGGATGAGCGGGTCATCCTCGCACGATCCGTAGCCATAGACGCGCGGAAATCCGCGCAGGTGCGAGACGGTACACAGATGACGATACTCCTCGAACAGCGCGGCGGTGTTGGCCAGGTGAGCGGCCGATTGCTCGGCGGAGCGGTCGGGGGCTTGGCCGGAAAGGATGGCGTTGTCCTTGAGTAGCTTGACGGCAAAGACCTCGCCGCTCGTGTTGGTCGCGCGCAGCACGTGCCCGATGTTGCCGTTGTTGCGGTGGGCCGTCTGGAGAATAAGCGTCATAAACCGACGCTTGGCGTCGTCCTCGGCGCTGGGGTCGACCGCCACGGCGGTGTCGAACGTGTCAAGACGGATGAGTTTGTCGCCATAGGCGCTATCGGTAGTATCCATGGCGTTCCTTTGTCTAGCATGGGTTGCTGCGCGTATACGTGGGCAGTGTGGATATCGGTAAAGTACCATGATAGCCACACTGCCCACGTATACCGCTGAGTATTGTCGTTTACGACGCAGAAGGTAGAAGACGAAAGACGGACGGCGACCGTCTTTCGATCGCCGTCCGCGCTAGTCCACAATGACAAGGAATGTCGTGTAGAGACCCAGATGGAGCCTGTCGCTGTTTTCGATTTCCACCGGGGGATAGACTTTGCCGGGCTCGCGTTGGTCGCGCGGCGGCTCGATTACGATATCGCCGTCGCCCGCGCCCGATTCGAGCACTGTGCCGTTGGTCGACCCAAGGCCCTGGGCGTACCAGTGTCCGCCTTCGAGCCAAATGCGGAGATGCTCGCGCGATGCATCAGCGCCTACATCGGTGATGCTGGGCGAGGTTTTGGGCAAGGACCCAATTACCGTGCCGCGCGGATCGCGTGTGAGGGGATGGATTTGCATGTCGGCGCAGTTGTCGGCATGGGTTCTGAGCAGACCGAGGTTGGGGGCGACAGTGCGCGGCTGCTCCAGGCTGCTCATAAAGCCACGTCCGACGGTAGTTTCGGTGGTGCCAAAGTGCCCGCCTGTCTTGCTGTCGCAAAAGCGCTCGACGGTGGCCACGCCTTGGATGGGGTCAGCGAGCGCCCCCGTTGCCACAAAGAGCATAAGGTAAAGCGTACTCTTCTCGCGCACGGCATTGCCGTCAAAGTTGTCGATGTGATTGAGGGCATTTGCATATAGGCGGCTGTCCAGCTTGTAGCTGGCGAGAGCCGACATCATTTCGTTGGCGGCCGGGCCGCGATAGTGCTCGGCGATTGCCTGATAGGCGGACTCGCCGCCGCCGAGCTTGCTGCAGATTGCCGCGGAAAGATTGAGCGTGGTGACGGCAAAGTCGCTGTAGATGGCGGGCGCGCACTGGTCAGGCTCGCGATGGACGATGTAACGGGTGAGATACGAGCGGTTGGAAGAGCATTTCTCGAGCAGGGTACTGCCGAGATAAGAGTTTCCATTGATGAGCATTCGGGCGATCTCGAGATGTCTAAGACCGCCGAACGAGCGAATATCGTTATAGAGGACCGAGCAAGGTGTCTCTGCTGCCACGGATACCTCCTTTGATTGCTTCCTAGCCAATAAGGCGATAGGAATTAATGGCCCCGGTGGGCGACGTATTAAATGGCTGCGCAATATGTAGCGTAACCAAAGCAACATTATAGGCCACATGTTCGAAATTGCAGGAAGACCGAGAGATTTGGTTTGGACTGAACGGAAATCCCCCTCTGTCTTGTTCTGTAACATTTGGGGCCGGTTTTGCTCCACAGCCGTTACAGATTGAGACAATCAGCCGGGCCCGCCCCGTCCGCTTCGTCATCTGTGGTTTACGTGGGGGCATGCGAAGCACGGGTATACTAACCCGCGGCGAATCTGCTCCATCGCTTAGAGCTGCTGCGTCTGGACGGCGCGTGATAGGGCTGCCAAAGCGATCGCCAGCGTGCTGAGCAACGTCCTCTCTGTGCGCACCCGTTTTTGTATGTATTAGCGCACTACCAAGCACGCCCGCGCGGCCGCATGCCGTGCCCATTGCGCGTGCAGATAAGGAACAACAACATATGCGTAATTCTGTATCCGACGTCACGGACGCCGAGATTCTGGACGAGGCCCGCGAGGCCATGACCCAGGCTGCCTTCGATGCCGCCGATGAGGCCAATGCTGCCCAGGCCGTCGAGTCCGCTACCGAGAGCCTGCCCGCCTTTGACGAGCTGGGACTTTCGGACGAGATGCTTCGTGCTATCGAGAACCTGGGCTACACGGCGCCGACGCCTGTCCAGGCTGGCTCGATCCCCGTGGTGCTCGAGGGTCGTGACCTGCTTGCCGCCGCTCAGACCGGCACCGGCAAGACGGCCGCCTTTTTGCTGCCGACCATGAACAATCTGGAGCACATTGCTCCGCCCAAGCCCGTGCGCGAGCGTGGCGGCCGCAACCGTCGTCGCGGTGCTAAAAAGCCCGAGGGCAACGGCCGTGGTCCTGTGATGCTCGTCATCACCCCCACGCGTGAGCTTACTCAGCAGATCGACGAGGTCGCGAGCAAAATCGCTGACGTCACCGGCCATGTCGCCGTGACCGTCGTGGGCGGCGTGAGCTACAAGCCCCAGACCGCGGCGCTCAAGTACGGCTGCGACATCCTGGTCGCCACGCCGGGCCGTTTGGTCGATTTGATCGAGCAGGGCGCCTGCCACCTGGACGAGGTCAAGGTGCTGGTGCTCGACGAGGCCGACCGCATGCTCGACATGGGCTTTTTGCCCGCCGTCCGCCGCATTGTGCGCGAGACGCCGGCCGAGCGCCAGACGCTGCTGTTCTCGGCCACACTTGACGAGGAGGCTGTGGGCGAGATCACCGACCTGGTGAGCGACCCGGCCCGTGTGGAGATTGCGCCCGCCACGTCGACCGCCGACACCGTCGACCAGTTTGTGTTCCCGGTGTCCATCGAGGCCAAGAACAACTTGCTGCCCGAGTTCCTCAAAAAAGAGGGCCCGGAGCGCACCATCGTCTTTATGCGCACCAAGCACCGCGCCGACAGCTGCTGCCGTCGCCTGGAGCGCAAAGGCATCAAGGCCGCCGCGATTCACGGCAACCGCAGCCAGGCCCAGCGCGAGCGCGCGCTTTCGGCCTTCCGCGACGGCACCGTCGACGTGCTGGTGGCAACCGACGTTCTCGCCCGCGGCATCGACATTAGCGACGTGCGCTACGTCGTGAACTTTGACGTGCCGGCCGAGCCGACCGACTACATCCACCGCATCGGCCGCACGGGCCGCGCCGGCGAGCTGGGCTGGGCCATTACGTTTGTGACCGAGCAGGACGTCGATGAGTTCTACGAGATCGAGAAGCTCATGGACAAGACGGCCGACATCTACGAGGCAGGCGACCTGCACGTGGGTCCCAACCCGCCGGCGGTCGATCCCGAGCGTGACCCCGCGGCCTTTAAGGTGAAGAAAAAGACCAAGCGCGGCAAGTCCAAGAGCAAGAAGAAGCTTGAGCAGGCGCGCCGCGACGGCAAGCGCAACGGCGACGATTACGGCGACGTGGCCGGTCGTTCCAACCGCGGTCGCGACGAGCGTCGTGGCGACGGCGAGCGTCCGAGCCGTCCTAAGCGCGGCGGCAAGACCCGCGTGCGCGAGGGCGTTCAGGCCCGCGTGGACGAGGCTGTGGAGAGCGTGGCTCGCGAGGTGGCTGCCGAGGAGCGCAGCGGTGCTGCCGAGCAGGCCCCGCGCGGCAACCGTGCCGAGCGTCGTGCCAAGCAGTTCCAAGGCGAGGCACATCGCCGCCGTCGCGAGGATGAGGATCGCGGCGGTCGTCGCCGTGTTGAGCGCGAGGACGAGGGCCGCGGCTCGCGCGGTGGCAAGCGCGGCTCGGGCGACCGCCGTCGTTCCGGTCGCGATGACGAGCGCGGCGGTCGTGATGAGCGTCGCGGCGGCGAAGGCCGTGGTTCGCGTGACGAGCGCGGTACCCGCGGCGGCGAGTCCCGTGGCGGCAAACGCTTTGACGAGCGCGGCGGCCGCGGCGCTGAGCGTCGTGAGGGCGCTCGCGGTAACGGTGGCCGCGGCGGCGCTGGCCGCTCCAGCGAGTCGCGCGATCGTCGTGATCCGCGTGCTAGCCGCGATCGTCGCGATGACTGGCGCAACTACGACGACACCTGCGAGGAGCGCCGCGGCGGCTATCGCGGCGGGCGTGGCGGCAACCAGGCCGGCTCCCGCGGCGGTCGTGCCGGCGGTCGCGATAACCGCGGCAGCTATGGCAACAACCGTGGCGGCAAGCGCGGCGGTAGCTCCCGTCGTCCTGGCGACGGCGGCGGCAAGCGCAAATAGCATACGCATCGCCCACTAGAGCGAGGTGAACCAAGGGCCCCGAGCAACTACGCTCGGGGCCCTTTTTGTTTGCCGTATCCGATCGCTAGTTCAAATGTGATTTCCTCGGGAATGCATCTAGAAGATGTCGTGGGCCTGTTTCCTGCCATGCGGCAATGGGTCCCATGGGGTGTGCCGTGCATTTTTTGGAGTATTCAGCAGCTCTAGCGGGCTGCATACGATTCGGTATTGCCAACGGTGGCCTTCAGATACCCCCTATGAGCGTTTTGAGTTAGATTTCGCCGTTTTTCGAAGCAAAGGTACGTCATTCTCGCTATGTCGGAACCCTAAATGACGCAGCGCCCCACAGTTTTGCTCGCCCGCGGCGGTGCTGGCGTGGTTACGTTGCAGAATACTCCGTTTTTTGCACGGGCCAGGATGGGGTACTTCAGGAGAACACAGCGGTATCCCGTAAATATATACAATCTGTACCGTAATTTATACAAAACGAAGAGGCAGACAGCGTAGGGTGGGTGCATTGGGGTGCTTGGTGCATCAAAACGGGGACCTCACGTGCCGTATACTCTGGCTGGATGTGAAAGCGGCTTGACGCGTTGCCAGGCGTAGGGGAGGATGCCTCGATGAGCGTATTCGAAATTGTGTTTAGTCCGACGGGTGGAACGCGGAAGGTGTCTGGCCTTGTGGCCGGGGCACTGGGCAAGAATACCGTTACCGTCGATCTGACCGATAGCGGGCTAGATTTCAGCGCTGTCTCGATGACTGAGGACGACGTGGCCGTAATCTCTGTGCCGGCGTATGCCGGTAGAATCCCGGCTGTGGTGGCTGACCGGTTGGGCATGGTGCGCGGCAACGGGGCTCGGACTGTTTTGGTTTGTGTATACGGAAACCGCGCGTTTGAGGACACGCTCGTAGAGCTGGAGGACGTTGCGAAGCGCGCCGGATTTAGGGTGGTTGCAGCGGTTTCTGCTATTGCCGAGCATTCCGTTGCGCGACAGTTTGCTGCTGGGCGACCGGATGCGCAGGATGCGGCGCAGCTCGCAGAGTTTGCGCAGCAAATTCAGCAAAAGCTGTTTGCCGAGGATGCATCCGAGCCCTCTATCCCCGGCAATCGTCCTTATAAACAAGCTGGGGGTCACCGCATGGCACCCGAGGCAACAGAGGAATGCGTCTCCTGCGGTGCATGCGCCGCGGCGTGCCCCGTTTGTGCTATCGACAAGGGCGACCCCAAGCGAGCAGCTGGCGAGGCGTGCATCTCCTGCATGCGCTGCATCGCCGTATGTCCGCGAGGCGCTCGCAAGCTTGATCTCAACAAGCTATCCGCTGTTTCCCAGATGCTGAGCAAGGTTTGCGTCGTGCGGAAGGAATGCGAGCTCTTCATCTAGCGCATACGAAATTGCTGCAAGGAGCGTCTCTGGGTGCCGGCGGGAAAGGAACGTCCCTAAGTGCCGCTTAAATACCGTTTATCGAAGAATAAATACCGCTCACCGGTCATAATGACTATTCTGGCTTTGCTGTTGCCTACAATAATCCCCGTAAAAAGAAATGCGGAAGGTTACCGAGTCCCTCGGACGTGGGCCTAACCAAAGTCTTTGAACGGGTGTGTCTCTATGGATGCATTCGCTTGATTTTGGTTGGGCTATATTTATGAAGGGACATGCCACCATGGGTTTCTTTTCTCGCCTGATGGGCGGTTCGGATGAGCAGAAGACTGCAACCTCCGAGTTCGAAATCCTCGCTCCCGTTTCCGGCGAGCTTGTTCACCTAGAAAAAACCAACGATCCCGCTTTTAGCAGCCGTGCCGTGGGCGATGGCGTTGCCGTGGTTCCCCAAGAGGGAACGGTGTGCGCTCCTGTCTCCGGTACCGTCGCGGCACTGTTCCCGACCGAGCATGCACTGGGCATCATGTCCGACGACAGCTCTGCTCAGGTGATGCTGCATATCGGAATCGACACTGTTAAACTCGAGGGCAAGGGCTTCCATGCGCTTGTTGCCCAGGGTGACCATGTCGACGCGGGCCAGCCCCTCGTCGAGGTCGATTTCGACGCGGTCCGCGCCGCCGGCTTCGATCCCACGGTCTTCGTTATCGTGTGCGAGCGCTCGGAGAAGTCGACTCTTCGTGAGCATGCTTCCGGCCCTGTCGCTGTTAAAGAGCCTGTCGTCTGGCTTTCCGAGTAAATTCTTGTGGTGGGTACCGTGGTTATCAAGCGAGTTTTTAACAACAACGTCGCAATGGTCACTTCGGGCGATGGCTCCGAGCTTATCGTCATCGGTCGAGGCCTCTGCTTTGGCCGCCATGCCGGCGATGCCATCGACGAGGCGTCGGTCGAAAAGACCTACGCGTTGCAGGAGGGAACTTCTCAGGATTCGCGTACGATTGACCGCTTGGCACATCTTTTGGAGTCCATCCCCACCGTCAACCTCGTGATTTCCGAGGACATTGTTCAGATGCTTCGTCGAGAGCTCAATGTTGATATCAATGACAAGATTCTCATCGCTCTTGCAGACCATATCAGCCTTGCTTTGGAGCGCGAGCGCAAGGGCGTTTCCTGCGAGAACCCGCTGCTGCTCGAGATCCAGCAGTTCTATCGTAAGGAGTACGCGCTTGCGGGCCGTGCCCTTCAGATTATCAAGGATTACCTGGGTATCGAGATGAGCGAGGAGGAGCAGGGTTTCATTACCTTGCATATCGTCAACGCCACCATGCCTCAGCGCTCCGATCGTCTGATCGTTTCGGTCCAGCTTGTTCGCGACGTGCTCGCGATTGTTTCCGAGCGCTATGCTACGACCCTCGATGACACCTCGCTGCCTTACGAACGTTTCGTTCGTCACCTGCAGTTTTTCGCACAGCGAGCGCTCGATCCTGCGGCCGGGCAAATCAGCGGCGACGCTCTGTTCCGAATCGATGAAACGGCGTATCCGTGCGCATTCTCGTGCGCGGACGCCATAGCCGCCCACTTGTCGTCTACCTATAACGTTGTCGTTACCGATGCCGAGAAGAGTTATCTCGCATATCACATTGTTAACCTGCTTGGAGAACCTGGTCTCTAGGCATAACGTGCCCACACATCGATTGATATAAGGCAGGGCTTACGGCCTTGCCCAGGGCACATCTGTCTTAATTTGCGGAAAAGGAAGGGGAGTACCGCTATGACCGCAAAAAAGAAGTTCAATTTCAAAGCGCCGTTGGAGGTGTTCGCGAAGTCAATCGTCCAGCCGATGATGTATCTCTCGGTTGCCGGCATTCTGCTCATCGTGGGCATCATTCTGACCAACAAGACCATCTGCGCCATGATTCCCGTGCTGGGCTCCGGTCCGTTCCAGCTTGTGGGCGCCGTTGTCTATCAGTCGCTGATGTTTATCATCAACAACCTCTCGATTCTGTTCTGCGTGGGCATCGCCGGCGCCATGGCAAAGAAGAACAAGGGCCATGCTTCGCTGATCGCCCTGATGTCGTTCTTCCTGTTCCTTCAGGCCAATAACATCGTGCTCAACGCCACCGGCTCTCTTGCCGAAGCGAGCGGCATGCTCGGCCTTACCGGAACCGGCCAGAGCACCGTTATGGGCATTCAGGTGCTCGATACCGGCGTGTTTGGCGGCATCATTCTTGGTTGCATCACCGGTGCCGTGTTCAACAAGTACTCGAACAAGCAGTTCCCCATTGCTCTTTCGATGTTCTCGGGCGTTCGCTTCCCGTTCCTGATCATGATCATCATTTCCTGGATCATGGGTGCTGGCTTCTGCATCGTTTGGCCTCCGGTTCAGGGTGCCATCTCCTCCGTTGCCGGCATCATTAAAGAGTCGGGCAACATCGGTCTGTTTATCTACGGCATGCTCAACAAGCTGCTCGTTCCCACCGGTCTGCACCACCTCATCTACACTCCGTTCCAGTTCTCCGATGTGGGTGGCACCCTGACGCTGGGCGATCAGGTTATCGCCGGCGCCTATCCCATCCGTGTCGCCGAGATGGCAATGACGGGCCAGCCCTTCTCCGATAGCACCTACTTCAACAGCTACACCTTCAACAACCTGTGGCCCTACATCGGTATCGGTCTCGCCTTTATCTTCACCGCTTACAAGGGGAACAAGGATAAGACCAAGGCCGTTATCATCCCGCTGATCATCACCGCCGTGCTCTCCTGTGTCACCGAGCCCATGGACTTCCTCTTTGTCTTTGCCGCTCCCGTGCTCTTTGTCGTTCACTCGGTTCTTTCCGGCATCTTCCTGGTTCTGCTCAAGGTCCTCTCCGTGCCCGCTTCGACTGCAGGCGGTATCATCAACATCGTGGTTTCCAACCTGGTCCTCGGTGTCGACAAGACCAACTGGCCGGTTATGCTGGTGCTTGGAGTCGTCAACGCCGCTCTGTACTTCTTCCTCTTCACCTTCCTTATTAAGAAGCTCAACCTCCACACGCCTGGTCGCGAGGAGGAGTCCGAGCTCGCCGAGTCCGTTGCCGAGGGCGAGGCCGCCGCGTCTGTCGCGGTGAAGCAGGGCGCTGTTGCCGCAGCTCCCGTAGAGGGCGTCGATGCAGGTATTGCCGACCTGGTCGCAGGTCTTGGCGGCAAGGACAACATCGAGGAGCTCGAGAACTGCTTTACGCGTCTCCGCGTGAACGTTAAGAACCCGGACCTCATCGATGAGAACCTCATCAACCACGTGCCCAACAGCGGCATCAACCGCAACGGCAACAATATCCAGATCATCTTTGGCATGAAGGTCGCCGAGATGCGCGACAAGGTCGAGAACGCAATTGAGAAGGAGCAGTAAACAATGATCATTACTCTGTGTGGTGGCGGATCCACCTTTACCCCCGGCATCGTCAAGTCCATCGCCCTGCGCAAGGACGAGCTCGACGTTGACGAGATTCGTCTGTACGACATCAACGAGGAGCGCCAGCGCAAGATCGGCGTGCTCGTGGACTGGATTTTGCACGAGGACCTCGGCCTGGACATCAAGCTCACGGTGACCACCGACAAAAAGACGGCTTTTACCGACGCGAGCTTCGTGTTTGCCCAGATGCGCGTGGGCGGCTACGCCATGCGCGAGCAGGACGAGAAGATTCCGCTGCGTCACGGCTGCGTGGGTCAGGAGACTTGCGGTTGCGGCGGCCTTGCCTACGGCATGCGCACCATCTTCCCCATGGTCGAGCTGATCGATGACGTTGAGAAGTACGCCAAGAAGGACTACTGGATTCTCAACTACTCCAACCCTGCCGCCATCGTGTCCGAGGGCTGCCGCGTGCTGCGTCCCAACGCTCGCATCATCAACATCTGCGACATGCCGATCGCGATCATCGACGTGGTTTGCGCCGCGCTCGATATCGACAAGAAGGATGTCGAGTACGATTACTTTGGCCTCAACCACTTTGGTTGGTTCACCTCGATTCGCCACAAGGGCGAGGAGGTGCTCCCGCAGCTGCGCGAGTACATCAAGGAGCATGAGATCCTGCTGCCCGATTCCTACCTCAAGGGCATGGGCTCGCTCATGGCAAAGAAGCCCGAGGAGACCGCCGACGAGCATCCCGAGCAGAACCGCCACACCAAGGGCAGCTGGTACTACGTCTGGAAGGGCGAGTACGAGATCATGGAGTGCTTCCCGGAGTACCTGCCCAACACGTATCTGAACTACTACCTGCAGCAGAAGGAGTTCGTCGAGCATTCCAACCCCGAGCGCACCCGTGCGAATGAGGTTGAGGAGACGCGCGAGAAGAACCTCTTCGACGGCATCGACCACTACGAGAAGACGGGCGAGATCGACGAGAGCACGTTCTATGCGGGCAGCCACGGCGACTGGATTGCCGACCTGGCTATCGCTCTGAAGAACGACACCAAGCAGCGCTTCCTGGTCATTTGCGAGAACAAGGGCGCTATTCCCAACATGCCCTACGACGCCATGGTCGAGCTGCCTGCCTACATTGGCAAGAACGGCCCCGAGGTCATCAGTCGCGACAACATTCCGCTGTTCCAGCAGGGCCTCATGATGCAGCAGCTGAACTCCGAGAAGCTCGTAGTCGAGGCTACGATCGAGGGTTCGTACGAGAAGGCACTCAAGGCCTTTACGCTCAACAAGACCGTGCCGTCGATGAAGGTCGCCAAGGAAGTTCTCGACGACATGATCGAGGCCAACAAGGGTTACTGGCCCGAGCTTAAGTAAAAGCAACAGGGTCACTGGCCGCATGCCATGAGCAATGCCCCGTCCACGTGATTGCGTGGGCGGGGCATTGTCATTTGGTAACGCGTTTTATCAAATATGGCATTTATCTGCGGTAATGTTCTATTTCACCGCTGAGGGTGACATTTCATGCCGCCTGCCGAACTGCGTGGAGACCTAACAACTTTTTAGGTCAGTGTTGTGCGTGTAGCAATTTCGCCCGGCTTCGCCTCCGGGCTGCCATGTGAGAGGGGATCTTTATGGCACGACTGCACGTAATGGAACGCAGCCACGCTCAGGCCGTCATGGACGACCTGCACGATGCGCTTGGGCGCCGTCTGGCGGTGAGTTCGCTCGCCCCGTGCCCCGTTGAGTTTACGGCGGCGCTCGTCAACCTGTGCTCCACCCAGAGCTGCGGCAAGTGTACGCCCTGTCGCGTGGGCCTGAGCGCGCTGAGCGATCTGCTCGCCGATGTGCTCGAGGGCCGTGCCGATGAGTCTACGCTCAACCTGATTGAGCGCACCGCCCGCACCATCTATCTTTCGAGCGACTGCGCCATCGGCTACGAGGCCGGTGCCATGGCGCTCACGGCTATTCGCGGCTTCCGCGACGATTTTGAGCATCACATCCGCGAGCACTCCTGCGGCTTTGATCGCGAGGCCCGCGTCCCGTGCGTCTCAGGCTGCCCGGCGCACGTCGACATTCCCGGGTACATTTCGCTCGTCGAGGCCGGCCGCTATGCCGATGCCGTCAAGGTCATCCGCAAGAACAATCCGCTGCCGCTCGTCTGCGGCCTGGTGTGCGAGCATCCCTGCGAGATGCACTGCCGCCGTGGCATGGTCGACGACCCCATGAACATCCTCGCTCTCAAGCGTTTTGCCGTCGAGCACAGTGACCTCAACGACTATAAGCCGCATGTAGTGGACAACACCGGTAAGCGCGTCGCCGTGATTGGCGGCGGCCCGGCTGGTCTTTCCTGCGCCTACTACCTGGCCGTGATGGGCCACAAGGTGACCGTTTTTGAGCAGCGCCACCACTTGGGCGGCATGCTGCGCTACGGCATCCCCAGCTATCGTCTGCCGCGCGAGCGCCTGCAGGCCGAGATCGACTGGATCTTGAGCGCCGGTATCGACGTTGAGCTCGACCACTCCGTCAACGGCGAGGAGCTTGCCCGCCTGCGCGACGAGTTCGATGCCGTCTACCTGGCCATTGGTGCCCACAGTGACAAGAAGCTCGGTCTTCCGGGCGAAGAGGCTCCCGGCGTGGAGTCGGCCGTCAAGATGCTGCGTGCCATTGGCGACGACGAGCTGCCCGACCTGAGCGGGCAGCGCGTGTGCGTCATCGGCGGCGGCAACGTGGCCATGGACGTGGCGCGCTCCGCCGTGCGCTGCGGTGCCGAAAAGGTGAGCATCGTCTACCGCCGTCGCATCTGCGATATGACGGCCCAGGACGCCGAGATCGCCGGTGCCCAGGCCGAGGGTTGCGAGGTTCTGGAGCTCACGGCCCCGCTCGCCATCGAGACGGGCGAGGACGGTCGCGTGAGCGGTCTGCGCGTGCAGCCGCAGATTATCGGCGAGCCCCGTCGTGGGCGTCCGGCCCCGCGTGCCGCCGCCACGCCCGAGCGCGTCATTCCCTGCGAGCGCGTGTTTGTGGCCATTGGCCAGGACATCGATTCCAAGCCGTTTGAGGAGATGGGCATTGCCTGCAAGTGGGGCTGCGTGGTCACCGACTCGGACAGTGCCGTGCCCAACTTCGACGGCCTCTTTAGCGGCGGCGACTGCCAGACCGGCCCCGCCACCGTTATCCGCGCCATCAACGCCGGCCGCGTGGCTTCGGCAAATATCGACCGCTACCTGGGCTTCGACCACAAGATCAAGCTCGACGTGGAGCTGCCGACCGTCCAGTTTAAGGGCAAGCACGAGTGCGGCCGCTGCGAGCTGGGTGAGCGCGAGGCCGGCGAACGTATTCACGATTGGAATCTGGTCGAGCAGGGCCTTACCGAGGAGGAGGCGCGCCAGGAAGCGAGCCGCTGCCTGCGTTGCGACCACTTTGGCTTTGGCGCGTTCCGCGGAGGGAGGAACCTGGAATGGTAGAGCTCAACAAAACCACTGTCGGCGACAACAGCGAAAACGGAGCGCACAACATGGTCAGGCTCATTATCGATAACTGCGAGGTTGTGGTTCCCGAGCACACCACGATCCTGGATGCGGCCAAGTCCGTCGGCATTCAGATTCCCACCCTGTGCTACCTGCGCGATCTGAACGAGATCGGCGGCTGCCGCGTGTGTGTGGTCGAGGTCGAGGGCTGCGACCAGCTGGTTGCCGCCTGCAATAACTACGTGCTCGACGGCATGGTGGTCCACACCAACAGCCCCAAGGCCCGCGAGGCCCGTCGCACCAACGTGCAGCTGCTGCTGTCCCAGCACGATTCGCAGTGCACGAGCTGCGTGCGCAGCGGCAACTGCAATCTACAGACCATCGCCAACGACCTGGGCATTTTCTATCTGCCGTATCAAAGGCATTTGGCGGGCGAGGGCTGGGATTTCGACTTTCCCATCATCCGCGAAAACGACAAGTGCATTAAATGCATGCGCTGCATCAAGGTGTGCGAGAGCGTGCAGGGCCTAGGGATTTGGGACCTGACCAACCGCGCCACGCACACCGCCGTGGGTACCCGCGGGCGCGCGCCGATCGGCAAGACCGATTGCGTCGCGTGCGGCCAGTGCATTACGCATTGCCCGACGGGCGCACTGCGCGAGCGCGACGATACCGAGACCGTGTTTGACGCGCTCGCTAATCCCGACAAGATCGTGCTGGTGCAGATCGCGCCTGCCGTGCGCAGCGCCTGGGGCGAGGAACTCGGCATGTCTCGCGAGGAAGCCACCGTTGAGCGCTTGGCTTGCGCGCTGCGCCGCGTGGGCTTTGAGTACGTGTTCGATACCGATTTCTCGGCCGACCTCACCATTATGGAGGAGGGCTCCGAGCTGCTCGAGCGCCTGGGCGAGGCCGCCAAGGGCGAGGGCGACAGCCGCGGCTGGCCCATGTTCACGAGCTGCTGCCCGGGCTGGGTGCGCTTTGTGAAGGCACGTTACCCCGAGTTTGTCGACAGCCTGTCCACGTCAAAGTCGCCGCAGCAGATGTTCGGCGCCATTGCCAAGACCTACTATGCCAAGGTGCTGGGCGTGGAGCCCGAGCGCCTGTTTGTAGTGTCCGTGATGCCGTGCACGGCCAAGAAGGCCGAGTGCGCGCTGCCGAGCATGGTGGGCGAGGACGGCACGCCCGATGTGGACGTTGCGCTGACGGTGCGTGAGATGGTGCGCATGATTCGCGCGAACCACGTGAGCGTCGACACGCTCGTCGAGGAGCCGCTCGATACGCCGCTGGGCTTTGGCACGGGCGCGGGTGTGATCTTTGGCGCCACGGGCGGCGTGATGGAGGCCGCCGTGCGCTCGGCCTATTACCTGGTGACGGGTAAGAACCCCGACGCCGATTTCTTTACCGACGTGCGTGGCTTGGACGGCTGGAAGGAAGCCGTGGCCGATATCGATGGCACCAAGGTGCGTGTCGCCGTGGCACACGGGCTGGGTAACGCCGCCCGTCTGCTCGACGCGATCCGCGACGGCCGCGTGAGCTATGACTTCGTTGAGGTCATGGCGTGCCCGGGCGGCTGCGTCGGTGGCGGCGGTCAGCCCATCCACGACGGCTGCGAGCTGGCAGCCGAGCGCGGTCAGGTGCTGTGGGGCCTGGACGCTGCTGCGGACGTTCGCTTCTCGCACGAGAATCCCGATGTCCAGGCGTGCTACCGCGAGTTCTTGGGCGAGCCGCTCTCGCCGCTGGCCGAGGAACTGCTGCATACCGACCATCACGCCTGGTCGATGCCCAACGAGGGGAAGTGCTAACAATGCGCGCGTTTGATTTTGAGCTGTCGCGCCGGGGGTTTGCCTCGGCGCTCGCCGCGGGCGCGCTGTCGCTTGCGCTGGTTGGATGCGGCGGCGGGGCTGCCGGGGCCGGGTCCGCCGCGGGCTCGGCTGCCACGGACGGCGCCGGTGCTGCCGCAGAGCCGGTCGAGGTGCATGTCGCCTCGCTCAAGGGGCCGACTTCGATCGGTCTGGTGCAGTTTATGGATCAGGCCGCAAACGGCGAGACGGACAATGAGTTCGACTTTGCGATCAACACCGCCGCCGACGAAATCGTACCCAAGGTCATTCAGGGCGATGTCGATATCGCCCTGGTCCCGGCCAACGTGGCGAGCGTGCTCTACAACAAGACCGGGGGCGCGGTGCAGGTCATCGACATCAACACGCTGGGCGTGTTGAATGTGGTGACGGGCGATGCGGGCGTAACCTCGTTTGGCGACCTGGCGGGCCGCACCGTCTACATGACGGGCAAGGGCACCACGCCTGAGTATGTGATGAACTACCTGCTGGAGCGCGCGGGTCTGACCGGCCAGGTGACGCTCGAGTTTAAGAGCGAGCCCACCGAGGTGCTGTCGGCGCTGCTGGCCGATCCGTCTGCCGTGGGCGTGCTGCCCGAGCCGTTTAAGACGGCGGCCATCGCCAAGAGCGAGGGCAAGCTGTCGGCGCCGGTGAGCCTGACCGACGTGTGGGACGAGTTTGCGGGCGACACGGGCTCGCGCCTGCTGACGGGCGTGACCGTGGTGCGCCGCGCGTTTGCCGAGGAGCATCCCGAGGCCGTGGCGGAGTTCTTGAGCTGCCATGAGGCGAGCGTTAAGGCCGTCAACGCGGTACCGGCGGACTGGGCGCAGGCCGTGGCCGATGCCGGTATCGTGGACAACGCCAAGATCGCCGAGAAGGCGATCCCCGGGTGCATGCTCGTGTGCCAGACGGGCAAGGATATGAAGACGGCGCTTGGCGGGTACCTGCAGGTGCTGGCCGACGCGGACGTGAGCGCCGTGGGTGGTAAACTTCCGGCTGACGATTTCTACTACATGGAGTAGCCCGTGCGTGCGTTTGCTCGACAAATGGCAGAGCGTATGAAGGCGGTGGCGGCAGCAGGTGCCGTCGCCGCCTTTTGGCTTGCCGCGTGGATGCTGGTGGCGGCGCTGGTGGCGCAGCCGCTGATCTTGCCCGGACCGGGTGCTGTTGTAGCGGCGCTGTTGCGGCTGGTGTGCGATACCGGCACGTGGGCGATTTTGGCGGGCTCGGGCGCGCGGATTCTGGGCGGGCTGGCGCTTGCCGCGGTATGCGGCGGCGTGTTGGCCGGGGTTTCGTCACGCTCGCGGGCTTTTGCTCGCCTGGTGGCGCCGGCGCTGTCGTTTGTGAAGGCGACGCCGGTTGCCTGCGTGGTGGTCCTGTTGCTCATTTGGCTGGGGTCGGCGCGCGTGAGTATCGCCGCGGTGTTTTTGATGGCGCTGCCGGGCGTGTATTTTTCGCTGGCCGAGGGCCTGTCGCAGGTGAATAAGCCGCTGGAGCAGATGTTCCGCATGCATGGCGTGCGGGGCTGGCGTCTGTTTTGCGCCCATACCTGGCGCGAGGTGCTGCCGTTTGTGCTTTCGTGCGCCCGGGCCGTGATTGGTATGGGCTGGAAGGCTGGCGTGGCGGCCGAGCTTATCGGCATGGCGGTGGGCACTGTGGGCGAGCGCATTTATCAGGCAAAACTTTTGATTGAGACGGCGGATTTGCTGGCGTGGACCGTGCTGGTCGTTGCCGCCTCGTGGGCGTGCGAGCGCGTACTGGTGTGGCTGCTGCAGGCTTCGGGACCTGTGGCGTGGCGCGCGGCCGTGCGGACGCATGGGTGTGGTCCTCGCGGACGTGCGGGCGGCCCTGCTGGCGATGGCGCTGCAGCGGAGCTTGCGCTTGCCGTGGGCGATCGCGCGCCCTGGGCACCGGCGCTGGACGGCCTGGTGCTCAGCGTACCTGCGGGCGGGCGTATTTGCGTGATGGGCGCTTCGGGTGCTGGCAAGACGACGCTGCTCGCGCTGGCGGCGGGGGAGTGCACACCGTGCTCGATGGTGTTTCAGGATGCGCGCTTGGTCGAGTCCGCCTCGGCGCTGGATAACGTGCTGGTGTGCGCCGACGCGCGTGTGGATGCTTCGAGTGCTGCGGCCTTGCTGCGCCTGCTGGTGCCCGGTGTCGATGTGCATGCCTGCGTGGTCGAGCTTTCGGGCGGTCAGCGCCGACGCGTTGAGATCGCTCGAGCCCTGCTGTGCCCCGGCGGCGCGGTGATTCTGGACGAGCCCTTTACCGGCCTGGATGCCGCTGCGCGCGATATGACGGCCGAGGTCGTGCTCGACCTGCTTGGCGGTCGCACGCTTTTGCTCGCCACGCACGATGCTGCCGACACTCAGGCTCTCAACATCTCGGACGTCATCACGCTGTAGAGGCTCGTCCAAACCCAAATTCAAGCCAAAAATCAACAGCAAAATTCAACAACAAAATGATCTCTTTTCATCTGCTCCCACAGGGGCAGATGTGTTATTCTATCTGCGGGGTAATACTTAGGAATACCAAGTAATACCAACGCCGCAGAAACAAACTCCGGATGCGGGCCAATCGGGTTGCCTTCACAGCCCGTCGCCCAGCCGCGTGGCCCGCATCTATCCGCACCACCGTCGTTTCAAAAAGGAAGCGCCATGGCAGAACACATGACCCCGGTAGTCGCGAAGGTCTTGCCCGAGGAAAAGGCGGCCTTCGCGGCGGCAACCCAGCTCGTGGGCACCACGCCGTCCAACGCCATCCGCATGTTTATCGCCGCGTTCAATCGCTGCGGCACCTTCCCGTTCGACATCTCGCCGAGCGGGGCTTTTGGCAAAGACTGTCCCCAACAACTAGTCGTTAAAGAACGTCCCCAATGACTAGTCGTTGGGGACGTTCTTAAATGACTACCTGCCGGGAGGAGGTTGGCATGCTCAATGCGATGGTTTGGGCACTTGCCTGTTTTGGTGTCGTTGCTGCCGACATTGCCCTGAGCGTGGTTTTGTTTTCGGTACTGGACAATGTGTCGGCGCTGACGGGTTTTCCGATCGACAACCTCGATATCCAATGGTTCCAAGCCGCCGCGCAGACGGCGTCGTTTTTGATGGCGCTGCTGTGGTGGCGTTATTTATGGCCGCGCTCGTTTATGGCTCGCTGGCAAAGCGAGCGCCCGCTCGGTGGGGGAACGCGCGGCGCGTGGAGGCGCATTGCCTGCGTTATCGTGATCGGTCTGGCCTTGCAGGTGGTCGTTGGCTACGTGACCGACGCCGTGTTGTCGCTGCTGCCCGAGGTTGCGGCAGACTATAGCGAGCTCGTCGAGGAAACAGGCATGGGCGATACCAACCTTCTTGCCGTCCTGACCACGGTGCTCGGTGCCCCATTTTGTGAAGAGCTGCTGGTGCGCGGTATCATTTTTGAGTTTTCGCTCCGAGCGTTTAACCCGCAGTGCCGCCCACTTTGGAAGCGCCTGCGTCGCACGCGGGCGCAAGACGGCGCCATGGTGCCCTGGGCGGCCCCGAGTACCTGGGGTATCGCCGCGGCGGTCGTGTTGCAGGCGGCGATCTTCGGTTTTATGCACATGAACTGGGTGCAGGGCTGCTATGCAGGTGCCGCCGGCCTCATCTTTGGCTGGGTGCTCGTGACCACCGGAAAGCTCCGCTACACGATCCTGCTGCACTTTGCCTTTAATGCCGGGTCGTATCTCATGACGTTGCTCTGGTTTGTGAACACGCCGCTCGATGTGGCAATTACGATCGCTATCGCCGGCGCCATCCTCGTTGAGGCAATGCGCTCGCTGCGCCACGCGTGTGGGATGGACGCAGCGAGCGCACCGCTGCCCTAGTTGCGACGCCCGCCTCCGTTGGCGCCCTGGCGTCCCTGCGCTGCACGGTTGCGGCCCGCGGCATTCTGTGCACGCGACATGCCGCCGTGTCCCTTGCTGCCCTTGGGCCCCTTGCCAGCGCCGCCAGAGCCGCCGTGGGCCTTGCCGCCCTTCTTGCCGGTGCCATGCCCACCGCCAGCAGACGTCTCGCCCGGGCGCGGGGGCACGGGGCGAATCAGGCAATGCTTGGTGTAGCCAATCAGATCGCGACGGCCGGCCTTCTCCAGTGCCTCGCGCACAAGCTTGTAGTTCTCGGGTTTGCGATACTGGATGAGCGCACGCTGCATGGCCTTCTCGTGCGGGTCGCGCGCCACATAGATCGGCTCCATGGTGCGCGGATCCACGCCGGTGTAGTACATGCAGGTCGACATGGTGGACGGGGTGGGGTAGAAGTCCTGCACCTGCTCGGGCATGTAGCCCATGTCGCGCACGGCCTCGGCAAGGTCCACGGCTTCCTTCATCGTCGAGCCGGGGTGGCTCGAGATCAGGTACGGCACCACGTACTGTTTAAGTCCGTACTCACGGTTCAAGCGCTCAAATTTACGGCAGAACGCGTCGTAGACGGCGCGGCTCGGCTTGCCCATCACGGACAGCACCGCGTCGCTCACGTGCTCGGGCGCTACGCGTAGCTGGCCCGAGACATGGTGTTCCAGCAGCTCACGTAAAAACTCGTCCGAGGCATCGGCCATGGTGTAGTCAAAGCGGATGCCGCTGCGGACGAAGACCTTCTTGACGCCCGGCAGCTGGCGCAGGTCGCGCAACAGCTGCGTGTAGCCGCTCTCGTCGACCACCATGTTCTTGCACACACTCGGCCACAGGCAGCGCTTGTTCTTGCACACGCCGTGCTTGAGCTGCTTGTCGCAGGCGGGACGGCTAAAGTTGGCCGTCGGTCCGCCCACGTCGTTGATGTAGCCCTTAAACTCGGGATCACGCGTGAGCAGCTCGGCCTCGCGCATGATCGAATCGTGGCTGCGCATCTGCAGCACGCGGCCCTGGTGGAAGGTGAGCGCGCAAAACGAGCACTCGCCAAAACAGCCGCGGTTGGAGCTAATGGAAAACTTGATCTCGGCAAAGGCCGGCACGCCGCCTGCCGCGTCGTAGTCGGGATGCCAATCGCGTGCGTAGGGGAGCTCGGCCACCTCGTCCATCTCATCGGTGGTGAGCGTCGCCGACGGCGGGTTCTGCACCACATAGACGCTGTTGGGGTAGGGCTCTACCAGGCGATGGCCGGTGATGGGGTCCATATTCTGCTGCTGCACATTAAAGCTGCGCGCGTAGTTGAGCTTGTCGGCGGCAAGGTCGTCCCAGCTGGGCAGCAGGTCGTAGTCGTAGACCTCGTCGAGCGAACCCGTGCGGTAGACGGTACCGTTGATGTAGGTGATCTGATCGACAGGCAGTCCGGCATCGAGTGCGTCGGCGATCTCGACGATCGCGTGCTCGCCCATGCCGTAGATGAGGATATCCGCACCCGAGTCGAGCAGCACCGAACGCTTGAGCTTGTCCTGCCAGTAGTCGTAATGGGCCAGGCGGCGAAGGCTCGCCTCGATGCCGCCGATGATGATGGGGGCGTCTTTGAACGTCTGGCGGATGAGGTTGCCATAGACCGTGACGGCTCGATTGGGTCGGCGGCCTTCTTCTCCGCCGGGGGTATAGGCGTCGGTGTGACGACGGTGCTTGGTCACCGAATAATGGTTGACCATGGAGTCCATGTTGCCGGCGCTGACCAGAAAGCCCAGGCGCGGCTCGCCGAGCACGGTAATGCTGGCGGGGTCGGTCCAGTCGGGCTGGCAGATGATGCCCACCTTGTAGCCGTGTGCGTCGAGGACGCGGCTGATGATAGCCATGCCAAAGCTGGGATGATCCACGTAGGCGTCGCCGCAGATATAGACGAAGTCGCACTGGTCCCAGCCGCGCGCGTCCATGTCGGCGCGGCTGACGGGGAGGAACTTGTCGCGGCCCGGGCGCCAGGGGCGTGAGGGCGCTGCTGGAGCATGAGCGGTGTGCCCACTCTGCGCCTTACCGCCGCGCTTTTGCTGCTGGCCCTGTTTGCCCTGCTGACTGCGCTGGTTGTTCTGAGCGTGCTGAGGCTTTTTTGCCACGATCCCTCCCGGTGTTTGTATGCTGCACGTAATTGTAACCAGTCTTTTTGGGACGGAGCTAAAAAGACTGGTGGAGTACACGAGGCGTCGGGCGTCGGGTGTGGCGCCGCGCTCACGGTTTGTTTCCAGACTGTGTATCCCCGCGCTGAAGGGTTCGTCTCGCGCGCACACCATGTTGTCAATGGGTTACAGTATGAACGGCGGCTATGTTTCCGCCAACGCACGAGAGAGTCGTCAACAAGGAGGATTCACGACGATGCAGCGTGCCAAACAGATATCGGAGTCTATTGAGCTGGGCATCATCTTGGCGCTCGCCGGTGGCTTTATGGACGTTTATTCGTACATTGGGCGCGACCATGTTTTCGCCAACGCGCAGACGGGCAACATCCTGCTGGTGGGCGTGAGCATCTCGGAGGGCAACTGGGCGCTGGCGGGGCGCTACTTCTTCCCTGTGGTGTCGTTTGCCGTGGGCATTATGCTTGCCGACCTGGTTCACGAGCGGTTTGGCAGTGTGATTCACTGGCGCCAGGTGACGGTGTTTTTTGAAGCCGTTATCTTGCTGGGCGTGAGCTTTATCCCGGGCGGCGATTTCAACCTGCTCGCCAACTGCCTTACTTCGTTTGCCTGCGGTATGCAAGTCGAGAGCTTCCGCAAGATCCACGGTCACGGCATCGCCACGACCATGTGCATCGGCAACTTGCGCAACGCGCTGCAAAACGTGGACGATTACATCATCACCCACAAGCGCGGCTTTTTGGAAAACGGCCTGCTGTACTTTGGCGTGATCTTTACCTTTGTGTTTGGCGCCGTGCTGGGCAACTGGTGTATTGAGCGCATGGGACTGCACTCCATTGCGGTGGCGAGCGTGCTGCTGTTTATCGCGTTTGCCATCATGTTCATCGACCGCGAGCGCGACTTGCGTTTTCGCTGGAAGGTTGCGGCCGAGGCTTGGAAAGAGGGCTGCCGAAAGTAGAGGAATGCGGCAGAGGGGTTGTCCCTTTGCCGCAGTATTTTTCATCTCCTGTTGAAACGCTTTAACAATTTTGACGTTCTCACGTGTTTTTTGTTTCAAAAGCGTTAGGATGGGACTCATAGCGTGGGGCGTAATGGGTGCCCCGCACACGATGGGAGGCTATCAATGGCTAATCGTTTCGTTCTCAACACCATCTCTTATCATGGTTCCGGCGCCATCAAGGAGATCCCCGGCGAGCTCCAGCGTCGCGGCTACAAGAAGATCTTCGTCTGCTCCGACCCCGACCTGGTCAAGTTTGGCGTTACCGCTAAGGTGACCGACGAGCTCGACGCCGCTGGCATCGCTTGGAGCCTCTACTCCGAGATTAAGCCCAACCCCACCATCCAGAACGTCAAGGACGGCGTCGAGGCCTTCAAGGCCGCCGAGGCTGACGCTATCGTGACCATCGGTGGCGGCTCCTCCATGGACACCGCTAAGGCTATCGGCATCATCATCAACAACCCCGAGTTCGCCGATGTCCGCAGCCTCGAGGGCGTTGCTCCCACTAAGAACCACGCCGTGTTTACCATCGCTGTGCCGACGACCGCCGGTACCGCTGCTGAGGTGACCATCAACTACGTCATCACCGACCCCGAGAAGGTCCGCAAGTTCGTGTGCGTCGACACCAACGACGCCCCCGAGGTCGCCGTCGTCGACCCCGACATGATGGCTTCCATGCCCGCCGGCCTGACCGCCTCCACCGGCATGGACGCTCTAACCCACGCCATCGAGGGCTACACCACCAAGGGCGCTTGGGAGCTCTCCGACATGTTCCACTTTGAGGCTATTAAGCTGATCAGCGAAAACCTGCGCGACTCCGTCGCCGAGGCCAAGTCCGGCCAGCCCGGCTCCGGCCGCGAGGGCATGGCTCTTGGCCAGTATGTCGCCGGCATGGGCTTCTCCAACGTTGGCCTGGGCATCGACCACGCCATGGCTCACACCCTGTCCGCTCACTACGACACCCCGCACGGCGTCGCTTGCGCCATGCTGCTGCCGATCGCCATGGAGTTCAACAAGCCGGTTTGCGCCGAGCGCCTGGCCAAGGTTGCCGTCGCCATGGGCGTTGACACCACGGGCATGAGCACCGACGAGGCTGCCGACGCCGCTATCGCCGCCGTCAAGCAGCTTTCCGCCGACGTGAACATCCCGCACGTCTGCGAGGCCATGAAGGCCGACGAGATCGAGGTCCTGGCCAAGGACGCCATGGCTGATGCCTGCTTCCCGGGCAACCCGCGCGAGGCGACGCTCGACGACGTCATCGAACTCTTCAAGAAGATCTGCCCGGCTGCCTAACTTGGTTCGGCGGGCCCCTGCCCGTTAGCCCCACAATCGTCCTCGGACATGTCGGAAGCCCCCCTGCGCACTTCGTGCGGCGGGGGCTTTTTGTGCCGCGCCGATGCCCCGATATGGGCAAAACCAAGGCATGCTGCCCGCTGCGGATAGGTGGTGCACTTCCCAGCGTGCATTTTTGGGAGTATTCAGCAAGCTCTGAAAAATGCATAACGTTGTGAATGGGCCGTAGTGGCCCGCGGCGCCCATCGACAGTCCTTGTGGGCGGGCTATCGATGGGCGGAGATGGCCGTCGCCGCGTTTTTGGTTTGCGCCGGCCTGCAACACTGCTGTAACCACGTCGTTATGTCGGTTGTGATGGGGCCGTTGGGGCCCACGGTGCTGAATACTCCGTTTTTTGCACGGTCTAAGGTGGGGTACCCTGAGACGAAGCAAAAAGATGCCTCATTTCTATGCAGATACCGATAGGATTTATGCAAGATTGTGATTGTAAACCGTGCGCGTGCAGAAAACCGGTGCGGGGACGTCTGGTGGCGGTTCGGCTCCTGGGGCATTGCACGTGCAGAATGGTTAAAATCGGGACTCGGTCTTAGTTTTACTTGGAAGGATGCATATGGCTTCTAATGTTGATGCTTCTCTAGAGGAGACGCTCTCCTATATTACTGACCAGTTGAAGGCGCTTACCTCGATTGCTTCGCCTACGGGCTATACCCGTGCGGCGACTGATTATCTGATGGAGACCCTGCGCGATATGGGCTTTGGCCCCGAGCGTTCCAATAAGGGCAACGTGTTGGTTGAGCTTGGCGGCGAGGGCGAGCCGCTCGTATTGGCGAGCCATGTCGATACCCTGGGCGCCATGGTGCGCTCCATTAAGGATAACGGCCGCTTGCGTCCCACGACGCTCGGCGGACATCAGTGGTCTACGGCCGATGGCGAGAACTGCACCGTTTACACGCGCGATGGCAATGTCTACACGGGTGTGGTTCTCAACACCGAGCCTTCGGCGCATGTGGCCGATGAACCGGTCAAGACCATCGAGAAGAACATGGAGATCTTGCTCGACGAGAACGTCGATAGCAAGGACGATGTGCTCGAGCTGGGTATTCAGACCGGCGACATCATCGCTATGGATCCGCGCACCACGGTGACGGAGAGCGGCTACATCAAGAGCCGCTTCTTGGACGACAAACTGTCCGCGTCGATTCTGCTGGGTTTGGCCCGCGCCGTTGCTGGCGGCGAGGTGACGCTTTCGCGCAAGGTATCGCTGCTCTTTACGGTGTACGAGGAAGTCGGCCACGGCGGTGCCTTTGTGCCGGCTGACACGCGCGAGATGATCAGCGTGGACATGGGCTGCGTGGGTGACGACCTGGGCTGCACCGAGCGCATGGTTTCGATTTGCGCCAAGGATTCGGGTGGCCCCTACAACTACGACCTGGTGACCACGCTGTCCAACATCGCGCGCGAGCTGGAGCTCGATTACGCCATCGACGTGTACCCGCATTACGGCTCGGACGTCGAGGCCACGCTCTCGGCCGGCTACGACATTTGCCATGGTCTGATCGGCCCCGGCGTGTACGCGAGCCACAACTACGAGCGCAGCCACATCGACGGTGTGCGCAACACCTACGAGCTGGTTCGCGCCTACGTCCAGCGCTAACGATGCAGCGGCCTCGGCTGACACAATAGCGCCGACCGAGGCCGTCCTCTCAAAGTTGCGGTGAAATAGGGACTGTTTGGCGGTTTTAAACGCTTAAACAGTCCCTATTTCACCGCAACTTATAAAGGGGATGGGGCTATTTGATGGCTGCCGTAACGGTGCCGCCGCCCAGGACGACGTCGCCGCGATAGACGACGACGGCTTGGCCGGGGGCGATGGCTCGTTGCGGCTCGTCAAAGGTCAGCAACATTTGCCCGTCTTCGCCGCGCGTAAGGGTCGCTGCCTGGTCTTTCTGACGGTAGCGGTACTTGGCGCCCACGCGAATGCCGCCGGCATCGAGCTCTGCCTCCATGCGGTCGGCCGGGGCGCTCCAAATCCAGTCGTTGGCCGTGAGCGCCGTGGCCGTCAGGTCCTCTGCCTCGCCCAGATGCACGGTGTTGTTGGCGGCGTCGACGCCCGTCACATACACGGGATGCGCCATCGCGACGCCCAGGCCCTTGCGCTGGCCGATGGTGTAGCGCAGCGCGCCGTTGTGGCGCCCGACCACGCTGCCGTCGCGCCACACAATGTCGCCCGGTGCAGCGGGATGTCCGCAACGGCGCTCGATATAGCCCGCGTAGTCACCGTCTGGAATAAAGCAGATGTCCTCGCTTTCTGCCTTCTTGGCGTTAACAAAGCCCTGCTCGGTGGCTATGCGGCGCACGTCGCGCTCTTTGTCTAGGCCTGCCAGCGGAAAGATCGTGTGCGCCAGGCGCCCCTGCGTGAGCGAATACAAAAAGTAACTCTGGTCCTTTTTGGGGTCCTCGCCGCGATGCAGCTGCCAGGTGCCGTCGGGCGCCTGGCTCGTTTTGGCATAGTGGCCTGTGGCGATGTAGTCGCAGCCCATATCCAGCGCCGCATCCAGCAACGCGCCAAACTTAATATGGCGGTTGCAGATGATGCACGGATTGGGCGTCAGCCCCTCCTGGTAGGCGTTCATAAAACGCTCGACAACGTTGCGGTCGAAGGTTTGCTGCAAGTCGAGCACATGGTGGGGTATCCCCAGGCGCTCGGCGACGGCCTTCGCGTCAGCGATGTCGAGATCGACTTTGCTCATACCTGTTGCGGGGTCGGGCGCGGGGCAGGTGAGGCGCATGGTGGCACCGACACATTCGTAACCCTGACTTTTGAGCAGATACGCGGTCACGCTGGAATCGACGCCGCCGCTCATGGCGACGAGCACGCGCTTGTTGTGCATGGGGAGGTTCTCCTTGGTGGCATGTGGCCAAAAAAGAAAAGCGGCGCGGGAGGCTGGTTCCGCGCCGCAGACATTGTAGCAAGTTCGGGCGTCCTGTGGGACACCCTGTTGGGATGAGCTCAGGCTGCCAGAAGAGAGGGGAGACCGGCGTGCCTTGGACTCGTTCTAAGAACGAGAGCTCTAGTCCTGGAAGAGTGCCGTGGACAGGTAGCGCTCGCCGGTGTCGGCGAGCAGCGCCACGATGGTCTTGCCCTCGTTCTCGGGGCGCTTGGCCAGCTGCAGTGCGGCCCACACGGCGGCGCCGGACGAAATGCCCACGAGCACGCCCTCCTTGTGGCCCACGGCGCGGCCGGTGGCAAAGGCGTCGTCGTTCTCGACGGGGATGATCTCGTCATAGACCTGGGTATCGAGGACGTCGGGCACAAAGCCGGCACCGATACCCTGGATCTTGTGCGGGCCGGCCTGGCCCTTGGAGAGCACCGGGGAGGTGGCGGGCTCGACGGCGACGACCTGAATCTGGGGGTTTTGCTCCTTGAGGAACTCGCCCACGCCGGTCACGGTGCCGCCGGTGCCAACGCCGGCGACGAAGATGTCGACCTTGCCGTCGGTGTCATCCCAGATCTCGGGGCCGGTCGTGGCCTTGTGGATGGCCGGGTTCGCGGGGTTCACAAACTGGCCGGCGATGATGCTGTTGGGGGTCTCCTTCTGCAGCTCTTCGGCCTTGGCGATAGCGCCCTTCATGCCTTTGGAGCCGTCGGTGAGCACGAGCTGTGCGCCGTATGCCTGCATCAGCTTGCGGCGCTCGACGGACATGGTCTCGGGCATGGTGATGATCACCTTGTAGCCGCGGGCGGCTGCCACGGAGGCGATACCGACGCCGGTGTTGCCGCTCGTGGGCTCGATGATGGTGTAGTCGCCGCCGCGCACGAGTTTGCCGGCCTTCTCGGCCTCGTCGATCATGTTCTTGGCGACGCGGTCCTTAACGGAGCCGGCGGGGTTGAAGTACTCGAGCTTGACGAGCACACGTGCCTTGAGGTCCTCGTCGGCCTCAAAGTGGGTGAGCTCCAGAAGCGGGGTGTGGCCGATAAGCTGATCGATGGACGTGTAAACCTTGCTCATGATGAACCTCCAAAGTGTTCAAGTTGCTGGTTGCCGGGTGAATGACGATGTTTCTTATTAGCTAAACCCACAAACCTTATAGGTTGTTCGTTTAGCTGTTGAAAAGCATAGTAGACACTAAAGCCTACTAATGCAATAGGAAAAAGATATTTATTGCAAGATGATTAACACGCTGGACTGGAACGGGAGTTTTCAAAACCAATTTTTCGGCTAGAATTTCTACGGACTTAATGACCGAAAGGCAGCACTATATATGTTGGTTTCTACTAAGGGCAGGTATGCCCTGCGCGTTATGGTCGACCTGGCCGAGCACCAGGCGGCCGGTCGCATTCCGCTCAAAGAGATTGCGGCGCGTCAGGGTATTTCTGAGAAGTACCTCGAGAACATTCTGGCCACGCTCGTGCGCGCCAATATGCTCTCGGGCATGCGCGGCAAGGGTGGCGGCTATGTGCTTACGCGCCCGCCCGAGCAGTACACGGTGGGCGAGATCTTGCGCCTGACCGAGGGCAGCCTGGCGCCGGTCGCCTGTCTGGATGGCGACTGCAAGGGTTGCTCGCGATCTGATGAGTGCCCCACGCTCGACGTGTGGAAGAATCTGGACAAGCTCATCAACGACTACCTCGACGGCGTGACGCTCGATGCGCTCGTCGCCCCCAACGAGGGCTACGACTACGTCATCTAACCCACGCCTGTCATGTGGGGACAGGGTGGAAATGGCAGATTCTCTCGCCCTTTGAGACTTGGCAAATAAGAAGGCCGCCCATTTTTTTGCGATGGGCGGCCTTCGTTTTGGGCTGTTGAGACGGGCGCGGCCGGAATGGCCGTTTTAGCCCTCAGCGATGCTGTCGAGGATGCTGCGCATGATGGATACCAGGATGCTGCCCATAAAGGCCGATCCAAAGCTGGCGATGGAGATGCCCGCGCCCAGCAGATTGGCCGACAGGTAGCTGGCCAGCTCGAGCATAAAGCTGTTGACTACGAGCTGAAAAATACCCAGCGTAATGATCGTGAGTGGCAGCGAGATGACCGTCAGGAACGGCTTGACGAGCGAATCGACGATGTTCAGGAACAGTCCCACGAAGGCGAAACAGACCCAGGCCTCGGCAAAACCGAAGGGCTGAATGCCGGGGACGAGAAACGTTGCGATCGCGATGGCGATCGAGGTAAAGAGCCAGTTAAGCATAAAGCGCATGGTGTGAATCCTTTCTTGCGCAGGGCGTGGTGAGGGAGCGTGAGGGGCACATGCCTTTGCAACTTGGATGGGCGCGGGGCACGGCTCTGTTTGGACGCCCATTGTCTCAGATATTCGTGGAGCTTGCGTGCGCATTCGGTTTCAAAACGGCGTTCGTCCTAGAAAACGCGCCGCTGGCAGAGAGTTTTGTCGCTTTAGTTTGGTGGTGTGCTAAACTGCTACGGGCAAAAGCCACAGGCGTTGCCCTATTGCATAGAACGGGCGAACGATGCCCGATGTCAGTATCAACTTCGATGCCTTTTGGCGGGTTTGGCGGTGATCGATGAATATCGAGAACATGTTTGACAAGCCTGATGTCAAGCAGCTGGTCCACGCATTTAGTCTTTTGGATGACGAGAAGGATATCCAAGCGTTTTTGACCGATATCTGCACGCCGCGCGAGATCTGCGATCTTTCGCAACGTCTGCAGGTTGCGCGCTATCTGGATGAGGGCGAGCCTTATGTTGAGGTTCAGGCCCGCACCGGCGCTTCGTCCACTACGGTGAGCCGCGTTTCAAAGGCGCTCAACGGCGAGTACGGCGGCTATCGCAAGATCCTCATTAAGCTGGAGGATGGCGAGTAGGCCAGCGGCAACAAACGAATTGCGCAGAACCGTCCCTTCGGGGGCGGTTTTTTGATCCTTTGGGGACGGAGGAAATCTGTTGGCGTGGGGCAAATCTGTCCGCGTGGGCGGGTAGGATGGATGCATTGATTATTGCGAACAGTTTGAGCGGAGGACCATGCCTGTTCGAATCTATACCACCAATGCCGGCACGGATTTGAGCGATGCCGAGTCGGCGCTGCTTGCCGACCTTATTGCCCGCCACGGGCGTGCCGTGCTGCTGGCGCCAACGTTTGCCGAGCTCGACCTGTGCCGTCATGATGCGGCGGAAGCCGGCGTTTCGCTGGGTATTGACTACAAGATGCCTACATCGTGGCTTCGCTCGCTTTGGGAGCTTTTGGGCGACGGGCGCGGTTTCGTCGACAACCTGCAGCGCCAGATGCTGTTTTCGGACATGGTAGCGCGTCTCGACGACGCCGACCTGCAGCCACTTTCGTGCAGCCAGGGCACAGTGCGCATGCTCGCGCGTATGGCCCGCGATGTGCTGCCAGGTGTGGCAGGGACAGGTGCCGAGCGTTGCTGCGACAACGTTTGCAAGCCCAAGCCCAAAAGCGACGCCGAGGCTCGCGTGTTTGAACTTTTGTGCGCCTATGCGTGCGGCTTGGACCGTCGAGATATGGTCGAGCCCTGCGAGGCAGCTGACATTATGGCCGGTGCCCTGGCCGATAACCTGCCGGCGTGCACCCGCGCCGTTTGTGTACGCGGCGTCACGTCATTTACGTATAGCCTGCTCGAGCTGCTGTCCGCCGTGGCAAACAACGGGGGAGAGGTCGTCGTGCTGCTTGCCCGCGAGCAGGCGGCGATGCGCGAGGACCTGGCTGCCGCCTTTGATGCCCGCGGTGTGCTGTTTGAGGCCGCCCCGTTGGGGGAGAACGCCGGCGCGTCCGAGACCGCTTCTGCGCCTGCCGCTCAGCCTATTTTTATAGAGGTGGCCGGCCCCCATGCCCGCGCCCGCGCTTATGTGGATGCTCTTGAGAACCTGGTCGCGGCATGTGAGGAGTCCGTGTCGCGCGACGGCGCCGCGACAAACTCCGACCCCACGCGTGTGCTCGTTGTTTCCGCCCGGGCACCCCAGCTGTTCGGCGAACTCGCTGCCCGTTTGGCGGCGCGTCACATTGCGGCCGAGACGACTGAGTTCACGGCGTTTTCCCAATCCATTGCGGGCAGGCAGTTTGCGGCGCTTGCCGGCCTGATCGAGCGCATGAAGGCCGCCGATGAGTTCACGGTGTCAAAGACCGAATGGTGGCCCGCTCCAGAGCTTACCGACTGGATTTATAGCCCGCTTTCGGGTGCCGACGCCGCGAGCGCCCGCGGCTTCGACAAGAACATGCGCCTGTCGCGCAACAAGACCACTGCGGGCGTCAAGAGCCTGCTGCAGAGCGTGCAGGGCCAGGTGAGGGGCGCCCGCAAGGCCGCCAGCGACGATAACTGGTTTAAGAATGTGCCGTGCGTGGTCTCGGACGTGTTTCAGGCGCTGTGGCGTGACAAGCCCGTGACGGCGCTCAAGGCCATGCTTGCCGTTGCCGAGGCGTTGCCCGATCGCTCGCTGGGCAGCTTGGATGGCCAAGCCCGTCGCCAGGCGGAGGTGGCTCTGCTGCGCCACGTCATCGACATCCTTATGAACGATGCTCGCGCGCTCGACGTATCGCAGGCCGCGACCGTGCCCGTGCTCGATGGCATTCGCACCAAGGTGGACAAGCGTAGCACCGCCTACGATTACGAGACCTACGAGGTTGACCGTGCGCCACGTGCTCAGGTTCGTTTTGCTTCGCTTGCCGATGCGGCGGCTCTGCGCCCCGGCAGCTACGATGCCGTGCTGTTTGCCGATGTCGATCTGGACAGCTATCCGCTCTCGCACGAGGAGGGACCGCTGGCCACGCTGACGGCCGAGTTAGATCGCAGCGGTGTGACGCTTGAGCCTGCCGCCTTGTTGCGCGTACGCTTTGGTCGCGCGATGCAAGCGGCACGCGGTCCGGTTGCGCTCGCTCGTGTGACCCACGATCGTCAGGCGCGCGAGTGCTACCCGGCTGCCGTGTGGACCGAGTTGCGGGCACATGCCGAGGCCGCTGGCGCCGCCAAGGTTGCGTGCGTGGGCGAGGGCGGTATCGTCGCCGATTTTGATCCAGCGGCCGGCGAGGGCATCGAGTGTAGGCGAGCTGCGTGCGAGGCTCCTCAGCATTTGAGTGAGTCGGCTGTGCCGTACCTGGTCCTGCGCCGTCGCGATGGCGAGGGCGAGGATGCGCCGCTGGTGCCGCGCCTGACGTCCGCCTCGCAGATTGAGGCGTACTCGACGTGCCCGTTGTGCTGGTTCGTGTCGTATCGCGTGAAGCCCCAGTCCATTGATGCGGGCTTTGGAAATATGGAGAAGGGCAACTTTGTCCACGATGTGCTGGAGCACCTCCATGCCCGCCTGCCCCAGGAGGGCATGGAGCGCGTGACACCCATGAATCTGCCGCGCGCGAAGGAGCTGCTGCACGAGGTCTTTGCCGAGACCCTGGCCGAGCACGCCGGCAAGCGCGGTACCGAGGGCCCGCTGGTGCCGCTCTCCCCGGTGGAGGAGCGCCAGGTGGCCGAGATTTTGCCGCAGCTGGAGGGCGTGCTTGCCTACGAGTCCGAGGCGCTCGCGCCCTTCGCGCCGCGCTACCTGGAGTTTGCGTTCAACGAGCTCCGGGTCGAGTATGCCGGTTGGCCACTCGGTGGGCGCATCGACCGCGTTGACGTGGATGCCGAGAATCGCGCCGTGGTAATCGACTACAAGCATCGTTCGGGTGTCGAGGAGTTTAAACTCGCCGACCCCACGGTGCGCGACGAGGAGTCGGGCGAGGCCCCCATCGACGACCCGCGCTGGCTGCCGCCCCATACCCAGACGCTCATCTACGCACAGGCCATGCGTCGGGCGCTGGGCCTAGATACCCATGCTGCGCTCTATTTTTCGACCAAGGGTGGCAAGCCCGCGCTGCGCGGTGCGGCGAGCGCCGAGTTGCTTGAGGAAGAGCGTGGTGACGGCCGCATCCCGGGGCTTAAGAAGGGCTTTCCCGGCGAGGGCGGCAGCATGGACTTCGATGCGCTGCTCGATCGAGTGGAGACCGGCATTGCCGAGCGTCTGCGCGAGCTCGAGGCAGGCAACGTTGCCGCCGTCGACCCGACGTCGGCTCAGGCCGCGCATGCGCGCTGCTCGTATAACCACGAAGGAACGTTTGTAAGGAGGGACGTGTAGACCATGGATCTTTCGACTTTGATGCCGCAACAACTGCAAGTCGTCAAAACGCTCGACCGCCCGCTGTTTGTCTCGGCAGGTGCCGGCTCGGGCAAGACCTTTACCCTCACGCGCCGCATCGTCTACGCGCTCTCGCCCGAATCCGGTCCGTTTGTCGAGCATCTGGATCAGGTGCTCGCCATTACCTTTACCAAAGATGCCGCGGCCGAGATTCGCGACCGCGTGCGTCGCGCGCTTATCGAAGAGGGTATGAACGAGGAGGCCCTGACCGTCGACGACGCTTGGATCTCGACCATTCACGGCATGTGCTCGCGTATCCTGCGCGCGCACGCGCTGGAGCTGGGCATCGATCCCGAGTTCACGGTGCTTACCGATACCGATGAGCTTATGGATCAGGCTGTCGAGCATGTGCTGGGGCGCGCGACGGCGCCCGATACCGCGCCTGAGCTCGCTGCCCCGCTTAAGGCCCTCTACGCTTGGTATCCCATGGCGGGCGAGGGCGGGCCGTTTGGCGCCGGTACCACCATCAAAGGGCTGGTGCGCGACCTGCTGGAGCTATCGAGCCAGCTGCCGGGCGGCATGGACGATGTGTGCGTGGCGCGCGGCCAGGCTGACACCTCTGCGCTCGCCGATGCCTATCGCGCGGCGCTGGGCGCAAGCAAGGCCGCGACCGAGAAGGCGCAGACGGCGCTCGACGCCATCGACGCGTTCGAGGCGAGCGGCAAAACCATGGAGGATGCGGCGCGACTCATGATGTCGTGCGGCATGCCTCGGGCGAGCAAAGCGTTCCCCAAGGAGCAGGTCGAGCTGCTCAAGGCCGAGGCTGCCGATGCATTTATCAATATCGTGCTCGCCTGCGGTGGTCCCGCGCTCGATGCACTGGTGGGGCTTGCTCGTGCTGTGGAGGCGGAATACCGCGCGCTCAAGGCTGACCAGTCCGCGCTTGATAACAACGACCTGCTGCGCATGGCGTACGAGGCGCTGCGCGATTATCCCGCCATCCGAGCGGCCTATGAGGGTCGCTTTAAGATGGTCATGATCGATGAGTTCCAGGATACCGACCAGATGCAGGTCGATTTGATCCGTTACCTGACGGGCGCGGGGGAGCGCGCACTGTGCACCGTAGGCGATGCGCAGCAGTCGATCTACCGCTTCCGTGGCGCCGAGGTCGAGGTATTCCGTCGCCAGGAGCGCAAGGTGGGCTCCTCTGCTGCGCCCGAGACGGCTGCCGCATCCGATGCCCCCGCCGGCGAGCTCGTCAAACTCGTGCGCAACTTCCGTAGCCACGACGAGGTGCTGCGCTATGTGGCGCGCGTCTTTGACGGCGACACCGGTGGTTTGATGCAGGGGTTCTTGGATCTTGAACCGAGCGACAAACGCAAGGACAAGCTCAAGGCAAAGGCGTCGCGCCGCCAGGCGCTGTTCGTTGCCGGTGGCAGCACACAGGAGCGAACGCTGGCGAAAGCTCGTGCGATTGCGGAGCGGTTCCAAGCGCTCGTCAAAGCGGGGCAGCCCCAGGGCGATATGGTGTTGCTGCTGGGTCGCATGACCAATGCCGACGTCTATGCGCAGGCCTTCCGCGACCAGGGGCTCGACTGCGTTATCGCGGGCGGCTCGGTCTTTGCCCAGGCAGCCGAGGTGCAGACGGTGCGTGCCCTGGTCTGCGCACTCGCCAATCCGGCCGATACGGCGCAGGGCCTTATGCCACTGCTCGCCTCGCCGATGTTTGCGCTCGGCGCCCAGGAGTTCCTGGCGCTGGCGACCAAGCTCGATAGCGAGACGGGGGAGACCTCGCGCCGGAATATCGACGTGGGCATCATGAGTGATTTCGACGTGCCGGGTTTGCAAGACTTGCCGCTCGTGACGCGTGCCCGCGAGGTGCTGCGGTATGCGCTTCGT
Source organism: uncultured bacterium (assembly GCA_958349055.1). Classification (GTDB taxonomy): domain Bacteria; phylum Actinomycetota; class Coriobacteriia; order Coriobacteriales; family Coriobacteriaceae; genus Collinsella. The sequence continues at coordinate 222,772 of CATWBO010000001.1, forward strand.
CGCGTGGGCCGCGATTCGTTCGCCGCCATCGCGCGCGATACTGTCAACGCCTCCGGCTGGTTTGTGCGTCTGGCACAGCGTGGTCCCGAGGGCAAGGCCATTGCCGCCAACGTGCTTAAGGCGCTCGATGCCGTGGCCGAGGCGGAGGCCGAGTTCGGTAACTCGCCGCGTTCCATTGCGCTTGCCTTCGACCACTTCTTGGCGGGCAAGGAGGCCCCAGGCGCCCTCAACGAGGAGGGCGACGGCGCGGTGCGCATCATGACGGTGCATGCCTCCAAGGGCCTGGAGTATCCGGTCGTGGCGGTTGCGGAGTGCTTTGGCGTGCGTAAGTCCTCGGGTGCGGCTCAGATGGGGCGTGTCGAGGGCGGAGCGCAGGTCGTGGCACTGCCGGCACGCTTCGACGGCGTTAAACTCGCGGACGGCACGTTCGTAAAGGGCGATGACGTCAAAAAGCAGTTTGAGCATGCGTTTAAGGGTAAGGGCACGTCGCTATGGTTGCCGCCGGAGCTCATGGAGGATGTCTGCGCGACGGGTTCTCCCGCCGAGGCATTTGCCCGCCTGCGCAACGACGACCTGCAGCTTTCGCTCGAGGAGCGGGCTCGCTTGCTCTATGTCGCCATGACGCGAGCGCGCGAGCTGGTCATTCTGGCGATGGATGTCGGCGTGAGCCGCGGCAAGGTGACGGCGCCGACCTTCGATGTCGAGACGGATCTGACCTACGACGTGCTGCGCCGCATCCTGCCGACCGACAGCCTGGACATGCCGCAGCTCGATGCCGACCGCCTGGTGTTCGACAACTCCCAGCCGGGCGACTACGAGCTCATTTCGCTTTCGGACTTTACCTTTGGCGAGCAGGCGTTTGAGGCCAACGCTTCGCTGGATGCCGAGGGCAGGCTTGTCCGCGGCGATGCGGAGCCGGAGGGTGCCGGTGCAGATGCCCGCGCCGCCGTTCCCGGTCCTGCCGACCCCGAGCCCGATGCGTTTGAGCTCGTGTATCCCCAGGCGGTGGGCGTGCGCATGGGCACCTGCCCGTATCCGGCGCGCGATTCGTACAGCTACTCGTCAATTGCCGCGGCGCTGCATGCCGAGTCCGAGGACCGTGCCGCCGAGGCACACATGCCCATGGACGAGGCCGGCGATGATGCAGAGTCGGATGGCTCGGAGATGACGGATGCGGACGTGACCGCTGCCGAGCCCGCCGGCAATCCCATGGCGCTGGGCTCGGCCTTCCATGCTGCTTGCCAGTGGCTCATCGAGATGGGTGCCGATGCGTTGCCCGCTGCGCGCGCCGACGCCCTGGCTCGCCTGTGGCGCTTGACGCCAGAACAGCGCGAGCGCTTCGATGTCGCTCTGGATCGCTGGCTCAAGTCGTCGGTCCGTGCCGAGCTGCTTGCCTGGCCGTGCGTTCGCGCCGAGGCGCCGTTCTTTTCGCTGGGCTGCGAGGACGAGGACATCGCTCGCTACGGTGCATATGCCGAGGGCGCCATCGACGCTTTGGCGACGAACCCGGCGGATTCGTCACGCGCGCTGGTCATCGACTACAAGACGGGCGGCACACCGGACGAGACGCCGGAACAGCTGCAGGAGAAGCACGCCCTGCAGGCGCGCGTCTACGCGGATGTTTTGCACAAGGCGGGCTTTGAGGCCGTGACCGTTAAGTTCGTCCGCGTGGAGCAGGCCGATCCAACCATCTTCGTCGAACCCGCCGAACCTCAAGTAGTCACCTACAACCTCTAGCCCTCAAATAACTTGCGGTGGAATACGGACTGTTTTGGCCAAAAAAGCTGCCAAACAGTCCGCATTTCACCGCAACTGCGTGAGTAGCCGTGTGGGTTTGGCTAGGTTCGGGTGCTGCCCGTGCCGTGGGGTAAAATCGTTCAGTCAGAACACGAACCCGCATCGGAGCTCATCACATGGCATTCGTCCATCTGCACAACCACACCGTCTTCTCCATGCTCGACGGCGCAACCCGTATCCAGGATATGGTCAATCGCGCCGTAGAGCTGGGCATGCCCGCCGTCGCCATTACCGACCACGGCTACATGTATGGCGTACCCGACCTGGCGCTGGCCTGCGACGCCGTCAACCACAACACGCCCGAGTACAAAACCTGGAGCCACGACAAGGCCTTCTTGGAAAAGGACCGCCGCGACGAGCTGGTGGAGCCCGATCCCGAGTCCAGCCCGCGCGAGCATGCCCAGTATGCGAAGGACATGGCCATGTGGGACGAGAAGGGCAACATCGACGAGCTCAAGCCGCCTCTGGTCATCAAGCCCATCTTTGGCTGCGAGGTCTACTTTACGCCGGACGAGACCCTTGCTCGCGACCATAAGCCCGAGCTCTACCACATGATCCTTCTGGCCAAGGACCAGGAGGGCTACGTCAACCTGATGCAGACGGTCTCCGAGGCCGCCGTGCAGGGCTTTTACTACAAGCCGCGCGTGACGCTCGACAACCTACGCCGCCACGCCAAGGGCATGATCTGCACCAGCGCCTGCATCGCGGGCATCATCCCTAAATACATCGACCGCGGTGACATGGAGGGCGCCATCAAGTGGGCCGAGACCTTCCGCGATACCTTCGAACCCGGCGACTTTTATATCGAGATCCAGGAACACGGCATCACCACCGATAACGGCCTGACCGATGAGCAGATGGACCGCACGCTCATTGACATCGCCAAACAGGTGGGCGTCAAGGTTATCGCCACCAACGACTTCCACTACCTGCGCCGCGAGGACGCGCCCGTGCAGGACGTCATCATGTGCATTGGCATGAACGCCAAAGTCGACGACCCCAACCGCATGCGCATGACTGGCTCGGAGTTTTACATGAAGACCGAGGAGGAGATGCGGGCGATGTTCCCGTATTGCCCCGAGGCCTGCGACAACACGCTCGAGATCGCCGACAAGTGCTACGTCGAGCTGGACTGGGACTCCATCATCCTGCCGCGCTTCCCGTTGCTCGACCCCGGCGAGACGCACGAGAGCCAGTTCCGCCGCGAGTGCGAGAAGGGTCTGCGCCAGCACTATGGCGACGACTGGGCCACGCGCGAGATCGGTGGCGTCAACATCAAAGAGCGCTTTGAGTACGAATACAAGGTCATTTGCGACAAGGGCTTTGCCGCCTACTTCCTCATCGTCGCCGAGTACGTGCAATGGGCCAAGGACAACGGCATCGGCGTCGGCCCCGGCCGTGGTTCGGCCGCTGGCGCTATCGTCGCCTACGCTATGAACATCACCGCGTTCGACCCGCTCGAGAACGGCCTGATGTTCGAGAGGTTCCTGTCCCCGCAGCGTACCGAGATGCCCGATATCGATATGGACTTCGACGATGAGCGGCGCCTCGAGGTCGTGGAGCACGTTCGCCAGCTCTACGGCCCCGAGAAAGTCACCCACGTCATCACCTACTCGACCATTAAGGCCAAGCAGGCCATCAACGACGCCGCTCGCGTCCTGGACTACCCGGTCTACATGGGCCAGCGTCTGTCCAAGATGGTCTCGAGCGACCCCAAGGTCAAGCTCAAGCAGGTGCTCGAAAAGCAACCCGGCAAAGAGGACCTGTTTAACCCCGATTTTGCCGAGGCATATAAAAAGGACGACGACGCCCGCCGCATCATCGACACGGCGCTCTCAATCGAGGGCCTCACCCGTGGCGAGGGCGTGCACGCGTGCGCCGTTCTGATCTGCCGCGACCCCGTCAACGAGCACGTGCCCACCAAGCTCGACACCAAGGGCGGCGTCGAGATTACCCAGTACGAGGGCCATACCGTTGCCGACATGGGCCTGCTCAAGATGGACTTCTTGGGCCTGCGCACGCTGACTGTTATCTCCAAGGCAAAGGCAAACATCAAGAAGAACTTCGGCATCGACATCAAAGAGGAAGAGATTCCCTTTGACGACCCCGAGATCTTTAAGCTCATGGGTTCCGGCCACACCGCCGGCGTCTTTCAGGTCGAGTCCGCCGGCATGACGGCCACGATCAAGAACATGAAGCCCACCGAGTACAAGCACGTCGTGGCATTGATCGCTCTGTACCGCCCGGGCCCGCTGGGCGCCGGCATGGTCTCGTCCTACATCAACCGTATGAACGGCAAGGAACCGGCGGTTTCCTACGACGACCGCCTGGACGACATCCTGGGCGAAACCTACGGCACCATGGTCTACCAGGAGCAGGTTATGCTCATCTCCGTCGAGATGTGCGGCTTCTCCAAGGGCGAATCGGACTCGCGTATCCGTAAACCCGTGGCTAAGAAAAAGATCAAGCTGCTCACGTCGACGGTGCTGCACTGGGAGGATGGCTCGGACGAGACCACCTACGACCACTGGATGAACGGCGCTATCAAGAACAACTACACGCGCGAGGTCGCCCAGAAGATTTGGGACGATGTTCTCGAGTTCGCATCTTACGCCTTTAACAAGTCGCACTCCGCCGGCTACGCCATCCTGGTTATGCAGACGGCGTGGCTCAAGGCGCACTATCCGCACGAGTACATGGCGGCCGTTCTGACGTCCTACACGGGCAAGACCGACAAGATCGTTCATTACGTCTCGGCGTGCCGTCACGACGGCATCCCCGTGCTTTCGCCAGATGTCAATGAGTCCGGTACCGAGTTCACGGCTACCAAGGAGGGCGTGCGCTTTGGTCTGGCCGGCATCCGCGGCGTGGGCACCGGCGTGGCGCAGGCGATTATCGCCGAGCGCGAGGCGGGCGGTCCGTTTAAGACGCTGCACGATTTTGTCGAGCGCGTGGACTCGAGCCAGGCCAACCGCCGCGTGATCGAATCGCTCATCAAGGCAGGCGCCTTCGACTCCACGGGGTATCCGCGTCGCCAGATGATGCACTTTGTGGACAAGAACAACCCCGAGAACATCATCGATGCCGCGGTAAAGCGCCAGAAGGATCGCGCGAGCGGCCAGACGTCGTTCTTCGATATGTTTGGCGACGTTGAGGGCTCGGGCTTTGAGGTGAGCGTGCCCGATCCGGATGGCCAGGAATGGGACCGCCACCTTAAGTTGAGTCAGGAGAAGGAGGTTCTGGGCATCTATGTCTCGGACCACCCGCTGCGCCCGTTTGAGTATGCACTAGCCAAGGCGCGTGACTTCTCGTTCTCGCAGATCGACACCGGCTACGAAGTTCAGAATCCTACGGGCGGCACCATCAACCAGGAAATTCCCGAGGGCAAGGCGCTGTGGTGGGCCGGCATGGTCTCGAGCGTGTCCAAGCGCGTGACCAAAAACGGTGACCCCATGGGCATCGTGCAGCTCGAGGACATGGAAGGCGAGGCCACCGTCGTCGTGTTCCCCAAGACCTACAAGGAGGCCGAGGGGTACCTGTACGGCGAGGTCGATCCCGAGACCGGCGCGCAGCTGTCCGATGCCTTTGTGCGCATTAAGGGCAAGCTCGAGCGCTCGGACCGCGGCGACCAGATCATCGCGCAGGAGATCGTGCCGCTCGAGCTCAACGAGGAGAACAACAAGCCCAAGGTGTTTGAGGTCATGGTGCCCAACAGCCGCTTTAGCCAGGGCAATATGGCGCGCCTGGCCACGGTGCTCACCGCTAACCCGGGCGGCGACCGCGTGGAGATCTTTATCGAGCAGGTGGACGGGCGCGTGCTGCGTGCCGAGGTACCTGCCAAGGTCAACGCGCGTTCGATTCCGCTGCTGGCCGAGGCCAAGGCCATTGTGGGTAACCAGGGCCGCGTGACGGTGATCTAAGCTACCCCGGGTGAGATTGGAGGAAGTGATGGCGCAGGGGACGTTTGTGCAGGCGCTTCGCAAAGAGGCGGCGTTGAGCGGCACCTTTATGAAGGGCCGCTCGCTCATGCTCAACGGCGCCGTGCTGTCGATTGAGGACAGCGGCTCGCGCTTCTCCAAAAACGTGACGGTTGAGGGCTCGGTGCGCGGCTCGCGCGGCGACCTGTACAAGACGCACGTGGCGCTCGATATGGACGAGCACGAGGTTATCGACTACGACTGCGACTGCCCCGCCGCATACCGCTATCCCGGTATGTGCAAGCACGCCATCGCCACAGCGCTGGCGTACCTGGACACCAGCGGCATTGAGCCTGTTGAGGGGCTGCGCACGCCGGTTCGCACGTTTACGGCGCAGCCGAAACAGCCCGCGCGCGCCGCGTCCGCCGCGCCGGCCGTCAACCCCAACTTTCCCTTCCCGGCGCCCGTCCCCACGAGCCCGAGCCTTGTGGCGGCGCTTTCCGATCTTTCGGACGCGCGCATGGATGAGCTGGCGAGCATGCGCCGCAAACTAGCCGGTGCCGTTGATCCCGACGCCCCCAAAGCGGCGTTGGAGCCCTCGTTGGTGCCGTACTACAATCCGCTGTTCGCTGACCGCTTTAGCTGGGCGCTCGAGTTCCGCATTCGCTGTGGATCGGTCTCCTACGTGGTCAAGGACATCGACGGCATGGCCGATGCCTACGTGCGCGGCGGCACGTTCTCCTATGGCAAGAAGCTCACGTTTGTCCATTCACCTGAGGCCTTTGACGAAACATCGGCAAAGCTGCTCAACCTTGTTGTGACGACAGTTGCCTATCTCGATGACATCACAAGCTCGCGTTCGGCGTCGTACGACTTTGCCCGCAGTGGTTTTGTTGCCGAGCGTCAGTTGCCGCTGTCCGAGCATAGCATCGTATATGTGCTGGACCTGCTGCGCGGCCAGACCATCTCCTTTGAGCCCGCCTGGTCGCGGGGGATGACGACGCATCGCACCTACGACGTGGCGGTTGAGCTGTCTCCGCAAGGGGAGGACGAGGCATCCGCTAAGCGCCCACCGCTGCTTGCCGCCAAAATCGCGCCGGCGGCTGGTGGTAGCTATGACCTGCGCCTGCCCGCCGATATGTACTGCTTTGCGTCGGGCGATGCCGCCTACTTGGTTGACACGCGCCGCGCGCGCCGTACCGACGCTGCATTTGCTCAGCATGCCGCACCTTTTTTGTCGCGCTTGCTGCCGTGCCGCACGCCCGCCCATATTGCCGCCGAGCAGGTGGGTGAGTTCTGCCGTATGGCGCTGCCCATTTTGCGCGACTACACCGACCTCACCGCGCCCGCCGCGCTCGATACCGTGGCACCCGAGCCGAGCTTTGCTATGGCGATCGGTGTCGACGATGGGCTCGTGACCTGCAAAATTACGGTTACCTACGGCGATTGGTCGGCGGATCTCTTTAGCCTGGGCGCTCCGGGCAGCCCCTTCGAAGAGCAGCGCCCCGGTGTGCCGCCCCGCGACGAGGTGGCGGAGTTTCGCGTTATGGATACGGCGGCCCTGTACTTCGATTTCTACGAGCGCGGTCTGGCGTTTGAGGAGCGCGATGACGCCCGCTTGTTCTGCCTGCTGACCGAGGGCCTGTCTGCCCTGTCCGAACTGGGTGAGATCATGCTCAGCGACCGTCTGCGCCAGATCTCGGTCCGCCCCGCGCCCAAGCTCTCGGTTCGTGCGACCGTTAAGAGCAATCTGCTCGATGTCGAGCTGGGCGCGAGCGGGCTTTCGGCCGCGGACCTTGCCGTCTATCTCGATTCGTACAAGCGCCATCAAACGTTTGCGCGCCTTACGTCCGGCGACATCATTCGCCTGGACGAGGGGGCGCGCGCCGCGTTTGGCCTTGCCGAGGACCTGGGTGTCGATGCCGTCGACCTGCTCGACGGCGTGTCGCTTCCCGCGTCGAGCACCCTGTTCGTCGACAGCATGCTCGCACGCACGCCGGCGCTCGAGGCCGATCGCGACGCTGCGTTCCGCCGTACCGTCGAGCGCCTGGACACGCTCGGCAAGATGGACTTTACGGTGCCGGCATCGCTCAAGGCAACGATGCGCGGCTACCAGGTCGACGGATACCAGTGGCTCGGCTCGCTCGAACACCTGGGCCTTGGCGGCATCTTGGCCGACGACATGGGCCTGGGCAAAACGCTCCAGATGATTGCGCATATTCTGGCGCGCGTGGAGGCGGGGGACACCAAGCCCACGCTCGTGGTATGCCCGGCCTCACTCGTGTACAACTGGACTGCCGAGCTGGAGCGCTTTGCCCCGTCGCTCGATGTGTGCGCCATTGTGGGCGCCAAGGCTCAACGCCGCGTGCAGATCGCCGGCGTGGCCGAGCATAGCGTGGTCGTGACGTCGTATGACCTTATGCGGCGCGATATCGACGAGTACGTCGAGCGGGATTTTGCCCGCGTGGTGCTCGATGAGGCACAGTACATTAAAAATCCGCTCACGCAGGTGGCGCGCGCCGCCAAGCGCCTGCCTGCCGGCGTGCGCTTTGCCCTGACGGGCACGCCCATCGAAAACCGCCTGTCCGAGCTCTGGAGCATCTTCGACTTTTTGATGCCGGGCCTTTTGGGGACGCGCGAGTCGTTTGCCAAGCGCTTTGAGAGCCCCGTCGAGCATGCCGAGGGCGATAGCGCCGCTCGCCTGCAGGCGCTCGTGTCGCCGTTTGTGCTGCGCCGTGTTAAGGAAGACGTGGTGGCCGACCTGCCCGAGAAGATCGAAGACACCGTCATGGCGCAGCTTACCGGCGAGCAGCGCAAGCTCTACCTGGCCAACCAGGACCGCATCGCCCAGCAGGTGCAGCACCGCGAGGCTGGGGAGTTTAAGAAGGACAAACTCAAGGTGCTCGCCGAGCTCACCAAGCTGCGCCAGATCTGCTGCGACCCGCGTCTACACTACGAGGATTACAAGGCGGGGAGCGCCAAGCTCGATACGTGTATGGAGCTCGTACACGGCGCACTCGACGGCGGGCATCGCATCCTGTTGTTCAGCCAGTTTACGGGTATGCTCGATATCATCGGTAAGCGCTTGGCCAAGGAGGACATCGCCTTCCTTAAGCTCACGGGCGCTTCGTCTAAGGAGAGCCGCGCCAAGATGGTCGCGCAGTTCCAAGCGGGCGAGGTTCCGGTCTTTTTGATTTCGCTCAAGGCGGGCGGCGTGGGCCTTAACCTGACGGCGGCCGACGTGGTCATCCACTACGACCCGTGGTGGAACGTGGCAGCGCAGGACCAGGCGACCGACCGCGCGCACCGTATTGGCCAGCAACATACCGTGACCGTGTACAAGCTCATCGCCAAGGACACGATCGAGGAGCGCATTATGCAGATGCAGGAGTCCAAGCGCGACCTGGTCAACAGCGTGCTCGGCGGCGACGGCATCTCGTCGGCGCTGTTTACCCGCGAAGATGTTCTGGCGCTGCTGGGCGGCGACGGGCGCTAACCCGCTCGGGTGGGGCCGCCAGGGCGGATAGCGCACGCTGACCCATCGTCCCCGCCCGTTATGTGTTCATTTGCAATGCCGTGGATGGTTTGTCTGCCTTTGGGCATAAGAACCATCAAGAACATTGGCACGTCAGCAAAGGAGAACATCATGGCGAAATTCTTTAAGGACCCCGACGGCAAGCTCATTGCCGCCCTTGGTAACGACGTTGCAACCCCTGCCGGCTGCACGGAGCTGACCGCGAACACCGAGGACGCGGCGCACGAGAAGCATGTGCCCGTCGTCGAGAGCGAGCGTGACGGTCACGTGATCCGTGCGCGCGTGGGCTCGGTCGAGCACCCCAGCCTGCCCGAGCACTATATCGAGTGGATCGCGCTTGAGGCCGAGGGCCGCCTGGAGGTCCATTACCTCCAGCCCGGCATGAAGCCCGCGACGTTTTTTGCCGGCGGTTCCAAGACCGGTACCGTCTATGCCTATTGCAACCTGCACGGGCTGTGGTCCGCGACGTTCTAGGAGCGTGCCCCCGCTCGGGGTATCATAGCTAGCATATGCACATGCAAGCGCCGACTGCATCTTGCGGCCGGCGCTTTTACTACGACAACGACGGTTTACGACGGAAAGGGCTGAGCCATGAAGCTCGCACTTGCACAGATCGATATGCGCCTGGGTGATATTGAGGGTATCTGCGGCCGCATCGAGGATCAGGCGCGCCTGGCCCACGAGCGCGGTGCGCGCGTGCTGTGCGTGCCGGCCCCGCTCTTTATGGGCGCCCTGCCCGGCGGCCTGGTGGGCGCTGCCGACTTTGAGCACGATATGCTCGCCGGCCTGACCGGCGTCGCCGAGCGCATCCAGGAGCTCGACATGATCTGCATCGTGCCCGCGGCGGTTTCGTTTGAGGGGCAGCCGCTGCTCGACTACATGATGCTCAAGGACGGTCGCGTGGTGCCCGCGCGCGCAAGTATTGCCCTGCAACGCGGCGAGAACAACGACGCGCGATGGGCGCCGCCGGTGTTCGATGTGGACGGCGTGCGCATTGCGGTGATCTTTGACCTGGACCGCGAGCTCGAGATGCTGCCAACCGGCGTCGATTTGATTGCCTATTTCCAGTTCAACGCATTCGACATGACCGACCGCGAGACCGCTGCCGCTGCCGCCGTGCGCAGCGGAGCCTACCGCAAGATCGCATCCAAGCGCAGCGTGTGGTTTGCCTGCATGGCGCCGGTCGGTGCGTACGACGAGTCGGTGTATACCGGTGGGTCGTTTGTGCTCGACGACTGCGGCCGCGTGGTGGCCCAGGCGCCGTGTTTTGAGGAGAGCCTGCTGGTCCAGGAGATTCAGCGCGGCGTGATGCTCGACGCCCTGGAGGACCATGAGCTTCCGGAGTTTCGCTCCGAGGAGTGGCTGTGGCAGGCGCTGGTGCTCGCCGTGCGCGATAACGCCCGTGCCCACGGTACGTCGCGCGCCGTGGTGGCGCTCGAGGGCGACCTACCGTCGTCCCTGCTGGCGGCGCTTGCCGTCGACGCCTTGGGTCCGCGCAATGTGATCGGCCTGGTGCTGGGGCGCAACCGCATCTTTACGCCGGCGCAGGAAGAGGCCGAGGCGGCTCGCTGTGCCGCCGTTCGCGCCATTGCCGAGCGCCTGCATATTCGCACGGTTGAGCGCGATGCGCCGGATGCGGCACGCGTGCTCGACCGCGATGTGTCGGCGGGAGACGCCGAGCGCCTGCGCTCGCGTACGCTGGGTTTGATGTTGGAGGATACGGCGTTCGAGCTGGGCGCGATGGCGCTGAGCCCGCTGTCCAAAACCGAGTACGCGCTGGCGGCGCCGGCGCTTTGCGGTGGCTACCAGGGAGATTACGCGCCCTTTGGCGATGTGTACCTGTCGACGCTCGAGTTTGTGGCGCGCGTGCGCAACCGTACGTCTGCCGTGGTGCCGCAGGAGCTCGTGACGCTCAACGCGGTGGAGGATTGCATGGAGCGCGTGCTGGCGCAGGCGCTCTCGACGCTCGACGGTCCGGTCGACATGCTTGACCGCGCGGCGCAGCTGCTCGGCGGGCTTGAGCCGGGTGAGGTCGATGGCGCGCTCGAGGCACACGTGGACCGCAATCGATCTTTCGACGACATCCCGGTGGTCGCTGGCAAGCCTGAGGCTTGCTCGCTGCTGCTGATGCTCGTTCGACAGGGCGAGGCCGCCCGCCGCATGCTGCCGACGACGCCGATCGTCTCGGCCCGTTCGTTTGCCGAGCGTGCCTGGCCGTATATGCTCGCGTGGTCCGACCTGGGGCTTAGCGGCAAGGAGCGTATGACGGTCGATTCGCTGGCGCGCGCCGAGGTGCGCCGCTTTGCTGACGAGGATACGAGCGAGCGCGTGCGAAACGAGATGATGGGCGTGCTGGGCGAGCTTCTGGGTATTACGCCCGAGCAGATGGAGGAGCTGCGCTCTGAGGACGGTCAGCGTCGTTTGCACGAGGGAATGAAAAAGTTCGAGGGCGAGGTTCAGGACGCCATCGAAAAGATGATGGGCGGCCAGGGCGGACCGCAAGGTGGTCCCCAGGGCACGCCGATGCCGCATCCGCCGGTGGATCCCCGTCAGTTTCCTTTTTTCTCGCAGAACTAACTATGGGATAGGATTCGGGGATAGGATTCGCTTCCAACCCCGACACTTCAACTAAGCATCTTGGCCCCGTTGTGTTATTCTAGAACAGACGTTCGTGAATAGTGCGCGGGGCCTTGCCTTGCGTTTGGCAAAAGGCGAGGGGAGGCTGGCTTGGTTATCTTGGGTATCGACCCCGGTTTGGCCCATACGGGTTGGGGGATTATCGAGGAGCGGCGTGGCGAGGTTCGCTGCCGTGCCTATGGCTGCATCGAGACCAGCGCGGGTAGTCCGCTCGCGGTGCGCCTGTCGCATATCGCCCGCGACCTCAAGGGCGTCGTGGAGCGTTATCGACCCGATACCGCTGCCATCGAGAGCATTTACTTTGGCGCCAACGTTCGCTCGGCCATCCCTACGGCGCATGCCCGCGGTGCCGCGCTCGTGGCGCTTTCGGAATGCGCGCTCGAGATTGGCGAGTACACGCCTATGCAGATTAAGCAGGCTGTTGTGGGCACCGGAGCCGCGGACAAACGGCAGGTCGCGTATATGGTTCGTACGCTCACGCAGCTCGACCACGACCCGCATCCCGACCATGCCGCCGATGCCCTGGCTTGCGCCATCTGCCACGTAAACCTCAGCCGCACCCGTGCCCTTACCGGTGGCGAGTTCTATCAACAGAGAGGAACCGGATACTGATGATTTCCCAGCTCCATGGAACGCTTGTCGAGGCCACGATGAGCTCGGCCGTCGTCGACGTGTCGGGCGTTGGCTTTGAACTCGGCATCTCGGGTAGCACTGCGGCCACGTTGCCGACGCCCGGCGGCGAGGTCCGCCTCTACACGCGTATGCAGGTGCGCGAGGACGCCATGACACTTTTCGGTTTTTCCTCAAAGGATGAGCGCACGATGTTCGACCGGCTCGTGTCCGTCTCGGGCGTCGGTCCGCGCCTGGCGCTTGCCGTGCTCTCCACCTATACCGTGGGCCAGTTGTATTCGCTGGTGATGGCCGAGGACGACAAGGGCATGGCCAAGGTGCCCGGTGTGGGCAAAAAGACCGCGCAGCGTCTGATCCTGGAGCTCAAGAGTACCTTTGCCAAGGATAAGGGCTTTGTGCCGGTCGACGTGATTCCCGGACAGGTTGCGATGTCCGTGCCCGCTGCCGCTCCCTCGGCCATTGATGATGCCCGTGCGGCACTCCTTTCCATGGGCTTTAGCCCGCAGGAGACCGATGTCGCTCTGAGCGGGTATGATGGGCAGGATATGCGTGTCGAGGATTTGCTCGGCGCGGCGCTTAAGCGACTCGGAATGGATGCGTGATGTGGGAAGCCGATGACTCTCAGGACCTGTGGGCGACGCCCGGCAACTCGCCGGCGGCATCCATGGCGCACGGCGAGCGCATGGTGGGCTCGGAGCTGACGCCCGAGGACCTCGATGTCGACCGCACCTTGCGCCCCCAGCGCCTGGACGACTACTGCGGTCAGGAGCACATCAAGCAGAGCCTGCGCGTGTTGATCGAAGCGGCGCAGAGCCGTGGCGAGACGCTCGACCACGTGATCTTCTCGGGCCCTCCGGGCTTGGGCAAGACCACGCTGGCTACGGTTATCGCCAACGAGCTGGGCGCACAGATTAAGACGACGAGCGGCCCGGCCATCGCGCGCACCGGCGACCTGGCGGCTATCCTTACCAATCTGCAGCCGGGCGACGTACTGTTTATCGACGAGATCCACCGCCTCAACCGTTCGGTCGAGGAGGTCCTGTATCCCGCGATGGAGGATTTTGCGCTCGATATCGTGATCGGCAAGGGTCCGGCGGCGCGCTCGATTCGCCTGGATATCCCCAAGTTCACGCTGGTGGCGGCAACGACTCGCTCGGGCATGCTCACGGGTCCGTTGCGCGACCGCTTTGGCATCTCGTATCGTCTGGATTACTACACCGTCGAGGAGCTCGCGCAGATCGTGACGCGCTCGGCGACCATCCTGGGTGTGACGATTGACCATCCCAGCGCGCTCGAGATCGGTTCGCGTTCGCGCGGCACGCCGCGTCTTGCCAACCGTCTGCTCAAGCGCGTGCGCGACTATGCGCAGGTGCGCGGTAACGGTCCTATCGAGCTTGACATTTGTCGTCAGGCGCTCGAGTTCTTCGAGATCGACGAGCTCGGTCTGGACTGGATGGACATTCGTATCTTGGAGACGCTTGCCAAGACGTTCTCCGGTCGTGCCGTTGGCCTGACAACGCTTGCCAGCGCGGTGGGCGAGGACCCGGGCACGCTCGAGGATGTCTACGAGCCGTATCTGCTGCAGTGCGGATTGATGATCCGTACACCGCAGGGCCGCCAGGCAACGCTTCGCACCTTTGAGCACTTGGGAATCGAGCCGACCCCGTAGGGGCCTTTGCGCCGGCGCGTCTGTAGGCTATCACTGGGCATTGGATAAACATATCGCCGTTCGCCGGTTACGGGCGTTTTACTATTGCGCGCGCGTGCTATGCTGGACTGGTCTTTTTCTCATCCGGTAACGAAAGGACCGCCCATGCCTACTGACATCGAAATCGCACGTTCTGTTACGCCGCTGCCTATTACCGAGGTGGCCAAGAACGCCGGCGTCGACGTTAAGCATCTGATTCCGTACGGCTTTGACAAGGCAAAGGTCGACTATTCCCTGCTCAACGAGCCAACTGATCACCAGGCCAAGCTTGTCCTCGTGACCGCTATCAACCCCACGCCCGCGGGCGAGGGCAAGACCACCACGACCATCGGCCTGGCCGACGGCCTACGCCGTCGCGGCATCAAGAGCGCCGTGGCCCTGCGCGAGCCTTCGCTCGGCCCCGTCTTTGGCGTAAAGGGCGGTGCCGCCGGCGGCGGTTGGGCCCAGGTCATCCCCATGGAGGACATCAACCTGCACTTTACCGGCGACTTCCATGCCATCGGCGCCGCCAACAACCTGCTGGCCGCCATGCTCGACAATCATATTCAGCAGGGCAACCAGCTCGGCATCGACGTTAAGCGCATCACCTGGAAGCGCGTCGTCGACATGAACGACCGTCAGCTCCGCCACGTTATCGACGGCATTGGCGGCAAGGCCCAGGGCGTGCCGCGCGAGGACGGCTTCGACATCACCGTTGCCTCCGAGGTCATGGCAATCCTGTGCCTGTCCACGAGCATCAACGACCTCAAGGAGCGCTTGGGCGAGATTGTCGTCGGCTACAGCTATGCCGGCGAGCCCGTCCGCGCCCGCGACCTTAAGGCCCAGGGCGCCATGGCGGCCCTACTTAAGGATGCACTCAAACCCAATCTGGTCCAGACGCTCGAGGGTACGCCTGCGTTTGTCCACGGTGGCCCCTTCGCCAATATTGCCCACGGCTGCAACTCTATCATGGCTACCCGCATGGCCATGCGCTTTGGCGATGTCGCCATTACCGAGGCCGGCTTTGGCGCCGACCTGGGTGCCGAGAAGTTCCTCGATATCAAGTGCCGCATGACGGGCGTTCGCCCCAGCGCTGTCGTGGTCGTAGCCACTGCCCGCGCGCTTAAGTACAACGGCGGTGTCGCCAAGACCGATCTTAACGAGGAGAACCTCGAAGCCCTTAAGGCCGGCATGCCCAATCTGCTGCGCCACGTCGACAACATCCAGAACGTGTACGGCCTGCCCTGCGTGGTTGCCATCAACCGATTCCCGACGGACACCGAGGCCGAGCTCGAGCTTATCGAGTCCGAGTGCCAGAAACTCGGCGTTAACGTTAAGCTGTCCGAGGTCTGGGCCAAGGGCGGCGAGGGCGCACTCGATCTGGCCGATGAGGTCATGCGCCTGATCGAGCAGCCGAGCGAGCTCAAGTTTGCCTACGAGGACGGCGCCGATGTTGCCGACGCCCTTGAGGCCGTTGCCACCAAGGTCTACCGCGCCGACGGCGTCGACTTTGCGCCTGCTGCCAAGCGCCAGCTCGCCGAGCTGCGCGAGAACGGCTTTGGCAACCTGCCGGTGTGCGTGGCCAAGACGCAGTACAGCTTTAGCGACAACGCCAAGGCCCTGGGCGCTCCCGAGAACTTCCGCATCACGGTGCGTGAGCTCAAGGTTTCCGCTGGTGCCCACTTTGTGGTCGCACTGACTGGCAGTGTTCTGACCATGCCGGGCCTGCCGAAGGTTCCCGCGGCCGAGAACATCGACGTCGACAACGACGGCAACATCACCGGCCTGTTCTAGGCCTGTTGCCCCTAGC
>CATWBO010000002.1 GCA_958349055.1 uncultured bacterium
CTTTTATTATTTTCCGTTGTCCCCTAAGTGATGAAGTTGAATCTTTAATTAGGCAGGCAAAAAAACTCAATAAGCGCGTTATTTATGACATTGACGATTTGGTTATCGACACTGCTTATACCGATTCTATTCCGTTCGTTAATGCAATGACTGCTCATGATAAGTCTTGCTATGACGATGGCGTCAAGCGAATGGGTGAAACACTGAAGCTTTGCGATTGCGCTATCACTACTACTGAGGGGATGGCGGAAGAACTAAAAAAATATGTTCCCAGGGTTTATATAAATAGAAATGTAGCATCTGAATCGATGATTGATTATTCGAATATTGCTATCTATCGTCGTGATGTACTCCCCAGCTTGCAAAGCTCAAGCGTCTTGCCTGAGGATAGGGTTCCCTACAAGCGAGCGGTTGAGCGTAGGGATGAAAAACAGAAAACTCAGGAAATCAGAATCGGCTATTTTAGCGGAAGCATTACCCATAATGCAGATTTCAATTTAGTGCTCCCAGCATTATCTAAGGTAATGGAGACTCATCACAACGTCACCTTGATGGTGGGCGGGGAACTCGATGTTCCTGATGACTTGATGCCATTTTCCGAACGTATTGTCACGTTCCCATTTTGCGATTGGCGTCGGCTTCCAAATTATATTGCTTCCTGTGATATCAATATCGCTCCTTTGGAGAACACTCTATTCAATCGAGCTAAATCCGAGAATAAATGGATTGAATCATCGCTTGTTAAGGTTCCTACGGTTGCTAGCAATGTTGGCGCCTTTAAGAAGATGATTCAGGATGGCGTTACTGGATTTCTCTGCGATGGTGTTGAGGACTGGTGTGCTGTCCTCAATCGTCTGATATTAGATTCTGATCTTAGGAAGAGTGTCGGCGAATCTGCATATTTATACTGCCATGAGCACTGCACTACTGTTTCGGCTGCTAAAGCAATCCGAGATATTATTGTAAAAGAACAATCTCCCAATCTCGGAATGGTCATGCCGAGCGTGAATACTAGCGGTGGTGTCTTAGTCGCCCTTAGGCACCTGTGCATTCTTCAGGACGCTGGTGTTGATGTATTAATACTTAATACCGACGATTCAACAAAGTGGCTTGAAGTTATCGGACATCGTATTCCTGTTCTTAATCGTGTCGTTCCAAGTGGCAAACTCGATAAATGCCCTTTGTCGGGTGCAATTGATACTGCGGTTGCAACCCTTTGGGATACTCTTGATTTTGTTAAACGCTATCCCCGTATTGGTAAGAAAAAGTACTTGGTTCAGAACCTGGAGACTGATTTTTATCTTCCAGGAGATAGGCTGCGTCTTCAGGCGAATTCTACTTATTTAAATAACGATATTGACTACCTGACGATCTCGCCTTGGTGCGAGGAATGGCTTCATGATAGGTTTGGTCAGAATTGTAAGTCGGTTCCGAATGGACTCGACCTTGCCTCGTTCCCTCATTCTGAGCGTGATTTCTCTATGCCTAAAATTCGGATACTTATTGAGGGGGATTGCGGTTCGGATTATAAAAATGTTGATGAAGCTTTCAGGGTAGTGGAAAGGCTTGACTCTGAAAGATATGAGATTTGGTATATGAACTACACTGGTAAAAAGAAGCCTTGGTACCGTATCGATAATTTCCTCGGTAGAGTGCCGCATGATCAAATATCAGACATCTATAACCAGTGTCATATTTTATTGAAGACAAGCATTCTCGAAAGTTTTTCATATCCCCCGTTGGAGATGATGGCGACCGGCGGCTTTGTTGTTGCTGTTCCCAATGGAGGTAACGCAGAGTTCCTTCGCGATGGATCGAATTGCTTGCTTTACGGCCGTGGAGATATTGATGCTGCGGTGAGCTGCATTAATCGCATCGTTAATGATCGCGGTCTTCGTGAGACGCTGTATGGCGGGGGATTGAAGACTGCGGAGGAGAGGGACTGGTCAAAACTGACGGATAAAGTCGTTCACCTATATGACTGATACTATAGTTTTAATTTGATGGATGCATACTTGCGGCAACGTAGACCTTTAAGTTAACGTTGCCGCAAGTATGCAATGTTTGGCTGCTTTATTATTAAGGAGTTATGTTATGAAAGGCATCATCCTCGCCGGCGGGTCCGGCACCCGCCTGTACCCGCTCACGCTCGTGACCTCCAAGCAGCTGCTGCCGGTCTACGACAAGCCCATGATCTACTACCCGCTGTCCACCCTCATGCTTGCGGGCATCCGGGACATCCTGGTCATCTCCACGCCGACGGACCTCCCCAACTTCGAGCGCCTGCTCGGCGACGGCTCGCGCTACGGCGTGAACCTCTCCTACGCCGAGCAGCCCTCGCCGGACGGCCTGGCGCAGGCCTTCACCATCGGCGAGGACTTCATCGGCGGAGAGCCGTGCGCCCTGGTGCTGGGCGACAACATCTTCTACGGCAACGGCCTGTCCCGCCACCTGACGCGCGCCGTCCAGAACGCCGAGTCGGGCCGCGCCACGGTCTTCGGCTACCACGTCGATGACCCCGAGCGCTTCGGCGTCGTGGAGTTCGACCGCGAGGGCAGGGCCGTCTCCATCGAGGAGAAGCCCGCCGAGCCCAAGAGCTCCTACGCCGTCACCGGACTCTACTTCTACCCGGGCGACGTCGCCGCCAAGGCGCATGAGGTCAAGCCGTCGGCCCGCGGCGAGCTCGAGATCACCACGCTCAACCAGATGTACCTGGAGGAGGGGACGCTGTCCGTGGTCACCCTCGGCCGCGGCTACGCGTGGCTGGACACCGGCACCATGGAGAGCCTGCACGAGGCGGCGGAGTTCGTCCGCGCCGTGGAGCACTCCCAGGACCTGCCCGTGTCCGTGCCCGAGGAGATCGCCTGGGAGAACGGCTGGATCACGACCGCCGAGCTGGAGGAAGCCGCCAAGGCCTACGGCAAGTCGGTCTACGGGCAGCACCTGAAGAAGGTCGCCGCCGGCGAGATCGTCAACAGCCCGCGCGAGTACTAGCGCCAGCTTGTTTTCTTTTAGGGGTCACCGTTTATCTGGTGGCCCCTTTCGTTATGATTACGTTGACCATAAAGATAATATGATTGGGAGTGGATGTGTTAAGCGTCTACTTTGGCGATATGCCAGAAGCGATTTACAACACAGCGACATATTTCAAAAACTCTTACCGGTCTACTTGGATTACGGATCCCTATGCAGTCTCGATAATTAAAGATGTCGATCGATCGGATGTTGTCTCCGAAAACGTCATCGAAAGCCCCGTGCTTGGATCCATCTCCCCACTCCAGCTTTCTGGTGGCGTGAAAACGCTGCTGCTTATGAGATTTGATCGTAAGCATATTTTTAACGCCTCTACCTGTGGTGACAACTGTGCCAAGTGGATTCTTGACATGGCGAAAGACCGCAAGCTCGTTGTGAATCTCTATCATGTGATGGACTTTGGTCGCGAGGATTTTAAAATTAAAGTCGTGAATAGCGGCCGAATCGTTCACAACATGGCCGAATTGATTCACGAGTCGATTCCGTATCTGTAGGTACTGCTTATGAACGGTTCGCATCTCGTTAAGATTTCCCGCCGCAGGGGAACTAAGTACACATTTACCATCAAGCGGAACATCACTATTGTGCGTGGCGATAGTGGCACGGGTAAGACGACACTGTTTGACATGGTCGCAGACTACATGCGAACGGGCGAGCAGTCGGGTGTCTCCTTGCAATGCGATTGTCCCTGTGTCGCCCTGACCGATTATGATTGGCGAAACCAGCTTTCGTCCGTTCATGACTCGATTGTATTTGTCGATGAGGGCTTAAAAGAGATCCATTCTGATGAGTTTGCCCATCATGTGCTGTATTCCTCGAATTATTTCGTGCTGATCTCAAGGGCTGATTTCCCCAATCTTCCGTATAGCGTGGATGAGATTTACAAGATTAAGACGAGCGGAAAATACCATTCCTTCGTTCCTGTTTATCAAGATCGCGGAAATCATCGTTATGCTATTTCCCGATCGGCGCCAAAACAGGACTTTTCTATCCTTCTATGCGAGGACAGTAAGTCTGGTTTCCAGTTCTTTGAACGGCATTTCGCTGATAGTGAGCTTACCTGTGCTTCGGCCATGACGAACAGCGCGATTTTGGGCTGGTTGGATCAGCATTTCGACGATCGCGTGTTTGTTGTCGCGGACGGAGCGGCATTTGGGTGCTATGCGGACCGCGTCCTTAAGCTGCAAGACATTCATCGCGATACTGTTACGGTTTGTCTTCCCGAGTCATTCGAGTGGCTTCTGCTGAGCTCTGGCGTAATTTCAGGGTTAGATGTTAAGGCGGTTTTGGAAACCCCAGAAGCCTTTGTAAACAGTGAGAAGTTTAAAAGCTGGGAAGACTTCTTCTATAAGTACTTACGCGATAAAACTGGGAATTCGGTCTTCCGGTACGACAAAGACTGCATTCCGGAGGCGTTTTGTAGGGGAAGTAATTCTGCGAAGGTCATGGCTCTTATCGCATGCCGAAATGTCCGATAGTTTTGTTGAATAGTGTCGCGGCGTCACTTCCTGCGGCATACTAAAGAAGCTGTACTTGCTTCAGATTGGATTTTCATGTCTGAGATTTTTGAACCTAAGAACATCATCGTCACGGGCGGCTGCGGCTTCATCGGCAGCAACTTCGTGCACTACGTGGTGAAGAACCACCCGGGCGTCCACGTGACCGTCCTGGACAAGCTGACCTACGCCGGCAACCCCGAGAACATCGCGGGGCTGCCCGAGGACAGGGTCGAGCTCGTCGTCGGTGACATCTGCGACGCGGAGCTGCTCGATAGGATCGTCCCCGGCCACGACGCGATCGTGCACTACGCCGCAGAGAGCCACAACGACAACTCCATCGCCGACCCGGAGCCGTTCTTGCGCACCAACGTGGAGGGCACCTTCCGCCTGCTGGAGGCCGTCCGCAAATATGGCGTCCGCTACCACCACGTCTCCACCGACGAGGTCTACGGCGACCTGGCGCTCGACGACCCGGCGAAGTTCACCGAGGAGACTCCGTACAAGCCGTCCTCGCCGTACAGCTCCACCAAGGCGTCCTCCGACATGCTCGTGCGCGCCTGGACGCGCACCTACGGCCTGCGCACCACGATCTCCAACTGCTCCAACAACTACGGCCCCTACCAGCACGTGGAGAAGTTCATCCCCAGGCAGATCACGAACATCGTCGACGGCGTCCGCCCCAAGCTCTACGGGAAGGGCGAGAACGTCCGCGACTGGATCCACACCGAGGACCACAGCTCCGCGGTGTGGGACATCCTCACCAAGGGCCGCATGGGGGAGACCTACCTCATCGGCGCCAATGGGGAGAAGAACAACATCACCGTCCTGCGCATGATCCTGGAGGCCATGGGCCGCGACCCCGAGGACTTCGACTGGGTCGCCGACCGCCCCGGCCACGACCGCCGCTACGCCATCGACTCGACCAAGCTCCAGCGCGAGCTGGGCTGGAGGCCGGCCCACACCGACTTCGCCGAGGGCCTGAAGGCCACCATCGACTGGTACGTGGCCAACGAGTCTTGGTGGCGCCCGGCCAAGGAGGCCACCGAGGCCCGTTACCGCGCACAGGGCCAGTAGGAGGGGAGAGAGACATGGCAGACATCGCATTCGAGAAGGACCTCGCCGTCGCCGAGACCGGCATCGGAGGCCTCAAGGTCGTCGACCTCGCCGTCCACGGCGACTCGCGCGGCTGGTTCAAGGAGAACTGGCAGCGCGCCAAGATGACCGCGCTGGGCATCCCGGACCTCAGGGTCGTCCAGAACAACGTCTCCTACAACGACAGCCGCGGCGTCACCCGCGGCATCCACGCGGAGCCCTGGGACAAGTTCATCTCCGTGGCCCGCGGTTCCGTCTTCGGCGCCTGGGTGGACCTGCGCGAGGGAAGCGAGACCTTCGGCAAGGTGTTCACGACCGTTCTGGATCCCAGCAAGGCCATCTACGTCCCGCGCGGCGTGGGCAACTCCTTCCAGGCCCTGGAGGACGGCACCGCCTACACCTACCTGGTGGACGCCCACTGGTCGCTGGAGCTGAAGAGGACCTACACCTTCGTGAACCTCGCCGACCCGGAGCTCGCCATCGAGTGGCCGATCCCTCTCGACGAGGCCACCGTCTCCGAGGCGGACCTCAACCACCCGATGCTCGCCGACGTCGTCCCCATGGCGCCCAGGCGCACCCTCGTCACCGGCTGCAACGGCCAGCTGGGCCATGCGGTGCGCAAGCTCGCCGAGGAGCGCGGCGTCGCCAAGGACTTCGACTTCTGCGACATCGACACCTTCGACATGTCCGACCCGGACGCCTACTCCAAATACGACTGGTCGCTCTACGGCACCGTGATCAACTGCGGCGCCTACACGGCCGTGGATAAAGCCGAGACCCCCGAGGGCCGCGTGACCGCCTGGAAGGCCAACGCCACCGGCCCGGCCCTGCTCGCCCGCACCTGCGCCGGGCACGGGATCACCCTCGTGCACGTGTCCTCCGACTACGTCTTCGACGGCACGGCCGAGGTCCATACCGAGGACGAGCCCCTCAGCCCGCTGTCCGTCTACGGCCAGACCAAGGCCGCGGGCGACATTGCCGTGGCCGGCTGCCCCCGCCACTACATCATGCGCAGCTCCTGGGTCATCGGCGAGGGGCACAACTTCGTCAAGACGATGAAGGCGCTCTCCGACCGCGTCGCCGACCCGGAGGACGGGCTCACGCAGGTCACCGTCGTGGACGACCAGCTGGGCCGCCTGACCTTCACGCGCGACATGGCGCGGGCCATCTTCCATGTGCTGGGGACGCACGCCCCCTACGGCACCTACGACTGCACCGGCTCCGGCGCCGTGAAGTCCTGGGCCGACATCGCCCGCGCCGTCTTCGAGGCCGCCAACGGCAACGGGGACAAGGTCGTGCCGGTCAGCACCGCCGACTACTACGGCGGCGCCGAGGGACCCGTCGCCCCGCGCCCGGTCCACTCCGCGCTCGACCTTTCCAAGCTTGAGGCCGCGGGCTTCCACATGCCCGACTGGGAGGAAGAACTGGGGGAGTACCTCAAGACGCTCTAGCCGCTATTACCTTATCGAGAGTAAAAGCCGCCGTTCGTTAACGGCGGCTTTTCTTATGCCTGGCGCAAAGCCCTGTCGCGACAAGAGCGGCAGCGGTTGCTAGGCTTACCGCGAGCCCCGCAGAGGATCCCGGGGTCTTATAGGTCATTTCGATTTTGTTCGTGCCCTTCCGCACGTTCAGGCATGACAGACCCTTATCAGCTGCAGGCACTAGCTCAGTGGTAGCTCCATTGACCATCACGCTCCAGCCTTCGTCGTAGGGAACGCTGAGCAGCAAACTACCTTCATCCTCGGCGGTATATTCGCCCTTGACTTTACCGTCCTCAAATACCGTCGGAATAAATTCGGTGGCCTTAAGCTCGTCTGTGATTTGTTTAAAGACTTCCAGATTCAGCGCGTAAAAGACCGGCTCATCGTTTTGGGGCATATCGGTGTAGCCCTCTGCCGGCGTCATCGTTATGGTGTGCGAGCTCGGGCTGCCCGAGGCGTCCGCAATCTGGCGGATATTATTGTCGAATCTCCAAGCTTCGTTATTGATGACTCGCTCGTCGATAGTAAGTGCGACGGGCCAATAGCTGCCAGCGCTCGCATCTTTGTTGATGTGGAGGTACCCGATGGATCCCGCCGGTACGGTGACGTTCCATTGCTTTGCGCCCGGATTGTCTTCGGTGCTCGTGGCCTCGACCTTGGTATAGAGCTCAACATTGCGGCCTAGGATCTTGCTGTAGAGGTCGTTCTGCTTTTCGAAGGGGTTCTCGCCGTTAAGCTCGCTATTCATGATGTCTTTGGAAGCTGCGACGCCAACGCTGAGCGCGTATGGGTTTTCGTAGACCGCGCTCGCAGATCCAGTTTGGGTCGTATTGGTTGCAACGTATCCTGCGGGAGAATGCTCGGCGATGGCGTACTTGACTCCCAGCAGGGCATCGACGGCAAGGATGGGCTCGGCATAGCGGGTCGAAAACTCGCCGACACTGCTGTATCCAAGGGAGTTGAGCAGTGCGATTGCCTGCGGGTTGTTGGCGGACGAGTACGACGAGAGTTGGTTGTAGCCAAGCGCCAGGCCTTCGTTGAGGGCGGCGCTATCGACGCGCGTGGTCGTTCGGTCGATGCGGTAGAACGGTGCCGCGTCTTGTTCTTGAATGGCGGCGATGGTGTTGGTCGCGTTGGCTACGTAAGCGCTGTTGGCGTCCTCGGAATAGCCCGCGTATAGCTGATTCCATACAACGTGGGCGTTGGCAAACAATTCAATTGTCGTGAGTGCCAACAGGGGAAGGATGACCGCGGGGCGATAGGCTCGGCGCAATTTTGGCTGATCCTTGAACGCTTGCAGAGCGTAGCCAGCGGCCCACAGCGTAAAGAAACTCAACAAAAACGCCGTGCGCGAATAGAAGCCGTTGGGAACGCGCATGCCGCACCATATGTACTCGAGCGGGCTCAGGATGGAGCTGGCGATGAGGATGGCTGTGGCGACGAGTGTTGCGATGCGCGTCTTGGCTGGGACCTTGAGGTTGAACAGTATGCTCACCGCAAGCAACATCATGATGACGCCGCAATAGAACTGCGGCGTATTATCGTTGTTCACCCACATGCAGGGGATAAAACCCCTGATAAGCGATTTGAGGCCGGTTTTGAGCAGTGGACCGAGTGCCAGAACGGGGCCGCCCTTGGACATGGCGAGGATGGTCGGCAGGAACGTCCAGGCGGACAGAAGCAGCCCAAGTACGATTGCCCCGGCGAATCGTAGGGCTCGATCGAGCATGAGTTTCCAGCTAAATCCTTCTACGGCAACGTAATCCACAAACTCGACCAGCACGAAAATACAAAGGAACAGGATGCTGATATAGGCCGTATACCAGCAAAACATGACGTTGAGTGCCGTTGCGATAGCGAGGCGCGCCATGCGCTGCTCGCGGATGAGCTCGTAACAACCGTAGGCGCAAATGGGAAGCAGAATCAGGCAATCGATCCAGAGCGGGTTGCGCAGGTTGCTGACGGTCCAGCTGCAAAACGTGAACGACACGGAAAGCAGGAATGCCGCGGACATGGATAAGCCAAAGCGCTTTTGCACATACCAAGCGCTGCTGATATGGATGCATCCGAGCTTGAGCGCGGTGATGACAAAGACAAAGAGCGTGAGCTTGTCTGCGGGAAACAACATGCAGAGCAGGTTGAAGGGACTCGCGAGGTAGTAGCTATAGAGCCCCCAAGTGTTCATGCCGAGTCCCTGGGAAAAGGAATAGCGAAGGTTCGCTTCGCCCAAAAGGACGCGTCGGAACCACGCAAAGAAGTCGATGTATTGGTACTTTAGGTCGTTGGCGAGAAACGAGTTGTCGCCAAAGGGATAGACATGCCCTGCTATGGCAAGCGCAACAAAGAGCGCGATGGAAAACGTGAAGCAGGCAGCGTAAAACGCAACGTTCTTGAGCGTGCTGTTATTGGACCGTGTCATCAGAATCCTCGTTGGACTCGCGAACGATGTAGATGGGGCGCCTCTTGGTTTCCAAATAGGCTTTTGCCAGGTATTCGCCGATAATTCCCAGGCACAGAAGCTGCATGCCGCCAAACAGCGTAATGAGGCAGGCGAGGGAGGGCCATCCGCCGACAGGGTCACCCCATACAAGCGTTTTGACTAGGATAACGATGAATCCCAGAATGGCGATGAGGCAGAATATGATGCCCGTGAGGGCGGCAAGGGAGAGTGGCGCCGTAGAGAACGCGACAATGCCATCGATGGAATAGAGGAGCAGTGACCAAAAGCTCCACTTGGTCTCGCCGGCAACGCGGTTGACGTTTACGTAAGGGAGCCACTTGGTTTTAAAGCCGACCCAGCCGTAAATGCCCTTAGAGAATCGGTTGTATTCGCCCATGGAGATGATGGCGTTGACCATGGGGCGCTTCATGAGCCTAAAATCGCGTGCTCCGTCGACGATGTCGGCCTTGGAAATGCGATTGATGATCTTGTAGAACATGCGAGCGCAGAACGACCTGATGGGAGGCTCGCCTTCGCGGGTAGTCCTGCGTGTGGCGACGTTATCGTAGTCTTCGGTTTGCAGGATCTCGTACATTTGCGGCAGGAGCGAGGGCGGGTCTTGCATGTCGGCATCCATGGTGGCAACATAGTCGCCCTTTGCATGCTGGAGTCCGGCGAGCAGTGCTGCCTCCTTGCCAAAGTTGCGCGAGAAGGAGTACCAGTGGATGGCATAAGGATGCGATGCCGCGGCCTCGCCTTTCATGACGGTGAGCGTTGCGTCCACTGAGCCATCGTCGATGAGGACCGCTTCGAATGAAATATCGGGGTGCGATTGCGTCATGGCATGGACAACGCCGTCGAGCTCTTTGAGAAAGATCGGAAGCGATTCCTGCTCGTTGTAGCACGGAACGACGATGGAAATGAGCGGCATAGCGATTTACCTCTCGTTCGTTTTGTCGCTGCGATAGTCATCGAAAGCGTATTTGCTGTACACGTTGACTTCCCACTGCTTTTTTTCGACCTTTGCCACGGAGTCGAGGATGAATCCGGTGGCGAGGCTCAGGCCGCACAGGAACATAAACGAGGCGGCGAGCATGGCGGTGGGGAAGCGCGGGACGAGGCCGGTCTGGAAATACTCGATAAAGATGGGAACGCCCAGGGCCAGGCCGATGATCGCAAACAAAAGCGCGACAAGACTGAAGAACTTTAAGGGCCGGTAGTCCTTGAACAACGTGCCGATCATGGCGACGACCTTAATGCCGTCGCTGACGGTGTTGAGCTTGGACTCGGAACCTTCGGGTCGATCGCGATACTCAATAGGCACATCTTTGATGCGCCAGCGGTGGTCGACGGCGTGGATTGAGAGCTCGGTTTCGATCTGAAAGCCCTCGGAAAGCACAGGGAAGGTTTTGACAAATGGGCGGCTCATGGCGCGGTAACCGGTCATGACGTCATCGAAGCTGTAGCCATAGATCCACTTGATCATGGTGCGTACCAGGTTGTTTCCAAAGCCGTGGAAGGCGCGCTTGTTTTCCTCGGCGTACGTGCCGTTGGAAAGGCGGTCGCCCACGGTCATGTCGGCCGTGCCGTTGAGGATGGGCTCGCAAAGGGCCTTGGCCGCCTCGGCGGGGTAGGTGTCGTCGCCGTCGACCATCAGATAGCAGTCGGCATCGATATCGCGAAACATCTGGCGGCAGACGTTGCCTTTGCCCTGACGGGGCTCAAAGCGGACCGTCGCGCCGTGTTCTGTTGCGATGCGCGAGGTATCGTCCGACGAGTTATTGTCATAGACATAAACCGTCGCCTGCGGAAGCTCGCGGTGAAAGTCGTCGATGACCTTACCGATCGTGAGGGCTTCGTTGTAGCAGGGGATAATGACGGCGATGGATTCAGAATTCACTCAATGCTCCTTTGAATTTCAATCTTTGAAAGTATAGCCGTTTGCGCCTGGCATCCTAAGATGTGGGTTAGTTCTCCAGTTTTGTTGCGCGAATCGTTTGCATGGCCGTCGGGTCTATACTGTTCGTTTGTCAACGATTACGAGTAAAGGAGTTGCATCCGTGTCGGATCAGACAAAGCAACAAGAAACTCGCAGTCTGCCTGCGACGTTTGCTAAGAACGAATTTGAGAAGGACGCGTTTATCCTTCGTCAGCTGGTTACCAAGGATTTTAAGATTAAGTATCGTCGCAGCGTTTTGGGCGTTGCGTGGTCGGTGCTCAACCCGCTGTTGATGATGATCGTCATGGCGATCGTGTTCTCGACGATTTTTGCCCAGGGCCGCAATGGCTCGATTACGCCCGAGATGTACCCGCTGTACTTGATCGTGGGTAACGTCACCTTTGCCGTCATGTCCGAGTCTACGAACCAGGCGCTGACGTCGATCGTGGGCGCGGCTCCGCTGCTTAAGAAGGTCAAGGTGCACCGCTGGGTCTTCCCGGTGCAGAAGGTTCTCTTTTCGCTGGTGAACTTTGCCTTCTCGCTGGTCGCCGTCGCCATCGTTATGCTGTGGTTCCGTGTTATGCCTTCGTGGCACCTTATTCTGCTGCCTGTTTGCCTGTTCCTGCTTATGTGCTTCTGTATGGGTTTGGGCCTGATGCTCTCGGCCCTTACGGTTTTTTTCCGTGACGTTATGCACCTGTGGAGCGTCGTCATCACGGCGTGGACCTACATTACGCCCATCTTCTGGACGACTGATTTTGTTGCGCAAATGCCGCATATCGTGCGCATTCTGGTATATGCGAACCCCATGTACAACTACCTGCAGTTTATGCGTGATATCTTCCTGTTCCAGACCACGCCTTCGCTCATGACGCTTGGTATGTGCGCCGCTTGGGCGGTCCTCGCGCTCGTCATTGGCTATACCGTGTTCCATAAGTCCGAGCGCAAGTTCATCCTCTACATCTAAGGAGTGCTGTGATGACTGAATCTGTTGTTGATTACAGCGAGCAGCCTCTGGCTGTCGAGGTCGACGACGTCACCATGATCTTTAACATGGCGTCCGAGTCGCTGACCAACCTCAAGGAGTACTTCATTAAGCTTGCCAAGCACGAGCTGTTCTTTGAGGAGTTTAGGGCGCTTAAGCACATCTCGTTCGATATTCATCGCGGCGAAGTTGTCGGTCTGGTTGGCACCAATGGTTCCGGTAAGTCTACGATGCTTAAGATTATCGCCGGCGTGCTCGAGCCCAGCGAGGGCAGCGTTAAGGTGCACGGCAACATTGCGCCGCTGATTGAGCTTGGCGCTGGTTTTGACCCCGAGCTGACGGCGCGCGAGAACATTTATCTGAACGGTGCACTGCTCGGCTATACCAAGGAATTTATCGATGCCAATTTTGACGGCATTATCGAGTTCGCCGAGCTGCAGAACTTTGTCGACATGCCGCTCAAGAACTTCTCCTCGGGCATGGTTGCACGTATCGCCTTTGCAATCGCTACCATTACTGAGCCGGATATTCTGATCGTTGACGAGACGCTGTCCGTCGGCGACGTGTTCTTCCAGCAAAAGTGCGAGGCCCGTATTCAGCACTTTATCCAGAGCGGTGACGTGACGGTTCTGTTCGTGTCGCACTCCATGGAGCAGGTTGAGCGCATCTGCCAGCGCGCCGTTTGGATTGAGAAGGGTGACCTTCGCATGGACGGCCCGGTCGATGAGGTCTGCAAGGCGTACCGCGAGCAGTTCAACTAGGTTATAATTACTTGCGCCTGGCACGCGTGCGCGTGCTCGGGCGTGCGGTTATATGCTCCATTAGCTCAGTTGGATAGAGCAGGGGACTTCTAATCCCAAGGTCGACGGTTCGAATCCGCCATGGAGCACCATCGTTTATTAAGCCCGGACCGCTTGGTGGTCCGGGCTTTTTTCGTCTTGCGTGCTGCGAATTTGAAGGGTGTGCTATGGGGACCAAAAGGCTCGACTGGATAGATATTGCAAAGGGGATTGCAATTATTCTGGTCATTGTGGGACACACGGTCCCAAATCCCTCGCCTTTGCGGCATGCCATCTTCTCGTTTCACATGCCGGTGTTCTTTATCCTTGCCGGGTACACGTTTAGGCCTAAGCCGTGGGGAGAGCTGTTGAGCGGTTCGGTGTCGCGCCTGCTGGTACCGTATGTGGTTCTTGCACTGGCCTGGCAGGTGCCGTCGTTCTTGATGAGCGGGGCTCCATTGACGGGCGGTGCGCTTGCCGGCGGACTTGAGACGTTCGCGTTTGCCTCGGGTGTTGATGTACCTGGGCTTGGCGTTGCCGCTGTTGGCATGGCATGGTTTTTGGCTGCGCTGTTTACGTCACGCTTGCTGTTTAATGCGCTGGTGCGGCTGTTTGATGGGCGCGAAGTTGGCGCTGTTTGGCAGGGCGTTGTCTGTGCTGTGATTGCTTTCTGCGGATTGAGCGTGTCTCGCTTTTTGGGTATCTACCTGCCGCTCGATCTGGATCTGAGCTGCTATATTGTGTTGCTGATGTGGGTTGGCTATACGGTGCGTCAAAGGGGGCTGGAGCCGAGCGTGAGCAAGCCGCTTCTGTTTGTTGGCGCGGGTGTTGTTTGGCTTATCCTTGCGGCTATGAGCGGTCTTGAGCTTTCGAGCCGTCGTGTGGACGGCTTTGTCATTGCCACGATTGCCGCTCTTGCCGGAAGCTACTGCGTGTGCTGGGTTTCCATGGCGCTGGAGAAGTTGAAAGACGTGCCGGTTTTGGGGCCCTTTGAGCGAGCGCTCGTGTTCTGCGGACAGGCCAGTCTGGCGATCTTTGCGATCCATGCGGTCGATTGGTTTATTCCTTGGCAGACCATGCCGTTGCTTATGGCACTACCGACATCGTGGCTCTTCGCATCAATCGTGCGCTGCGGATGCGATATCGGGCTGGCGTACGTGGTCAAGAGGGCATAACAAAAAGCGGGGGCTACCGTGTGTACTCCTCTGTTGTCCATATTGCCTTGTCGGTATCTTGGTATGATGTGTGGCATGCTGTCGGGCGTTTTGCAAATCTATTGGTGCCTCTTGGCGCCAGGCGGGCGCTCGTTTTTCTCTAGGAGCTGACTATGATTGACTATCGCAATCCATATACCCCCGGCGCAGGCGCAATGCCCAAGTACCTTGCCGGACGCGATGACATTCTTGAGGCAGCTTCCCTTCAGATCAAAGCACTTGCTGCAAACTATCAAAATCGCTCGATTGTTTTGTATGGCTTGAGGGGCGTCGGCAAAACCGTTTTGCTCAATTCGATTGAATCGATAGCCGAGGGCGAGGGCGTTCTTGTTCGTCACATCGAGGTCGAGGAGAAGAAGGGCCTGATTGCTCCCTTGGCTTCTGCCTGCTGCTCGCTGTCTTCTTCGCTTAATAAAATTGAACTTGTTAAGAGTAAATTGGAGCAAATTAGGAATTTGTTCACCTCCCTTACGCTGTCGGTCGATGCGGGGGACGGCTCTTTGTCTTTTGGGTTTAATGAAGATGCTCTTGGAGCGTCTCTCGCTTCGTCTCGTAATCTGTCTGGGGATTTTACCGATATCCTGGTCATACTCGGTAAATATGCTCAGGCTGCCGGAGCTTCGATCTTAATCGGGATTGACGAGCTGCAATATGCCCAGAAAGAAGAGCTTGAGGCTTTGGCATGTGCGCTTCATCGTGTTACTCAGCTTGGCCTTCCCGTTATGTTTTGCTGCGCCGGCCTGCCCAAGCTTTTAAAGATGCTGGGTGAGGCTAAGACCTACTCCGAGAGGCAGTTCAACTTCGTGAAGGTCGATTCGCTTCCTCGCGACAAGGCGGTTGAGGCCATTGTCAGGCCTGCTCAAAAGCTTGACGTGAGCTATTCTGACGAGGCGGTCGATGCCATCATCGACTATACGGAGGGGTATCCGTATTTCATTCAAGAGCTTTGCTCAACCATTTGGATGTCGTCCGATGGCAGGTGCGTTTCGTTGGAGACGGTGCTCGAGTGCACCTCCTTAACGGATATTCGCCTTGACGAGGGGTTCTTTAGCGTGCGTTATGATCGATGCACGCCAAGGCAAAAGGAGTTTCTGATTGCCATGGTGCGCTGCGGCGAGCTTCCTTGCACGCTTGCGAACGTGGCTCATTACATGGGGAGAGATGTCTCGTCTATTGGACCCTTGCGCGCTCAATTAATCAGCAGGGGTTTGATTTATTCCGCCGCAAGGGGAGAGGTTGATTTTACCGTGCCTCAGTTTGACCGTTATCTTAGGCGAACGGAACAGATTGATTAGCGATCTGTCTGACCAGATAGGCCCGGTGCGCGATGAAGTGTGCCGGGCTTTCTCCTGCTGAGGCTGAACGGTACTTCCGCCTTGGTTCGCTGGAACCGCCAAAAGGCGTTCCTGTGTTTAAAGGGCTGTTTTCCGAGGGGCATTTGACGCATTTTCGCTTTAGCGCTCTCCGGTTTTACAGCCTTTTCCGGAAGTATGCGGCAAATTCCAGAACCCCCGAGCACACCACCCTTTTCGAGAAGAGAAACTGCAGGTAGAAGCGTTGTCGCTATCTGGTGTGTTCGGCCCCTTTGGATTTTGCCGCATACTTCCGGATTTGCCTGCACTCGCAATCGTTAGGGTTATTTTGCGGTCCGTAGGCTTACTTCTGGAGATGTTCTTTTAGCAGCTCCAACGCATGGGGTGGCCTTGGTTCTCAACGCTTTGCGCGGCTTGGCTATTCTGCCCCCAAGCACTCGGACAAAACGTTTGTGACCGCATTCATTGCTGGGGGCCGTAGACTTAGTACAGCATTCTGGTCGTATCATCAACATCCAAGAAGTCATTGGTTGCGCCGACGAACTCCTGCATGTTTCTTACGATGCGGCCATCGTTGTCGATACGGATTTCAAAGTGTTTCCAGGGGAATTTCATGATGCGGTAAAGGGTTACCAGCACATCCTGCTCTTTGCCTATTTTGAGCAGCCAGCGGGCACAGTTGTCTCCGCAGGTGGATGCGTTGAACACCATATTTGGGAGATTGCGCACCAGCAGCAGCGTCTTAACGCCGCCGGACAGTTCGAGTGGAGTGATTGAGCCCAGCTGCTTGCTTACGATGTTGCGGGGACCAATGAGCTCTGATCCGTCCACGCTTTTAATAATCTGTGCGGCCATAGGGTCTTCGAACCATGAGTCTAAGTATGAGTTCCTAAAATAGGTTTCGGTATCGTAGATGGAACCGGGGTAATCCCCCAGGTGAATGCTCAGCATGCGGATCTCCAGACGTTGTGTGACTGCAACGATTATATGCCAGGACTAAAATGCCGGCAGCAGCGAGGTTGCTGATGCCGGCATTGGCTTTATGGATTGGGGTTGGCGGTGCGACCGGTGGGCCTACTTTTCGAGATGCTCTTTCAGCAGCTCCAACGCGTGGGTATAGCCCTGGAGGCCCTCGCCGGTGATGGTGGCGAAGCAGGCCAGGCGTGCATAGCTCACCTGGCGGAAGTCCTCGCGGGTCTCGACGGCGCTGATGTGGACCTCGACGGCAGGGATGGCGACGGCCTTGAGGGCGTCGAGGATCGCCACGCTCGTATGCGTGTATGCCGCCGGGTTGATGACGATGCCGTCGACCTTGCCGTAGGCCTCCTGGATCTTGTCGACGATGCTGCCCTCGTGGTTGGACTGGAAAACCTCGACCTCGTCGAAGCCCTGTGCGGCGCCCGCTTCCTGGCAGATCTGCACTAAGCGGTCGTAGTTGTCGCTGCCATAGATGCCCGGCTCGCGAATGCCGAGCATGTTGAGGTTGGGGCCGTTGATGACGAGTGCTTTCATGGTTGCTTCCTTTGCAGTCGAGAAACCACCGCAAAGGTGCCTGTCCCCTTTGTGGTGGTTTTGATTAGAGAGCGGATGGGAGGGTGTCGAGGAGGGCTTGGGCGGTGTTGGCGGCGCAGTCGCGTGAGTCGATGATGTAGTCGGCCCAGGCGCGGTAGCGCGGCATGCGCTGTTCGGCCAGCTTGTCGATGCCATCGCGGGCGGTGATGGGGCGACCCTTGTGGGCGAGTTCGTCGAGCTTACGGTTGAGCATCACGATCTGGCTGTTCTGGTGCAGTAGCGGGTAGTTCTCGTCGCGCGTGACCACGCCGCCGCCCGTGGAAAGCACCAGGCCGCTGCGCTTGGAGATGCCGGCCAGCGCCGCCGTCTCCTGTTCGCGGAAGGCCGCCTCGCCGCGCTCGACGATAAAGTCGGCGCAGGGCATGCCCAGGCGCTCCTCGAGGGCGCGGTCCAGGTCGATGTGCTCTCGCCCCGTGAGCAGGGCAATCTGCTCGCCCACGCGGGTCTTGCCCGAGCCCGGCATACCGATCAGCGCGATGTTCTGTTCGCGGCGTGACAGGCGCTCCGTTACGTCCAGAATTCGCTCACGCGGAGTGACCTGGCCGGTGTAGCGCTCAACGGCTTGCGCCGCCTGGGCCACGAGCATCAGCAGACCGCCGATGCAGGGGATGCCGCGGCGCTCGGCCTCGAGCATGAGTCCCGTGCGTGCAGGGTTGTAGACAATGTCGATAACGCCTTCGAGCGCATCGAGCCCTTCGAGCGTGCAAGGCGCGTCGGGACAGTGGGGGAACATGCCGGCGGGCGTGCAGTTAACGAGCAACGCGGCGTCGGACTGCTGCGCGATGTTGTCGTAGTTGACTTCGCTCGTGCGGCCGACCGGCACGACAGTGGCGCCCAGGTCGCCGAGCACCATGCTGGCAGTGGTGCCGGCGCCACCGGTGGCACCGAGCACGAGGGCCTTCTTGCCGGCGACCTCAACGCCCAGCTCCTCGACTAGGCACTGAAAGCCGAAGTAGTCGGTGTTGTCGCCGCGCAGGCGGCCGTCGGGCAGGCGCGTGATGGTGTTGACGTTTCCCATACGCTCGGCGAGTGGACTCAGCTCGTCCAGGTATTCCATGACGGCGCGCTTGTAGGGTATGGTCACGTTGGTGCCCTCCCATTCGTCACCCGTCATAAAAGCCTGGAGGTCCTCGGGCTCGCGCTCAAAACGCACATACTCTAGCCCCGCGAGCTCCTTGTAGATGGTCGGGGTGTAGCTGTGGCCCAGCACGCGGCCCAGCACGCCGTAGGGGCGGGTTGCGGCGACATCGGTCATCTAGAGCACCTCCGTATAACTGCCAAAGTAGGTGAAGCTCTCGCACACGTCGTCGATGGAATCGAGCAGGTCATCGAGGGCCTTGCTGCCAAAGGGGCAGTCCAGGTCAAAGTAGAACATAAACTCAAAGTCGTGCCCGGGGATGGGGCGGCTCTCGAGCTTGATGAGGTTGATATTGAGCGCGTAGAAGCGCTCGAGTACGCGATAGAGTGCGCCCGGCTCGTTGGCCGTGGTAATCATGAGCGAGGTGCGGTTGGCGCCGGGGTAGACGCGTGGCTCGCGGCTGATGACGACAAAGCGCGTGTAGTTGTTGTCCGAGTCCTGGATGTTGGGCTCCAGTACCTCCAGGCCATAGAGTGCCGCGCAGCTGCGCGATGCGATGGCGGCAACATCGGTGCGCTCGGAGCTGGCGACCATCTCGGCCGACATGGCCGTGTTGGGGTACTTGGTGGCGTGCAGGTCGTGCGCCTCGATAAAGCCGGCGCATTGGGCAATGGCCTGGCCGTGGCTGTAGACCTCGTGCACGTCCGCAAGCTTGGTGCCGGGCTTGACGAGCAGGTTGTGGTCGATTTTGAGGCGAAGCGAGCGCACGATGTGGAAGTCGAACTGGGCGAGCAGGTCGTAGACGGCGTTGACCGAGCCGGCGGTGGAGTTTTCGATGGGCAGCACGCCAAACTCGCAGAAGCCGTCGCGCACGGCGCGCATAACGCCCTCGAAAGTCTCGAAGAACGCGATGTCGGGCACGTCGAAGAGCTTGCACGCGGCTATCTGGCTATAGGCACCTTCCACGCCCTGGCAGGCAACGGTGGCCGTTTGAGGGAAGGGCGTGTCGGAGGCTGCAGCCGTGGCATGGGCCTTTTGCGACACCGTGATACCCTTGAGCTCGTTGATGTAGCGCTGCTGCTCGGCCTTGCTCATGCTCATGAGGAGACGGAACAGGGTGATGGTCTGCGCCTCGTAGCGCTCGGGCGCGCGGCTGGCGAGGTCGTTGAGCTTCGAGCGCTCACGGGCGGGGTCGAAGACGGCCTTGCCCATCTCGATTTTTGACTTGGCGACCTCGGTGGCAATGTCCATGCGCTCGACAAAGCTGTTGAGGAGCGTGGTGTCGATGCCATCGATGGCCTGGCGAATGTCAGCAAGGTCCATGGAGACCCCTTTCACGTGTCGGGGGATGTTGAGGGGTGGGTAGTTAGCGCTGGGCGGCGTCTTCGAGGAGGGCGTCCCAGATGGCGAGGGCGGCTGCTGCTTCGGCTACGGGGACGGCTCGGGGGACGATGCAGGGATCGTGGCGGCCGTGGACCGAGAGCTCGGCATTTTCCATAGCGTCCATGTCCACCGTCTGCTGCTCGCGGCCAATGGAGGGCGTCGGCTTCACGGCCATGCGCCACATGACGGGCGCGCCGGTCGAAATACCGCCCAGGATGCCGCCGGCGTTGTTGGACTCGACCTCGATCTCGCCGGTCTCGGCATCGATGCGATACGGATCATTGTTCTCGCTGCCGCGCATGGCGGCCACGGCAAAGCCCATGCCAAACTCCACGCCCTTTACGGCGGGAATGCCAAACGCGATTTGCGCGATGCGGTTCTCGATGCCGTCGAACATGGGGTCGCCGATGCCCGCGGGAAGCCCGTAAATGCCGCACTCCACGATGCCGCCGATGCTGTCGAGTTCGTCGCGCGCGGCTAGGATTTCCTCGCGCATGCGGCCGGCTGCGGCGGCGTCAATGCACGGCAGATCGTTCGTAAGGATCGCCTTGCGGTCGGCCTCGCGATAGACCATATCGTCCATCGGCAGGTCGGAGATGCCGCCGATCTGCGCCACATGCGCCATCACTTTAATGCCGCGGGCCTCGAGTGCCTGCAGCGCAATGCCGCCGGCGATGCACAGGGGTGCCGTTAGGCGGCCGGAGAAATGCCCGCCACCGGCGACATCGTGCATGTTGTGATACTTCACGCGCGCAGGGAAGTCCGCATGTCCGGGGCGGGGCTTGCGGCGCAGCTCGGAGTAATCCTTGGAGCGCGTGTTGGTGTTCTCGATAATCGCGGCGATGGGCGCGCCGGTGCTATGTCCATCGACCACACCGGCGATGATGTGGGCGGCGTCGGCCTCGCGGCGTTTGGTCGCGGTCTCGTCGCGACCGGGGGCACGACGGTCGAGGAAGGCCTGCAGCTGCTCCTGGTCAACAACGATGCCCGCCGGAATGCCATCGAGCGAGCAGCCGATGGCGGGGGAGTGCGACTGGCCGAAGATGCTTACGTGCAAGACGTTGCCAAAGGTCGAGGACATGCTATTCCTCCTCGAGTGTGACCTTGCCGCCCAGCAGGCGGTAGTGGTCGAAGAAATCGGGATAGGACTTGTTGACGGCCTCGGCGCCGTGGATCACGACCTCGCCGGTGGCGCGGCTCGCGGCGATAGCGGCCATCATGGCGATGCGATGGTCGTTGTGCGAATCGACCTCGCCGCCGGTGAAGGCATCGACACCCTTGATGATGAGGTCGTCACCGGCAATGCGCACCTGCGCGCCCAGCGCGGTGAGCTCGCGGGTGGTGGTGACCAGGCGGTCGGATTCCTTGATACGCAGACGGGCGCAATCGCGGATAAAGGTGCGGCCCTGTGCCAGCGAGGCCACGGCCGAGATGACGGGCACCAGGTCGGGAATGTCGTGGGCGCTCATCTCAAAGCCGGCGAGCTTGTCGGACTGCACGGTAGCGGCGTTGGTGGAGCGCACGATGCGGGCGCCAAAGCGCGAAAGCGCGGCGAGCACGTTTCGGTCGCCCTGCGCGGAGCTCAGGGATACGCCCTCCACGGTGATGGGGTCGGCGCCGATAGCGCCGGCGCACAGCCAAAAGGCGGCGTTGGACCAGTCGCCCTCGACAGCAACGCTGCCGGGCGTGCGGTACGAGCCGCTGCTCACGCGGAAGTTCGTGACCTCGGGCTGGCCGTCTTTGGCCGGAATACGCTCGACGTTGACCTCGACGCCAAAGGCCTTCATGGCCTGGATCGTCAGGTTGATGTAGGGACGGCTCTCAATGAGGCCGGTTACCTGCACGCAGGAGGGCTGGGCCAGCAGCGGGGCTGCCAGCAGCAGGCCGGAGATATACTGCGAGCTCACGTTGCCCGGAAGCACAAAGGTGCCCGGGCGCATGCGTCCGCTCGTCTTGAGCGGAAAACCGCCCAGACCCTGTAGGTCGCAGCCGGCGGCGATGATCTCGTCCGAGAGCGGGGAGAGCGGGCGGGCGCCCAAGCGCCCCTGACCCACAAAAGTTGCTTCTGCACCCAGCGCGCAGGCGACAGGCAGCATAAAGCGGAGCGTGGAGCCGCTTTCACCGCAGTCAAGCGTGCCGCCGGCAAGGGCCTTGAGCAGGCCAAACTCAACACTCTTCATGGTGGGGTGGACCTGGAAGCCGTCCTCGACGGTCTCGATGCGGGCGCCGAGTGCCGTAAGGCAGCGCACCGTAGCCTCGATGTCAGCGCAGGTGGTATTGCAGGTGACGTGTGTCTCGCCGTTGGCGAGCGCAGCGCAGATGATCAGGCGATGCGCCATCGACTTGGACGCGATGGCGGGAACGGTGCCCTTGAGCGGGGACGGGGTGATGCGGGCTAGCATGCGGATGCGTCTCCCTTCTGGCCGAGGCCCTCGGCAATGAGTTCGTGGAAAGCGGAAAGCGGTGTGCGGTCGATACTGCAGCGGCCGATGCCGTGCGGAATCACCAGGTCGATGGTGTCGCCCGCGCGCTTCTTGTCGTGGAGCGCCTCGGCAAAGACGGCATCGGCATCTAGGTCGCAGCGGGTCTTGAGGCCATGGCGGGCGCAGAGTTCCTCAATACGACCGGGCAGTGCGGCATCGCAGACGCCGTGCAGGGCCGCGGCGCGCGTGATGATGCCCATGCCGATCGACACGCAGTTGCCGTGTCCGAGCTCAAAGTGCTCGCAGGCCTCGACGGCGTGTCCGGCGCTATGTCCAAAGTTGAGGAGCTTGCGCTGGTTGGTCTCGCGCTCGTCGGCGACGACCACGGCGCGCTTGATGTCGATATTGCGGGCGATGATGAGCGCTACGCGGGCCACATCGCGGTTGAGCAGCTCCAGCGTGAGCGGGGTCTTCTCCAGCTCGGCGAAAAGCTCCGGGTCGGCGATCACGGCGTGCTTGACGACCTCGCCGCAGCCGTCGGCGAACTGCTCGGGCGTGAGGGTGGCCAGGCACCCCACGTCGGCGATAACAACGCTCGGCTGCCAAAAGGCGCCGGCCAAGTTCTTGCCGGCAGCCAGGTCGATGGCGGTCTTGCCTCCCACCGACGAATCCACCATGGCGAGCAGGCTCGTCGGGATCTGCACAAACTTGCAGCCGCGCATGTAGGTGGCGGCCACAAAGCCCGCCACGTCGCCCACGACACCGCCGCCGAGTGCCACGATCACGTCGGAGCGCGAAAGCTCGTGCTCGGCCACAAACTCCAAAATGGCAACATAGGTTTCGGCGCGCTTATGGGCCTCGCCGGCCTCGAAGGTGCAGATGCTCACCTCGTAGCCTGACGCCTCCAGGCTCTGCTTAACGGGCATCTGGTAGAGCGGGCCCACGTTGGTGTCCGTAACGATGACGGCCTTGGTGCCGCCGGCAGTGGCGCGCACGAGCGGGCCTGCCTGCTCCAGCAAAAACGTGCCCACATGCACCTGATAGGGGCGTGCGGTGTCGATATCGATGGTAATCGCCATAAGCTTCGGTCCTTTCGACCTGGCGTGATGGGTGGTCTAGTGGGAGGCCTCGTCGTCGAGTGCACGCTTAATGCGGTCGCCCTCGGCAAGGAGGTTCTCCAGATAGCGCTGGTCGCGGTCCTTAAGGGCGCGGCTGTAGGCGCCAAGCGATTCGATTAGATGGTCGATCTCGAAGGCGAGCGCGTCGGCGTCGTCGATCATGAGCTCGGACCACATCTGCGGATTGAGGTGCGCCACGCGGGTGAGGTCGCGGTAGCTGCCGGCCGAAAAGCCGTGGTGGACCTGAGCGGTCGGGCTCTTAACATAGGCGTTGGAGACGACGTGCGCGAGCTGGCTCGTAAAGGCGATGACGCGGTCGTGCTCGGCGGCGCTCGTTACGCTGAACTTGCCAAAGCCCAAGGGGCGCACCATCTCGCGCACCTGGCCCAAAAGCTCAAGCTTGAGCGCATCGTCCACTGCGGGCGGCACGAGCACGAGTGGCGCGCCCTGGAACAGGTCGGCGCGGGAGCGCGCATAGCCCGAGTACTGCGTGCCCGCCATGGGGTGAGCGCCCACAAAGTAAAAGCCATGCTCGCGGGCAAGCTCAAAGGCGCGCTCGCACACGATGCCCTTGACGCCCACGGTGTCGATCACCACGGGGCCCATGATGGCCTCGGTATCGGTGGCGTCGGCGAGTGCCTGGGCGTGCGCCTCGAGCCACTCGATGCAGGCCTCGGGGTAACAGGCCAGCACGATGATGTCGCACTCGCCGAGCGTCTCGTCGTTGAGCTCGCCGGCGACGGTGCCCATGCTGGCGGCCGTCATGACGTCATCGTCGGGGTCCCAGGCCAGCACGCGGACGCCCGCCTGCGCATAGCCGCGGGCAAAGCTGCCGCCGATGAGGCCCAGGCCCACAATACCGGCGCATTTGGGGCCGCCCTGGTTAACGCGCGCGTTTCTCACCGTACCCATGGGCTACTCCATGGTCTCTTGGCAGACGACCTCGCGGATGGCTCGGATGCGGCGCATGGTGTCATCGAACTGATCGGGGGTGAGGGCCTGGGCGCCGTCGGACCAGGCGCGGCTCGGCTCGTCGTGGACCTCGATCTCCAGGCCGTTGGCACCGCAAGCGGTCGCGGCGAGCGCCATGGGCTCAACGTAGCGGGTGTAGCCGGTGGCGTGGCTGGGGTCGGCGACGACGGGCAGGTGCGACAGGTGGTGCAGCACCGGCACGGCGTTGAGGTCGAATGTGTTGCGAGTGCGGGTCTCGAAGGTGCGGATGCCGCGCTCGCACAGGATGACGTTGTCGTTGCCCTCGCTCATGATGTACTCGGCGGCCATGAGCAGCTCATCGATCGTGCCGGACATGCCGCGCTTAAGCAAGATTGGAGTCTTGGTCTTGCCGACCTCTTTGAGCAGGGGGAAGTTCTGGGCGTTGCGGGCGCCGATCTGCATGACGTCGATCTTCTTGTCCAGGAAGACCTGCACGTCGCGTGGGTCCATGATCTCGGTGACGATTGGCATGTCGAGCTCGGCAGACGCCTCGCACAGCAGGTCCAGACCGGCGGGGCCCATGCCCTGGTA
The DNA here is from genome assembly GCA_958349055.1 of uncultured bacterium. GTDB lineage: Bacteria > Actinomycetota > Coriobacteriia > Coriobacteriales > Coriobacteriaceae > Collinsella. Next base: position 24,874 of record CATWBO010000002.1, read on the forward strand.
GGCGTACGGGGAAGTGCGGGGCTTGTAGGCACCGCCGCGCAGCATCGTGGCACCGGCGGCCTTCACGCGGCGGGCGATGCGGATGAGGTTCTCGCCCTCGACGGAGCACGGGCCGGCGATGACCTGGAACTGATCGCCGCCGATCTTGACGCCGTGGCCGCAGTCGATGACGGAGTCCTCGGGGTGGAACTTGCGGTTGGCGCGCTTGAACGGCTCGGAGACGCGCTGCACGCGCTCGACGACGTCCATGGACTCGAGCAGGAACGGGTCGATCTTGGTCGTATCGCCCACCAGGCCGATGATCGTCTCGTTCTCGCCGCGCGAGACGTCGGTCTTCAGGCCCTTTTTCTCAATCCAGCTGACGATATGGCTGACGGCCTCGTCGCTGGCGCTCTGCTTTAAAATTGCAATCATGGTGTGCCTCTCACCTCGATGGATAACCCTTGTAAAAACGGCCCGCATCGCGAGCCGTGTATATATGGTGCATGAGAGTTTATACTATCTGATTCGCTTTTGCCTTCTAAAGTGAGCCGTTGCGCCGCGTCTTCCTCGGAATTGCAAAGCTTTTTCTTTTATTTTGATAGCCCGTGGTGCACTTGGGTATAATGCCAAACATTGGCCCTATTAGCTCAGGGGATTAGAGCGTCTGCCTCCGGAGCAGAAGGCCGTTGGTTCGAATCCAACATGGGGCACCATCGAACGTAAGACCGTCCGAACCTCGCATGGTCCGGGCGGTTTTTCTTATACCGACGCGACGTGATGGGACGTGGTATGGCAGCAACGGATATCGAGCGCGGACTCTCGACGGCCGAGGTCGAGGAGCGCATCGCCGCCGGTAAGATCAACCGCAACATGGAGCTCAAGACCAAGTCGGTCAAAGAGCTCATCATCGAGAACCTCTGCACGCTGTTCAATTTGATCAACGTGATCTTGGCGTTCCTGGTCATTTTGACCGGTTCGTTTAAGAATCTGACGTTCCTGTTCGTGGTGTTCCTCAATACCGCTATTGGCGTCATTCAGTCCATGCGTTCCAAGAAGATGGTCGATAAGCTCACGCTGCTGACCTCCAAGAAGGCCATCGCGGTGCGCGACGGCTCCGAGGTGGAGCTCGACCTGGATCAGATCGTGCTCGACGACATCATCCGCCTGGGGCGCGGCGACCAGATTCCCGCTGACGCCGTGGTGGTTTCGGGCGAGGCGCTCGTGAACGAGAGCCTGCTGACGGGCGAGAGCGACCTTATTAAGAAACAGCCCGGTTCCGAGCTCATGAGCGGCAGCTTTATCGACTCGGGCCTGCTGCGCGCCCGCGTGATCCATGTCGGCGCCGACAACTACGTAGCCAAAATTAATAACGAGGCCAAGTACGTCAAAAAGGTCAATTCCGAGATCATGAACGCGCTTAACGCCATCGTGCGCTTTGCGAGCATCATCATGATTCCGCTTGGCCTGGCGCTGTTCGCCTCGAGTGTGAGCGAGCTGTGGGATGCCGCGGGAACCCCGGGCGATAGCGCGCTTTCGTGGTGCTTCTCCGAGCTGCTGGTCGGACGCGTGCCTTCTTCGGCGCTGCTGTCCACGGTGGGCGCCCTGCTGGGCATGATTCCGCAGGGTTTGGTGCTGCTGACCTCGTCGGTGCTCGCCATCGCCACGGTGCGTCTGGCACGTCGCAAGGTGTTGGCCCAGCAGCTCTACTGCATCGAGACGCTCGCGCGCGTCGATGTGCTGTGCCTGGACAAGACGGGCACCATTACCTCGGGCCGTATGGAGGTCGAGGGCACCTATCCGCTGCCGGTTGAGGGCGTGAGCTTTGGTGTGGACTCGGACGAGGCGGCCGTTCCCGTCGATACCACGGTGCTCGATTTTGCGCTCGCCAACGTAGCGCGTGCGACTTCGGCCGATGCCAACGAGACCTGTCAGGCGCTGCTCAACTACTATGCCGATCGTCCGGTCGAGGTGTCCGAGCCGCTGTCGGTCATTCCGTTCTCGTCCTCCAAAAAGTGGAGCGGCGCGTCGTTTGTGCAGGGCTCCTATGTGATGGGTGCGGCGCAGTTTGTGCTCTCTGATCGTGCGTTTGCCCAGGTCGAGAACCGTGTCGCCGAGCTTGCCGATACCTGCCGCGTGCTCGTGGTGGCGCGCGTGGACGGCTTTACGCCCGATGGCGATATGGTGGGCGAGGCCGAGCCCGTGGGCTTTGTGACCATCCGCGACGAGATCCGTACCTCGGCGGCCGAGACCATCGGCTACTTTAACGAGCAGGGCGTGACTCTCAACGTGATCAGTGGCGACGACCCGCGTACGGTGTCGTCGATCGCGCGCGTGGTGGGCGTGCCGGGTGCGGACGCTTATGTGGACGCCACGACGCTCGATACGCCGGCCAAGCTCGATGCCGCAGTGGACCGCTACCATGTCTTTGGTCGTGTGACCCCGCAGCAGAAGCGCGAGCTCGTGCAGGCGCTCAAGCGCCGCGAGCACACCGTGGCCATGACGGGCGACGGCGTCAACGACGTGCTGGCGCTCAAGGAGGCCGACTGCTCCGTCGCCATGGCGGCCGGCTCCGATGCCGCGCGCAACGTGGCCGAGATCGTACTCGTCGACAACGACTTTGCCTCGATGCCCGCCGTGGTGGCCGAAGGCCGTCGCTCCATCAACAACCTACAGCGTTCGGCTTCGCTCTTCTTGACCAAGACGCTGTTCTCGATGGGCCTGGCGGCGCTGTGCATCGCGCTGCCGCCGTACCCCTTCGAGCCCATCCAGATGACGCTCATTAACTTCTTCTGCATCGGCGCGCCGGGCTTTGTGTTGGGCCTGGAGCCCAACAATGCTCGCGTGAAGGGGTCGTTCCTGACGAACGTACTCAAGCGTGCGCTGCCGGCGTCGCTGGCGGTCATTATGGCTGCGGCGCTCGATATCTTTGTGGCGCGCGTGTTTGGCTTTAGCCAGCTCACGCTGTCTACGATGTGCCTGCTTACGTCGTGCGCGGCGAGCGTCAGCCTGATCTGGCGCATCTCGCAGCCTCTCACGCCCCTACGTGTGGCGCTCTTTGTGTTTGTAGTCGCCGGCATCCTGACGGGCGTTATCGGATTCCCGAAGCTGCTGTCTATTGCCAACCTGACGATGGGTCAGATGGTTATCTTGGCTGTCATCGTGGCCTTTACCTGCTCGGTGTTCTTTAAGCTCGCCACGATGATGGATTCGCTTAAGCCGCGTCGTCGTCATGCCGCAACTGGTTTTGGCCGCGGTGTGCGCGTCCGCCTGGGTCGCGGTGGCGGTAAGGTGAGCTCGACGGGTTCGACGGCGGAGCGTTTTGCCAAGCGCGTTGCCGCCGATATGGCGCAGCGCCGCGAGGCTCGCACCGTTCGCGAGGCCGAGGCCCGCGCACTCGAGGACGTGGCCCAGGGCCAACCGCAACCCAAGAAAAAGAAGAGCACGGGAGCCAAGCGTTCCCGCGTGACCAAATCGGCCCAGGGCATCAAAGTCTCGATGCCGAGCAAAAAGAAGAAGTAGCCCGCGGCCTTCAGGGGATGATTTTTCTGGGACGGGGATTAAAAAATCGTTGCGTACCTAATGATTTTTTAATCCCCGTCCCAGAAAAATCATCCCCCAAAAGACTGTCCCGCGATGTTGAATTGGTGCCTTGGCCCTGTGGGGCCGTGGCGATGTTATGCTCTAACCTCGATTGTTTGAATTGCTCCGAAAAGAGGATGCCGTGATCTGCCCGCATTGCCTTAAGACCATCGAGGACGGCGCCTCGTTCTGCCCCTACTGCAACGCCTACGTCGGTCCGGGCGACGGTCCCGAGCACACCGAATTTGTGTTCTGCGAGGGCTGTGGCGCGCGTCTTTCCCCGCATGATCGCACGTGTCCCAAATGTGGACGCCCTGCTCCGGGCATCCTTTCCGAGGACGCTGCCGCATCCGACCTGGCGGCGGGCCGTACCGCCGGTTTTCCGCGCTTGACGCAGGAGCAGATCGATACCGAGGTGCCCCATGCGCCCGCTTCGGCTGCCGCCGTGCTTTCGGACGCCGCCGACCCCAATGAGACCTGCGTGCTGCCAGCTTTCGATAAGGATTTCGGTATCCCCAAGGTCGATATTCCCACGCCCGTTTCCCTGCATGACGATGCTCAAAAACCCAAGCGCAAGGTGCACCCCGACGAGGACGCCTATCACAAGCATAAGCGTCATATTCCTAAGCCGCTCATTATCATCGCGGTCCTTGCCGTCGTGTGCGGTGGTGCCTATTGGTTCGTGACGACCGATCCCATGGGTGTTATGCCTGGCTTCTATGATCAGTTTGGCCAAGCTGCACAAACCACCTTCCCCACGCGTCAAAAGGGCGAGGCGACTGAGGACGATACCAAGCAGGGCGATTCTGCCGAGGTGGTCCAGGAAGAAACCGTGCTCACCGATGATCAGCTCTATACCAGGCTCGACGGTCTGTATCAGACCATCGTGTCCTACGCTGACGAGGACCAGATCGGCGAGGTCATCGATTCCTTTAACAACGGCTATCTTCGAACGCCACTGTCCACCCGTCAGGAGCTGTCGCAAAGTGCCTACGCCCTGCGTGACCAGATAAAAAAGACGCAAGATGAGCTCAACAACCTGAAAGTACAGGACGATACGGTCTATGCGGACGATATCGCCCACTTAAAGCAGCTTGCCGAGTGGATGTATGAGCGCGTCGACGTAATCTGCCAGAGCTGGGATATCTCGCTGGCCATTCCCGATGGCGAGTCGATGAGTTCCCACCAAAGCGAGATCCTGGCGCCCATCGCGCAGGGCGGCAACAGCGCGCTGAACCAGTACGATGCCAATGTGGGTTCCTGGAAGCCGCAGCAGCGTTCCTAAAATTAGTTCGCCATAGTCGGCATAACCTACGTGCGCAATTGATGTAAGCCCGTGCTTATTGCTACAATTCGTACAAATATGCTTTAAACGCACGAGGAAGGAACCACATGTTTGGTTTTAAGAAAGAGCTCTACACGCCCGAGTATCAGCTTGTCGGCGACGAGTGCGCCGTAATCGAGACGTCGAAGGGTACCATCAAGGTCAAGTTTGACGGCGAGGGCGCTCCCATTCATGTCGCGAACTTCTGCGAGCTTTCCACGATGGGCTTCTATGATGGCCTTAAGTTCCATCGCTATGTGCCCGGTTTTGTCATCCAGGGCGGCGACCCCAATACCCGCGACATGTCCGGCGCCGACGTCGCTGCCGGTCTTGAGGGCCCCGACGGCATGCCCGGTACCGGTGGCCCCGGCTACTGCATCAAGGGCGAGTTTGCCACCAATCCGCGCAACAGCCATGTCGATGGCGCCCTTGCCATGGCACGCTCCATGGACCCCGATTCCGCAGGTTCGCAGTTCTACTTCTGCCTGGGTGCCCAGCATAACCTCGATTCCGGTTACACCGTCTTTGGTACCACGGTCGAGGGTCTCGATGTGATTTCGCAGCTGCGTGCCGGCGACGAGATCGTCCATGTCGAGATCGTTCACGAGTAAAGGGGATTTCCTTGAATAGCCAGCTGATCCAACAGGGCCGCGCCGCTTACCGCGCGGGTGATTTTTCCGCTGCAGCCCAGATGCTTGGGGCGGCAAAAACTCCCGATGAGATTATGGGCGAGGCCGATCACCTTCGTGGCAACGCCTTGATGCACCTGGGCATGTATGCCGAGGCCGCCGAGGCCTATGCCGCCGCCCTCAACGACGGCACCTACGGCAAGCGCGGCGCGCTGCTCACCAACCGCGGCAAGGCGCTCGCCGCCGTGGGCGACTACACGACGGCCGCTCAGGCGTTCTCTGCTGCTACGCAGGATGCTTCCTATGCCACGCCGTTCAAGGCCTATCTGGGTCTAGGCAATGCGCTGTTCCAATCGGGCGACTATGCCAACGCGGGAACCGCCTTCCGTCAGGCCGCCATCGACGGCGCCAATCCGGCTCCTGCCGCCGCACTCGGCGAGCTCGGTCGTTGCTTCATTAAGCTCGGCCGTCCGGCGGATGCCGTGGAGACCTACCGCACGGCTATCGACTTTGCCGGCCCCCGCGACGACACGCGTGCGCTTAACGCCGGCATGGGTCAGGCGCTTTCTGCCGCCGGCCGTCCCTCCGACGCACTCGATGCCTTTAACGCCGCTACTGCCGATGGCATCTACCAGCTCACCTCCGAGCAGGCCGATGAGCTTGCCCGCGTGCATGATTCGCTTGCCGCGCTGTCTGCCCAGACGGCTATGGCCACGGCTCCGGCGCCCGCGATGGACGCTCCTGCCGTCGATCCGCTCGATCCTACGGGCGCGACCGGTCAGTTTATGCCCGATCCCTCGGACACCGGCTTCTTTACGCTGTCCGAGTCAGAGATGGTCCAGCAGGACCGTCAGGATCGTAAGCAGGCCAAGGTCCGTCGTCGCCATCGCCACACGGGTCTCAAAGTCTTCATCGTGCTGCTTCTGCTCATTTTGATCGCCGCGGGCGGTCTGGGCTTTGCCTACACGCGCGGCTTTGGCTTCCCGTCTCAGGAGTCTGTCGTTACCGATCTGTTCCAGGCTGCCGGCGACGGTGACACCGCAAAGGCCGAGTCTTGCCTGGCCTCGAACCTGTCCGAGGACGCCAAGTCTATGATCATCTCCTCGATTCCGCAGGGTGCCACCGTGTCCGTCGAGGGCATGGATCAGTCCATGACCGAGACGACCGCTAAGGTGAAGGCATCGCTGTCCAAGGGCGGCGAGCAGGAGTACACCGTCAAATTCGTGCGCTCCGACAACCATATCGGCTGGGCCGTTTCCTCCCTCGATATGGATTTCTCGGCTGCTGACAACCAGTAGTGACCTTATGGGATTTAGCTTTGCCCGGCGCTTCACCGCAAGTGAGGCGCCGGGCTTGCGCTAGTATGATGAGCTAGTAGTTTTCCAGCAATCATCCAACACATCAGGAGTTGCGTTGTTTTCTTTGATGGATATGTTCTTCGGTAGCTATGCGGGCGATCTTGCCATCGACCTCGGCACCGCAAATACGCTTGTCTCCGTGCGCGGCAAGGGCATCGTCATTCGCGAGCCCTCCGTTGTCGCCATCGACAAGAACGACGAGCGCATCCTGGCGGTCGGTATCGAGGCAAAGCGCATGCTCGGCCGTACGCCCGGCAACATCGTGGCCGTTCGTCCCCTGAAGGACGGCGTCATCGCCGACTTCGATGTTACCGAGGCCATGCTTCGCTACTTTATCGACAAGGCGTCCGAGAAGCGCTATCCGTGGACTCCGCGTCCGCGTGTTGTCGTCTGCGTTCCCTCCGGTGTCACGTCGGTCGAGAAGCGCGCTGTCTTTGAGGCCACGATCCAGGCCGGTGCCCGCCAGGCCTATCTGATCGAAGAGCCTATGGCCGCCGCTATCGGCGCCGACCTGCCCGTCGAGGAACCCACCGGTTCCATGGTCATCGACATCGGTGGCGGTACCACTGAGGTCGCCGTTATCGCTATGGGCGGCATCGTCGTCTCGCAGTCCATTCGTATTGCCGGCGACGAGTTCGATCAGGCCATCCTTACGCACGTTCGTGATGCCTACAACCTGGCCATCGGCGAGCGTACGGCAGAGGACATCAAGATCAAGGTCGGCTCCGCCGTGCCGCTCAAGGATGAGCTCGACGTCGAGGTCAACGGTCGCGACGTGATCACGGGTCTGCCCAAGACCGTGCGCATCGAGAGCGAGGAGATTCGTCGTGCGCTCAACAAGCCGCTCGACGAGATGGCCAAGGCCGTCAAGGACGCCCTCGATGCCACGCCGCCCGATCTTGCCTCTGACCTTATGTACTACGGCATTTTGCTGACCGGTGGTGGCGCTCTGCTACGCGGTCTCGACGTACGCCTGCGCGATGAGACCGGTGTTTCGGTCAACGTCAGCCCCACGGCGCTCGATAACGTCGTTAACGGCTGTGCCCGCGTGCTCGAGGCCAATGCGTTTGATGGTGGCTTCGTCCAGACCAATGCTTAATTTCCAAAAGGTGGATTCCATTTGGCACGATCTTCGGGTTTCTCCACAAATCTGAATACCAAGCGACAATCAACGGGTATGCGCCCGTTGATTGTTTTCAGCCTGATTTCGGTGTTGCTGCTTACGTTTTATATTCGTGAGGGCGAGGCCGGGCCGATTCATGCCGTTCGTTCGGGTGTGACGACGATTACCTCGCCGGTGCGTTTTCTGGGCTCGGCTGTGGCGGCTCCCTTCAATGCGATCGGTAACGTGTTCTCTAACCTTACGGCGTCACAGGACACGCTTGACGAGCTTAAGAAGCAAAACGAGGAACTGACCTCTAAGGTCGCCGAGCTCTCCGAGGCTCAAAAGACCGCCGAGCGACTGGAGGGTCTGGTCGGTCTGCAGTCGACCTACAACCTCAAGTCCACTGCAGCTCGTATCGTCGGCGCTTCGGGCGATGCCTGGACCTCGACCGTTACCATCGATAAGGGTTCTGCCGACGGGCTTACCATCAACATGCCCGTGACGAGTTCTGCCGGTGTCATAGGCCAGATTATCGAGGTCTCGGCCAAGACGTCCACCGTGCGCCTGATTGGCGATGAGAACTCGGGCGTGTCCGCCATGGTGCAGGACACGCGCGCCCAGGGCATGCTGCAGGGTCAGGCTGACGGCACGCTGCGTCTTGAGTATGTGAGCGTCGATTCCGACGTTAAGGTTGGCGACATCATCGTGACCTCGGGCATTGGCGGTGTGTTCCCCAAGGGTCTACCGCTCGGCACCGTCTCGTCGGTTGAGAAATCGGCAAACGACGTGTACTACACCATTGTGGTGCGCGCCCAGACGACGGCCGAGAACAACGAGGAAGTGCTGGTCATCACCTCGCTGACCGACGAACAGTCGGCCTCGGATGAGGACGTGAGCACGGCTAATAGCACGCCGCAGGGAACGTCGCGCGATGCTGCGACCAAGACGAAGGACGAGAGCTCGGATGACAGTTCCGACACGTCTGAGACGACCGATTCCGGCTCGAGCGAATAGGGGGCATGTCCATGGATCTACACGAGCAGGGGATGAGCTCCCGCACGTTTGTAATCGCCGCCATCGTGTGCGTGCTGCTGCAGGCAGGCCTGGCACCGCAGATCTCCATTGCGGGCGGTCGTGTCAACTTCATGATTATCCTGGTGTGCCTAAGCGTGTTCTCGGGCGACCCGACCCGTGCCGTCGTGTGCGGTTTTTGCAGCGGCTTGTTTTATGACCTGTCCGCTGCCGTGCCGGTGGGAGTTATGTCGCTCCTGCTGACCGTGGGTTCTTTTGCCCTGGTGCACAGTGCTGCCGGTCAGATCGGCGGTACCCCGAGTGCGCGCGGCATCACTGTGGGCGCCTTTGCGCTCGTCATTAATGTGATCTACAGCATCATCTTGCTGTTTATGGGTTTGGAGACGAGCTTTGTCGTGGCGATCTTTGGCCATGCGCTGCCGTCTTCGATCCTGACGGGTCTGGTTGCCATTCCGTTTTTGATGTCCGGCGTCGTGCCGCAGTCCGGCTATGGATTCTCCGCACGTGGCGGACGCCAGACGGGTATGCGCTTTAAGCCCAAGACCCGCAAACTCAAATAGGGGAGGCCCGTAGATGTCTTCCCAGATGACGGTTATCATCGCCGGTATCGTGCTGGTTGTGGCCATCGTGGTCGCGCTGGTCATCATGCGTCGCGGCGATTCCCGTTTTACCTACGATACGCAGCATGGAACGGCCCCGCGCGCCACCGAGGGCGAGGGCAATACCGCGGCGACCGCCTTTAAGGGCCGCTTCTCCATTCTCACCACCGGCGTGGGCGCGATGTTCGCGGCGCTTGCCGTCAAGCTGTGGGGCATGCAGATGGTCTCGTCGGACTATTACGAGAAGCAGGCTAATAGCAATCAGACTCGCACCGTTACCACACCCGCTGTGCGCGGCCGCATCCTCGACCGCAATGGCGTGGCGCTTGTCCAAAACCGTCCCTCGCTTGCCGTCGTGGCCTACCGCGACCTTGCCGAGGATGAGGTTCTGGTTCGTCATCTTGCCAACGTGCTCGGAATGCCTTACGTGGCGGTTCTGCGCAACATTCAGGACAATTCCGAGGGCGCCCAGAGCCTGCACACCATCGCGACGGACGTCCGTCGCTCCACGGTTGCCTATATTCAGGAGCACGCCGGCGAGTTCCCGGGCGTCAAAATTGCCGAGCGCACCGAGCGCCAGTATCCCTACGGCGAGACGGCATGCCATATCTTGGGCTATACCGGCACCATTACTTCCGAGCAGCTCGAGGCCCAGAATAAGAAATCCTCTGGCGATGATGATGCTTCTGCTGGCCGGATTACGTACCAGTCGGGCGATATCGTGGGTCAAGCGGGCGTTGAGAGCTACTACGAAAACCTGCTGCAGGGTATTCGTGGCGAGCAGACCGTCAAGGTCGATGCCTCGGGCAATGTGACCGGTCAGGCTGGCGCCGTGCCCGCGAAGGCCGGCTCCGACATTAAGCTTACGCTCGATCTTAAGATCCAACAGGCCTGTGAGACGGCGCTGGCGAGCGCCATCGAGCTTGCCAAGACCACTGGCTACAGCAATGCCGGCAACGGCGCTGTGGTGTGTCTCGATCCCAACAATGGCGAGATTCTGGGCATGGCGAGCGAGCCCAAGTTCGATCCGTCCGTCTTTATCGGCGGCGTCTCAAATGACGTGTGGACCGAGCTCAATGATGACAAGGGTTCGCACCCGCTGCTCAACCGCGCCATTAGCGGACAGTACATGTCGGCCTCGACCATCAAGCCGCTCTCGGCACTGGCCGGTCTTGAGTTTGGAACCTACACTTCAACGCAGACAACCAACTGCACGGGCTATTGGACGGGCCTGGGCAAGGCTTGGGGCAAGCGCTGCTGGCTGACGTCTGGCCACGGCACCATGACGCTGCAGTCGGGTATCGCCAACTCGTGCGACCCCGTCTTCTACGACATGGGCAAGGCGTTCTTTTATGACGAGCAACATTCCGAGGGCCTGCAGGAGGTCTTTCGTCGCTGGGGCCTTGGCAAGACCTGCGGTATCGATCTGCCGAGTGAGGGCGCGGGCCGTATTCCCGATGCCGAGTGGAAAGAGTCGTACTTCACCGACGCCTCTGCCGAGGACCGCAAATGGAACGCCGGTGATATGACCAACATTGCCATCGGCCAGGGCGACATCCTGGTGACGCCCCTGCAGATGGCGTGCGCCTATATGGGTCTTGCCAACGGCGGCAAACAGTACGTGCCTCACGTGTTTTTGTCTGCCGTGTCGCGCGATGGCGACGGCGATGCCTATAAGTACAACGGCAAGGGCAAGAAGAAGCGCCTGGAGGCCAAGATCAACAGCGATTCGGATTTGGCTCTTGTTCGCAACGGCATGCACGACGTGATTTACACGGCATCGACGTCCCTGGCGGCTCACTTTGGCACCCTGACGCCGCAGGTATACGGCAAGTCGGGCACGGGAGAGAAAAGCGGCGAGGACGAATACGCGTGGTTCTGCGCCTATGCACCGGCCGATGATCCCAAGTATGTCATCGCTACTGTCCTGGAGCAGGGCGGCGGTGGCTCGGATACCGCGATGCATGTCGTGCGCGACGTGCTCGGCGTGATTTATGACGAGCCCGATACCTCTTCGGCCTCGGGCGATTCTTCGGTTCGATAGGAGGTTGCGATGGATTTTTCTCCGGCGGATCTGTTCCGTTCAACCAAGACCGGCTCTCGCAGCAGCCTGGACCGCGTCAACAAGCAACTTTCGGCCTCGCGCGGCACGTTTCGCCAAAAGGTGCATATCGGTGTGCTCGTGGCTACAGTGGCGCTCGTCGCCTACGGTGCCATCATTATCTGGTCGGCTTCGCAGTTTAAGGCCGATGCCTCGTTCTCACGCCATCTGCTGGGAATTGGTATCGGGGCGGTGCTGGCGGTGCTGGTTTGGCGTACCGACCTGCGCGGTATTTCCAATTTCTCGACGGCGCTGCTCGTTATCGACCTGATCGTGATCTTCTCGCCCAAGATTCCGGGCCTGTCCTATACGGGTGGTCTGGGCATGACGGGCTGGATCAAGATTCCCGGTATCGGCTTGACATTCCAGCCCGTTGAGCTTGCCAAGCTTATCACCATCTTCTTTATCGCCACGCTTGGCTCGCAATACAACGGCCGCATCGATACCGTTCGCGACTACGTCAAGCTTTGCGGTTTGCTGTCCATCCCGTTTTTGGCCGTCGTCGCCATGGGCGACCTGGGCTCGGGCCTGGTCGTGCTGGTCTCGGGTGCCATCGTCATCTGCATGAGCGGCGCACGCCGCGAATGGGTGCTGTCGACCTTGGCCCTGCTCGTGGGCTTGGTGGCCCTCGTCCTGGCGCTCGACTCGGTCTTCGATTCGCTGCTCGGCCACGACGTGCTCATCAAGCAGTACCAGATGAATCGTCTGACGGTCTTTATCGACCCCGATAATGCCGATTCGGACGATGCCTACAACCTGCAGCAGTCGCTTATCGCCGTTGGCTCGGGCGGCTTCTTTGGTAAGGGCTTGGGCCATGCGACGCAGTCTGCCGGCGGCTTTCTGCCCGAGTTCCACACCGACTTCGTCTTTGCCTTCCTGTCCGAGACCTTCGGCTTCTGTGGGTCCTTTTTGCTCCTGTGCCTGTATGTGCTGCTTATGTTCTCGACGATTCGCGTCGCCTTTAAGTGCGAGTCGCTGTTCCTGCGCCTGTCGTGCGTGGGTATCGTCGGCATGTGGGCATTTCAGACCTTCGAGAACATCGGCATGTGCATTGGCATGATGCCGATTACCGGTATTCCGCTACCGTTCATTAGCTTTGGTTCGTCGTCGATGATGATTCAGTTGCTGACGGTGGGTATCGTACAATCCATATGGCGGCATCGTTCGGGCGCCGCGTAACCGCTGGAGGGGTTTGCTATGAAGATTCCCGTGGATAAGCTTACCCGCGCTTTTAAGATGGGCGCGTCTGTTAAGAAGGACTCCGATACGCCGGTACGCGTCTCGGTGTACTTGGATTCGTCTGCCTCGCGCTTTTTGGTCGAGACGGTCCGCGATGCCTTTGTGCCGCAGACGACGTCGGGCATTGTGCGCGTCGAGCGTCTGGGGGAGGAGCGAATTGCTCCAAAGACCGATACCGATGTGGTACTGGTACTTTCGTGTGGTTCCGACCGCTTGGAGAGTGCCGTGCAGGAGCTCGTGATCGCCGGCGCGCCCGTGTGCGTGCTTGCTGAGTCTGCTGTGGAGGTGCCGTTTATCGAGGAGTCCACGCCCATGCTCGGCGTGGTGGCTGCGACCGATAAAACGTATCTGCTCGAGACGCTTGCCCGCTGGATTCTCGATCGCACCGACAAGGAAACTGCTTTTGCGGCGAACTTTGCCTTCATGCGCATCGCGGCGGCCAATCGTATCATCACCTCGTGTGCGCTCACCAACATGGCGACCGGGGCTTTGGTGTTCTTGCCGGGTGCCGACTATCCCGTTATGGCGTTGGCGCAGGTGGGCATGCTCTTTGAGCTCGCTGCCGTCTTTGGACGCGGCATTAAGCCTGAGCGCGGCTACGAGGTCGCGGGCGTGCTTGCCGGCGGTCTTGTGATCCGCGCGGTCACCCGCGCGCTCGTCAAGCAGACGCCACATATTGGGTTTGCCGTCAAGGCGCTTACTGCTGCCGCGGGCACCTATGGCATGGGCCGTGCGCTCGTTTCGCTCTACGAGCGCGATGTTGACTACAGCCGTGCCAACGAGGTGGTCACTGCCACGTTCTCCCGCGTTCGCGATCTGGTGACCACGGTCGCGGGCGCTACCCGTCCTATGGCGTCCTACGAGGACGCATCCGATCTCGCTGCTTAGGGGTTTTCCGTTGCGCGTTCCGTATCAAGACTGTTTTCATTTAATTGAGCCGCTGCTCGCCAAGGTCGAAAAGCCGAGTCGCTATATCGATCACGAGTGGGGCACGCTTTCAAAGGCCGATGCCGACTACCGTTGCTGCCTGATCTACCCGGATGTGTACGAGGTCGGTCTGCCCAACCAGGGTATCGCCATCCTCTACAACATCCTTAACCAGGCCGAGGGCATCTCCTGCGAGCGTGGCTATGTGCCGTGGCCCGATATGGGTGACGCCATGCGCGAGGCGGGTATTCCGCTTCTGTCGCTCGAAGGTGCTGCCCCCGTCGCTTCGTTTGATATCGTCGGTCTGCATGTGCCGCACGAGATGGCGGTGACGAACTTCCTCGAGGCACTCGATCTCGCTGGCATTCCGCTGTTAGCGGCCGACCGAGGTGAAGACGACCCCATCATCATCGCCGGCGGTCCCTCGGTGTACAACCCCGAGCCGTACGCGGCCTTCTTCGATGCCATCCTCATCGGCGAGGGCGAGGAATCGCTGCTCGAGACCTGCCAGCTGCATCGCCGCCTGCGCGACGAAGGAGTCCCGCGCGAGCAGATTGTTGAGCAGCTTGCATCCATTGCCGGCAACTACGTGCCGTCGCTCTATGAGGTTCGTCACGACGAGCCCTGCTCGCCGCATGGCTACACCGTGCCGCGTGAGGGCAAGGATGCGCCGACCGTGGTCTACAAGCGCGTGGTCGAGGACTTTGGTGCCACGAATCCGCTGTCGCAGTCGTGCGTGCCCTATGCGCAGCTGGTTCACGACCGCCTGTCTATCGAGATCCTGCGTGGCTGCGCCCGCGGCTGTCGTTTTTGCCAGGCCGGCATGACGTATCGCCCGGTGCGCGAGCGCTCGGCCGACCAGATCGTCTCGTCGGTGATTCAGGGTCTGGAAAAGACCGGCTATGACGAGGTGTCGCTGACCTCGCTCTCTACGACCGACCACTCCTGCATTCGCGACGTTCTCGGCAGGCTCAACCGTCGCCTGGAGGATACGGGTATTCGCGTGTCTATTCCGTCGCAGCGCCTGGATTCGTTTGGCGTGGATATGGCCGAGTCGGTCGCCGGCGAAAAGAAGGGCGGCCTGACGTTTGCGCCCGAGGCCGGCAGCCAGCGCATGCGCGACATCATTAACAAGAACGTGACCGAGGAGGATCTGGACCGTGCGGCCAAGGCGGCCTTCGAGGCCGGCTGGAACCGCATGAAGCTCTACTTTATGATGGGCCTTCCCGGCGAGCGCGACGAGGATATCGTAGCCATCGCCAATCTGGCCGATCACGTGCTGGAGCTCGGTCGTTCCGTGGTGCCCAAGGCTCGTCGCGGCTCGATCTCGGTGTCCATCTCGGTTTCGGTCTTTATCCCCAAGGCTGCTACGCCGTTCCAGTGGTGCCCGCAGCTCGACTACGACGACGTCAAGCGTCGCCAGAAGCTGCTTATCACGAGCGTTCGCAACCGTGCCGTCCGCGTGCATTACCACGATGCCGAGACCTCGCTCATCGAGGCCGCGCTGTCCCGCGCCGGTCGTGACATGACGCCCGTCATCATCGATGCTTGGCGCGCGGGCTCTCGCTTTGACGCCTGGGTAGAGCATTTCTCGCTCGATAACTGGAAGGAGGCTGCTGCCAAAAACGGCATCGACCTCAATGAGCTCGTGCACCTGCCCTACGAGTTGGACTGGCGCCTGCCGTGGGAGCACGTGAGCCCCGGCTGCACGCGCGGCTTCCTCGAGCGCGAGTACCGTCGCTCGCTCGAGGGTGTCACGACTCCCGACTGCACCCGCACGTCGTGCACCGGCTGCGGAATCTGCCCCACGCTCCACGCCAAGAATGTATTGATGGGTGATCGCGCATGAGTGAGCGCCTGACCGACAACCCCACGCTCTTTAGGCTTCGTGTTCGCTATGGCAAGCGCGATCGCCTTAAGTACCTGGGCCATCTCGAAGTAATCCATACCATTGAGCGCATCGTGCGCCGTGCGGGACTTCCCTATGCCGTCACGCAGGGTTTCTCTCCTCACATGCGCGTGGGCTTCTCTTCGGCGCTACCGGTGGGTACGTCGTCGACCTGCGAGTGGTATGACCTGTTTATGACCGAGTTCGTGGCGCTCGACGAGGCGTTTGGGCGCCTGGCTGCGGCGTCTCCGGCCGATCTGGCGCCCATCGAGGCGGCGTACATCGACGTGCGCACGCCGGCGTTGACGGCGCAGCTCACGCGCCTGTCGTATCGCATCGACCTGCACTTGGATCCCGAGGCGCCCGTAAGCGCCGACGAGGTGCGTCGTGCGATCGACACGTTGCGCGCGGACCATGGCATCGACTACGCGCGCGGCAAAAAGAGCAAGCGCTTGGATTTGGATCACACGCTCGTGGGCTATGAGCTCACGGCGGGGGAGCGCCCGGACCATTTGGTGCTCACGCTCGACACCCATGCCGATAACGAGGGCTCCATGCGTCCGGAAATTTTGCTTTCCGCTGCTGATGTTTTGTTGCAGGGCTTGACCCCGGGCGTGGATGCACCTATTGTTTCCACCGGTATGCAAGACCTCGTGACCATCTGCTCCTACGATGTCGAGCGTCAGAATCAAGCATGCGAGGACGACGAGGGCCGACTCGTCAGCCCCATACCTGTGCGAACTTGTGGATTTGCTCCACATACTCGTTGACGGGGGTATTATCGCCTGCTACTATATTCGGCTGTTGCACTAACTGATGCATGAAGGGCAAGTAAACATGTACGCAATCGTTAACACGGGCGGCAAGCAGTACAAGGTCGCCACCGACGATGTCATCACCGTCGAGAAGATCGAGGGCAATGAGGGCGACAAGGTCACCCTGCCGGTCATCTTCCTCAACGATGGTAAGAAGATCGTCACCGATCCCGACAAGCTGGCCAAGGCCAAGGTTACCGCTCAGATCGTTGAGCAGTTCAAGGGCGAGAAGCAGCTGGTCTTCAAGTTCCACAAGCGTAAGCGCTATCGTCGTCTGAAGGGTCACCGTCAGCAGCTCACCAAGCTGAAGATCGTGAAGGTCCAGGCTACGTCCCGCGCCAAGAAGGCTGTCAAGGCAGAGGCCGAGGCTGTTGCCGAGGCTCCCGTCGCCGAGTAGATTACACTCGTAACGAAAGAGTAGGTATACACAATGGCACACAAAAAAGGACTCGGTTCCTCCCGTAATGGCCGTGACTCCCGCGGTCAGCGCCTTGGCACGAAGCGCTATGCCGGCCAGACGGTAACCACGGGCACGATTCTCGTCCGTCAGCACGGCACTCACATCCACCCGGGTGAGAACGTTGGCCGTGGCAAGGACGACACGCTGTTCGCGCTGGTCGACGGTACCGTTGAGTTCCACAAGGGTATCAAGCACAGGGTCAGCGTACGCCCGCTCGCGAACGCGTAATTCACCCTTCATAGAGCACATATGTGGGAGGCACTTGAGTTTTAGGATTCAAGGGTCTCCCTCTTTTTGTAGGAGGCGATTCTGTTGTCACAGTTCACCGATATCAGCCGCATTAACGTGTGCGGCGGCGACGGCGGAGCCGGATGCATGTCGTTTAGGCGCGAGGCATTTGTTCCCAAGGGCGGCCCCGATGGCGGCGACGGCGGTCGTGGCGGCAATGTCGTCATTCAGGCCGATGCTCAGCTGTCTTCGCTGATCGATTACCGCTTTAAGCATCACTTCCGCGCCGAGCGCGGCACGCATGGGCAGGGTGCCCGTCGTAACGGTAAAAGCGGCGAGGACCTGATCCTGAAGGTTCCCATGGGCACCGTGGTGCGCGAGCTCGACCCTGAGACGCAGACCCCGATGTTCGAGATTGCTGACCTGGTGCACGATGGCGAGCGCGTTGTCGTGGCGCCCGGTGGCGCCGGCGGTCTGGGCAATACCCACTTTGTGACGTCGGTGCGTCGCGCGCCCGCGTTCGCTCAGCTGGGCGAACCGGCCGAGGAGCACTGGATTGAGCTCGAGATGAAGCTTATGGCCGATGCCGCGCTCGTGGGCTTTCCCTCGGTGGGTAAGTCTTCGCTCATCGCGCGCATGAGTGCCGCCCGTCCCAAGATCGCCGACTATCCGTTTACCACGCTCGTGCCGAACCTCGGCATGGTGCGTGCCGGTGAGTATTCTTACGTCGTTGCCGACGTTCCTGGTTTGATCGAGGGCGCGAGCGAGGGCAAGGGCCTGGGCCACCAGTTCCTGCGCCACATTGAGCGTACGGCCCTGATCATGCATGTCGTCGACATGACGGGCGGTTTTGAGGATCGCGACCCGGTTGAGGATTACCGCATCATCAACCGTGAGCTCGAGCAGTATGGCGCCGAGCTTTCGGAGCGTCCGCAGATCGTCGTCGCCAACAAGTGCGATGCGCCGGGCACGGCCGACAAGATTGCCGACCTAAAGCGTGCGGCACTCGACGACGGCCATATGTTTTTTGCCGTGTCCGCCGTGACGGGCGCCGGCCTCAACACGCTGATGCTTGCCGTGGGCGAGCAGGTGGCTAAGCTTCGCGCCGAGCTGGCGGTCTCTGATGAGCCGGTCGATCTGCGCGACGAGGAGTGGGAGCGCCGCCGTCTGCAGCGCGAGAAGCGTTTCCGCATTGTCCAGGAAGAGCCCGGTGCCTTCCGCGTGGTCGGTCGTGCCATCGAGCGCATGGTCATCCAGACCGACTGGGAAAACGAGGAAGCCGTCATTTACCTGCAGCATAAGTTTGCGCGTATGGGTGTTGACGACGCGCTCGAGAAGGCCGGTTGCCGTGCGGGCGACGAGGTCCGCATTTGCCAGCGCGCCTTTGACTTTGAGGGCGCTGAGGGCTTCTCGGAGTACGAGGAGCTCGAGGATGCTGGCGAGGACGTTGCCGTTGAGGCCATTGACGTGGCCGATGCTGCGGATGAGGGCGTCGAGGCTATCGATGCGGCTGATGCCGCGGACGATGCCGAAACCTCGGAGGGCGAGTAAGTCATGTCTCTGCGCGGTGGAATCGGTTTGCCCGAGCTGCCCATAAAAGAGGGCAAAGAGTTTCGGCTTGGCATTATGGGCGGTACCTTCGACCCGATTCATTACGGGCACCTGGTGACTGCCGAGCAGGCGCGCGAGTCGCTCGACTTGGACGCTGTGCTCTTTATGCCGGCCGGCTCTCCTGCCTTTAAACTCGACAAACCGGTGACGCCTGCTGAGGACCGTTATGCCATGACGGTCCTCGCCACCGCCGCGAATCCGGCTTTTTTGGCGAGCCGTTTCGAGATCGACCGTCCGGGCGTGACCTATACGGCCGATACGCTTCATGCCCTTCGCGACTTTTACCCGCCGCAGGTAAAGCTCTACTTTATTACGGGCGCCGACGCGATTATCGATATTGTGACCTGGCATGATGCCGAGCGAATCGCTGAGCTTGCTACCTTTATTGCGGCGACGCGACCGGGTTTTGATATCGATACGGCGCGTGCCCGAATCAAAGAGTCGGGGCTGCCGTTCGATGTACGCTATATTCAGATTCCGGCGCTGGCGATCAGCTCGACGAACATTCGTAAGCGAGTTGCCCGCGGCATGAGCGTGCGCTATCTTACGAGCGAGTCTGTGCTCGGTTACATTCGCAAGCGCAGTCTGTATGTCGATCTGGGTCAAGAAGATTTTGAGTGATGGGGGCTACGTTGTCGGTAGAGGATCAGTTTGAGGGCGATGAGCGCGCGCTGCTCAAGCGCATTCAAGAGCTGCTCGATGTGCGTATGAAGGATAAGCGCAAGCGCTATGTGCATTCGCTGGGTGTTGCCGAGACCGCACTTCATCTGGCCGAGGTCTACGGCGTTGACCGCTTTGATGCCGCTGCCGCCGGCTTAATTCACGACTGGGACAAGGTGCTTTCCGATGACGAGCTCGTGGCCCGCGCGCTTCACTATGGCATCAAGGTTGCCGGCTCTCCTTCCGCAGCGACGCCGCTTTTGCATGGCCCCGTTGCCGCCTATGAGCTTCCGCAGCTTTTTCCCGAGCTGTCGCCGACGGTCTTTCAGGCTGTCGACCGTCACACCGTGGGCGCCTGCGACATGACGCCGCTCGATATGGTGGTCTTTGTGGCCGATGCCATCGAACCCAACCGCCACGGAGATTATGCCCATGCGCTGCGCAAGATGGTGGGGAAGTCCTCGCTCGACGAGTTGTTCTTCTCCTGTTTTGCGCAGGGTCTGGTCTATGTGATCCAGTCCGGGCGTTATCTTTATCCCACGGCTATTACGATTTACAACCATTACGCCCAGCTGCGCTAGCTCGGGCTGTCTAGAAAGAGGTATTCCATGGCCGACGAGACCATGACCGACGAGCAGATTCTTGAAGGTGTGGCGCACAAGAGTTTCGTTGCCACGTCCGACCGCACTGCCGCCTCGCTGTCCGCGAGCGGTGTTGCCGCCGAGGATGTCGCCCGCGCCGCCGCGCAGGCCGCCTACGACAAGAAAGGCGAGGACGTTCAGGTGCTCGATCTGACCGAGCTCTCCGACGTGTGCGACTACTTTGTGCTCGCCACCGGTACCAATAACCGTCAGGTCGATTCGATCGTTGACGAGATCGAGGAGAAGGTCGCCGAGGCTTGCAGCGAGCACCCGTTTTCCATCGAGGGCCGTGAGCAGAAGACCTGGATTCTCATGGACTACGGCTCGGTTGTCGTCCACGTCTTCACTCCCGAAGCCCGCGACTTCTACCGCCTAGAAAAGCTCTGGGGTGACGCTCCTCAGCTTCCCCTCGACCTCCTCTAGTAGCTCATTTGGGACGGGCTTTTTTAGCTAGCTTCGCGCATTTCGCCGGGCAGTTGCGGTTTTCCGTACCTGCCCGGCTTTCTTTTTGCCCAAAGGCGGTTAATCGTTGAAACGGGATTGGCGGCCGAAGGATAGGGCGGTGTCGCCGAATTTGTCACGGACGGCGTCGATGGCGACGGAGAGGTCGCGTCGGTTGCTGGATTGGGCTCCGCGGTCGTCGACTTCGCAGAACAGGTCGGTCTGGATGCCGCCCTGATGGTCAAAGTCGCTCATGCCGATGCCTGCTAAGCGAACATGCATGCCTTCCTGCCAAATGTTGTCGAGCAGCTCGAGCGCCACTGCAACAAAGATATTCTCGTCGTCGGTAGGGTGCGGAAGTCGACGCTGCGCCGTACGTCCGCTGCCATACGAATACTTGAGCTTGAGTGTCACCGTGGCGCCCGTTAGTCCCTGACGGCGCAGGCGGCGTCCCACTGACTCGCCCAACAGCGCAATCGCCGCTTCGATGTCCCCGCGCTCAGTCAAATCTTTCGCAAAGGTGCGTTCATTGCTGACCGACTTGACCTCGCGCTCTTCATCGAGACTCGTGACTTCGGAGATTTCGAGTCCCAGCGCACGCTGGCGCATGCGTTCGCCGTTGACGCCAAAAATAGAGGCCAAGGTGGATTCCGGTGCACGTGATAGCTCGCCGAGGGTGTAGATGCGCATACGGCGCAGTCGCTCCTCGGCCGAGCGCCCGATGCCGCTCATGGCAGATACGTGCAGCGCGGCCAAAAAGCGCTGCTCGGTTCCGGGTCGCACGATGGTCAGCCCAAACGGCTTATCCCGCTCACTTGCGATCTTTGCGACCGTCTTGTTGCAGCCCACGCCAATGGAGCACGTTACTCCCAGCGCTGCCACACGGTCGCTTATACGCCGTGCAACCAGCAGCGGGTCCTCGGGCGCAAAGCGACCCGGTGTGATATCGATAAAGGCTTCGTCGATGGATACGCGCTCCACGCGCGGCGTCTCCTCGGCAAGAATCGCCATGACCTGCGCGCTGACCTCGCGGTAGCGATCGAAATGCCCGTGCGTCCAAATGGCCTGCGGACACAGGCGCCGCGCCTCGGCTGAGGGCATGGCGGAGTGTACGCCAAAGCGACGCGCCTCATACGAACATGTGGACACGACGCCACGAGAATCGGCGTCCCCGCCCACGATGAGCGGCTTTCCGCGCCATTCGGGATGATCGAGCATCTCCACGCTCGCAAAAAACGCATCGAGGTCCATGAGGCCCACCGCCGGACCCGTCCAGGGAGGCGGCGTGACGCCAATGGCATCCTCATAACCGTATGTATGTTCGCGTCTTTCCATGTCATCAGTATACCGCGCAGCTCATGTGAGGTGCGTGTATGTGCTTGCAAATCCCGAATTCTTGTCTAAGATATGGATTTGCCCTCGACTACACCGAAGAAG
Source organism: uncultured bacterium (assembly GCA_958349055.1). Classification (GTDB taxonomy): domain Bacteria; phylum Actinomycetota; class Coriobacteriia; order Coriobacteriales; family Coriobacteriaceae; genus Collinsella. The sequence goes on from CATWBO010000002.1 coordinate 46,930, forward strand.
TTGGTCTCACGGACTTCACCTGCCCGCGTCGATGGCGTATTATGTTCAACTGTTTGTTTGTAGTTGCAGCCTAAAGCTGCTTGGTTGGAGGAGTTTCCTTTGGCAGTCAAGATTCGCCTTGCTCGTCACGGCGCTAAGAAGCGTCCGTACTACCGTGTCGTCGTCGCCGATTCCCGCGCCCCGCGTGACGGTCGTATCATCGAGGAGGTTGGCCGCTACAACCCGATGACCGCCCCCAAGACCATCAACCTCGACCTCGAGAAGATCGCCGACTGGCAGTCCAAGGGCGCTCAGCTCACCGACGCCGTCGCCGCTCTGGTCAAGGCCGCCAACGAGGGCGAGAAGACCGAGACCGTCGTCAAGAAGTCCAAGAAGCAGCTCGCCAAAGAGGCCGAGGCCGCTAAGGCTGCCGCTGAGGCCGCTGAGGGCGCCGAGGAGTAAATCGTGCCTGAGGTTGACGCTGCACAGCTCGAGGGTGAGGCAATGCTCTCAGATCGCATCGCCGATCTCGTCGAATATCTCGTTGTTCAGATCGTCGACGACCCGGATTCCGTGAGCCTTGAGGTCATCGATGGTGACGACGCCTCTACGATTGAGGTTTCGGTTGCCGAGGATGACGTCGCTAAGCTCATCGGCCGTCGTGGCCGTACCATCAAGGCCATTCGCACGCTCGCCCGTGCGCTGGCCGCTCGCCTCGACACTGCTGTCGAGGTAGAGGTTCTGGGCTAGGACCTTGAGGTCCCAGTACAAAAACATCGCCCGTGTGGTCAAACCGCACGGAAGGAAGGGGGAGGTCCTCGCGCAGCCGCTGCGGGGGCTTCCTTCTGTATTGGAGCCGGGTATGCGCGTCGCCTTGACGCCGCCGGCGCTCAAACGCGACCGTTTTTGCACGGTCGCTTCCGTCACCGATACGGGCGATGGCGATCTGGTCTCGTTTGAGGGCATTGACGACTTGACGGCCGCCGAGGGCATCACGGGATGCTACGTGCTGGCTAACCGTGACGACTTTGAGCTCGATTCGCTCGATGCCGCCTATACCGACCTCATGGGTCGCGAGGTGGTCGATGAGCGTTTCGGTTCGCTCGGAACGATCGTCGAGATCATGTCGACGCCTGCCAACGATGTTTGGGTTGTCGAGGGCGATCGGTACGGCGAGGTGCTGATTCCCGTGATCGAGCAGGTTGTGCTCGATCTTCCCGATCAGGGGGCAATTTCCGTCCACGTTATGGACGGCCTGATCGATATGGACAAGTAGGGAGGACAACATGCTGATCGAGACCCTTTCGGTCTTTCCCGAGATGTTTGAGCCCGTCATGTCCACATCGATTTTGGGCCGTGCCCGCAAGGCCGGCCTTTTTGATTTTAAGGCGTATAACCTGCGCGACTGGACGCACGACCGTCATCGCACCGTCGATGACGAGCCGTATGGCGGCGGGCAGGGCATGCTCATGAAGGTCGAGCCCATTGCCGAAGCTATCGAGGGCATTGCCGCCGAGGGTCCCAAGCCGACGGTGGTGTTCTTCACCCCCTGCGGCGAGCCCTTTACGCAGCATGTGGCCGAGCGCCTGCTCAAAAGCGAGCGCCTGCTCTTTGTGTGCAGCCGCTACGAGGGTGTCGACGAGCGGGCGTATGCGTATGCCGACGAGCGCCTGTCGATTGGCGACTACGTGCTCACGGGCGGCGAGCTTCCCGCTATGGTCGTTGCCGACGCCGTCGTGCGTCTGATTCCCGGCGCCCTGGGCGACGAGATGAGCAACGTCGATGAGTCGTTCTCGACCGCCGAGGACGGCGGCCTGCTCGAGTACGCACAGTACACCCGACCCGCCGAGTTCAACGGCGAGAGCGTGCCTCCGGTGCTCGTGAGCGGCGATCATGCCAAGGTCGATGCGTGGCGCCGCAAGAATGCCATCGAGCGCACCTGTCGCTGGCGTCCCGACCTGATCGAGACGGCACGACTTACGCCCGAGGAGCGCGCATATGCGCAAGAGATCCTGGACGCGTCGTATTCGCAGAGCGAGGAGTGAGAATGGTTCCGTCGCAGCATTCCGTGCTAAAGGGTGCGTTTGAGTGGATCGTGGTCGTCGCGATCGCGCTCGTAGCCACCTTTTTGATTCGCTCGTTTGTGGTTGAGCCCTTTGTGGTGCCTACCGGTTCCATGGAGTCCACGATCGAGATTGGCGACCAGATCCTGGCGCAAAAGGTGAGCCTTGAGCTCGGTCAACCTGTTAAACAGGGCGACATCGTGGTGTTCCACAACCCCGACGGCACCTCCGAGCACGATGTGCTCGTCAAGCGCGTCATTGCCACCGCCGGCCAGACGGTCGATCTGCAGGACGGCAAGGTGGTCGTTGACGGCCGGGCGCTCGACGAGGACTACACGACCGGCATGAGCTGGCCGTTGTCCGTCCAGGCTCCCGGCGCTCAGGTGAGTTATCCCTACACCGTTCCCGACGATTGTGTGTGGGTGATGGGCGACAACCGCGAAAACTCTGCCGACTCGCGCTACTTTGGTCCCGTCGATCGTTCCGATCTGATTGCCGTGGCGCTCGTGCGCTACTGGCCGCTCAGCCGCATCGGCGCCATCGACTAAAAACCGCTATAGTACAGTACCTAACCGTGTAATCGTTTCGACGAGGGGATATTAGAGGCATGAACGCTTCATCGCTTTCCTTCCAAGACATCATCCTGCGTCTCCAGCAGTACTGGGGCGAGCAGGGCTGCGTCATTATGCAGCCCTATGACTCCGAGGTCGGTGCCGGTACCTTCCACACCGCGACCACGCTGCGCTCGCTCGGTCCCGCCGAGTGGCGCACCTGCTATGCGCAGCCCTGCCGCCGTCCTGCCGACGGCCGCTACGGCGAGAACCCCAACCGCATGCAGCACTATTATCAGTTCCAGGTGCTCATCAAGCCCTCGCCGGTCAATGCCCAGGAGCTCTACCTGGGTTCGCTGGCCGCCATTGGCCTGGACCCCAACGACCATGACGTCCGCTTTGTTGAGGACGACTGGGAGAGCCCGACCCTTGGCGCCTGGGGCCTTGGCTGGGAGGTCTGGCTCAATGGCATGGAGGTCACGCAGTTTACGTACTTCCAGCAGGTGGGCGGCATCGAGGTCGACCCTGTGCCCGTCGAGATCACCTATGGTCTGGAGCGTATCGCCATGTACGCGCAGGGCGTCAACTCCGTCTACGACCTGGTGTGGAGCTACCTGCCCGACGGCACGCCCATGACCTACGGTGACGTGTTCCTGGAGAACGAGCGCGAGTTCAGCGCTTACAACTTTGAGGTCGCCAATGTCGAGATGATGCGTCAGAAGTTTGACGACTACGAGGCGGAGTGCCACTCCTGCTTGGAGCGCAAGCTGCCGCTGCCGGCCTACGACTGCGTCATGAAGTGCAGTCACGCCTTCAACCTGCTCGATGCCCGCGGCGCGCTGTCCGCGGTCGAGCGTGCCAACTACATCCTGCGCGTTCGCGCCGTCGCCAAGGCGTGCTGCGAGGCCTATATGGCCGAGGTCGCCGGAGTCAACGAGAATGCCGACCAGGAAGGCGAGGTGGCGTAAGCCATGGCAGACGCTAAGGATTTCCTGTTTGAGATCGGTACGGAGGAAATGCCCTCCGCGCCGCTGAACAATGCCGTCAAGCAGCTCGGTACCATGATTGCCAAGGGTCTCGACGAGGCCGGCCTTGCCCATGGCGAGGTCCGCGTTATCTCGAGCCCGCGCCGCCTGACCGCACTTGTTGCCGACGTCGCCACCGCGACCGATGAGGTCCACGAGGTCAAGCGCGGTCCCGCGGCAAACATCGCCTTCGACGCCGACGGTAACGCCACCAAGGCCGCCCAGGGCTTTGCCCGAAAGTGCGGCGTGGCTGCCGAGGACCTGGTGCGCCGCGAGGACACCGACGGTCGCGAGTACGTCTTTGCCGAGAAGAACATTCCTTCCGCTCCGGCTATCCCGATCCTGACGGCCCTGTGCGAGAAGACCATCGCCGGCCTGCAGTGGCCCAACTATCGCAGCCAGCGCTGGGGCCACGAGCACGCCACGTTCGTGCGTCCGGTTCGTTGGATCTGCTGCCTTCTGGGCGAGGACGTCGTGCCCGTGTCGTTTGCCGACGTGACGAGCGGCAACACCACGCGCGGCCATCGTGTGCTTGGCCCCGGTGACCACGTGGTCGCCAGCCCTGCCGTCTACGAGCAGGTGCTCGAGGACGCCGGCGTGCTTTCTGCCGAGCGTCGTCGCGAGGCCATCCTCGCCGGTATCGCCGAGGTCGAGGCCGCCCGTCCCGGCTGCCATGTCGACACGCCCAAGAAGGTCTTTGAGGAGGTCATCAACCTCTGCGAGTGGCCGACAGTGCTCGTCGGTACCTTCGACGAGGAGTTCCTCAAGGTCCCGCACGAGATCATCTGCGAGTCCATGCTCACCAACCAGCGCTACTTCCCGATCTATGATGGCGAGGGCAAACTCACGCGTGAGTTCGTGGTCGTCTCGAACAGCAAGCCCGAGAACGCCGAGCGCGTGATCGACGGCAACGAGCGCGTCGTGCGCGCCCGCCTGGACGACGCCAAGTTCTTCTACGAGGAGGACCTGAAGATCTCCCTCGACGAGTTCCGTGAGCGTCTGGCCAAGGTCGCCTTCCAGGAGAAGCTCGGCAGCGTGCTCGCCAAGTCCGAGCGTATCGAGCAGCTCGCGCTCGCCATTGCCCGCGAGGCTCACCTGGGCGCCCACCTGGCCGCCGACGCCGCTCGCGCCGCGCACCTGTGCAAGGCCGACCTGGTTTCCAACGCCGTCGTCGAGTTCACGAGCCAGCAGGGTGTGATGGGCGGCTACTACGCCACCGCGATGGGGGAGAACGACGAGGTCGCCCATGCCATTCGCGATCACTATCGTCCCCGTTTTGCCGGCGATGAGCTGCCCGAGGGTACTGCTGGCTGCATCGTGGCTTGCGCCGACAAGCTCGATACCATCGCCGGTATCTTTGCCATCGGCGAGCCCCCGACCGGCTCCTCTGACCCGTATGCGCTGCGTCGTGCCGCCATCGGCATCATCAACATCCTGCGCGACCGTCTGCCGATCGATCCCACGTCGCTCATCGACTTCGCGCTCGAGCTCTATACCGAGCAGGGTATTGAGTTTGATGCCGCCGAGGTCGCCCAGCAGGTCCGTGACTTCTTCCACGGCCGCCTGGTGAGTATGGCCCGCGACGAGGAGATCCCGGCCGATACCGTTGCCGCCGTCTCCGCGGTGCACATCATCGCCCCGTCGGTCTTCTTTGCGCGCTGTGCTGCCCTCGATGAGGCCCGCAAGAACGATGCCGAGACCTTCGACAACCTGGCCACCGCCTATGCCCGTGCCGCGCACATCTCCAAGCCCGAGCTGGGTGCGGAGTGCGACCGCAACCTGATGGGCGAGGCTGAGCTTGCGCTGGCCGACGCCTCCGAGGCTGCTCAGACCGCCGTCGACGCCGCCCTTGCTGCCGAGGATTACCCGGCCGCGTTTGCCGCCCTCGCCGCCCTGCGCGCGCCCATCGACCGTTTCTTCGACGAGGTTATGGTCATGGACAAGGACGAGCAGCTTCGCGATAATCGCCTTAAGCTGCTCAACCGCTTTGAGGCCGTGTTCTCCGGCATCGCCAACATCGGTGAGCTTGCCCGCAAAAAGTAAGCTAGCCTGCGCGTAAGCGCAAAAGGAGCCCCGCATGGATTGCCCGGTCACCGCTCGTCCCACCGTTATCGTTATCTCCGACTCGCTCGGTGATACCGCTTGTGAGGTGGTGCTTGCGGCGTCCGGGCAATTTGATGAAGGGGCTTTTCGCGTTTTGCGCCTGCCTAAGGTGACCTCTGTGGAGCAGGTCAAGTCATTTGTGGGGCCGCGCGTCGATGCGGACCATCGCGATATTGCCGTGTTCCACACCATCGTCGATCCGGCGCTTCGCGCCCGCGTGCTCGATTACCTGGGTATGCTGCATATCCGTTCGGTCGACCTGATCGGCCCGACGCTTGCCGTGCTGTCGTCGCTCATCGGTGTGCCGCCCAAGGGCGTTGCGGGCGTGATTCACAAGACCGATGACCGCTATTTCCATCGTATCGAGGCCATGGAGTATTTCGTTGAGCACGATGACGGTCGTGGTTGCGACGATCTGGCGGGTGCCGATATCGTGCTGCTGGGTGTGTCGCGTACATCCAAGACGCCGCTGTCGATGTATTTAGCCTATCAGGGCTACAAGGTCGCCAATGTCCCACTGGCGCATGGCATGGAGCCGCCCAAGTCGATTTACGAGGTCGACCCGATGCGCCTGTTCGGCCTGATTTCGACCGTCGATGTGATTTCTGAGATCCGCGATAGCCGCTTGGGGGATGATTACGCCCGTGCCGTTGCCGGCTCCTATGCTGAGCCCGAGAGCGTACGCAGCGAGCTCGAGGAGGCCCGTGCCCTCATGAAGCGCCTGGGCTGCTTTGTGGTGCGTACCGACGGCAAAGCCATCGAGGAAAGCGCTGCCGAGATCATTGCTCATCTCGAAGAGATTCAAGAGGCAAGAGCCCGCCGTGCCGCCCGCCGCGCTCAACAGCAGTAGTCCTTTCTGTGATGATTTTTCTGGGACGGGGATTTAAAAATCATTGAGTACCTAATGATTTTTTAATCCCCGTCCCAGAAAAATCATCGGAGTGGCTAAATTGCCTGAATTGGTAAAGCGATTTAGCAAAAACATCGCATCCTACCTGCATTTTCCTTGTAGTGGTATCTTCATAAGGTAACCACCTTTACCTACCGTTTACCGCCGGTTTTAGCACGTTTACCAAACCGCGCACCCTCTGCTCAAGCCTGTCCAAAACCCGCCGTATAGTTCCCTCACGGCCCGCATCCGGCGGGTCGATTCGTTACCACGGTCGTGCGCGTAAGCGCATGGAAGGGGAAGTATCGTGAGCGATTGCAAGAGGGTTTACCGTTTTGGAACCGACGCCCAGGGCACCTGTGTCACTGAGGGCGACAAATCCATGAACTTCGTGCTTGGCGGCAAAGGCGCAAACCTTGCCGAGATGAGCCGCATCGGTCTGCCGGTTCCTGGTGGCTTTACCATTACCTGCCAGACCTGTGTCGAGTACTCCGGTGCCGGCAACGTGTGGCCCGAGGGCGCACTCGACGAGATCGTTGCCGCCGAGGCCGACCTCGAGGCGCGCTGCGGCAAGAAGCTCGGTGACGCCTCCGACCCACTGCTCGTGTCGGTTCGCTCGGGCGCTCCGTTCTCCATGCCCGGCATGATGGACACGGTCCTCAACCTGGGCCTCAATGACGATTCCGTCCAGGGCCTTATCGCCCAGACGCAAAACCCGCGCTTTGCCTGGGATAGCTATCGCCGCTTTATCCAGATGTTCTCCAACGTCGTCATGGGCGTCGATGCGGATCTGTTCGAGAACGCCCTGACCCAGGCCCGCCTGGTCGCCGGCGTCCGCGTCGACTCCGAGCTTTCGGCCGAGGACCTGCAGGAACTCGTTGAGACCTTTAAGGGCATCTTCTCCGAGAACGTCGAGGCCGCCCTGTACCCCGAGCTCGAGGTTGTCGATGGCAAGCCTGTCTTCCCGCACGACCCGGAGCTCCAGTTGCGCCTTGCCATCCAAGCCGTCTTTGGCAGCTGGATGAATGAGCGCGCCTGCATCTACCGCAAGCAGCATGGCATTTCCGATGAGCTCGGCACCGCCGTCAACGTCCAGGCCATGGCCTTTGGCAACAAGGGCGAAACCTCCGCGACCGGCGTCGCCTTTACGCGCAACCCGGCCGATGGCACTAAGGAGTTCTACGGCGACTTTCTGGTCAACGCCCAGGGCGAGGACGTCGTCGCCGGCATCCGCAACACCGAGCCCATCGCCGACCTCAAGACCACCCCGGGCCTCGAGTCTGCAGGTGAGGAGCTCGAGCGCGTGTTCCTGACGCTCGAGGATCACTATCGCGATATGTGCGATATCGAGTTCACCATCGAGCAGGGTAAGCTCTGGATGCTCCAGACTCGCGTGGGCAAGCGCACCGCTACCGCCGCCCTGCGTATCGCCATCGAGATGGTCGAGGAGGGCCTGATCACCCGTGAGGAGGCCGTGAGCCGCATCGACCCCGCACAGCTCGACCAGCTCCTGCACCCGCAGTTCGACGCCTCCAAGAAGTACGAGGCGCTCGCGACCGGTCTGAACGCCAGCCCCGGTGCCGCCGTGGGCGAGGTCGTGTTCTCGAGCGATGACGCCGTTGCACGTTCCGCCGAGGGGCATAAAGTCATTTTGGTTCGCTGGGAGACCAACCCCGACGACCTGAAAGGCATGGTCGCCGCCGAGGGCATCCTGACCAGCCACGGTGGCAAGACGAGCCATGCCGCCGTTATCGCCCGCGGCATGGGTACGCCCTGCGTTTGCGGCGTTGAGCGCTTCCACATTGACGCGGCAGAGAAGGTCGTGCGCATCGAGGGCAGCGACCGCGTGCTGCGCGAGGGCGATGTCATCTCCATCGACGGCACCCAGGGTATCGTCGTCGACGGCGCGGTCGACCTGGTCTCTGCAGAGCTCACCGGCGACCTGGACACCATCCTGTCTTGGGCCGATGAGATCCGTTTGGACGAGACCGACGGTCACGCCAACCACGTGCGCGTCAACGCCGACAACCCCGAGGATGCTGCGCTCGCGCTCGAGTTTGGCGCCGAGGCCATCGGTCTGTGCCGCACCGAGCACATGTTCCTGGGCGATCGCAAGAACATCATCCAGAGCTTTGTCCTGTCTGACGATGAGGCCGTGAAGCAGCAGGCCCTGGCCGACCTGCTCAAGGTTCAGACCGAGGACTTCTTGGCGATGTTCAAGACCATGTCCGGCCGCGATGTGGTCGTTCGCCTGCTCGATCCGCCGTTGCATGAGTTCCTGGATGATCCTCGCGAGCTTGAGGTCGCCATCACCAAGAAGGAGGCTGCCGGCGCTCCCGAGGAGGAGCTCGCCGCCCTGCGTGCCCGCCTGCGTCGCATCGACGGCATGGTTGAGTCCAACCCCATGCTCGGCCTGCGTGGCGTGCGTCTGTCCGTCGTCTTTGGGGACCTGCCGCTCATGCAGGTCCGTGCCGTGGCAACGGCTGCTGCTCGACTCATCAAGGAAGGCGTCGATCCGCGCCCCGAGATTATGGTCCCGCTCGTCTCCATCACGGCAGAGCATGTCCAGACCCGCGAGGTCATCGAGCGCGTCATCGCCGAGGTTTCCGTCGAGGAGGGTGTCGAGCTCAACATTCCCGTGGGTACGATGCTCGAGCTGCCGCGCGCCTGCATGGTCGCCGACGAGATCGCCCAGCACGCCGATTTCTTCTGCTTTGGCACCAACGACCTCACGCAGACGACCTTCGGCTTCTCCCGCGACGATGCCGAGGCCAAGTTCATCCCGCTGTACCTGCACAAGAAGATCTTGAAGGAGAACCCTTTCGAGACCATCGACACGGCGGTGCTCGAGCTGGTGCGCATGGCAGTCGAGAAGGGCCGTGCCACCAATCCCGGTATGCACTTTGGCGTATGCGGCGAGCACGGCGGCGACCCCAAGTCCATCAAGGGCCTGTTTAACGTGGCCGACGTGGACTACGTGTCCTGCTCTCCCTATCGCGTGCCCCTCGCACGCCTGGCTGCCGCTCAGGCCAAGCTCGAGGCCAACCGCAACGCCTAGCGCCCCGCACATCGACGTCTAGTGTAGCCCCCCTTCATGCCGCCCGTCTCATTCGTGAGGCGGGCGGTTATCATGTGCGGGTTTTGTCTTTTTGTCTGCGTAAAAAATTGTTCTTGCAGCAGAAACCCGCGCGTGTATACTCGAATACGTTTGTTCAACTACGTGCCGGCCAAGACGGTACGGCACCTCTAGAAGAGTAAGGAATTGCACATGGATTACATCCGCGCAATCGAGCGTCAGCAGATCCGCGAGGACATTCCTCAGGTTCGCGTCGCCGACAACGTCAAGGTTCACTACCGCATTAAGGAAGGCGACCGCGAGCGCATCCAGGTCTTCCAGGGCGACGTCATCCGCATGGCCGGCGCCGGTGCCCGCGAGACCTTCACCGTCCGCAAGATGTCCTTTGGTGTCGGTGTTGAGCGTACCTTCCCGCTTCACAGCCCCAAGATCGCCAAGCTCGAGGTCGTTCGCCATGGTCGCGTCCGTCGCGCCAAGCTGTACTACCTCCGCGACAAGGTGGGCAAGGCTGCTCGCATCCCCGAGAAGCGCTAAGAAGATCGCAGCGTCTGTCCACTCGTTTGGACACAAGGGTCACCTTCGGGTGGCCCTTCTTTTTATCTGATTTGCATGCAAGGAGGGCCTGGTATGGCCAACATGACGAGCTCGGTTTCGGCATCGCAGGTTGCCGGTGAGTTGGCGAGCGCTACGTTTGAGGAGATTCCCGCCCTCGTGGAGCATTATCGAGAGGACCCGCGCCAGCAGGTGATCAAGGCTTGTGAACGCGCCCTCAAACGCCATGCCAAAGAGCTTGCCGAGCGCGAGCGCGTCAATGACATGTACGAGCTTATGCACGAGCTTGGCGGCGATGGGGTGGTCGTTGGTGTCGACGAGGTGGGTCGCGGATCGGTGGCCGGTCCTTTGACGGTATGCGCCGTCTGTCTTCCTATGGAGCCGCGCGTCTGGGGCATCAATGATTCCAAAAAGCTCACGCCCGCGCGCCGCGAGTTGCTCTCAGTGAAGATTGCCGAGGTGGCGACGGCGATCGGTTTTTGCCATATCGCGCCGAAGGATATCGATGAGATGGGCATGGCCCGTGCTATCCGTACCGCCGTCGCGGGCGCCGTGGCCGATACAGGACTCGAGCCCGACTGCGTCCTCATGGATGGCAATCCCTTGGGCGCCGTTCCTAACGAGCGCGATGTGGTGAAGGGCGATGCCAAAATCGCCTGCATCGCCGCGGCGTCTATCATGGCCAAGGTCACGCGTGACGAGATGATGGTCGAGTACGACGCCGAGTATCCCGAGTACCATCTGGCCGAGTCGAAGGGCTATGCAAGCCCCGAGCATATCGAGGCCATTCGCAAACATGGACTTTGTCCGCTGCACCGCGTGAGCTTTTGCGGAAACTTTCTGCAGACTGAGCGCCTTTTCTAGGTCAATTGTGGAGACAGGGACCTCTGGGGTTTTATAAACCTGCTGGTAGCGGGCCGTATGCAACACCATTGCTGCGTACGGCCCGTTTTTTGACGGCATTTGGTCAGCTTTTGGTTTGCTTCCGGTACTTACCCGCATGAAAGGTGCCCTCATCATCGGGGCAATGCAGCGTGCGGGAAAGGAGACCCCATGAGTGCCGCAAGCAAAAAGAGCAAGACGCAGCAACTCAAGGAGCGTTGGGAAAACGGCGAGCTCGACTGCGGGGCGATGACGCCCGAGTTTATCAAGGGACTCAGTCCCCGCGAGCTGGGCATGCTGGGCGAGCTGATCACTATCGACTACTTTAACGAGCGCGGCTACACCTTGCTGGAGCAGGGTTATCGTTGCACCGAGGGCGAGGCTGATCTGGTGCTGCTAGATGAGCTCGACGATGTCGTGGTGATGGCCGAGGTCAAGACCAGACGCGTCGCACCGGATTGCAACACGCGGGTCTTTCCCGAGGAGGCCGTGGACGCCCAAAAGCAACGCCGTTACCGCCGCATCGCAAGTTGCTATCTCATGGAGCATTATCCGCTCAAGGCGATTCGCTTCGATGCCGTGGGTGTCACCATTCGCGGCGGGCATATCGCCGAGATCGAGCATCAGTACAACGCATTCGATTGGCAGGTGTCGTGATGGCGTTCGAGACGTTTGCCGTTCACGCGGCCTGCATCCGCGGCGTCGAGGCGATTCCCGTCACGGTCGAGGTCTCGCTTGCCGGCGGCGTTCCGGGTATTCAGATGCTCGGCATTCCGAGTATGGAGGTGATGGAGTCACGCGGTCGTATTCGCTGTGCGATGCGCTCCGCCGGGTTCGAGATCCCGCGCTCGGGCATTACGGTCAATCTGGCGCCCGGCGATATTCGCAAGACCGGTAGCGGCTTTGATCTGCCCATCGCCATCGCGGTGCTGGCGGCGGATGGGCAGATTCCCCGCGACAACCTTGATCGTTGCCTTATCGCGGGCGAACTTGGTCTGGACGGTACGGTGTTGCCCGTCAAGGGTGAGGTGGCGTTCCAGCTGCTCGCGCGCGATATGGGGCTTTCCTTTATCGCGGGCAGGTCAGATCAGCATGTGCCGCTCGCGGGCGTGGACTGTGGCTTTATTGATCATCTCTCGCAACTTGCCCACGGTATGGGCGATGCCGCGCGGCACTACTTGGATTCTGAGGGCGTCGAGGCGACCTTTGAGCCCGAACTCGACTATGCGGACGTGCTGGGGCAGGAAGTCGCTAAACGCGGCATGGCGCTTGCGGCGGCAGGTGAGCTCGGTTTGCTTATGATCGGGTCCCCGGGATCGGGCAAGACGATGCTCGCCCGTCGTATGACCGGCATCCTGCCCGAGCTTTCCGTTGAGGACCAGCAGGAGGCGCTGTGCATCCATTCGGTCTTGGGCGAGAACATCGATGGATTATTGGCAGGTCATCGGCCCTTCCGCAGTCCCCACCACAGTATTTCGACCGCAGGCCTTATCGGCGGCGGGCGCCCGGTGCACCCGGGTGAGATCAGCCTTGCTCATGGCGGCGTGCTCTTTTTGGACGAGCTTGCCGAGTTTCCCACGGGTGTGCTGCAGACGCTGCGTCAGCCTATCGAACGCGGTTATGTGAGGATCGTACGCGTCGACGGGGCCTTTACCTTCCCGTCGCGCTTTCAGCTGCTGGCTGCGAGCAATCCCTGCCCCTGCGGCTTTTTGGGCGATCGTGAGGTGCCGTGTCGCTGCTCGGCGGCGATGGTCGAGCGTTATCGGTCTAAACTGCGCGGTCCTTTGGCCGACCGTATCGACATGATGATCGATGTGACCCGTCCCGACCCCCAAGTGATTATCGAGGGTGCGGAGGGTATGTCGTCTGCCGAGTTGCGTGACTACGTTGTGCGCGGTCGCGCTTTTCGCGCTTGGCGCGAATCCCGTATGGACGATGCGGATGCCGAGGCCGAGGATGATGAGACGCGGTCCATTGACGGCGTCGTTTCGACCTTTGAGCTCGATGATGCGGCGGAGAAGTGTGTGCTCGGCCTGTCGAAGCGCACGCATCTCACGGGCCGCGGCATCGTGCGCCTGGTGCGTATCGCGCGCACGATCGCAGATGTCGCCGAGAGCGAGCAAGTGACGCAGGACCACGTGCTCGAGGCGGCGATGTACCAGGGAAGGAGGGACCAATGATGGCAGAGGGGATCTTCGAGTTCCATCCCGGGGACGCTCTGTATCCAGCAACTGTTCTGGAGCTTTCCGATGTGCCCCAGACGCTCTATGTGCGTGGTGACCCTGATGTGTTATCGACGCCTGCGCTCTCCATCATCGGCGCGCGCAAGGCGTCGCCGTACGGTCTCGCTGTGGCAGAACTTGCTGCCAAGGTCGCGGTTGAGGCGGGCGTCACGGTGGTCTCGGGTGGCGCGGTCGGTTGCGACCAGGCGTCGGGTTGGGCCGCGGTCAATGCCGGCGGCAAACACGTTGTGGTGCTGGGGACGGGCGCCGACGTGGTCTATCCGCGCTCGAGCGCGGGGCTTATTACGCGCACGCTCGATACGGGTGGCGCGGTCGTGTCGATCTCCCCGTGGGGCATGGGCCCTCGCAAGTTTGCCTTTCCGCGGCGTAACCGGGTGATTGCCGCGCTTTCGCAGGCGCTTTTCGTGTCGGAGGCCGGCATGCCCTCGGGCACGTTCTCGACGGCGGAGGCCGCCATGGACCTGGGGCGAGAACTGCTTGCGGTACCGGGTTCCATTTTGTCACCCGAGTCGCGCGGGACCAACTACCTCATCGCCAACGGGGCCTGCTGCATTATTGACGAGGAGTCTATTGAGATGGCCATCTCGCGAATCTACGGCACCCTGCGCTACTCGCGCCCCGATGCTCCCGGCATTGCCGACCTGGATCAAACGCAGCAGACCGTGATGCATGCGCTCATCGCCTCTCCGCTCAAAGTCGACGACATCGCGGCGCTCGTCTCGCTCGATGCCGTCGGCGTACTCAAACTCCTGGGTTCGCTTGAACTCGAGGGCCTTATCGAGCGCATGATGGATGGAAGGTATGCGCCCTCCAAGTTTGCCCTTCACGCCCAGACACCCTTCGGTCACAATGGAAAACGTGTCAATTAGAAAGGTGTTTGCAGATGCTGTTTGATCAGGTGACGGTTATCGGTGGCGGTCTGGCGGGTTCGGAATGTGCGATCCAGCTGGCAGACCGCGGGTTTGCCGTAAAGCTGTGCGAGATGCGCCCCCAGGTGAGCTCCCCGGCCCACCATACCGATCACCTGGCAGAGCTCGTCTGTTCCAATTCGTTTAAGTCGACCCGTCCGGATTCCGCGGCTGGTTTGCTGAAGGCCGAGCTTGAGCGCATGGGTTCAGTCCTGCTCGATTGCGCCCATCGCGCGGCTGTTCCCGCCGGTGGCGCCTTGGCAGTCGACCGCGTCAAGTTTTCCGAGCTTGTCGAGGCCGAGGTTGCCGCCCGTCCTAATATCGAGATCGTTCGCGGCGAGGTCACGCAGATTCCCGAAGGCCATGTGGTCATTGCCGCCGGCCCTCTGTGCTCGCCGGCGCTGAGCGAAGAGGTCATGAAGCTCGTCGGTGGCGACGCCCTTGCGTTCTTCGATGCCGCGGCGCCGATCGTCGATGCCTCCACGCTCGATATGGACGTGCTGTTCTCGCAGTCGCGCTACGAGGAGCAGGGGAGCGGCGACTATCTCAACGCTCCGCTCAACAAGGAAGAGTACGAGGCCTTTATCGAGGCGCTTACCACGGCCGACCGCGTGGTGCTCAAGGACTTTGAGGGCGGCGATCTGTTCCAGGCCTGCCAGCCCGCCGAGGAGGTCGCGCGCACGGGCAAGGATGCCATCCGCTTTGGTGCCATGAAGCCCGTCGGCCTCACCGACCCGCGTACCGGACGTCGCCCCTGGGCGGCGATTCAGCTGCGTGCCGAGAACAAGGAGAAGACCGCCTATAACCTGGTGGGCTTCCAGACCAACCTGACCTTTGGCGAGCAGAAGCGCGTCTTCCATATGGTGCCGGGCCTGGAGAACGCTGAGTTCTTCCGCTACGGTGTCATGCACCGCAATACTTTTGTCGACGCCCCGCACGTGCTCGATGGCACCTTTGCCGTGCCCGGTACCGGTGTGCGCCTGGCCGGTCAGATCACCGGCACCGAGGGGTACATGGAAGCCGTGGCGACAGGTCTGCTCGCGGCGCTCAACACCTATGCCGATGCTATCGGTGCCGCGGGCGTCGAGTTGCCGCGTGTGGGTGCCCTGGGTGCGCTCGTGGGCTATGCGACCGATCCTGCCACCGTGGGCTATCAGCCCATGCATGTCAACTTTGGCCTGGTGCCGCCACTCGAGGATGGTAAGCGCCGCAGCAAGCGCGACCGCTACCAGGCCTATGCGGACCGTGCGCTCGAGGCCCTTGACGCCTATCTGTCTACTCGCCCCGATCTGTTTGGAGGCGACCGGTCATAGCCTTTGACCTGTACGACACCGTCGACTCGTTTATCGCCTATATCGCACGCGTCGAGGGACTTTCTCCCAACACGGTGACGGCCTATGGCTCGAGGCTGGAGCGCTTCGCTGCCTGGTGCGAGCGCGAGGATATCGATGCATTCGCTGCCGACGTGCGCACCATTCGTCGCTATCTTGCCGAGCTTTCGCGTGAGCAGGTGGCTCCCCGAACGCTTGCGGCGCACCTGTCGGCTATCCGATCGCTCTATCGTTGGATGGCTGCCGAGGGGATTGTCGAGGGCGATGCGGTCTCGGCGATCGCATCGCCCAAGCTGCCGCGTGACCTGCCGGGCGTCCTTACGACCCTGCAGGTCGAGGCGCTGCTCAAGACGCCTGATACATCGACGCCTGCGGGACTGCGCGATGCGGCGATGCTCGAGCTGCTCTATGCATCTGGCGCCCGTATCTCTGAGCTCGCAGCACTCAATGTGGAGTCCATCGCTTGGTCCGAACGCACGTTGCGCCTGTGGGGCAAGGGGGGCAAGGAACGTATCGTCCCCCTGTATCGTCGTGCGATCGAGGTGACGCGTCTCTATATTGAGGAGGGGAGGCCGGAGTTGCTTGCTCAGGCAAAGCGCCGTGACCTCGCTACCGGGCCGCATCCGCTGCTTATATCGGCGCGCGGCAATCGCATGAGCGCCGCCATCCTCCGGCGGCGGTTCCATACGCTGGCGACGCTCGCCGGCATTCCGGCCGACATCGCCCCGCATGCGATGCGCCATACCTTTGCGACCGACTTGCTCGAGGGCGGTGCGGACCTGCGCTCGGTTCAAGAGCTGCTGGGCCATGCGAGCCTGTCCACGACGCAGATCTACACGCATCTCACACCCGATCGGCTTAAGCGGGCTGTGGCTCAAGCCCATCCCCGCGGCGAATAGTGGCTGGGACGTCCCGCACCGCGCTCAGGTGTGTGGTTTTGATTGCGGGTTGGCAGGAAGATGCATTCCTGCTATCATTCATCGGGTTGCTTCACGGCAACAGGTTTTTATCACGCACGCGCGGCTACTTCATGCCGTGGTGCCCGGGCTTTGGTAGCACATGTCCGGGTTGGTTTTGGAGGATGACCCCGCGCGGAGGCAAACCACAGGAGGTTTAACATGGCTACCAAGATTAATATCCGCACCCTGCTCGAGGCCGGCTGCCACTTCGGTCACCAGACCCGTCGCTGGAACCCCAAGATGAAGCCGTTCATCTTCGGTGAGCGCAACGGCATCTACATCCTCGACCTCAAGCAGACCATCCTCGACGCCGACCAGGCCTACACCTTCGTCAGGAACGTCGCCAAGGGCGGCAACGTGCTGTTCGTCGGCACCAAGAAGCAGGCTCAGGAGGCCGTCAAGAACGCTGCTGAGCGCGCCAACATGCCTTACATCAACCAGCGTTGGCTCGGCGGCATGCTGACCAACTTCGTCACCATCCGCTCCCGCATCAACCGCATGGAGGAGCTCGAGGCCATGGTCGAGGACGGCCGCATGGCAGTGCTCCCCAAGAAGGAGCAGGCTGTGCTCGGCAAGGAGCTCACCAAGCTCCAGACCAACCTCGGTGGCGCCCGCGACATGAAGGGTCTGCCCCAGGCTCTCTTCGTCATCGACACCAAGCGCGAGGAGAACGCCATCAAGGAGGCTCAGCGCCTGAACATCCCCGTCGTCGCTCTGATCGACACCAACTCCGATCCCGACGAGGTCGAGTACGGCATCCCCTGCAACGATGACGCTATCTCTGCTGTCACCCTTATGTGCGAGCTCATGGCTGACGCCTGCCTCGCTGGCTCCGGCAAGGAGCAGGTCTCCGAGGCCGAGATGGCCGCTGAGCCCAAGGCCGAGTAAATCAGTCTTAGTTAATTCTTTTTCATCTCTTTGAAAGGAACCACAATGGCCCAGATTACCGCCGCTATGGTCAAGCAGCTCCGCGAGATGACCGACTCCCCGATGATGGAGTGCAAGAAGGCTCTCGTCGAGGCTGACGGCGACATGGACGCCGCTGTCGACGTTCTGCGTAAGAACGGCCTTGCCAAGGCTGCCAAGAAGGCTGGCCGTGAGACCAACGAGGGCGCTGTCGCCGCGTTCGTCTCCGAGGATGGCAAGACCGGCGCTCTGCTCGAGCTCTCCTGCGAGACCGACTTCGTTGGCTCCAACGCCAAGTTTACCGGCTTTGCTTCTAAGGTCGCTGAGGTTGTCGCTACCACCGAGCCTGCTGACGTCGACGCTTTGCTCGAGAAGCCGATGGGCGAGGAGACCGTTTCCTCCGAGCTCACCGAGATGATTCACATCATGGGCGAGAACATGAAGATTTCCCGCTTCGCCGCCCGCAAGGCCGAGAACGGCGCGCTCGCTTCTTACATCCACATGGGTGGTAAGATCGGCGTCCTCGTCGAGTTCGCCTTCGAGAAGGCCGAAACCGCTCAGGCTGAGTCCTTCAAGACCTTCGCTCACGACGTTGCCCTTCAGGTTGCCGCCGTCGCACCGATCTGCGCTACCCGCGATCAGGTTCCGGCCGAGACCGTCGAGCACGAGAAGCAGATCTACATGGCCCAGGCTGCCGAGTCCGGCAAGCCCGAGGCTATCCAGGAGAAGATGGCTGTTGGCCGTCTGGAGAAGTTCTACAAGCAGTCCGTGCTCACCGAGCAGGAGTTCATCAAGGACAGCTCCCTCACCATCAAGAAGTACGCTGAGCAGGTCTCCAAGGAGCTCGGCGACACCATTACCGTCGTTGCCTTTGACCGTCTGGTCCGTGGCGAGTAAATAAGCTCTTGTAGCTGGTAATGAGCAGGCTGTGGGTTTTACTCACAGCCTGCTTTTTCATGGCTCCCCGTTAAGCCTTTGTTATCATATTGAGAGTCTAATTAAAGGAGGATCGTTTTGTCCGACATCCGATACAAACGCGTGCTTCTGAAGCTTTCCGGCGAAGCGCTGATGGGCGACGGCCACTACGGCATCGACCCCAAGGTTACCGACCATCTTGCCAAGCAGGTCAAGGAGCTGCTCGCCGTAGGCCATGAGGTCGGCGTTGTTGTCGGCGGCGGCAACATTTTCCGCGGCATGGCCGGCGCTGCCGGTGGCATGGAGCGTGCTCAGGCCGACTACATGGGCATGCTTGCGACCGTCATGAACGCGCTTGCCCTGCAGGATGCCTTCGAGCATAACGACGTTCCCTGCCGTGTGATGAGCGCTATCCAGATGAACGAGATCTGCGAGCCCTATATTCGACGTCGCGCCATCAACCACCTTTCCAAGGGCAACGTCGTTATTTTTGCCGCCGGTTCGGGCAATCCGTACTTTACGACCGACACCGCCGCGGCTCTTCGTGCGTGCGAGATCGGCGCCGAGATTCTGATTAAAGCCACCAAGGTTGACGGCATCTACGACAAGGATCCCGTCAAGTGCGCCGATGCCGTCCGTTTTGACAAGATTACCTATCACGAGGTTCTCGTTCGCGGCCTGCAGGTTATGGATTCCACGGCTACGGCCCTGTGCCAGGATAACCGTATGCCTATTTTGGTCCTCAACATCGATGGCGAGGACACCGTCAAACGCGCGCTCGCGGGTGAGCCCGTCGGCACGCTCGTCTATCAGGAGGATTAAGCATGGCAGAGAACATCACCGCCCATATGGACAAGTCGCTCGAGTCCCTCAAGCATAACTTCTCCAAGGTTCGTACCGGCCGCGCCAACGCCAACATTCTGTCCGACATCACCGTTGATTATTACGGTGTCCCCACGCCGGTCACGCAGGTTGCCGCCGTCAAGACCCCCGAGGCTCACATGCTGCTCATCGAGCCGTGGGACAAGGCGCTCATCAACGCTATCGTCAAGGCCATCGGCGCTTCCGATCTGGGCATTACCCCCAACTCCGATGGCACCGTCGTTCGTCTGCCGTTCCCGGCCCCCACTGAGGAGCGCCGTCGCGAACTCGTCAAGGAGTGCCGCGAGTACGCCGAGCAGGCCAAGGTGTCTATCCGTAACATCCGTCGCGACTTCAACAACAAGCTCGAGCGCGATGAGGAGCTCACCGAGGACGATGTCCGTCGCGAACAGGCCAAGGTCCAGAAGCACACCGATGAGTATGTCGCCAAGGTCGAGGAGCTTCTGAAGGAAAAAGAAGCCGAGGTCATGGAGATCTAAGGTGCAATACGACGAGCATAAACTGGTCGAGTACTTTGCCGACGCCCCTGCGGGCGTCGGTTTTTCCGACCTTGACCTCAATAACATTCCGCACCATATCTCGTGCATCATGGACGGCAACGGTCGTTGGGCCACGTCGCGCGGTCTTGCACGCACCGAGGGTCATAAGGCAGGTATCGTCTCGCTGCGCGAGATCATTACCGCCTGCGTGCGCCTGGGCGTCGACGTGCTTTCTGCCTATGCGTTTTCTACCGAAAACTGGAACCGTCCGCAGCATGAGGTCAACGTCTTGATGCATCTGTTTGCCAAGACGTTTATCGACGAGCTGCCGCTTCTGAAGCGCGAAAACGTGCGTGTTGTCTTTTTGGGTGACATTTCCGCGCTGCCCAAGAAGACCCGCGACGTTTTTGAACGCGGTCTAGCCGAGTGCGCCGATCACACCGGTATGACGCTGGCGCTTGCCGTCAACTACGGCGCGCGTGCCGAGATTACCCGCGCTGTCCGTCAGATCGTACTCGACGCTGCCGCCGGTAAGATCGATCCCGCTGCAATTGATGACGATATGGTGGCTTCCCACCTCTATACCGCCGGTCTTCCCGATCCTGAGCTTGTGATTCGCACCTCTGGTGAGCTGCGCCTTTCGAACTATCTGCTGTGGCAGGTGGCTTATTCCGAGTTCTACGTCACCGATACCTATTGGCCCGACTTTGATCGTTGGGGCCTTGTCGACGCCATTTTGGCCTATCAGGGCCGTGACCGTAGGTTTGGTGGACTGAGCAAGTCCGAGGAGGCTTAATCGTGTCCGATCGTCCCAAGGCAACTGCTCCCAAGATGCCTGAGCGTAAGGCTGCCACTGCGGGAGCGCCTGCAGCGAAGAGCGGCACCGGTTCGTGGCTGGCGGGCTTTATTACCCGTGCCGCCGCCGGTATCATCTACGCCGTTGTCTTTATCCTGTGCCTGGTTTTGGGCATTGTGCCCACGGCCATCTTCGTGTCCGTCATGAGCGGTCTGTGCTGCTATGAGTTCTTCCGCATGACGAGGCT
Organism: uncultured bacterium; assembly: GCA_958349055.1. Classification (GTDB taxonomy): domain Bacteria; phylum Actinomycetota; class Coriobacteriia; order Coriobacteriales; family Coriobacteriaceae; genus Collinsella. Next base: position 67,716 of record CATWBO010000002.1, read on the forward strand.
CGATGGCAAGGTTGCCAATGAGCGCTTGGGTATCGCTGCTGCCGTGCTCTTTCCGCTCTCGGCGCTGGGCGATTCGATGCTGCTGAATGCCCTGCTTTTTGCCCTGATGCTCGCGGTGGGTATCTGGTATGTTTGGTCGCCGCGCACCCGTATCTCGGATGTCGCCGTGACGCTTATGGGTCCTATCTACACCGGCTTTATGCTGTCGGCCATCGTGCTGCTGCGAGACGCCGTGCCCGGCTTTGCCGGCGCCCTGCTTTCAGTGGGCGTGTGCGCGTCCCTCTGGGTCTCTGATTCGTTTGCCTACATCGTGGGCAGCCGTATCGGCAAGCATAAGATGGTTCCCAAGATTTCTCCCAAAAAGAGCTGGGAAGGCTTTGTCGGCGGTATCCTGGGCTCGGTTTTGATCTGGCTTATCCTGTGGGCCACGCATTTCTATAAGCTGAGCCTGCCCTATGCGTTACTGTGCGGCGTGGTCGTCTCCATCTTGGGTGTTATCGGCGACCTCATTGAGTCGCGCATCAAGCGTGGCGTGGGCGTCAAGGATTCCGGCAACCTTATCCCGGGTCATGGCGGCATGCTCGACCGTAGCGATTCGCTCATCTTTGGCTGCATCACCGCGCAGCTGCTCCTGATGATCGGAGGCGTGCTGTAATGGCTCATCAGACGACGTATGGCCCCGATGGGCGTCTCCGCGTTGCCATTCTGGGCTGCACGGGTTCTATCGGCACCCAGGCGCTCGATGTATGCCGTCAGCATGCCGATCGCCTTCAGGTGACGGCGCTGTCCGTCAACTCCAGCACTTCCGAGCTTGTTGCGGCTGCCCGTGAGTTCTCGGTTCCGGCGGTTGCCGTGGCCGATGCCGCTCATGGTGAAGACGCCGTGCTGCAGGAGTTGCCCGCGGGCACCGAGCTCGGCGTTGGTGCGCAGGCGGTCTGCGAGCTTGCATGTCGCGATGATGTCGACTGCGTGCTTGTTGCCATTGTGGGGGCGGCGGGTCTCGAGGCGAGCCATGCGGCCCTGACTTCGAACAAGCGCCTTGCTCTGGCCAACAAAGAGTCGCTCGTCGTTGGCGGCGATCTGCTTATGCCGTTGGCGCAGCCAGGTCAGCTTATTCCGGTCGACTCTGAGCATTCCGCCATCTACCAGTGCTATCTGGGGGAGAACCCGCGCGAGGCCCACTGCATTTGGCTCACCTGCTCGGGCGGTCCGTTCTTTGGCCGCACGCGCGACGAGCTCGATTGCGTGACGCGGGCCGATGCCCTCGCGCATCCCACGTGGGCCATGGGTGCCAAGATCACCATTGACTCCGCCACCCTCATGAACAAGGGCCTGGAGCGCATTGAGGCCATGCATCTGTTTAACTGCGACCTCGATTTCATTAACGTGGTCGTGCAGCGTCAGTCCAAGATTCACTCTATGGTCGAGTTCGCCGACGGCTCCGTGATGGCGCATCTCGGTGCATCCGACATGCGTATTCCCATCCAGTTCGCGTTCTCGTATCCCGAGCGTTGGGATACCCCGGCGCCTCGTATCGATTTCCGCGAGCTGGGGCAGCTCACGTTTGATGCTGCCGACATGGATACCTTCCGCTGTCTGGCACTGGCTGAGCGTGCCGGCAAGACGGGTGGCACCATGCCGTGCGTGCTCAATGCCGCCAACGAGGTCGCCGTTGATGCCTTCCTGCACGATGGCTGCAGCTTTACCGATATCGATCGCATTGTGGAATCCTGCATGGACGCCCACGATATGCAGGCGGTCGATTCGTTTGAGCAGCTTCGCGACATCGATGCGTGGGCGCGTGAAAAGGCTGCGCAGGTGCTCGCCGCAACCCGTTCCTAACCCATAAGGATTGCTTTTTCGTTTTATGGATACTGTTCTGAGCGTTCTCTCATCGGTCTTTTGGGGCCTTCTGATGCTTTCCGTCCTCGTGTTTTTGCACGAGGGCGGCCACTTTTTGGCGGCGCGTGCCTGCGGCGTCCGCGTGACCGAGTTCTTTTTGGGCCTGCCGTGTCGCTTTGACATCCATTACACGTCGCGTCGCATTGGAACCAAGTTTGGCGTGACCCCGCTGCTGCTGGGTGGCTATGCTGCCATTTGTGGCATGGATCCGACCGACGTCTCGTGTGCCGACCGCGTGCTTGCTGCCATCTATCGTCACGGCCGTGTGACGGTGGCCGACCTTGCTGTCGAGCTCGAGCTTTCCGAGGAGGATGTGCTCGAGGCATGCGCCCTTTTGCTGGGCTGGGGCTCCATCGCACCCTGGTATGAGGAAGGGGAGAAGCCCTCGCCGAGCTACTATCCCACCAAATATCAGACGTTGCCGCGAGACACGGCAGGCTATACCACCTTTGATGGTCGCCGTTTCGATCGCGAACATGCGACTGCCGAGGGCGATGTGTGGGAGCTGCCGTGCGGCGAGGCCGAGTTCCTTGCGCAAGAGCGCTCGCGCACCTATCTTGGCCAAGGCTTTCTCAAGCGTGCCTTTATGCTGCTCGCGGGCATTATCGTCAATATCTTGACGGGTTTTTTGCTCCTTATGAGCATCTATTCCATTGCGGGTGTCACCGTGCCGATGGATACCAACGTGATCGGTCAGGTTGACGAGGGGTCTATTGCCGCCAAGGCGGGTATCGAGGCCGGTGATGCGATCCTTTCGGTTGACGGTGTCTCATGTTCCACTTGGATGGATGTCTACGATGCCATCGGCAAGGCCGCCGGTAAGGACGATATTGCTATTGAGTATGAGCGCGATGGCAAGCAGTACTCGACCTCGGTCGCACTCAAAGAGAACGAACGCCTGGGCGTTTATGCCTCTACGCAGGTGGTTCGTTTGGACCCCATCACCTCGGCGCGCCTCTCCTTCTCCTATGTTGCGCAGACGGCGGAGGGTGTGCTACGCCTGCTCCAGCCACAGCATACGATGGAGATCCTCGATCAGTCCTCCTCGATCGTGGGTATTAGCGTCATGTCTTCGCAGGCAGCTGCTGCCGGCCCCATCACGTTCTTGTCGTTTGCCGCGCTCATCTCGTTCTCGCTGGGCTTTATGAACTTGCTGCCTATTCCGCCGCTCGACGGCGGCAAGTTGGTCATCGAGATCATTCAAAAGATTGCTGGCCGCGAGCTGCCGCTCAAGGTCCAGACGATTGTGAGCTATGTGGGCATCGCACTCTTCGCACTGCTGTTTGTCTATATGCTTCGTTCCGACATCCTTCGATTTATCCTGTAGGGGAGTGTTTGGATTGTCTCTATCCCATTCTTTGCCGCGCGAGCTGACGCGCCCCGTGCATGTGGGCGGCGTGCAGATCGGCGGCGGCGCGCCGGTCGTGGTTCAGTCTATGACCTGCACCGATACCACCGATGCTCAGGCAACGCTTGGGCAGGTTCGCGCGTTGGCGCGGGCGGGCTGCGATATCGTGCGCGTGAGCGTGCCCACCGAGGCCGCGCTCGAGGGCTTCCGTACCATCTGTGCTGAGTCCCCGGTGCCGATTGTCGCCGATATTCACTTTAACCATAAGCTCGCCATCGGCGCCGTCGAGGCTGGTGCCGCCAAGCTGCGCATCAATCCCGGTAATATCGGCGATTGGGCTAAGGTCGATGCCGTCATCGACGCTGCCGGCGCTGCGGGCTGTGCGATTCGCATCGGTGTCAACGCCGGCTCGCTCGAGCAGGATATCGCCGAGCGCGATGACCTTACGCAGCCCGAAAAGCTTGTAATGTCGAGCGAGCGCTTTGTGCGGCACTTTGAGCACCGTGGGTTTACCAACATCGTGCTTTCTGCCAAGGCCCATAGCGTACAGACGACGCTTGATACCTATCGCGCCCTGTCGCGCGAGATACCGCATGTTCCGCTCCACCTGGGCGTGACGGAGGCGGGGACCAAGCTTCAGGGCACCATCAAGAGCTCTGTAGGCTTGGGTATCTTGCTTTCCGAAGGCATCGGCGACACCATGCGTGTGTCGCTCACGGCCGATCCGGTTGAGGAGCCGCCGGTCGCCTGGGGAATTCTGCAGTCACTGGGCCTGCGTCGCCGTGGTCCCGAGATTGTCTCTTGCCCCACGTGCGCCCGCTGCCAGGTTAACCTGATTCCCATCGCCGAGGAAGTAACCGAGCGGCTTAAGAACTATGCCGCGCCGCTTTCGATTGCCGTCATGGGATGTGCCGTTAATGGCCCCGGTGAGGCTTCTGATGCCGACCTGGGCGTTGCTTGCGGACGTGGTCAGGCCTTGCTCTTTTCGCATGGCCAGATCATTGGTAAAGTAGCTGAGGACCAAATTGTCGACGCGCTTATGGCCGAGGTCGACAAGCTTATTGAGGAGAAGTAAATGACTCGAGCAATGTATATGTCTAAGCTCTATGCGCCGACGCTTAAAGAGGATCCGGCGGACGCTGAGCTCGCCAGCCACCGCCTGCTGCTCCGTGCCGGCATGATCCGCAAAGAGGCCGCCGGTCTGTATTCCTACCTGCCGCTTGCTTGGCGCTCGATCCGCAAGATTGAGAATATCGTGCGAGACGAGATGGACGCTGCCGGCGCCCAGGAGCTTATGATGCCTATCATGGTCGACGCCGAGTTGTGGCGTGAGTCCGGCCGCATCGACGCCTATGGCAAGGAGCTTGTGCGCTTTGATGACCGCCATGGCCGCGAGTTCGTGCTTGGCCCCACGCATGAGGAGACCGTGACTGCCCTGGTGCGAAACGAGCTGCGCTCCTACAAACAGCTGCCCGTCAACCTGTACCACATTCAGGACAAGTTCCGCGACGAGTTCCGTCCTCGCTTTGGCCTGATGCGCGGCCGCGAGTTCATCATGAAGGACGCCTACAGCTTCTCTGCCACGCAGGAGAGCCTGCAGGAGGAGTACGATAAGATGAAGCAGGCCTACGCTAACATCTGCGAGCGCTGCTACATCAAGGCTCTGCCCGTTGTCGCCGATTCCGGCGAGATCGGTGGCGATACCTCCGTCGAGTACATGGCTTTGGCCGACGCCGGCGAGGCTTCGCTGGTCTACTGCGACGATTGCGGCTTTGCTGCCGATGACGAGGCGGCAAGCACCAAGGTCGTCGTGACCGAGGGCCCCGGCGACGGCACGCTCACCAAGGTCGAGACTCCGGGCATGGGCACCATCGAGGCCGTTGCCAAGTTCTTCGGCTTCCCCGAGAACGGTACGCGCAAGTCGCTGGCGTTGATCGATGCCGAGGGCAAGCCAGCCGTGGCCATTGTCCCGGGCGACCACGAGCTCAACGATTGTAAGGCCGAGCATGTCTTTGGCAAGGGCTATCGCATGATGACCGACGAGGAGCTTCAGGCCTACGGTCTGCACAAGGGCTTTATCGGACCGGTCAACCTGCCCGAGGGCATCCGACTGGTCTGCGACGAGAGCCTGCGCGAGTCCAAGCAGTGGGCTTGCGGCGCCAACGAGGTCGACTACCACTTTACCGGCGCCTGCCCCGAACGCGACTTTACCGTCGACGAGTGGGCCGACCTGGTTACTGTCGTTGCCGGCGACCCCTGCCCGCACTGCGGCAAGCCGCTTTCCGCAGCTCGCGGCATCGAGGTTTCGCAGGTCTTCCAGCTGGGCACCAAGTACTCCGAGGCCATGGGTGCCACCTTTATGGACGAGGACGGCAAGGAGAAGCCGCTTATCATGGGTTGCTACGGCGTTGGCGTGTCGCGCTCGCTTGCTGCCGTCGTGGAGCAGCACAATGACGAGCACGGTATCGTCTGGCCGGTCTCCATTGCCCCGTACGAGGTCGCGGTGATTCCGCTTGACCCCAAGAAGGAAGAGTGCGCTACCGTCTGCGAGCAGATTGTTGATGGCCTGTGCGCCGAGGGTATCGAGGTCGTCGTCGACGACCGCGATGAGCGTCCCGGCTTTAAGTTTGCCGATAACGACCTTATGGGCTTCCCGTATCAGGTCGTTCTGGGTAAGCGTGGCCTCAAGAATGGTACCGTCGAGCTTAAGGACCGTGCCACGGGCGAGCGCGAGGATGTGGCGATCGATGAGGTCGTCGCCAAGGTCGCCGAGCTCGTAAAGGCGGCCCGTCGTTAATCGACGGCATCGCCGATAGCTGTATTTCGGGGCGGTCCCGCATTTCTCCAAACAGGGGAGATACGGGACTGTTCTTTTGCTCATCAATATATTCGAATCCTAAAAGGAAAACCCCACAGCCCAAACGAGCTGCGGGGTTTTCCTTTGTGCCTCCGATGCGAATAAATCGCTCAGATATTACTGATAATCGACGACGTCGATCCAGTTCTTAAGGAACTCATCGTTCACGTTGCGCTTACGAGCGAGCTCGGAAGCGGCAACGATGCTCGTCCACTGACGCACGACCTGCATGGGCATGTCGGCGCGGTCGCAGTAGAGCTCCAGGTAGGCCTCGGCCTGGTCCTTGCTGTTGAGGGCAAAGAGCAGGTAGGTGGTTGCAACGTCGGCGGCAGGGGAGCCCTGGGTGGCGTGTGCCCAGTCGCACACGTAGAGCTGGCCGTCGTCGCCAACGATGACGTTGGAGGGGTTGAAGTCGCCGTGGCAGACCTTAAACTCCTTGGTCATACCGTCCAGGCGCTCCTGAAGGTTGTAGCGCGTGGTGGCATTGAGCTGATCCAGGCTGTCGATCATGCGGGCGAACTTGTCGCGCTGACGGTTGAGCAGCGGGGAGGTGTAGCCGTGGATCTCGATCTGGAGGTCGACGAACATCTCGAGGTACTCACCGAAGCGCTGGGGCTCAGCAGTCATCTTCTCGGCAAGGGTGGTGCCCGGGACCTTCTCGGTCACAAGCGCCCAGCCGTTGGCGTTCTCGAGCTGGGAAACCTCGAGAGCCTTGGGGCTGCGGATGCCGCACTCATTGATGCGGGCAAGATTCAAAGCCTCGTTGAACACGTCGGAGACAGGCTTGGTCTCGTTGAAGACCTTGACGATCTTGTCGCCCAGGTCGTAAACGACCTTGTTGCCACGGCGGACGAGCTCGGTCTTGGAATCGGGTAGCAGCATGGTTGCATCCTTTCAACGATGCGATAGAAGCGACGGCGGGGGTGTGTGAAACACCCGTGCACCCCCGCCGTTAAAAACCGTGCTAAAACTAGCAGACGGCGTAGTCCTGGGGCTCGCGGCCGTAGTAGGCGTCCAGGTAGAGCTCCTTGATCTCGCTCATGAGCGGGTAGCGCGGGTTAGCGCCGGTGCACTGGTCGTTGAATGCCTGCTCGGTCATCTCGTCGAGCGTGTCGAGGAAGTACTGCTCGTCGACACCGTAGTCGGCGATGGTCTTCTTGACGCCGATGAAGTCCTTGAGCTCCTCGAGCTTCGTGATGAAGTTCTCGAAGGTCTCCTTGTCGTCCTTGCTCTCGATGCCGCAGTACTTGGCCATCTCGGCGTAGTTGTGCAGCGCGTTGGGGTAAGGATACTGGGAGAAGGTGCCCATCTTGACGGGGGCCTCGGCGGCGTTATAGCGCATGACGCGGGTCAGGATGACGGCGTTGGCGATGCCGTGGGGCAGGTGATGGAAAGCGCCGAGCTTGTGAGCCATGGAGTGGTTGAGGCCCAGGAAGGCGTTGGCGAAGGCCATACCGGCCATGCAGGAGGCGTTGTGCATCTCCTCGCGGGCGTGCGGGTCCTTGGCGCCGTTCTCGAAGCTGGAGGGCAGGTTCTCAAAGACGAGCTTGGCAGCACGCTCGGAGAGGCCCTTGGTGTAGTCGGAAGCCATGATGGAGACGTAGGACTCGATGGCGTGGGTCATGACGTCGATGCCGGAGGCAGCGGTCAGGCCGCGCGGGGCGGTCATGCAGTTGTCGGCGTCGACGATAGCCATGTTGGGGAGCAGCGCGTAGTCGGCGAGCGGCCACTTGATGCCGGTCTCCTTGTCGGTGATGATGGCGAACGGCGTGCACTCGGAGCCGGTACCCGAGGAGGTCGGGACGGCGACGAAGTAGGCCTTCTTGCCCATCTCGGGGAAGGTGAAGATACGCTTGCGGATGTCCATGAAGTCCATGGCCATGTCCTCAAACTTGCACTCGGGATGCTCGTACATCATCCACATGATCTTGCCGGCGTCCATAGCGGAGCCACCGCCGACGGCGATGATGACGTCCGGCTCAAAGAGAGCCATCTGCTTGGCGCCGCGACGTGCGCACTGCAGCGACGGATCGGGCTCAACGTCGTAGAAGCAGTCGTGGGCGATGCCCATCTCGTCGAGCTTGGCCTCGATGGCGCGGGTGTTGCCATTCTTGAAGAGGAACTGGTCGGTGACGATGAAGGCGCGCTTCTTGCCCATGACGGTGCCGAGCTCGTCGAGAGCGACGGGCGTGGAACCCTTCTTGAAGTAGACCTTCTCGGGAGCGCGGAACCACAGCATGTTCTCACGGCGCTCGGCCACAGTCTTAACGTTGATCAAGTGCTTCACCCCAACGTTCTCGGAGACGGAGTTGCCGCCCCAGGAGCCGCAGCCCAGGGTCAGAGACGGCTTCATGCCAAAGTTGTACAGGTCACCGATGCCGCCGTGCGAGGACGGGGTGTTGATGACGATACGGCAGGCCTTCATGACGTGCTCGAACAGGCTGATCTTCTCGGCCTGGGCGGGGTGCACGTAGAGAGAGGCGGTGTGGCCCGGGCCACCGGCGAGCACCAGGTGCTCGGCCTTGTCGACGGCCTCCTGGAAGTCCTTGGCGTGATACATGGCTAGGACCGGGGAGAGCTTCTCGTGGGAGAACTCTTCCTTGGCGGGGTCGGTGGAGGTGACCTCGGCGATCAGGATCTTGGTCTTGGCGGGAACCTCAATGCCGGCGAGCTCGGCGATCTTGGCGGCAGCCATGCCGGGGATGCGGTGATCGAGGGCGCCGTTCTTGAACATTGCGGCACGCAGGGCCTCCATCTCGGCACCCTGCTTGACGAAGTAGCAGCCGCGCTTCTGGAACTCGGCCTTAACCTGGTCATAGATGGTGTCGATGACGGTCACGGACTGCTCGGAAGCGCAGATCATGCCGTTGTCGAAGGTCTTGGAGTGGATGATGGAGTTGACGGCGAGCAGCACGTCGGCGGTGTCGTCGATGATGACCGGGGTGTTACCGGCGCCGACGCCCAGGGCAGGCTTGCCCGAGGAGTAAGCGGCCTTGACCATGCCCGGGCCACCGGTGGCGAGGATGATGTCGACGTCACGCATGACCATGTTGGTCAGCTCGATGGAGGGGACATCGACCCAGCCGATGATGCCCTCGGGGGCGCCAGCCTTGACGGCGGCGTCAAGCACGAGCTTGGCGGCGGCGATAGTGCACTTGGCGGCTGCCGGGTGCGGGGAGATGATGATGCCGTTGCGGGTCTTCAGGCTGATCAGCGTCTTGAAGATCGCGGTGGAGGTGGGGTTGGTCGTCGGGATGACGGCGCCCACGATACCGATGGGCTCGGCGATCTTGGTGATGCCGTAGGCCTCGTCGCGCTCCAGGACACCACAGGTCTTGGTGTTCTTGTAAGCGTTGTAGATGTACTCTGCGGCGTAGTGGTTCTTGATGACCTTGTCCTCAAGAACGCCGCGGCCGGTCTCCTCGATGGCCATCTTCGCCAACGGGATACGAGCCTTGTTGGCGGCCATGGCGGCCTCGTAGAAGATCTTGTCGACCTGCTCCTGCGTGTACGTAGCAAAAAGCGCCTGGGCCTCTCGCATCTGAGCGAGCTTAGCCTCAAGCGCCTCTACGTTGTCCACAATTGCGGGAGTAGTGTTTTCCGGTGACTTTTTCACCATTTGTGTCTCCTTGCGATCGGAGATTTACCCTACGCCTTGCATGATAGCAAGAAATTATTCGGCGAACGGTCAGATTCCTCTAAAAGGCACACTAAAACGCTTCAATAAACTGAAGCGTTTTAACCATTTAACTAAAAGCCGAACGTCTTCTCCGGGCGAATTCCTAGTTTCCCCATGGCTATGGTGTGGAGTTTGTTCATTGTTTGTTCATTACACTCATTGGGGACAGACTTATATGTGTGCTTTCACTCATTTGGGACAGACATCGATTTGTCATTTTGTCGTTTTGGGCATGTTTTTGTCGTTCATTGTATATAAATAGGTCACAGGCTCAGCATTTCGCGTTCCTTCTCTCCTTTTAGGTGTTGCCTGTACGGCTTTGAAAGGAGAGACCATGCCCCGTTGCGCCCGCGAAATTTCGCTCACCGGCTATTACCACGTCTTTGACCGTGGCAACTCCAAACAGATCATTTTTGAAGATGACTCTGACCGATATCGTTTCTTATCGGACATCTCGGACAGGTTTGCTTGCCATGACGTGGCGGTGTTGGCCTGGTGCCTTATGGACAACCACTTCCATTTGATGGTTGATGACCCATTTGACAACCTTTCAAAGGCAATGCAGTGCGCGCTGACGGCCTATGCCAAGTATTTCAATGGGAAAACCGGAAGAACGGGCCACCTGTTTGATAATCGCTATTCGCGGGTCGCGGTCGAGTCGGACACGCAGGCGGTGCAGTTGCTCGATTATATCCATCTCAATCCCGTGAAAGGTGCGCTCGACTCGCTTGATGCCTACCGCTGGTCAAGCTACAAGGCATACCAGCTGGGATACGATCCCTTTGATATCTGCGATGCGGCCCCCATGCTCGATATTGTCGGGGGTTCCCGTCGCTATTGCGAGCATCTTAAGGAAGTTGCCGAGCGGATCTGGTCAGTTGAGATTCTTCCGCGTCGACGGATTCCAGACGAGGATGCCCTTACCGTCGCACACGAGGCCCTGCCGAGCATTGATCCTGCGCTGCTCAAGGCCCTGCCACGCCCCGAACGCGATGCCTGTCTGCTAAGGCTCAGGCGGGCCCATCTCACGGTCAAGCAAATTGCCCGTATCACCGGTATCGGCGCTACAAGCGTAACCAAGGCCACCACAGGCTGGAACGAGGCGGCCTGAGGCAGGGGCCGAACCGCTGCCGGCATGCGTTACGTCTGTCCCCAATGCATGAAAACACTCATGTAAGTCTGTCCCCAATGAGTGCAAAAAGGCGCCCTCCGTGGGGGAGGACGCCTTTGGTAAGTTCTATGTGAACGCGAGGTCTTTGACCCGGAGAGTCCGAGGTACTTGTTGGTAAGACCTTATTTAGGAGCGCGCAACCTTGCCGGACTTGAGGCAGGTGGAGCAAACGTTCATCTTGCGACGGTGACCATCGACGACGACGTAGACGCGCTGGATGTTGGGGCGGAACTTACGGTTGGTGACGCGGTGAGAGTGGCTGATGGAGCGACCGGCAACGGGGTGCTTACCGCAAACTTCGCAAACTTTGGACATAACTGACCCTCCTTGGGCGACAAACGAACATGTCGCGTTAACAAACAAGCCTGAACTATAGCACAGAAGCAGCTCCCTGTGCGTAATCTACACAGAGATATTCCTCTTTTGGCGATAGTGCCCACGCCACGGCCCTGGACGTAGATCCGATTTGCGTGCAGCAGAGGGGATTATGCCAGCTCGTGCGTGCGTTTTCAAGCTCGTCCCACAAATATATATAGGTTTATGGAGCATTGGACTCCGTTTACGGATTGCTCTGTATTTATACTCGCAATTACGCTCTAGGTTGGCTACACTATCCCTTGACCATTAAAGGGGTACGAGATACCCACATGGAATTACATAGCTGCCAAAGAGTAGCCTTTCCTGTGGGTGTCTGGTCCGCTTTGAGCGGTCGGGCATCTATTTTTTTTGACTGTGTCAGCAGCCAAGACATGTGAGGAAGGAGATCGATGGGCACGACTTCCCCCAAGGCGGTCATCATGGACGAGACCGCCGTCAATCGAGCGATGACCCGCATCGCGCACGAGATTCTCGAGCGCAACGAGGGCTGTGAAGACCTCGCTCTGGTCGGCATCGTCACGCGCGGCGACCTTCTGGCAAAGAAGCTCGCCGAGGCGATCAAGGAGATCGAGGGTGTCGAGGTCCCGCTCGGCAGCCTGGATATCAGCTTCTATCGCGATGACTATGCGACCAATTTCGCTCCCGCGATCCACGCTACCAACATTCCCTTCAGCGTCGACGGCAAGCGCGTCGTGCTGGTGGACGACATCCTGTACACGGGTCGTACCATCCGCGCCGCCCTGGACGCCGTCATGGATCTGGGCCGTCCGAGCCGCATCGAGCTGGCAGTTCTCGTTGACCGCGGTCACCGCGAGCTCCCCATCTCGCCGGACTTTGTAGGGAAGAACGTTCCCTCGTCGCACGAGGAGAACGTGCACCTATATATGAAGGAAGTCGACGGCCGCACCGCTGTCGAGATCAACGACGTCGCGCCGGGTTCCCACGTGGGCTCCGCGCCGCTGGGAGGTGAGTAGTACCGTGGCGTTCAACCATAAGCACCTGATCGACATTACCGAGTACTCCGAAGAGGACATCAAGCTCATCCTCGAGACCGCCAAGGCGTTCTCCGAGGTTAACGAGCGTGCCATCAAGAAGGTCCCCACGCTCAAGGGTAAGACCATCGTCAACATGTTCAACGAGCCCTCGACGCGTACCCGCAGCTCCTTCGAGCTCGCCGAGAAGCGCCTTTCGGCCGACAGCCTTAACTTCGGCGGCTCCTCGACCTCCACGGTCAAGGGCGAGAGCCTCGTCGACACCGTCGAGACCCTCAACGCCTACAAGATCGACTGCATCGTCGTGCGCGACAAGCACGCCGGCGCCCCCTATATCGTCACGCAGAACTCGCCCGCGAGCGTCATCTGCGCCGGTGACGGCAAACACAACCACCCCACGCAGGCCCTGCTGGACCTGTACACCATCTGGGAGCACAAGGGTGACTTCCACGGTCTGAAGGTCGCCGTCGTCGGCGACATCGCCCACTCCCGCGTCTGCGGCTCGCTGATCCCCGCCCTTAAGATCATGGGCTGCGAGACCTACGCCGTCGCTCCCGGCACGCTGCTTCCGCCGGCGCCCGAGGTCCTGGGCTGCGACCACGTGACGAGCGACCTCGATTCCGTCCTGCCCGAGCTGGACGTCGTCTACATGCTGCGCGTGCAGCAGGAGCGCCTCGAGGGTGCCCCGTTCCCGACCATTCGTGAGTACCACAAGCTCTTCGGCCTGACCAAGGACCGCGAGAAGCTCATGAAGCCCGATGCGATCATCTGCCACCCGGGCCCCATCAACCGCGGCGTCGAGTTCGACTCCTATATGGCCGACCACCCGCAACGCTCCGTCATCCTGGAGCAGGTCTACGCCGGTATCTGCGTGCGTATGGCTATCCTGTATCTGCTGCTTGGAGGTGCCGATAATGGCCTTGCTTCTTAAGAATGCCCACGTCGTCGACCCGTCCGTCGAGCTTGACGGTGTCGTTGACGTCCTGATTGACGGCGACAAGATCGCCGAGGTCGGCGAGAATCTCGCCGTCGAGGGAGCCGAGGTCCGCGACCTTTCCGGCAAGTACCTCGTCCCCGGTCTGGTGGATATGCACGTTCACCTTCGCGAGCCCGGCTACGAGGTCAAAGAGGACATCGAGAGCGGCACCCGTGCAGCTGCCAAGGGCGGCTTCACCGGCGTGTGCGCCATGCCCAACACCGATCCCGTCACCGATAACGGCACCGTCGTGGAGTTCGTCAAGTCCCGCGCTGCCGAGGTCGGTCACTGCCGCGTCTATCCGTCGGGCGCCATGACCCGCGGCCTTAAGGGCGAGGCCATGTCCGAGATGGGCGATATGGTCGCCCGCGGCGTCGTCGCCTTCACCGACGACGGTCGCGGCGTACAGGGCGCGGGCATGCTCCGTCGCTGCATGGACTACGGCAAGATGTTCGGCAAGGTCTTTATGAGCCACTGCCAGGACGAGGACCTGGTCGGCCACGGCCAGATCAACGAGGGCAAGGTCTCGACCCGTCTGGCTCTCGAGGGCTGGCCGGCTGCCGGCGAGGAGCTCCAGATCGCCCGCGACATCGAGATCGCCAAGCTGACCGGTGCCAAGCTGCACATCCAGCACATCTCCACCGCCCATGGCCTGGAGATCGTGCGTGCCGGTAAGGCCGCTGGCGTTCAGGTTACCTGCGAGGCCACCCCGCACCACATGTTCCTGACCGAGAACGACCTGGACGAGACCTACAACACCTCGCTCAAGGTTAATCCGCCGCTGCGTACCGAGGAGGATGCCGAGGCCATCCGCCAGGGCGTCATCGACGGCACCGTCGACGTTATCGTCACCGATCACGCTCCCCACACCCCGTGGGAGAAGGCCCGCGAGTTCGAGCTTGCGCCCTTCGGCATGATCGGCCTCGAGACCTCGCTGTCGCTTGTGCTCACCGAGCTGGTCAACACGGGCAAGATGAGCATGGGCCGCATGGTCGAGCTCATGGCCATCAAGCCGCGTGAGATCCTGGGCCTCGACCAGGTTCAGGTCAAGGCGGGCTCCGTTGCCGACCTGACCGTCTTCGACGCGTCTGCCACCTGGACGGTCGGCGAGGACGGCTACGAGTCGCGCGCCGAGAACTCCGGTTTTGCCGGCCGCACGCTCACCGGTCGTGCCACCGATGTGTTTGTCGGCGGCAAGCAGACGCTCGCCGACGGCTGCATCTGCTAGCATAGCCTTATCGCTTTTGTGCGCGGTGCCCTTGCGGTGCCGCGCTTTCTGTTCGCCTGAACCATGCAACCGCATGGGGGATTGGAGCGTCTATGCCCACACCTTCCACTGCACGCATGCACGACTTCGAGGTCGTCTCGAACCAGGAGATCGCCGACGGCATCTTCTCGCTCGTTATCTCGGCCCCCAAGCTTGCAAGTGCGCTCAAGCCCGGCCAGTTTGTGAACATTGCCGTGCCCGGCGATGCGTCCTCGCTGCTTCGCGTGCCCCTGAGCTTCTATCGCGCCGACGCCCAGGCCGGCACCGTCGAGCTGTGGTACGCCGTCGTGGGCGACGACACCCGTCGTCTGTCGCAGATGGCCCCCGGCTCCAAGTCCAACCTGTTGGGCCCTGGCGGCCGCGGCTGGCTTGTTCCCGAGGGCACCAGGAAGGCGCTGCTCGTGGCGGGCGGCATCGGCGTTCCGCCCGTGCTGTGCCTTGCCGACAAGCTTGCCGAGCAGGGCGTGGATGTCGACGTTTGCCTGGGCTTTGGCACCGCTTCCAAGGCCGTGGGAGTCGATGAGTTCCGCGCGCTGGGCGCCACGGTTAACGTGTGCACCGATGATGGCACGCTGGGCACGCACGGTTTTTGCACCGACCCGGCAGCCGAGCTGCTCGGCGAGGGCGGCTACGACTATGTGGCCAGCTGCGGCCCCGCTGTCATGATGAAGAAAGTCGCCGCCGCTGCCGCCGAGGCCGGTGCGTACTGCGAGGTGTCGCTTGAGCGCATGATGAGCTGTGGCTTTGGCGCCTGCAACACCTGCAATGTCGAGACGGTCGACGGTATGAAGGGTGCTTGCATGTGCGGCCCCGTGTTCGATGCTTCCAAGGTGGTGGTCTTCTAGTGGGTACCGTGAACATGGCCGTCGATTTTGGCGGCGTCAAGATGCAGAACCCCATCAACACCGCAGCCGGTACCTTTGGCTACGGTTGGCAGTTCCAGAACTTCTTTGATGTTTCCCAACTGGGCGCCATCACCACCAAGGGTTGCGCTGCCGAGCCCTGGCCCGGCAACCCCGCGCCCCGCATGGCCGAGATTCCCGGCGGTATGATCAACTCCGTGGGCCTTCAGAACCCCGGCGTGGCCGCCTTTGCCCGCGAGTCCGGTCCGTGGCTTGAACAGCTGTCCAAGGACGGCTGCCAGGTCATCTGTCAGGTTGCCGGCCACTCCGTTGACGAGTTTGTCCGCGCACTCGAGATGTATGTCGAGCTGTGCCCCTGGGCTGCCGGCTACGAGATCAACGTGAGCTGCCCTAATATCGCCGCCGGCGGTGCCGCCATGGGCTCCACGCCCGAGGGCGCCTCTTCCGTTATGGCTGCCTGCCGCAAGGTGACCGATAAGCCGCTGTTCGTAAAGATGGCGCCGGTCAACGTCGCCGAGATCGCCAAGGCCCTCGAGGCTGCCGGTGCCGACGGCCTTTCAGTCATCAACTCCATCCAGGGCATGGCCATCGACGTCCATACCCGCAAGTCCCGCGTGGCCAAGCCCAAGGGCGGCCTCTCGGGCCCGCTGTGCCACCACATCGCCGTGCGCATGGTCTGGGAGGTCGCCCAGGCCGTCGATATCCCCATCAATGGTGTCGGCGGTGTCATGACCGGCGAGGATGCGGCTGAGTTTATCCTGGCCGGCGCCACCTGCGTGTCGGTCGGCATGGCCAACTTCGTCGATCCGTGTGCTTCGCTTAAGATCGCGCATGAGCTCGAGGCCTGGGCCGAGTCCCAGGGCGTAAAGGACATCAACGAGCTGGTGGGTGCTTTCGAATGCTAGAGAATGATGCCCGCGACCGTGTTATCGTCGCCCTCGACTGCGACCGTGAGCGCGCGCTCGAGCTCGCCCACGAGCTTTCGGGCCATGCCGCCTGGCTCAAGGTTGGCATGACGCTCTATTACGCTGAGGGTCCCCAGATCGTCAAGACCTTTAAGGACCTTGGCTTTAAGGTCTTCCTCGACCTTAAGTTCCATGACATTCCGCATCAGGTGCGCGGCGCTGCCCGCTCGGCCTCGCTTGCCGGTGCCGACCTGCTTTCGGTCCACGGCCTGGGCTCGGGCGCTATGCTCGCTGCCTGCCGTGAGGGTGCCGAGGAGGCGCGCGAGGACCGCGCCAAGCTCGTCGCCATCACCGTGCTCACGAGCATGAATCAGGATGCCTTGAGCGAGATCGGCGTCGAGTCGCCCGTGGCCGAGGAGGCCGCCCGCTTGGCAAAGCTCGCTCAGGCCAACGGCATCGATGGCATCGTGTGCTCGCCGATGGAGGCTCACGACATGCGTGAACTGCTGGGTCCTGATGCCCTGATCGTGACTCCGGGTGTGCGTCCGGTGGGTGCCGCCCTTGGTGACCAGTCCCGCGTGGCGACGCCTTCTCAGGCTATCGAGCGTGGCGCAAGCCACATTGTGGTGGGCCGTCCCATCACCGGTGCCGACGATCCGGTTGCTGCCTTTGACGCCATCGTCGCCGAGCTGGTCGAAAACGTCGCGTAAAAGATTCCCCTAAGTCACCACTTTTGGGTCTCATTAGCACAAAATAGCCCCTGTGCCTGCGTAAACTTTCCCATCCTTTGTGTGGAATCGCAGGTCAGGGGCTTAACTTTGGGCGCAGTATATTGCACTTTTTGCGGGTATCGTCTAACCTATGGAGCCGCGATTAGGCATTTTGTACGTTCTACGTGCTAAAATGCCAATTATTGAATCAGATATAACCCAACTATTTGGAGGTACGAATGGCACTCCCTCAGCTTACCGACGAGCAGCGCAAGCAGGCTCTTGAGAAGGCTGCTGCCGCACGTCACGCCCGCGCTGAGCTTCGCGAGCAGATCAAGAAGGGCGAGAAGTCCCTCGAGTCCGTGCTCAACTCCGATGACCCCATCGCTTCCCGCATGAAGGTTTCCACTCTCATCGAGTCTCTCCCCGGTTATGGCAAGGCCAAGGCCGCCAAGATCATGGAGGAGCTCGGTATCTCCGCTACTCGTCGCGTCCAGGGCCTCGGCGTCCGTCAGCGCGAGCAGCTCCTCGAGCAGCTGACCAAATAAGTGAGCGCTCAGGATTCCAAGCTCTTTGTGATTTCTGGACCGTCAGGCGCAGGCAAGGGTACGCTCGTCACTCGTGTGCGCGAGCGCCGCTCGAACCTGGGCCTGACGGTTTCGGCTACCACGCGAGCACCACGCAAAGGTGAGGTCGACGGCGTCAACTACTTTTTTCTGACGCGCGAGGAGTTCGACCGCCGCGTGGCAAACGGTGAGTTTGTTGAGTGGGCCGAGGTCCACGGTAACTGCTACGGCACGTTGGTGAGCGAGGTCACATCCAAGCTCGCCTCGGGCGCGTCTCTGATTTTGGAGATCGATGTCCAGGGCGCTCTGCAGGTGAAGGAGCGTTTCCCCGAGGCCGTGCTGATCTTTATCAAGCCGCCTTCGCTTGAGGTGCTCCGCGAGCGTCTAGTCGGTCGCGGTACCGAGACGCCTGAGACGATTGAGCTGCGTATGGCAAACGCCGCCGATGAGCTTGCCCTTGCCGACCGCTACGACGACGTCGTGGTGAATGACGATCTCGACCGCGCGACCGATGAGCTCGTTCGCGTTCTCGATATGCATGAAAGGATCTGAGGTCCGTGTCCGTTGTAAAGCCTTGCATTGACGATCTTCTGGAGAAGACCGATCACAACCGCTTCCTGCTCGCTTCGCTTGCCTCCAAGCGCGCCTGCGACATCAATAGCATGCTGCGTGGCCAGCACAACCGCGTGCTTGCCGTCCAGGATGTCGATGACATCACCATCGGGCTTTCCGGTGCCGATACCATCTCGATGGCTATGGACGAGATTGTCGACGGCGACATCTCTTACGACGAGGCCCGTTACGAGAAGGCGCTCGGCCACAAGGTTGCTGAAGCCTAAATGGCAGCTCGCGTCTGCCTGGTCCACTATCACGAGGTTGGACTGAAGGGCAAGAACCGCGCACATTTTGAGCATATCCTCATGGATAACATCAAGGCGGCCTTGGCCGCCTTTTCCGTGAACGCCGTGTCTCGAATTTCCGGTTATATCCTCGTGACCTTTAACGAGCATCAGGCTGACGAGGCGGCGCGTGTCATTCGCACCGTTCCCGGCGTCGCCCGTGTGTCCCTGGCATACCACACCAACCGCGACCCGCAGGAGTACTGCGCCGCCGCCGTCAAGGCGCTGCGCGAGTTCGGTCCCTTCGATTCGTTTAAGGTGCATGCTAAGCGCTCCAACACCGACTATGAGCTTACCTCCATCGATATCAACCGTCAGGTTGGCGAGGTGCTGTGCGAGGCGTTTCCCGATAAAAAGGTCCAGATGTACGACCCCGACGCGATGGTGCATGTGCTGGTGGTCCAGGGCAGCGTCTATGTGTATGCGCGCTCCGAGCGCGGCGTGGGCGGCCTGCCGGTGGGTTCTGCCGGCAAGGTTGTGACGCTGCTGTCTTCGGGTATCGATTCGCCCGTGTCGACGTGGATGCTCGCCCGCCGCGGCGCCGTGTGCGTACCGGTGCATTTCTCCGGTCGTCCGCAGACGCCCGATACGAGTGAGTATCTGGTGCAGGACATCATCCGTGCCCTTGCGCCGGGAGTCCAGATCGGCCGTCTGTACGTGGTTCCGTTTGGCGACTGCCAGCGCGAGATTTCGGTCACCTGCCCCAGCAACCTGCGCGTGATCATGTATCGCCGCATCATGTATTCGGTTGCCGAGCGCATCGCGCATATCGAGGGCGCCAAGGCTATCGTGACCGGTGAGTCGCTTGGCCAGGTCGCCTCTCAGACGCTCGAGAACATCATGGCTGTCAACGAGGCTGTGAAGATTCCCGTGTTCCGTCCGCTCATCGGCTCGGACAAGCAGGAGATCATTGCGCGTGCCGAGGAAATCGGTACATTCGACATCTCGACCGAGGCCGCGCCCGACTGTTGCACGCTCTTTATGCCGCGCCGTCCCGAGACGCACGCCAAGCTCGATGCCGTTCATGAGGCCTGGGAGCTGTTCGATCACGAGGAGATGATTGAGCGCTTGCTCAAGCAGACCGAGTACATCGACTTTGAGAGCAACACGTATAAGGCTCCTAAGACCTTAAAACGCAAACATTCGGAGCTCGCTCCGCGTGAGATTTATCAAGATCACGACTAGTCCCTGCATAAACCGACGATACGTTTGTATCGTCGGTTTTTTGTTATCTGGGTAAACAATGTCAAAATGTTCATTCGCTGACGTGTGACTGAATAAATGGACATGTTTGCGCAAGGTTTTGGTCAGCTTTTGGTTTGACCGTCAAAACTGGTTTGCCCGAGCGGTTCGCTCGGCTGCGATTTCCTGACACGATGGTGTTGGGAGGTTTTTGCTATGGCGCAGCGCGAACAACACGAACGGGTCAAGCGAATGGACCGCTGGGCGGGCAAGTTGCTCGGGCATAAGGCAGTAGTCGTGGCGATGCTCGTCGTCATTGCGATGGCGAGCGGCTTGGCGATGGCGAGCTTTGGTGACCGCTCCGGCAATGTTTCGTTTGGGCGCGTTGAGGACTCGGGTCCATCGGCGGAGCCGGGGTCCGGCGATCTTTCGGACGATGCATCCGATGGGTCTTCGTCTAAGGCGTCTGCCGAAACGGAGGTGTACGTCGATGTAGATGGTGCCGTTGCATCCCCGGGCGTGTACCGGCTTCAAGATGGAGCGCGGGTATCCCAGGCGATTGATGCTGCCGGAGGGCTAACGGCAGAGGCGGATGTGACGGGGCTTAACCGTGCTTCGAAAGTCACGGATGGACAAAAGATCTATGTGCCGACAGTGGGGGAGCAGCAGGCGGCTTTGGCGGCTGGCGGGGCCGATGGCGGCGCCGCTGCGGCATCGGGCAGGGGCGCTTCGTCGGGGCTTGTGAACATCAATACGGCAAGTGCGGCAGAATTGCAGACGCTTTCGGGCATCGGTCCCTCTATGGCCCAGTCGATTATCGACGAGCGGACCCAAAACGGCGCTTTTGCCTCGGTCGACGACCTGATGCGTGTGTCGGGAATCGGCGAGAAGAAACTCGCCAAAATCAAAGATTGCATCTGCGTATGAGTGCGACCGAGCGTGAGCACGTGATGCCTCCACGGCCATTGTTGCCGTGGACGATGGCCCTTTGTGCCGGCTTGTGTGCGAGTTGCGGCTTGGTGCTTAACGTGACGGCTGATGCGCTACTGGGAGAAGGACTGACTTCCGTCACGTTACTCTGGGGCATTCCCGTTGTGGCTGTGGCGTTCGTCGTATTGGCTCGGTCTTGCATGCGTCTTGTGCGATGGAAGCGATGTCTGTATGCCGCGGCGGTCGGACTCGTGGCGGGAGCGATCGTGTCCGCGGGGTGGGCGATAGGTGCCCTCCGAGCTTCCAACGCTCTGGATGGACGGGCTGCAAGCAGTCTTGAGTTTGTGGTGCAGGGCGATCCGTCTATCAACGATGATGCGTATTCCTATACCTGTGACGCGATCGCGGACGGTTGGCGCGTGGGTGCCGTTCGATTATCGTGCGATCGCGAGCTCAGTGCTGGGTCGCGCGTGCGTGTCATTGGCCGCGTTTCGCGCTTCGAGAATGATGCGTATGGGCGTTCGCGCGTGCTTCGGGGTGAGCTACGCAAGGTTAAGGCTGTCCGGATTGTGTCGATCGATGGGGGCTCTCCAGGGCCGTTGCTTCGGCTGCGAAATGAGCTGCTTGCCGCCATTGCTCCCGCGACCGATCCGGCGCGCTCGCTCATTGCCGGCGTTGTCTGCGGACGTTCGTCCGAGCTGCGCGCCCAGCCGGCGGGCGAATGGTTTTCGGTGACGGGAACGGCGCATCTCATTGCCGTCTCGGGCAGTCATCTTGCCGTCGTAGGGTTTGTGATCGAGGGCGCCCTGCAAAAGACGCGCTACTCGCGTGGGCTGCAGCGGGCGCTTTTGGCGGTAACGCTTGTGGCCTACGCCGCCTTTACAGGTGCATCACCCTCGGCTGTTCGTGCGTGCTGCATGGTGTTCGCGACGCTTGTCGCCAACGGTGCCGGGCGTCGTCGGCACGGCCTTTCGGCGCTCTTCGTAACCATGTCCATCTTTGTGCTACTGCGGCCGACGGTGCTGTTTGAGATGGGCTTTCAGCTTTCATGCGCCAGCGTCTTAGCCATTCTGTGCTTTTGCCCCTATGTGACCTACGCTTTGGGTGAGCTGGGTGTGCCATCGGGCGTTGCCAGCATGCTTTCCGTCACGCTGTGCTCGCAACTGGCGACACTTCCCATTGCCATTCCTGCCTTCGGTACGTTCTCGCTCATTGCTCCGCTGGCAAATGCGGTCATCGGTCCGGTGGTGAGCGTACTGCTCGCTGTGTCGATCGTGCTGGCTCCCTTTTCGCTCGTGGGACCGTTGCGGACTTGGGCGCTCGTTGTGCCCATGATTGCCGCCCGTTGCGCGCTGTTCTTCGAGCAGCTGTTTGCCGCCATGCCGGGTGCATCCGTGAGCGTGCCGCCCGATAGCATGTGGATTTACCTAGTGCCGTGTTTGCTGGCGGTTCTGCTGGTCTGGTGGCCTCGTCCCCGTGCACGTCCTATGGCGGTGGGGCTTGCATGTCTGGTGCTCTTGGCTGCGATTCCGTACGTCTATTGGGATCGATTTGCTCCGCCTTCGGTGACGGTGCTCGATGTGGGCCAGGCCGATGCGATTCTTATCCGCCAGGGCGGCGCAGTAGCGCTCGTCGACTGTGGGCTCGACGAGCGTGTGGTGGCGGCGTTGGTTCGCAATAACGTGCACCATATCGATGCCGTCTTTGTGACGCATTGGGATGAGGACCACTGGGGTGGTTTGCCTGCCGTGCTCGAACAGTTTTCGGTCGGAACGATTGGCGTGGCGGCGGATGCGCTGGAGGATGCCCCTGCCGAGGTACTGAACCGATCTGGCGTGGAGTATCGGCAGGTGCGGCGTGGAGATACCGTTGACATTGGCGCATTTTGCGCCCGCGCGATGTGGCCATTCGAGTCCGTGGATGGCGAGGGCAACGAAGACTCGCTTGTCCTGCTGCTCTCCTATGCTCAGGAAGGCAAGGGCCTGCGCATGCTCCTCACCGGTGATGCCGAACTCGATCAAGAACGGGAATTCGTGCAGGAGGTGGGGGATATCGATGTCCTTAAGCTTGGGCATCACGGCTCCAAGGTCTCGGTCGACGGCGAGCTGCTGGATGTCCTAAGGCCCGAACTCTCCATTGCGAGCGCCGGCGAAGGCAACCGCTATGGTCATCCGTCGGATGCCTGCGTCGATGCCGTGAGGGAAGCGGGCGGGGCCTTCGCGTGCACGATTGAACACGGCGACATCACTATTACGCCGACCGCGAAGGGCTTTGCCATGCGATGCCAGCGACCATAACGACGTCGTTGGCGCACCATAGGTCCCTGGGCTAGAATGACACGGTACGAACACGAGGGCCTGTGAGAGGGGAGCGCGATGTCTGAAAACGGTCTGCTGCCGGCATATCTGATCGTCGGTACCGACGGAGTCAAGCGCGACCACGCCGTCTCGCGTATGAAGGCTCGCTTGGAAAAGTCGGGCATGGTCGAGTTCAACCTCGACGAGCGCGACATGTCCAAGGACCCCGATATCGAGTCGATCATCGGCTCGCTCAATACTTTTCCCATGGGTAGCGAGTTTCGTCTGGTAATCCTCGACGGCTGCTCAAAGCTCGCCAAGTCGGTTTCAGAGCCGCTCGTCGAATACCTCGCAAGTCCCAGTCCTACGACGGTCTGCCTCATCATCGCCGACTCACTTGCCAAGAACACTCGCCTGTATAAGGCGATCGCCAAGATCGACAAGAAGGCCGTCATCGATTGCTCGGGCACCAAGCGCTGGGAGCTGCCGCGCCGCGTGCAGCAGATGGCGACGCAGCACGGCAAGTCTATCTCCACGGCTGCTGCCGAGGAGCTCGTCTCGCGCTCGGGCGAAAACACCCGTATGCTCGATAACGACCTGGCAAAGCTCGCCCAGATGGTCGAGGCGCCCCAGATTGAGCTTGCCGATGTGGAGCGTTGGATCGTGCGTACGGCCGAGGTTCAGCCCTGGGACTTCCTCAACGCCGTCTCGGCCCGCGACATGCGCCGTTCGCTCGAGCTCTTTAAACTGCTGCCCTCCAAGAGCTACGTGTGGACCTACACGCTGCTGTGCGGGCGCATCCGCGAGCTGATCGTCGCCAAGGCGCTCGATGCGCGCGGACAGGGGCGTGAGCTTGCCGCAACGCTCAAACTCCAGTCCTGGCAGGTCAAGAACCACCTGACCTGGGCGCGCCGGTTTTCGATGGCTGAACTCGTCGCGGCCCTCGAAGGTGCCGTTGATGTGGAGCTCGCGCTCAAGGGCTCGGCCGATTCGGAGACCGCGCTTTTGCTCTGGATTACGAACATCTTGAGAAAATCGTGATGATACCTGCCTATTTGACAAATTCGTTCTATCCCTTTGAGGGGGAGCGTGCTATAGTAGGCGCTTGCATGACCTCACCGTGTCTCAGAGGTGTCATACATTTTTTGCAAGGAACTCGAAAGGAACTCCAGAAGTGGCAAACATCAAGTCTCAGAAGAAGCGTATCCGCACCAATGAGGCAGCTCGCATGCGTAACAAGGCTGTCAAGTCCGAGCTCAAGACGCTGACCAAGCACGTTCAGTCCGCCGTCGCCGAGGGCGACGCCGAGAAGGCCCAGGCTGCCCTCAAGACCGTCACCAAGCGTCTCGACATGGCTGCCGCCAAGCATGTTATCCACAAGAACCAGGCTTCCAACCGCAAGTCCGGTCTTGCCAAGCTCGTGAACAGCATCAACGCCTAAGTTGTAAATTTCACACCATACAGATTACGCGCATAAATGGAGCCTGTTTTATGGAACAGGCTCCATTTTTTGTACCGCTCGGGTAAGATAGTCCGCATGAATACTTCAATTGACATTTCCCACATCCGCAACTTCTCGATTGTTGCGCACATCGACCATGGCAAGTCCACGATCAGTGACCGCATCCTCGAGCTCACCCATACCGTCGACGAGCGCGATATGGAGTCGCAGCTACTCGATACGATGGACATCGAGCGCGAGCGCGGCATTACAATCAAGTCCAATGCCGTCCGCGTCTCCTATGATGCCGACGACGGCGAGACGTATCAGTTCAACCTGATCGATACGCCGGGCCACGTGGACTTTACCTACGAGGTCTCGCGTTCGCTGGCCGCCTGCGAGGGCGCGGTACTGGTCGTCGACGCCACGCAGGGCGTCGAGGCGCAGACCGTCTCCAACGCTACGCTCGCCATGAACGCCAATCTGGACATTGTGCCGGCCATCAACAAGATCGACTTGCCCTCGGCCCATCCCGATGAGGTTAAGACCGAGATCGAGGATGACCTGGCGATTCCTGCCGATGATGCCGTGTGCGTATCGGGCAAGACTGGCGAAGGTATCCACGATCTGCTGGAGTCCATCGTCTTTTTGATCTCTCCGCCTAAGGGCGATGCAAACGCTCCGCTCAAAGCGCTCATTCTGGATTCGTACTTTGACGAGTATCGCGGTGTGGTAGCCACGGTGCGCGTCTTCGATGGTTCCATCAAAAAGGGCGATACGCTGCGTATGATGCAGGCAGAAGGTGACTTTTTGGTCGACGGCGTGGGCGTCAAGCGTCCTGCAGAGACCCCGGTTGATGCGCTGACGGTTGGCGAGGTCGGTTACGTGGTCACGGGCTTGAAGGACCCCGAGGCCGTTCGCGTGGGCGACACCCTTACCTGGGCGTTGAACCCCTGCCCCGAGCCGCTTCCGGGCTACCGCGAGGCCAAGCCCATGGTCTATACGGGCCTGTTCCCGATCGACAACAAGGATTACGAGAACCTGCGCGACGCACTCGATAAGCTCCACGTGAACGATCCGTCGTTGGTGTGGGAGCCCGAGACGTCCGTGGCACTCGGCTTTGGCTTCCGCGTGGGCTTCTTGGGCCTGCTGCACATGGAGGTCGTCAAGGAGCGCCTGGAGCGCGAGTTCAACCTGGACCTTATTGCCACGAGTCCTTCGGTCGACTATCACGTGTACAAGACCGATGGCGAGATGATCGATGTCCGCAGTCCGCAGGACCTGCCCGAGGCCACGCGTATCGAGCGCATCGAGGAGCCGTACCTCAAGGCTAAGATCATCTGTCCGCCCGAGTATACGGGTGCCGTCATGCAGCTCGCCATCGAGCACCGCGGCGTGACGACCGACATGATCCATCTCACGAGCAAATCGGTCGAGATGCGCTTCGATATGCCGCTCGCCGAGCTTATCTTGGACTTCTTTGACCAGCTCAAGAGCCGCACCAAGGGTTACGCCTCGTTGGACTACGAGTTCAACGAGTACCGTCCATCCGAGCTTGTGAAGCTCGATATCCTGCTTTCGGGCGACGAGGTGGACGCACTGTCGTTTATCGTCCACAAGGACAAGGCCTACGGTCTTGCCCGCGGCCTGTGCGACAAGCTCAAGGAGATTATTCCGCGTCAGCTGTTCGAGGTGCCCATCCAGGGTGCTATCGGCAACAAGATCATTGCCCGCTCCACCGTTAAGGCGCGTCGCAAGGATGTGCTTGCCAAGTGCTACGGCGGCGATATTTCGCGTAAGCGCAAACTGCTCGAGAAGCAGAAAGAGGGCAAGAAGCGCATGAAGGCCATCGGCTCGGTCGAGGTTCCTCAGGAGGCGTTTATGGCGATTCTCAAGGTGGACGAGTAGGTCTATGGCGCTTTCCGAATATAGTCAGCGGCTGCTGGGCGCCTATGCCGAGCAGCCGTTCCTTATGGCTCCCATGGCGGGCGTGACCGACCCCGCCTACCGCATCATGTGCCGCCGCCGCGGTGCCAACCTTGCCTACAGCGAGATGGTGAGCGTGGCGGGCCTTGCCTATGCCAGCAACAAGACCTGGCGCCTGGTGCTACCGGCCGATGAGGAACAGCAGATTTGCGTGCAACTCTTTGGCTCCAAGCCCGATCAGTTTGCGAGCGCCGTCGCCGCTGTCGAGGAGCGCGTTGGCGATCGCCTGTCGCTCATCGATATCAATATGGCATGCCCCGCCCGCAAGGTCGTTACCAAGGCCGAGGGCTCGGCGCTCATGCGCACGCCTGATCTGGCGGAGAAGATCGTCGAGGCCACGGTGGGTGCGGCGCACGTGCCCGTGACCGTCAAGATTCGCAAGGGCTTTTATGCCGAGGACCGCAATGCCGCAACATTTGCCCAGATGCTTGAGGGTGCAGGGGCTGCCGCAGTCGCCGTGCATGGACGTTGCGCCACACAGCTCTACACGGGCCAGGCCGATTGGTCGGTCGTCGATGAGGTCGCAGATGCCGTCGAGATTCCCGTGATCGGTTCGGGCGACGTGTTCTGCGCCGAGGATGCCGCGGAGCATCTGCGCAACTCGGGTGCCAGCGCGGTGTTCATCGCGCGCGGTATCTACGGTAATCCCTGGGTCTTTGGTGATGCTCGCGCTCTTGCGCTCGATGGCATACCGGTGCCGCCGCGCAGCTCCGTCGAGCGCCTGGACGCCCTGCGTGAGCACCTAACGCTGACGCATGAGCTCCTGCCGCTCATGTCGCGCGCCCGCACGTACGCAAGCTGGTACTTAAAAGGCATGCCCCATGCCGCCGCTTGGCGTGCCCAGGTGGTGCGCTGCTCCACGTATGAGGAGTTCATGGCACTGGTCGATGAGATCGAGCGCGATGTGGTGGCCTGCGAGGCTGCCCTTGCTGCCGGAGAATCGGTGCCCCCTCATCCGCTGGAGGCGTAAGGGTGGCCGTTACCGCGCTGTATTCGCACGTGCCGTTCTGTGCCCAAAAGTGCCGCTACTGCGACTTTGATTCGCGCAGTTTCGCTCCGTGCGAGCTGGGTGATGCGCTCGATGCCTATTTTGAGCAGATGTACGCGCGCCTCGATGCTTTTGGCAAGGCTGGGGCCCTCGACCAGATCCGCACCGTCTATGTTGGCGGCGGCACGCCGTCGCTGGCGGGGGAGCGCCTGGTGGAGCTGGCGCGGCGTATTCGTGCGTGGCTCGCCCCCGTTGAGTTTACCTGCGAGGCTAATCCCGAGTCGCTGACCGCCGAGCTAGCCGTTGCACTTGCCAAGGTTGGTGTCACACGCGTTTCTCTGGGCGTGCAAACGCTCGATAACACCGAACTTACCGCCATCGGCCGTATTCATGATGCCGATCGGGCGCTCGCTGCCATCGCGACGGTCAAGAACGCTGGGCTTGACGTGTCGTGCGACCTTATGTGCGGACTTCCTGGGCAGACCGCAGCGAGTTGGAAGCGTACGCTCGATGGCGTGCTGGCGGCGGCTCCGCATCATGTGTCGGTTTACCCGCTCACGCTCGAGGAGGGGACGCCCCTCTATCGCATGGCGTGCCGCGACGAGTCGCTCGAGCCCGATGAGGATTTTCAGGCCGCCTGCATGGACGTGGCGCGCGAGCGTATGGGTGCGGCCGGCTATCACCCGTATGAGGTCGCAAGCTACGCGCTTGACGGCCATGAGTGCGCCCACAACATTGCCTATTGGACCGGACAGGGCTACCTGGGCCTGGGCCGTTCTGCCGCCGGTATGCTCGATGCCGAGGATTTCGACCGTCTTGCAGGGCTGTTCCCCGGCGTGTCTTCTCGAGGCGATGCGCACCGCGTGCGTCTGGTGCAACGCGACGATGCCGCGACGGCGTTCGAGGCCGAATATCTGTCGCAGCGCGAGGCTGCGGCCGAAGACCTGATGCTCGCCTGTCGCATGACACGCGGTGTTGGGCCCGACCTGTTGGTTCGCGCGGCTTGCGTCATCCCAACGGATGAGCTGGCGGCTGCCTGCGATCGCGCGCTCGAATTGGGTCTTGCCACGTGGGTGCTCGAGGCGCCCGGGGTCCATGAGGGCCCCTTCACTTCGGCCGATGTCATCACGGGCCATGTTCGAGCTCGTTTAGCGCCGACACACCTGGGTTGGCTCGATGGAAATGTTCTGTTCGAGCTGTTTTGGGGTCTAGCTTAGGCCGCTCGGGTAGAATTACCGCAATATATACGCTGCTGTGAGCAGGAGGTTGCCGCGCATGGCGACGATGAACGAAAAAGATTACTACGAGATCCTGGGTGTCTCCAAGGACGCCTCCTCGCGTGATATTCAAAAGGCCTTCCAGCAAAAGGCCCGCAAGCTCCATCCGGACGTCAACAAGGAGCCGGATGCCGAGGAAAAGTTTAAAGAGGTCTCTGAGGCCTATGCCGTGCTTTCGGATGAGCAGAAGCGCGCGCGTTACGACGCCATGCGCTCGGGGAATCCCTTTGCCGGTGCGCCGACGGCTTCGCCCTATGGTGGCGGCTATGCTGGCAACACAGGCTATGGCAACCCCTTTGAGGGCGGTTTTCCCTTCGGTGGCGCTTGGGGCCAGCCGCGTCGCGGTCAGGCTGCCTACAACCCCGAGAACGGCGCCAACGTGGTCGTCGACATTAAGCTCGACGCCAAGGAGGCAAAGGAAGGCGCCCGTAAGACCGTGCGCTATGCGCATTACGATACTTGCGGTCATTGCGGAGGATCGGGCTCCGTTTCGTCCGAGCATGCCCATACCTGTCCGAGCTGCGGCGGTCGAGGCCATATCGATGTCGACCTGTCCTTCCTGTTCGGCGCCGGCACGTTCCAGTCGGTCTGTCCCGAGTGCGGCGGTTCCGGCAAGGTCGTGGCCGACCCGTGCCCCGATTGCGGTGGCAGCGGCCGTACCCGCGTGACCTCCGAGCAGACGATCGAGTTCCCCGCCGGCACCCACGACGGAGACGAAGTGCGTATCCCCAACATGGGCCACGCCGGCACCAACGGCGCTTCGGGCGGTGACTTGGTCGGCCGCGCACATGTTGAGGCCGAGCGCCTGGAAGGCAAAGCGCGCACCGGCTTTTACCTCATGGGCATCATCGCGCCGTTCTTGGTGCTGTCGGCCATTTCGGGCGTGTTCTCGGCCTTTGCCATGATGTGCTTCATTCCGTTTGCCATGGGCCTGTTTATGGTGCTCTCGGATGGCGTGCTTCACCGAAGCCTGCTGTGGTGGAAGCGCGGCGCGATGCAGTTTGCCAACGGTTTTGCCAACGGCTTCATGTTCGCGCTCGTGTCGGTTTGGTTCGCGAGCTGCTCGCAACGGGCCATGCTTTCGCCGTACCAAATGCAATAACATCAAACCCTCTGTTTGCGGTCGGCCCAGCTTGGGTATAGGACGCACTGTGACAATAATGAAAGTCGGAAGGATTCGGTCGTGTCGGAAAATAGGGATTACTACGAGGTACTTGGCGTCGACAGGGATGCCGACGCGCGGACGATCAAGCGCGCGTTTCTAAAGAAGGCCCGTACCGTACACCCGGATGTTTCGGACGACCCCGAGGCCGAGGCCAAGTTCAAGGAGCTCAACGAAGCCTATTCCGTTCTTTCTGACGAACAGAAGCGCGCTAACTATGACCGTTACGGCACCGCCGACGGCCCTGGTGGCTCTGGCTATGTCGACATCAATGATATCTTTGGCGGCATGGGCATGGACGACCTGTTCTCGTCGTTCTTTGGCGGTGGCGCCGGTGGTGGCGCCCGTAGCCGTCGTGAGCGTCGTCGCGGTCGCGATATGGCTATCTCGCTATCGGTGACCCTTGAGGAAGCGGCGCTCGGCTGCAAAAAGACGATCAGCTATGATCGCCTGGCCCCCTGCGATGACTGCAACGGTACCGGTAGGGCCGAGGGTGCGACCGAAAAGCAGTGCGGCCGCTGCCATGGCACGGGTTATGTCACCACGGTCCAGCGTTCGTTCCTGGGCCAGGTTCAGTCTTCCTCTCCCTGCCCCGACTGCCATGGTGAGGGCACGGTTATCGACCATCCCTGCGAGACCTGCGACGGTCAGGGCCGCACGCCTTCGCACGAAAAGATCGACATCGATATTCCCGCCGGCGTTTCGACCGGTCGCCAGCTGCGTGTGAGCGGCTTTGGCGAGGCCGGCCTTCGCGGCGAGCCTTCGGGCGACCTGATTGTCAACGTGCGCGTTGCCGACCATGAGCGCTTTAAGCGCAACGGTGACGACCTGTACCTCGTGAGCGATATCTCGATTGCGCAGGCTGCGCTCGGCTGCGAGATCGAGGTCGAGGGCATTATGCCCGACGAGGTCGTTAAGGTGACGGTTCCCGCCGGCGCCCAGTACGGCGACACCGTGAGCGTCAATAATTACGGCATGCCGCGCATTGGCGGTGGCGGTTCGCGTGGCCGCCTGATCGTGCAACTGCGCGTGGTCGTTCCCACCAATCTTTCCAATAAACAACGCGAGCTGCTCCGTGCTTTTGCCGATGAGATGGGCGATGACGTCGCTTCCGGTAAGAAGTCGGTGACCGACCGTATCAAGAGTGCCCTCGACGATATCCTCGATTAAGGAGCCCGCGTGCTCGCACCCCATATTTCCGTCGTCAACCTCGGCTGCCGTGTCAACCGGGTTGAGTCTGACCGTATCACTGCCGATCTTATGCGCCTGGGCTTTGCTATGGTGGAGCCCCAGGATGCCGATCTGATCGTCATTAACACCTGTGCCGTTACGGGCGAGGCCGAGGCCAAGACCCGTAAGGCCGTCCGTCATGCGCTGGCCCATCCAAACGAGCCTTATGTGCTCGTGACCGGTTGCGTGGTCAATTTGCATCCCGAGGAGCTGTTGGAGCTTTCGGATCGCGTGATCGCCGAGCCGTCCAAGATCGATGTCGCCGAACGTGTCTGCGAGGTGCTGGGCGTTGAGTCCGATAGCGTTCCCGCCTGCAGCGATGGCGAGGTGGTCGATGCGCTCGGTCGTTCGCGGCTGGGCGTGAAGATCCAGGATGGCTGCAACCACCGCTGCACCTATTGCATCGTGTGGAAGGCCCGCGGCCCCGAGCGCTCCGTGCCCGTCGAGTCCGTGCTCGATCAGGTGCGCGAGGCGCAGGAGGCCGGCGTGCCCGAAGTGGTGCTGACTGGCGTGAACCTGGGCGCCTATGACGGCAAGAGCAAGACCGACGAGCATGTCGAGATCGATGAGCTGCTCGAGGCCATCATGGAGCGCACGACTATTGCGCATGTGCGCATTTCCTCGGTCGAACCCATGGATATCTCTGAGCGCCTGCTTAAGGTTATGGCGCGCTATCCGCAGCGTATCGCCCCGTTTTTGCACCTGCCCGTGCAGTCCGGCTGTACGGCGACCCTGCATCGCATGGGTCGTCCCTATAGTGCGGAGGCCTTTGAGGACACGGTGCGTATGATTCGCGCCAACTTGCCCCAGGCGTCTCTTTCGTGCGATGTCATCGTCGGTTTTCCTGGTGAGACGGACGAGGAGTTCGAGGAGTCGCTGTCGCTGTGCCGCCGTGTGGGTTTCTCGCGTATGCACGTGTTCCGCTACAGCAAGCGTCCCGGTACCCTTGCCGCCGATATGCCCGACCAGGTGCCGCCCGAGGTTATGGCCGAGCGCAGCCGCCGTATGCGATCCGCGGCGCAGGAGCTCGCCCTTGCCGACGCTCGCCGTCGCGTGGGCACCGTCGAGCGAGCCGTGCTCGAGTATGGCGACAACCTGACGCTCGGCTCGTTCCATCATGCCCGTCTTGACGATACCTGTGGACTTACAGCCCCGTGCCTGCTTGATGTTGCTATCATCGGAGTCGATGATTCCGGCTTGGTCCATGCACGCAGGGAGGTTCATGGAAGCCTCGAAGATTAGACTTACCGTTCCCGAGGGTATTGACCCCTCACGCGTTTTGGGTGCCGGCGACGGCGTCCTACGTGCGCTCGAGAGCCTGGTTCGCGCCCATGTGGTCGCCCGCGGCGATAGCATCGCCGTGAGCGGTGATGCGGACGAGGTTGAGCTCGTGGCGCGCTTTTTCGAACATGCTTTTCGCGAGGCGGCCGCCGGGCGCACCCTGTCTGCCGACGATGTCTCGCGCTGCCTGGCCGTCTTGCGCGATGGTGAGCATGATGCGTCGTCGCTGCGTGATGACGTACTGCTGTCGTATCGCGGCCGTGTCATCCGCCCCAAGACGCTCGGTCAAAAGCGCTATGTGGATGCCATCCGCTCTCATACCATCACGTTTGGCCTGGGTCCTGCCGGCACCGGTAAGACCTATCTTGCCATGGCGCTCGCCGTTGCTGCACTCAAGCGCCACGAGGTGGGTCGCCTGGTCCTGACGCGCCCCGTTGTCGAGGCGGGGGAGAACTTGGGCTTCTTGCCTGGCACCCTCGAGGAAAAGATCGATCCCTACATGCGTCCGCTCTACGATGCCCTCTTTGACATGATGGATCGCGAGCGCACCGATGAGCTTATGGAGCGTGGCGTGATCGAGATCGCCCCGCTCGCCTATATGCGCGGTCGAACGCTGAGCGATGCCTTCGTGGTGCTCGACGAGGCGCAAAACACGACGCCCGAGCAGATGAAGATGTTCCTGACGCGTCTGGGCTTTAATTCCAAATTCGTGATCACCGGCGACCTGAGCCAACGCGACCTGGTGGGTCGTCGCGGCGGCCTGGCCGATGTCGAGAGAATTTTGGGCCGCGTCGACGATGTGGCGTTTTCGCACCTGGAGCGCGCCGATGTGGTGCGCCATGCCCTGGTGGGCCGTATCGTTGAGGCCTATGATGCATACGACGATGCGCGCGAGCAGCGTGCGCGCGACCGAAAGGAGTCCCGTTGAGTGTATTGATCAGCAACGATGCCGAGCTCGATACGCTGCTCGAAGCCCCCGAGGTGGAGCACATCTGCGAGGTTGTGCTTGCCGCTGAGGGCGTTGAGCGTGAGGTTGAGATCTCCCTTTCGTATGTCGATGAGGACGAGATGCACGAGCTCAATCACGAGTGGCGCGGTATCGACCGCACCACCGATGTCCTTTCGTTTGAGTGCGACTCTGCCTTTGACGAGGATATTCCCGCCGACGAGACGCTCGAGCTCGGTGATATTATCCTGGCCCCGCAGGTCATCGCCCGCCAGGCCCCCGGTTTTGGCAATAGCCCCGCCGACGAGTGCCGCCTGATGCTCGTGCACGGCATGCTGCATCTGCTGGGGTATGACCACATCGAGGACGACGAGGCCGAGGTCATGGAGGCGCGTGAGGACGCTATCCTGCGCGATCTGGCGCTCGAGCGCGGTGAGGATCCCAAGCTCGTTCACGTCGGTCCCATCACCAACCATGCCCACGACTAGGAGCCGTCTATGATTCCCGGATCGAACAAGGACCATCCGTCCTTTTTAAAGTCGTTCTCCTATGCCATGGAGGGCTTCGTTACCGCCGTTAAGACCGAGCGTAACATTAAGGTCATGCTCGTGGCCGGTGTGTGCACTGTCATTGCCGGCTGCATCGTGGGGCTCGACATCGCCGAGTGGGGTACGGTCATTATTTGCTGCGGCCTGGTGATTCACGGCGAGCTGTGCAACACCGCCATGGAGGCGATCGTCGACCTGGCAACCCAGGAGCTGCATCCGCTGGCCAAGCGCGCGAAGGATATCGCCGCCGCTTCTGTCTACGTTCTTTCCATTACCGCCGCAATCGTGGGTCTTTTGGTTTTTGCCCACGCGCTCGGCTTTATTTAGAAAGGGATTCCCATGTCCGACAATATGCAGCCTGCCGATGAGATTCTGGACGACGAGTCCTTGGACGCGGTGGATGGCGAGGAGTTTGAGGAAGTCGAGGAGTTCGACCCGTTTGAGGGCATGAGCGATGAGGAGCTCGACGCCCTGTGCGACGAGGACGAAAGTCTCGCGGGCTTTGGTGACGTGGAACCCGGCTTCCGTAGCGGCTTTGTTGCCCTGGTCGGCCGTCCCAACGCCGGCAAGTCCACGCTGCTCAACGCCTGCTACGGCAAGAAGGTCGCCATCACCTCGCCGGTGGCCCAGACCACGCGCCGCCGTATGCGTGCCGTCGTCAATCGCCCCGGCTACCAGCTGGTCTTTGTCGATACCCCGGGCATCCACAAGCCCAAGGACGGCCTGGGCTCCGAGCTTAACAAGAGCGCCCTGTTTGAGCTCAACGACGTGGACGTCGTCGCGTTTTTGATCGATGCCACCAAGCCCATCGGCAGGGGAGACGCCTGGGTCGCCGAGCGTGTTAAGAGCGCCCGCTGCAAGAAGGTCCTGGTGCTCACCAAGGCCGATGAGGCCGACCCTGCCCAGGTTATGGAGCAGCTTAAGGCCGCTCACGAGCTGATGGAATATGACGACGAAATCGTGACGTCGTCGGTCAAGAACTTTAACGTCGATGCGTTTATCGAGACCGTCGCGCACTTTTTGCCCGAGGGCCCGCGCTGGTTCCCCGAGGACATGGGCACCGACGCGTCTGACGAGACGCTCGTTGCCGAGTTTGTGCGCGAGAAGGTCCTGCGACGTACCCGCGACGAGATCCCGCACTCCGTGGGCGTTATCTGCGACGCGCTCGAGCAGACCAAGAAGGTCCTGCGCGTACACGCCACGATTTACGTGGAGCGCGAGGGCCAGAAGGGCATCATCATCGGCAAGGGTGGCGAGATGATCAAGCATATCGGCATCGATGCGCGTCGTGACCTTGAGCGTATCTTTGGCACCCAGGTCTTTTTGGAGCTGGATGTGAAGGTCAAGGCCGGCTGGCGCGACGACGAGGCGCAGATTCGCCGCTTCGGGTACAACGCGGAGGATTAGTCCACGTCAATGGCAGGCTCTCGCACATATCGCACGAAGGTGCTCGTCCTCGACAAGACCAAGCTCAAGGAAACCGACCTGATCTTGACGATGCTCGACGAGCGGGGGCGGCAGGTGCGTGCCGTGGCAAAGGGCGCCCGCAAACCCGGTGGACGCCTGGCTGCGCGCTGCGAGCTGTTCTGTACCGTCGATATGCTGCTCGCGCATGGACGGTCGCTCGACGTGGTTTCCCAGGCCGAGCTTATGGAGGCTCCGCTCGGCGCTGCGCCCGATTACGAGACGACATGCGCCGCAAGCGCGATCGCCGAGGTCGCGCGCGTGTGCTCGTTCGAGGACGCCGAGGACCCGTTTACCTTTGCTATCACGCAGCGAGCGCTTGCCTTGGTGGGCAGCGGGCTCGACGCGGCGCATATGGATCTACTTGTGGCGGCATATGTCTTTAAGCTGCTGTCGCACGTTGGCTATCGACCCGATTTTTCGGCCTGCGTGCTGTGCGGAGACCCCATGCTGTCGTATTTTTCGCCCCAGGCGGGTGGTCTCATGTGCGGGTCGTGCGCGTCGAGCGTTCCGGGTGCCGAGATGGTGTCGACCGGTGAGGTCGCGTGGCTGCGCGCCCTCATGTCCATGACCTTCGATGCGCTTATGACCGAGAGGGTCGACCCCCATACCGCAGCCTTTTTGCTCGGGCTTTCGCATGTTTGGGCCGCCACGCATACCGATCAGCGGCTCCGTGCGATGGAATTCATGTTGGGTCGGTGATGATGCGCAGGCACGGGCTGCTTGTGGT
Organism: uncultured bacterium; assembly: GCA_958349055.1. Taxonomy (GTDB): domain Bacteria; phylum Actinomycetota; class Coriobacteriia; order Coriobacteriales; family Coriobacteriaceae; genus Collinsella. Next base: position 103,691 of record CATWBO010000002.1, read on the forward strand.
AACATACCGACCTGTTGGTACCTCGACCTTGGTTGCTCGCTCCACCGGCGGCTTCCCAGTCCGAGGCGAATAACGTAGCCCGCGGGCGACAAGAAACGAAAGGTGAAACAATGACTGTTTCCAAAGAGCGCAAGGCAGAGCTGACTGCTCAGTTCGGTAACACCCCGGTCGACACCGGCAACCCCAAGGTTCAGGTCGCCATCCTGACCGAGCGCATCAAGGAGCTGACCGAGCACATGAAGTCCCACCAGAAGGACTTCCACACCCGTCGTGGCCTGCTCATGCTCGTCGGCCGTCGTCGTCGTCTTCTCTCCTACATCAAGAAGAACGACATCGTCGAGTACCGTGAGCTCATCAAGGCTCTGGGCATCCGCGACAACATCCAGTAGGATTTGTACATGCTAAGAGCGTCCTGCGCAGCGGGGCGCTCTTTTTGTGTAAGGGCGTGAACAATCACGCTCTGAAGCGTGGCGGGGGCAGGGGGCCCGCGTCACATGAGGAGCCTGCAGGCAAGGGGCCTGCGGGGTAAAGGAGAACAATGACACTCGTATCCAAGACCTTTGAGCTGTACGGCAAGACCTACACCTTTGAGTCGGGCGAGCTTGCCAAGCAGGCCACCGGCGCCTGCCTGGTCAAGCAGGGCGACACCACGATGCTCGACACCGTGGTCGTCTCCAAGGAGCGCAAGAACTACGACTTCTTCCCGCTGACCGTCGACTTCAACGAGAAGATGTACGCCGCCGGCCGCATCCCGGGTGGCTACCTCAAGCGTGAGGGCCGTCCCAGCGAGAAGGCCACGCTCACCGCGCGCATGATCGACCGTCCGATTCGCCCGAGCTTCCCGGACGGCTTCCGCAACGAGGTACACATCGTCGCTACCTCGCTCGTCGCCGACCAGGTCAACCCCTTTGACGTCATCAACGTCATGGGTGCTTCCCTGGCCATGACGCTCGGCGGCGTGCCCTTCGAGGGCCCGCTTGCCTGCGTGCGCATCGGCCGCAACGTGGAGACCGGCGAGTTTATCGTTAACCCCACCTATGAGGAGCGCGAGAACTCCGATCTGGACCTGGAGCTGGGCGGCTCTGCCGACTTCATCTCGATGGTCGAGGCCGGCGCCGAGGAGATCTCCGAGGACGACATGCTCGCCGCCATGAAGTTTGGCCAGGAGGCCCTTGCTGCCTTCTGCCAGGCTCAGGACGAGTTTGTCGCCGAGTGGGAGCAGGTCAACGGCGCTATCGTCAAGAAGGAGTACCCGCTCGACCAGCCCGTCGAGGAGGTCCAGGAGCGCATCTTCGCCCACTACGACGAGATGGCAGCCGCCCTTCGCGACGCCGACAAGCTCTCCCGTATCGGCAAGGTCGAGGCTCTGAAGGAGTCCATCCGTGCCGAGTTCACCGAGGAGGAGCAGTCCGCTTGGGAGCGCGAGATTCCCGTGGCGCTCAAGAAGCTCGAGAAGAAGGCCATGCGCACCATGGTCGTCGAGACCGGCGAGCGCGTCGACGGCCGTGCCGCCGATGAGATTCGCCCCATCATGGTGAAGGATAACTACCTGCCGCTCGTTCACGGCTCCGGTCTGTTCCAGCGTGGCCAGACCCAGGTGCTTTCCGTCCTGTCGCTCGGTATGCTCAACGAGGGCCAGCGTCTGGATACCATCGAGCCCACCGAGGGCAAGCGCTACATGCACCACTACAACTTCCCGCCGTTCTGCACCGGCGAGACCGGCCGCATGGGCAGCCCCAAGCGCCGCGAGATCGGCCACGGCAACCTGGCCGAGCGCGCTCTGCTTCCGGTGCTCCCCGACGAGAACGAGTTCCCCTACGCCATCCGCGTCGTCTCCGAGGTCATGGAGTCCAACGGCTCCTCTTCGATGGCTTCGACCTGCGGCTCCACGCTCGCCCTTATGGACGGCGGCGTGCCCATTAAGCGCCCGGTCTCCGGTATCGCCATGGGCCTGATCCAGGAGGAGGGCAAGACCGTGGTCCTGTCCGACATCCAGGGTCTCGAGGACTTCCTGGGCGACATGGACTTTAAGGTCACCGGCACCACCGAGGGCATTACCGCCCTGCAGATGGACAACAAGGCCACCGGCCTTACCTTCGACATCTTGGCCCGCGCCCTGCAGCAGGCCAAGGAGGGTCGCGCCTTCATCCTGCAGAAGATGCTCGATGTGATCTCCGAGCCGCGCCACACCACGCGCAGCACCGCTCCGCGCATCGTCTCCATTCAGGTTCCGACCGACAAGATCCGCGACGTCATCGGTTCCGGCGGTAAGGTCATCCGCGGCATCCAGGACGAGACCGGCGCTTCGGTCGACATCCAGGAGGACGGCACCGTTTTTGTCGGCGGCACTGGCGAGTCCGTCGATCAGGCCGTCGAGCGCATCAAGCTCATCATCAAGGTTCCTGAGCCGGGCGAGGAGTACACCGGTCGTGTGGTCTCCATCCAGCCCTTCGGCGCCTTCGTCAACCTGCTGCCTGGTAAGGACGGCCTGCTGCACATCTCCCGCGTCGCCAAGGGCCGCGTGGAGAAGGTCGAGGACGTCCTCAACGTCGGCGACGAGGTCAAGGTCGTCGTCATCGAGGTCGACGATCGCGGCAAGATCTCGCTCGATCGTCTGGATAAGCCCGAGGCCCCGGCTCGCGCCGAGGCTGCCTCCGAGGGCGACGGCGAGCACTTCCAGCGTCGTGAGCGCCCGCGTCGCGAGCGTTCCGAGCGCAGCGACCGTCCGCGCCGTCCCGGCGACAACGGAGGCCGCAAGCCCCGCCGTCACCACGACGCCGAGTAACAGCTAAACATAAGCAGCTCAACAAGGGCGACTCCACCTGGAGTCGCCCTTTTGCTATTCCCGGCGGGGTCCGCGGGTAAAGTTTCCTGCTCTACAGTCCTGCTCACGACGGAGGCCACATTAAGTGGCCTCCTGTTCGTGCGGAACTCGCGATAAACTTTACCCGCGGACCCCGCCGGGAATAGCAAAAGGTCTGGTTGGTGCGGGTTGCGATTTTGTCAGACAGTCTATTCAGTTATTTGAATTCAGATCTTTTGATAATCGCATGCGCGTTATTGCCCCAGATAAAACCGACCAAAATAAAGCTGTCCTATTTTGGCAGGTCTGGTCTCAGCGGGCCCGGCACGGGCTAAGT
>CATWBO010000003.1 GCA_958349055.1 uncultured bacterium
GCTGCGGGAACGGCTCATCTGCTCAATGTGTTCGGCTGAGATCGGAAATCAACCACCTAGTCGTTGGGTACGTTCCTTAACGACTAGTCGTTTAAGAGCGTCCCCAACGGCTAACAAAGGGACTGTCGCTTTGTCAGATTCTAGAGCGTGTGGAGCAGGGCGATGAGGAAGCGGATGCCTTGGAGGTAGGCGCGACGGGTGATGCGCTCGTTGGTGCCGTGGACGCCGCGGTCGCATTCGTCATCGTCGACCACAAAGGCGGAGAAGCGGATGCACTCGTGGCAAATGCGCTGGTAGTTGGCGGCATCGGTTGCACCAATCACGGTCGAGGGCACGATGCTCATCGGCTCTTGGCCCACCGCAGACGATCCGTTTTCCTCCGTCGGCTTGGGATCACGGAAATAGCGGGCGGCGATGGCGCGGACGGCCTCGAGCCCCGGACCGCCCACGCGCGGGGACGGCGAGGGTTCGGAGCTACCGGGGCCGAGCTCCACTTCGACACGGCCGGCGAGCCCCGCCGCGGCAACAGCCTCGCGACAGCGCGCCACGACGTCGGCCACGCTCGTGCCCTCGAGCATGCGGAAGTTGATGTTGGCCCACATGTCCTGCGGCATTACGTTGGCTCCGGTGCTGCCGCCCTCGATCTGGGTCGGCGCGCAGGTGGTCGTTACGAGCGGATAGAGCTTTTTGCTAGCGAGGCGATCGCGTACGATGGCGTCCTTGTTGGAGGCGATCTCGTCGACCGTGTAGAGCCCCAGCTCGCCAAGCTGTGCGGCAAGCAGGTCGGTCACGCGCGTCGGCCACTCGATATCGCAGATCGACGCGATGGCGCGGCTGAGCACCTCGAGAGACGTGCCGCCGTAGGGATTGGACGAGTGCCCACCTTCGCTCTTCGTCTTGAGCACAACGTCGGCATAGCCCTTCTCGGCCAGGTCTGCGTGCATGAGCCAGCCCTCGCCCGCAGCATACTCGGCAGCCGGAACGATGCGGTAGTCGCCCTCGTCGATCAGGTACTCAAGCTCAATACCGCGCTCCTCGAGCACGCGGCCGATGGCACCCGCGCCGTACTGTGTGGTCTCCTCGTCCTGGCCAAAGGCCAGCAGCAGCGTGCGCTCGTGCTGCCAACCGTGCGCCAGTGCATACTCCACCGCCTCGAGAATGCCCGCGACCTGGTCTTTCATGTCGATGGCGCCGCGGCCCCAAATGTAGGTGTCGTCCACGTGCCCGCTAAAGGGAGCGTGTGTCCAGTCCTCCTCGGTGCCCGGCACCACGGGGACCACGTCCATGTGGCCCATGAGCATGACGGGATTGAGCGCGGGGTCGGAGCCGGCAAGCGTCACCAACAGCGAATGGTCGATAAGCTCAACCTCGCCCGCCGCGAACACGCGCGGCCAGGCCTGCTGCATATAGGCACGCAGGTCGGCAAACGCCTGCCAGTCCACCGTCTGGGCATCCATGCTCGAAATCGTCGGAAACGACAGCACGCGGCCCAGGCGCTCGCACGCGCCGACCTCGTCGATATCGGCAAAATCATCCTCGTGCGCAAAGAAGCGCCAAACCTCGGCCATGACATCCTTTCGATTGTGACGACAAAGGCCGCCCCACCGGAGCGGCCCTGCCACATAAGCGTTTGCGGTCGGTTATTTGTCCTCGAGATAGCGAGAGAGGAACTCGCGAGTGCGCTGGTGTTTGGGGTTGCCGAAGAGCTCGGCCGGCGCGGCATCCTCGAGCACCACGCCCTTGTCCATAAAGACCACGCGGTCGGAGACGGTGCGGGCAAAGGCCATCTCGTGCGTGACGACGACCATGGTCATGCCGTCGGCCGCGAGCTTGCGCATGACCTCGAGCACCTCGCCCACGATCTCTGGGTCGAGCGCGGAGGTCGGCTCGTCGAACAGCATGATCTGCGGATTCATGCACAGGGCGCGGGCGATGGCAACGCGCTGCTTTTGGCCACCGGACAGGCGACCCACGGCGGCGTGCGCGAACTTTTCGAGCCCCACGCTCGTCAGATGCTCCATCGCGACCTTCTCGGCCTCGGCCTTGCTCATCTTTTTGAGCATGACGGGCGCGAGCGTGCAGTTGTCGAGCACGTCCATGTTGTTGAACAGGTTAAAGCCCTGGAACACCATGCCGATGTCCTCGCGCAGCTTGTTGATATTGCAGCGCTCGGCCGTAAGGTCCTGGCCGTGGAACCAGATGTGGCCCGCGTCCGGGGCCTCGAGCAGGTTGAGGCAGCGCAGAAAGGTCGATTTGCCCGAGCCCGAGGCGCCGATGATGGTGACGACCTCGCCGGGATTGACGGACAGGTCGATGCCCTTGAGCACCTCGAGCGAGCCGAAGCTCTTGCGCAGGCCCTCGACGCGGATGAGCGGCTCATTGGTCTGTGCGGCGGCCGCGGTGCCGGTGGTGGCGGTATCTGCCATGATGATTCTCCTCGTCTTGAGCCTAGTTGGAGCTGGGCAGCGTTGCCGGGGCCTCGGCGCCGAGCTTTTTGCCAAAGGCCTCGAGCAGGCGGCCCGCCACGAACGTCAGGATCAGGTAGACCACGAGCGCCACGCAGTAGACCTCCATCTGGCGGTAGTACACGCCGGCGACGGTGGTAGTGGCGTACATGAGGTCGAACACGCCGATAACCGAGAGCACCGACGAGTCCTTGATGTTGATGATGAGCTCGTTGGTGAGCGCCGGGATCGCGTTTTTAATGCCCTGGGGGAACACGACCTTGCGCATGGCCTGCCACCGCGACAGACCCAGCGAGCGCGCCGCCTCGGCCTGACCGGGATCGATGGACTCGATGCCGCCGCGCAGGACCTCCATCATGTAGGCGGTGGAGTTGAGCGAGATGGTGACAAGGCCGGCGGTAAAAGTGCTCCAGATCTGGTTGGCCTGGGCGGTCTCGAAGCCCATGCTACGCAGGACGGTGAAGCCCGCGTAATAGATGAGCAGGCCCTGGACCATCATGGGCGTGCCGCGCACGACTGTGGAGTAGACGGTCGCAAAGCCGCGGCCGATGCTCTTGAAGAAGCGCGTGAGGTCGTTGTCCACGCGGTCGAACGTCTGGGTTCGAAGGAACACCAGCAGCAGCGCCAGGAAGAAGGCGATGACGGTGCCGAAAGTAGCGAGCGCGATGGTGATCTCGATGCCGCGGATAAAGAAGTCGCCGCTCTTATAGGTCATGTAGACCAGGCTCGGCAAAAAGTCGCTGGGGTTGGAGTCCGAGACAATGCTCACCTGCACCAGGTCGATAAACGACATGACGCAGCGGTCGATAAAGAAGATCGCTGCGATGGCGACCACGACATAGCTGCCCAGGCGCGCGCCGCGGCGGAAGCGTTCGGATGCGAATGGCGATTTTTCGCGATAGTCATTCCAGTGCATGAGCTTGGTGACGAGCGCTGCCGCCGACACGACGACCCAGGCCCAAAGGATTGCCCAAAGGCAGTCCTGGAAGATGCCCGTGGGGGCCAAGAAGCTCAGCGGCGTGGGATTGCGCTGACTCGCCGCCAAGCCGAGCGCCGCGATGACGCTCGTGCCCAGGTATACGTAGCGATGGTCGGCCTTGATAAAGGAGGCCAGGCGATTGATGGTTTTCATGCTGCCTCCCTATGCTGGCTGACGGTCGAGGCACGCGTCCCACATTTGGTCGCGCTCCTCCTGGCTAACGCCCTTGAGCGTCTTGTCGATGAGTTTAAGCAGCTTGTCCGAGCCCTTGCGGCAGCCGACGTTTGCCGTAACCTCCTGCTTAAAGCCCTCTCCCTCGGCGAACTGAATCGGCACGATACCCGGGTTTTGGGCCATATAGCCCTTCTCGTTCTCGGTGTTGTAGGTCACGGCGTCGCACGTGCCCTGCAGCAGGTTCGAAAACACCGTGGGGACCGAGTCGACCGGGTTCTTGTGGACGACGCCCGGGATCTCGTCGATGACGGTGTCGAGCATGGTGTCCTTTTGGCCGAGTACCGTAGCGCCGCTGAAGTCGCTGAGCTTGGTGGCGTTTTGGTAGGGCGAGCCCTCTTTTACGAACAGGCCAAAGTAACCAATGAAGTACGGGTCGGAAAAGCCGACGGACTCCTCGCGCTCGGGCGTGGCGCTCATGCCGGCAATGATGAGGTCGATCTGGCCGTTGTTGAGCGAATCGATAAGGCCCGAGAAGCTCTGCTTGACGGCAACGGGCTCGCCGCCGAGGGCCTTGCAGACGATCTTGGCGATCTGCACGTCGTAGCCATCGGCATAGGCGCCCTGCACGTTGTCGATGGGGATAGTGAACTCACTGGCCTCGGAGACCTGCCAGTTGTACGGGGCGTAGGCCGCCTCCATGCCGATGCGGATCTTGTCCTTGCCGATAACGGAATCGGACAGGTCGTCGCGACCGCCGCCCGTCGTGGGCTGAACCACCTTGAGCGTGGACGGGCGCTGACAGCCGGCGAGCGCGCCGGCGACGACAGAAGCGCTCGCAGCGAGAGCGCTACCCAAAAAGATGCGACGGCTGCATACCGGCTGTGGATGCGCGTCGCGCTGTAGTCGAGGTTGCATCTGATGCCTTCCTGTTTTGCTTTGCTGACAACAGGACAGGATAGCGCAGCGGCGGAACCGATGGGGCGTGCAAAAGATTAACGGAGCAAAAAGCCCCCTGCCCGGTGTGGCGGGCTAGTCGTTGGGGACGTTGATGATTCGGCAATGTCAGCGAGCGCCATCCAGAGCGAACAAGTTGACATGAAAAAGGCAAGGCATAGACCTTCTGGTCATGCCTTGCCTTTTGAATGACAAATTGTCGCTCTGGGTGGCGCGCAGCGTCGACCGGTCCGCCGTTCGTTAGAACGGCGGAACCTCTAGAGCAGGGTGACGCTAAAGGAACGGGTGTCGGTAGCGCCCGGCGCCAGCGTAATGGTGTTGACCTTGTGCTCGAAGACGTCGTCCTCGGTGTCCATCGTGGTGTGACCGGTCCAAGGCTCGAGCGCCACAAACGGAGCGTCGTTGGCGGCAGACCACACGCCGATGTACTTAAAGCCCTCAAAGTCGATCTTGACGCCATGGCCCGACTTGCGACCGCGCAGCGTGAGCGTGGAGCCCGGGGTATCGGTGAACATGATGGCGTCGTTATCGAAGCTACGGTGCGTGATGGGCAGCACGTCCGAGTTATCGGGAGCCTTGTAGCTACCCTCGAACGTCATAAGACCGTCGGGCGTGATGATGGGGGCCTCGTTAGTCCAAGCCTCGGTAAACGCCAGCTCGTAATCCTCGAATGCCTCGTCCTCGGCACCGGGGGCGGGCACGTTAAATGCGGGGTGGCCGCCCACCGAGAACGGCAGGTCCACGTCGCCGGTATTGGTGACGGCAAAGGTCTGGGTAAGCGTGGCGTCACCAGTCAGGGCATAGGTCATGTTGAGCTTAAAGTGGAACGGGAACGCCTTGAGCGACTCGGGCGTGTCAGTGATCTCGTACGTTACCGAGGAGCCGTCCTCCGAAACCTCGACCAGCTTGTGCTCGACGATGCGCGCGAGTCCGTGGCGCGGCATCTCGCAGGTGCCGGCCGCAGATGTCGCCATGTTGTTGCGCAGCGATCCCACAATGGGGAACAGGATGGGCGCATGCTTGCCCCAAAAGGCCGGGTCACCCTGCCACAGATACTCGTTGCCGTTGAGGGCAAGGCTCGTGAGCTGGGCGCCCATGGAATCGATGGCCGCGGTGAGGCCGCCGCGCTTGATGGTAGTGACGGTGGACATGCTACTTCCTCCAAAAGTAAACAACAGTGTCGAGGGCTATTGTCCCACTCTTGGCGGCAAGGAGAAGCGGCAGGCGCAGTTATTGAGCGATTGCGTAAAGGTCGAACCCGCCCTGCGGCGTGCTATCGATCGTATCGGGCGCCTGCGAGTTAAAGCTCACGGGAACCATGCGCTTTGAGGCGCGGAAGCGCGTGCCATCGGTGGCGACGGGCGGCTCATCGACCGTGAGCTCGTAGTCGCCGGGCTTGAGTTCGATGCCGTCACCAGCGGAGTTGACATATTGATACTCGTCAATCGCCTGCCCCCTGAGTGTGCGGCCCACGATATGGATGAGCATCTGGCTGTCTCCGCGGGCGGTGTCCCATGTCGCACCGTCCTTGACCTCGACCGCCACATGCACCGAGCGCGTACGGCTGAGCGATTGCTCGACAGACATCTCGACCTTGGCGGCGTCTTTGCGCTGTTGCTCCACGTGGCTCCAGACATTTCCGATCGCCGAGCAAGCGATGACGCCGGCCATGAAGGCGATAAGGATGGGGCCGAGCGGCGAGCGACGTCCTGCATCTTCCTCGCGAGACAGATTGGGGCGACGTGTGGGCGCGGGCGCCTGAGCACCCTGCGAGGGCACGTCGAGAATGCTGAAGGATGCCGTGCTGTCGGGGTCGATGGTATGGCGAGGTTGCGGGGTCTTTGCCGGCGAGATGGACATGTCGGCTGGCTCGCCGAGCGTGGCCGTAGCGTCGGCCTTGGCCTCGTCTGCCTCGGCCTGGGCCCAGGCCTGTTCAAAGGTTAGGGGCTCGACGGGGTCGAGGGCGGCGTCCGAGTCGGCGGCGACGACGTTGCCGGTCTCGTCCTCGTCGCTCGACACGTCACGCGGCGCGGGCTCGTCCCACTCTTCGTCCGGAGCCTCGCCCTCGCTATACCACCATTCAAAGTTATCAATATCCATACGGGGCGCCCCCTTGGCCTCGCAAATAAACACTTGCCAGCCTTATACCCCCAGATGGCACGGCGGCTCGCATGGAATGTAACAAAGGGACTATCCCTTTGTCACATTTTGCGTTTAGCCGTGGGCGATCTTGTTTCTCAGCAAGAAGTCGACCGCCCCTACGATTCTGATGCCGTCGATGTCTGTTGGATGCTCACCATCCCTGACGATCAGGATCTTCTCGTACGAATCAGGGATTTTTCCCAGCGTGTTTAGTTTGAGCGGTCGCAGCTCGCGCTCTCTGGTCGCCTCGGCATCGATCCGTTCGGTAACCTGGATATATTTACGGTCCGATCCCTCGCCGATTGCGACAAAGTCGATTTCCCCCGCGCGCAGATGGCCGCAAAACACTTCGTATCCTTCAAAGACAAGCTGGTTGTAGATAACGTTCTCGAGCATCCTTCCGCTATCGCTGCCTCTATATCCGTCAAGATAGCTGCGGATTCCCGTATCGGCTATGTAATATTTACCGCCTGTCTTGAGGAGCTCCCGCCCCTTGACGTCATACCTTTTTACCTTGGTAAACAGGTACGTCTCTTCCAGAGCGTCAATATACGCCGACACCGTCGATGCGTTGGTCTTACCGCCCGATGATTCGTTGAGCGTCCCTACGATTTTGTTGACCGAGGTTTGATTGGAGATGTTGTCTGCCAGATACGCACAGAGCCGCTCGAGAACGTCGCGCTTGGTGATAGCTCCGCGACCTCTACGCGTCGCGCGCAATAGGATATCGCGCGCGACAATCGTCTGATAGAGGCTGCGGATGTAGTCGCGGCACGGTTCGCGTCTCGGCTCGTCATGAGCCAGAAACGGCATGCCGCCATAGGTTATGTACTGCTCGAGCACGGTGTTTGAATTAAGGCGATCGCCCGTCTTGGAAACGAGCTCGGCCCTCTCGTCAAGCCCTTCGGCAACGACCGCATCGATCGAGCGAAAATCAAGATACTCGCCAAACGTGAGCGGCTGCATCTTGACCTCGATATACCGGCCCGAGATAAGCGTTGCAAGCTCGCTCGATAGCAAAAAGGCATTGGAGCCCGTGACATAGATATCGCACGGCAAATCGATTCGGAGCGAGTTAACCGCCTTTTCCCAGCCCTCGACATTCTGGAGCTCGTCAAAGAACAGATAGGGGCGATCGACACCGTCAACGCGCTCCCGAACCATGCGATAAAACGTCAGGTAATCTGTAATCCCCGCATACTCTAGAGATTCCATCTTAAAGGTCAGCAAACGCTCGGCCGGCACCCCCTGTTGCGCCAGGTGCTCCCTCATCATGTCCAATAACGTGGATTTGCCGCAACGGCGTATACCCGTCACGATTTTGATGAGGTCGGTATCCTGAAAAGCAATGAGTCGATCAAGATAGCGGCTTCGGCGAATGATGTTCATAGAGTCTCCCTAGCGCCCGGCCAGACGTAACATCTTATAAACTTGCAGATTTTACAAGTTTATAAGATGTTACCTTACAAACTTGCAAATAATGCGAGTTTATAAGAAATGAGCCGCCTCCTCCGCTTTAAAACAAACTCGCGGTGCCGCTCGTCAATGTGACAAAGGGACTATCTCTTTGTCACATCGAAGTTGCGGTGGAATAGTTCCCGTTTGTGCGATTACTCAGGCTATTTAGGAACTATTTCACCGCAAGTTATTTGAGGACAACGGGGACTTGGATGCAGCAGAAGTCTTCTTGGTGGGACTCGTCGTAGCTCGTGGTATCGAGGTAGCAAAAGTCGAAGGCGTTGCCGATGGGCTGGAGCGCGTGCTCGTCCATGCAGGCAACGATGGCGCGGATGCCCTCGGGCTCGTACGGCATACCCCAGCGGCTCATGCACAGATACGTGCCCTCGGGCAGCACTTCGATGCCGATCTCTGCCAGCTCGGCGGGATCGCTCGGCAGTAGCCCCTCGGCACCGCGCGGCAGCACGGCAAAGGAGCCGGCGCCGGCGATGGGGTCGTCGGAATGCAGTGCCTCGCGACGTAGCATGGCGCCCCAGCCGCGCATGGGGCGCGTGCCCGTCAACGTACGCATGCGCAGAATCGCCCGCATGAGCGTGGGGTGAAGCATCGAGCGGCCACGCTCGATATCGCCTGGAAACTCCTCAAAGACCACGTAGCGGCGCTCAAACTGCTTGAGCTCCGGCCTGCCCTCGCGCTCGCGCCAGTAAACCGCCTCGTCGTAAAAGCTCAGGCGCTCCTGCACGCTCGCGCGCTCGGCTTTGAGCTCGGCGATCTGCTCATCGAGCGCCTGCACCCGTGAGCGCAGGTGATCGGTCATCTCGCCAATGTCGAACGTCGAGGTCAGACGGTCGATCTCGTCGAGTTCGAGCCCCAGGTCGCGCAGCATGCAGATCAGACGCATGAGCGGGATCTGCGTGGGCGAATAGAAACGGTAGCCCTTTTCGTTAACCACGGCGGGCTTAAACAGACCGATCTTGTCGTAATAGATGAGCGTTTGGCGCGAAACGTTAAACAAGCTCGCCATCTCGCTAATCGCATACATGCCCGTCTGCATAGATCCTCCCGACACACCAAAGCCCGCCGCCCACAGGGGCAGCGGGCTCAAACACTACTCGTATCCTACCCTAAAGACGCCTATGACCAGCGCTTATAGTTTGCGCATGACACGCCGACGGCCTCGAGTGCCTTGGCGGCGATGTGATGCACCGCGTCGTCGAGCGTGACGGGGCCGTTGTAAAACGTGAGCATGGGCGGCATGAGCATGACGCCCGGTACGCGCGCCAGGCGCGCCATGTTGTCGACGTGAATGGCGCTGAAGGGCGTCTCGCGCACCATGAGCACCAGGCGGCGCTGCTCTTTCATCTGCACGTCGGCCGCACGCAGCAACAGATTGTCGCTGTAGCCGCTCGCGATGCCGGCGAGCGTCTTCATGGAGCAGGGTGCCACGATCATGCCATCAACCGGATAGGTGCCGCTTGCGATGGCAGCGCCGATATTCTTGTTGTCGTAGACCACATCGGCATGCGCGGCATACTCGTCGAGCGTCATGCCGAGCTCCTGCTCGATGGTGATCTCTCCCCCGCGCGTGACGACAAGCGCCGACTCGGCACCTGCCTGGCGCAGGCATTTGAGGCACTCAAGGCCCAGCGCAGCACCGCTAGCGCCAGACACGCCAACGACAATGCGACAGGGACGGCCAGAAGACTCAGGCATGACAACTCCTTGACTACTTGGTAGGGCTACGTACTAGAAAGAAAGCTCTGCAGCCCACTTGTCCTTGTCGATCTCCATGAACTGCGAGCGAATGAAGTTCTTCTTGAGGTCGAACGGAACCGTGCAGTCGAAGATGGCCTTGCAGGCGATGCCGTGCTCGCGGATCGAAGGATCGAACGCGGGGTCGTTGGACGGGTCGAGCACGTGGCAGTGGCAGCCGGGGATGGTGATGAGGTCCACGTCGGCCTGGAAGCGCGTGGTCATGGCCCACATCACGTCGCTCATGTCGAAGATGTCGACGTCTTCGTCAACCAGGATCACATGCTTGAGCTCGGAGAATGCCGAGAAGGCGAGCATGGCGGCGTTGCGCTGACGGCCCTCGTCATTTTTGCTCGACTTCTTGAACTGCATGATGGCAACGAACTTGCCGCCGCCGCAGGGAGCAGCATGGACGTTGAGCAGGCGGCCCGGGATGGCGGTCTCGACCATCTTGTAGATGGAAGCCTCGGTGGGGATGCCGGCCATGGAAACGTGCTCGTGCGAAGGACCGATACAGCTCTCCATGATGGGATTGACGCGCGTGGTGACGGCGGTGATCTTGATCACCGGGCAGACCTTGGCGCCACCGGTGTAGCCGGGGAACTCGGGCATGGCGTAGCCGTGGCCGTTGACGTCCTCGTTGATGGTCTCGTCGTGCATGAGGTAGCCCTCGAGCACATACTCGGCATTGGCGATGCACTTCTGCGGAACGGTGACGCAGTCGGCAAGCTCGACGGCATGGCCGCGCAGGGCGCCGGCGATCTGCAGCTCGTTGAAGCCGAGCGGCGTGGTGGGAGCCTCGAAGCCGCAGCACATGTACACGGCGGGGTCCAGGCCGATGGAGATGGAGATGGGCATGTCCTCGCCGCGCTGGCAGTACTCGTCAAAGAACGCACCCAGGTGACGGCTGCCGGGAGTAATCCACATGGCGAGCTTGTCCTTGTCGACGCAGGAGAAGCGGTGGATGGTCACGTCGGACTGGGAGCCGTCGGGGCTCGTGCCATAGGCGAGGCCCATGGTGATGTAGGGGCCGCCGTCGACGGGCGTGTTGGTGGGAGCGGGGACGATCTTGCGCAGGTCAAAGCCCTCGTCGGTCGCCTTGTACACGACCTCCTGGCAGTCGACGTGCGCACCCTCGGCGATCTGCTCGGGCGCGATCAGGTTCTCGAAGCGCTTGCCGATTTCGAGGCCCAGGTGCTCCTCGTCCAGGTCGAGCAGGGCGGCAACGCGCTTGCGGCTGGCAAGCATGCCGATGCAGACCTTGGCATCGTCAAAGCCCTTGACGTTGTTGAAGACCATCGCCGGGCCCTCTTTGGTCGGGCGCATAACGGTGCCGCCGGCACCGACGTGGCGATAGACACCCGAGACCTCGGCATCGGGATCGACCTGAGTGTCGGTCTCGAGCAGCTGGCCCGGCATCTCGCGCAAAAAGTCGAGTGCGGAGCGCAGGTCGTGAATCTGGGAAGCATCGGTAGTGGACATGGCGTGCTCCTTTCGGGAGAGTGTCCGGCGGCGGGAGTGCCGCCGGCTTGGTAACGTAATGGAGCCGCAGCGCTCATAGATGGGGCGCTCGGGCACTCGCAGTTCAAGCGCTCGGCTAATTACAGCCAAGCACTCGACTGCTTACATCAGGCCAAAGAGGTGGAACCAGGCGGCCTCGACCAGCACGACGATAAAGACGACCGCGGTAAGGGGAATACCCATGCGCATGGCCTCTTTGGAGGTGTAGCCGCCAGCGTCCTTGCCTTCGCCGATAAGGATCGGCAGGTTATGGAACGGCAGGATGTAGTGGATGTTGATGGACGTGAAGACGATGAGCGCCACGGCAAGCGGGCTCACGCTGGAGCCGGCCGCGAAGCTGATGAACGCCGGCACGCACACGCCGAGCACGGCCATGACCGAGCCCATGAACATATGGATAACCATGGAGAGCGCGGCGACAAGCAGGGCGAACAGGAAGATGTTCTCGGGCACGGAGCTGGGGAGCACGACATCGGCGATCCAGGCGTTCATACCGGTGGCACCGCCCACGGAACCCACGGCCATGGCGGCCGTCAGGAACATGAGGGACTTGATGTCGATGGCGTTCCAGCTGGCGGGGGTGAGGACCTCGCCGATGATGGGCATGGCGAGGCAGACGCCGATGGCCAGGGTGACCCAGCCGATGTAATCGCCCGAGACGGTGAGCCACAGCGCGATGGCGATGACAAGCCACACGATGGTGCGAATCTCCTTGACGGAGAGCTTGCCGAGCGCGGCCTGCTTGGTCACGATCTGCTCGCGATCGTAGACGAGCTCCTTGCTGGGCTTAAAGAGGAAGAGGCCCAGGAACAGGGTGCACAGCAGCGCGACCAGCATAGGCACGCTCATGTACAGGAACCAGTCGACAAAGGACGGGCTCATGCCGCCGGCCTCGGCGCTGTACTGCGCGACGAGCGGGTTGAGCGTGGAGTCGCCTGTCAGGAAGAACATGGAGCCGGGGGCAGCAGCGGCAAACACAAGGAAGCCGAGCTTGCCGCGGTCGTCGTCACCGTAGCCGGCGGACTCGGCGATGACCGAGACAACGGCGAGGATGAGGAAGGCACGGGGGAACGGATGCGGAATGAGTAGCGACAGCACAAAGGTGAGCGCGAAAATCGAGATGATGAGCGACTTGGCATCGCGCACGAACTTGAGCATGAACGCATAGGCGATACGCTCGCCCAGGCCCGACTCCTTGACCGCGCTGGCGATGAGGTAGGCGCCGATGACGAGCCACATGGTGGCTTTGGTCCACGAGCTAAACGTGGAGGCGACCGTCGCCGAGATGCTCGCGGCGCCCGTGTCGTCCACGCACACCTTAAACAGAACGAGCAGCGCGCAGTAGAGCAGGCCCACAAAGCCCGGCTGCGCCACGCCACATGCCCAGAACACCACCGTGGCGAGCGTCAGTGCCAGACAGGTCTGACCACCGACCGTGAGCTCGACCGTCGAGCTCAGCTCCGCCAAAGGAAGAAACTTCACCAGCAAAAAGACAACGGTACCCAGCACAAAGCCAATTTCGCGCTTGGTGATCTTAAACGCCTTCTTTTCCGCTTCCATCTCCCCACCTTTCTTGTTGGGGGCGCTCCGGATTCGCAGCCACGTTGCCACTTAAAAAGGGGCGCCCGTTATCGGACACCCCTTACGTTGCGCTGTGTTGCGGCAATACAGTCAAGCGGGATTTTTGGATGAGAAGCGATCCTCTGGGCAAAAACCGTCACAACATTCGACGCTTTTCCTCGATTTCGAGATTTTCATCGAATGTTGTGACGGTTTGGATGTGGCAAAGGGACTGTCTTTTGTTTCACATAGCGAGATCCGTACGGATGGATGGGTCGCTGAGGGCCTCGCGGAGCCAGGGGGCCAGCTGCTCGGGGCGACCCCGCAGGTAGCCGTCGAGCTCGGACGGGGCCACGCGGCGCACTTCCGAGATCTCCTCTTGGTTGATATGCAGCTCGCCCGGCTCAACATGGGCAAGGTAGACCTCGCACCATTCGCACTCGCAGCGGCCGTCGCCGTGGTCCTCGCGGTAGGTCACGTGACCGAGGTGTTTGAGCTGGTCGGGTGCGCGCGTGATGCCGAGCTCTTCGTTGATGCGGCGCGCCGTCGCGGCGACAACTTCCTCCCCGGGGAGCGGATGGCCGGCACAGCTATCGGCCAGCACCCCGCCCCACAGTCGTTTGAGCGGACTGCGGCGACAGAGCAGCAGGCGCGCGTCTTCGCCCTGGCCCTCGACCAGAAGCGTCAGAAATGCCTGATGCAGAATGCCCTCGCCGGTATGGGCCTCGATGCGATCGACGGGGCCGAGCGCCTCGCCGGTCGCGGCATCGACCGCCACGACCGCGGCGCCCGCGCCGCCCTCATCCCAGCCGGCGCGCAGAATGCGCGCGGCGGCCTCCTCGAGCGCAGCGATGAGCTCCTTGGTGGTGTCGAGCACGCGCTGCAGGTCGTCCCCACTCGCCTGCTCAACATGAAAACCCGTGCTTGCAACTACCGGCACGCCAAAGCGCGTGGCAAGCGCCGCCGCGATATCGTGTGCTGGGATCTCGTCTCGATGGCACGGAACGGCCAGGATGCTCACCGTCGCCGTACGGCCGGGCTCGGGACGCGGAATGGCCTGCGCCGTGGCGCCCAGGTGCGCGAACTCCGGCGAGCAGGCGTACACCGCCATGCCTCGCGACGTCACCGTCAGCTGGGCCTCGAGCGCAAACTTGCCCTCGCCCACTGCAACTTTTGTCGTGTGCATACCCATGGGATCTCCTGTCGCCCGCGATGTACCTGAGACCATCTTCGCCTGTATTGCGACTATACAGGCAAGGTCCCGACCTGACAAAGGCGCTACTCCTTTGTCACATTCTGTTAGAGTTGCAGGGATTGAATCCCGCTTATTCATGCGACATTGGAGTGACAACCTTGACCGCCGCAACCACGTCTAAAAGTAAATCAACCGCCGCCGCGCTCTCCCCCGCGCGCACCAAGCTCTGCCTGGCGCTGCTCGTGCTGTTGGGATTCTCGCTCGGCTGCTCCGAGTTCGTGGTCATCGGCATCGAAAGTGACTTGGCGACGGAACTCGGCATATCGCTTGCCACTGCGGGCCAGCTCATCAGCGTTTTTGCACTGGTCTACGCCATCGCGACGCCGGTGCTTGCGCTCAGCACGGGGCGCTTCCGTCGTTACCAGCTGCTCGTGTGCTACAGCATTATCTTTGTGCTCGGCAATCTGGTCATGGCGTTGGCGCCCAACTTCCAGGTACTGTTTATCTCGCGCATTGTCCTGGGATCCGTCTCGGGCGCACTGCTCGCCGTGGGCGTGACGTACATCCCCGAGCTGCTGTCCCCGCAGCAAACTTCGCTTGCCATCTCGGTGGTATATGGTGCGTTTTCCGTGGCAATGGTCTTTGTCACTTCGATCGGCAAGTTCGTGGCCGACACGCTCGATTGGCACGTGGCCATGTACGGCACGCTGACCTTTGCCGTTTTGATCTGCGGAGCGCTCGTGGCGTTTATGCCGCGCGCTGGGCAAACCGACGAGCCCGCCACCTTTCGCGAGCAGGCGGGGCTTCTACGCGAACCGAGCATCATCACCGGCATGCTCATCTTTTTGTTTGGCGTGGGATCGGTCTATGTGTTCTACGGCTACGTGACGCCCTATCTGGAGCAGGTGTTGGGTATGGGCACCGTTCAGGCGAGCACCACGCTTATGGCCTATGGCGTGTTCTGCCTGATCTCGAACATCCTGGGCGGATGGATCGATGCGCGCTTTGGCATGAAGGCGCTGCTGGTTACGTTCGCGCTGCAGGCGGCGGCATTGTTTGGGCTGTTTGCCGTGGGCGCTGCCATGCCGCTCGCGCTGGTCTTTGTCTTTAGCTTGGCGATGCTCATGTACCTGTTCTCGGTGTCGTGCATCACGCACTTTATGGACGTGGCGCGCAGCCGCCATCCCAAATCGATGGTGCTCGCGAGCTCGGTTGAGCCCATGGCGTTTAATGTCGGTATCTCGTTTGGCACCGCGGTGGGTGGCGCCGTGGTGAGCAGCGTTGGCATTGCGTACGTGGGCGCCGTGGGCGCCGCGTTCTCGCTTGTGGCCTGGGCGCTCACGCTGGTGACGATTAAGTTGGCTCGCTGGGAGCGCAAGCGGGCGAGGGCGTAGGCTTAGGCTTAGCTGCGATACTCGAGTTCGATGATGGCGATCGAAAGGAAACCGCATATGCAACGCGTACTGTTTATCTGTCATGGCAACATCTGCCGCTCGACAATGGCTGAGTCGGTGTTTACCGAGCTCGTGCGCCGCGCTGGGCGCGAGGCGGAGTTTGTCATCGATTCCGCAGCGACCTCAACCGAGGAGATCGGCAACCCGCCGCATCATGGCACGGTCGCCAAGCTGCGCGAGGTCGGGATTCCCGTCGTTGCCCACCGTGCACGCCAGGTGCGTCGTGCGGAGTATGGCGACTGGGATCACATTGTCTATATGGATGCCGAGAACGCGCGTGGCCTGCGTCGCATCTTTGGCAACGACCCCGACGGCAAGATTACGCGCTTGCTCGATTGGACCGAGCGCCCCGGCGACGTGGCCGATCCCTGGTACACCGGCAACTTCGATGCCACCTACCGCGACGTGCTCGACGGTTGCACCGCTATGCTCGAGCAGCTGTAGGCAAGCGAGGTCGCAGGCCACGCCTTCGGCGCGAAACGAGCGTGGATAATCTCCCACATGAAAAATGAGCGTGGATTTTCTCCCACTTTGAGCGTTCAAGCGCGCTCTAAACGGGAGAAAATCCACGCTCGATTACTCGTCGACGATCTCGGCAAGCCAAACGTTCAGCGTATCGACCTCGGGGCAGCAGAACTTTGCCGTACCAGGCTCGTTGCCAGGCACGGTTCCGCCATAGCGCAGGATATCAATATAGGGAAAGCCCACATGGCAGGCCATGGCGCACATCTTGCCGCGGTCTCGGTCGAAGTCAAAGACGTCGCCCGGCTTGTGACCATGGTGGCAGCGGCACGCACCCAGCTGGTCCACGCAGCTCACGCGGATACGCGGACGCTTGCCACGCGGCGCGCCGAGCGGCTTGTTCTCGCCCGCAGGCTTGACGCCGCCCTCGCCAGCGTTACTCATGGTCGATCACGTCCAGGCAGGCCTCGATGGGCAGGCCGGCCGACTTGTCCTCTTGGTCGGCATTGCGCTCGATAAGCTCGGCTACCACGCGCATGGCATCGGACGTCGCGCGCTGCAGACTCCAACCTGACATAACGCGGCCGACGAGCACCGCCGAGAACGTGTCGCCCGTGCCCGGGAAATAGACCGGAATGAGCTCAAAGGGAATCGTAAAGTACTCCCCCACCACATGGTCGTAACCGATGACCGCGTTCGTGCCATTGACCACGGCGCTCGTAATGACCACCGACTTGGCACCCAGCTCGCGCACGGCGTCCACAAGGGCGCGGGCCTCATCGGGCGTGATCTGCTCTGCAATAGGCGTATCGGCGAGCAGACAGGCCTCGGTGTAGTTGGGCACCGCGTAGTCTGCGCACTCCAGCAGGTGCCGCATGAGGCCAATCGTGGACTCGGGCACGCCGGCATAGAGCTTGCCGTTGTCGCCCATGATGGGATCGACGAACACCTTAGTGCCCTTTTGCGCGCGGCGGTGGCAAAAGTCCGAGATGATGCGCGTCTCTTCCTCGGTCACGATAAAGCCGGTCGAGATGGCGTCGAACTCAAAGCCGAGTTCTTCCCAGATGGCAAGACTCTGACGCACGTACTCCGTGGTGTCGTGGATGTAGAACTTGGGATAGTTGAGCGTATCGGAAACGAGCGCCGTCGGCAGGTTATGGATACGGTAGCCCATGTGCGACAGCACCGGCAGCATGGCGGAAAGCGCGACCTTGCCGTAACCGCACATATCGTTGATCAGCAGCAGCTGAGTGTTCTTCATGAGGGTCTCCCTTGTTTCGGGCACAGCGCAGCAGCGCCACAGTGCGACTAAGTGTAGCGCAGGAGGCGTTGTGGGCGGAGGCGAGCGGTACGAAGGGCAAATTGTTGCGGAAAGGTTTCGGAAAATGATCCCTTTTCCTCCATCCCCAAGGGGTTACATGCACCGAAGCGGACCGTGGCGGAATCACAGGTTGAGGATGGACAGCGAAAACGCTCCTAAGCGAGCAAGGTGGCGTGAAAGAGGAGGGCATAGGCCTTGTGGCCATGCCCGACGATTGAACGCCAGATTGCCGCTTAGGAGCGTTTGCAGCGTCGAGCGGTTACGGCGTTTGGCAAAACGCCGTAACTTAATAAGTTTGGTACCTTGACATTCATTTCTCATGCTCCTAGATTGGTTAGGCACAAAACAATTCCACTACCTAACTAAAGAAAGGAGCAACACTAATTCATGTGCGATGAACCTCTTAACCTTTGTTCGCACGAGCCCGGCGGCGACCCGTCACAGCCGGCGGATGCACCCGAAGCGGTTAGCTCAGAAGACAAGCTTGCCAAGCGCATCCTCAATGGCCTGGGCTTTTGCGGCCATTACATGCATTTTCATGGCGGAGGCGTGTCCGGCAAGGCGCCCATCATCTGCCTGCTGGCCAAGCAACCCGGCGGCGAGATGTCGCAGCAGGAACTCGGCATGCACTTCGACCTCAAACCGGGGTCGCTTTCCGAGATCCTGTCCAAGCTCGAGCTCAACGGCCTCATCGAGCGCAGCCGTAACCCCAAGGATCGACGGCAACTCACCATTCGCCTGACCGAAACCGGCCGGGAAAACGCCCGCATCGACCAGGCGGCCCGCATTCGCTTTAGGGAACAGGCCTTTAGTGCCCTCACTCACGACGAGCGCGAACAGCTCGCCGAAATGCTTGAGAAAATCCGCGTAACCTGGGAGGAACTGGATGATTAAAACTCTCATGGGCAGCATCCGCGATTACATGAAGGTCACGATCGCCACGCCGCTGCTGGTGCTTGGCGAGGTAATCTGCCAGATGATGATCCCGTTTATCACCGCCGACATGATCGACGCCATCAAGGACGGCACCGCCGTTACCGAGATGTTGCCCACCGCCGGCCTTCTCGTACTCATCGCGCTGACGTCACTCGCCTTTGGCGCCGCAGCTGGCATCACCTGCAGCCATGCCAGCTGCGGCTTTGCCAAGAACCTGCGTCGCGACCTGTTCTACAAAATCCAGACGTTCAGCTTTGCCAACATCGATGAGTTCTCGAGCTCATCGCTCGTCACGCGCCTGACCACCGACATCAACAACGTGCAGCAGGCCTTTATGATGATCATCCGTATCGCCGTGCGCGCGCCGCTGGTATTGATCTTCGCTTTTACCATGGCGTTTATCATGGGCGGCAGCGTTGCCATGGTCTACCTGGTCATCATTCCGCTGCTGGGCTTTGGACTGTTCTTCATCATCTTTAAGGTGCGCCCCATCTTCTCGCGCGTGTTTCACAAGTACGACGCCCTTAACGAGTCCGTCGAGGAAAACGTCACCGGCATGCGCGTGGTCAAGAGCTATGTGCGCGAAGACTTTGAGAAGGAGAAGTTCGCAACCGCCGCGCGCGACGTCCAGATGGACTTCACCCGCGCCGAGAAGCTGCTCGCCTTTAACAACCCCATGATGAACATCTGCGTCAACGGCGCGTTTGTCGTCATCATCTACCTGGGCTCCAAGCTCATCATCACGAGCCAGGGCACGCTGTTCGACGTGGGCCAGCTCTCCTCGATCTTTACCTATGGTTTCCAGATTCTGATGAGTCTGATGCAGCTGTCGATGATCTTTGTCATGGTGACCATGGCCGACGAATCGGCACACCGCATTACCGAGGTGCTGGCTGCCGAGCCCACGATCGCCGATCCCGCCGACCCCGTGCTCGAGGTTGCCGACGGCTCCATCGACTTTGACCACGTGAGCTTTAAGTATTCCGAGCACGCGAAGCGCCAGGCGCTCGACGACGTTGACCTGCATATTAAGAGCGGCGAAACCATCGGTATTATCGGCGGCACCGGCTCGGCCAAGTCCACGCTCGTAAACCTCATCGCCCGCCTGTACGACGCCACCGAAGGCACAGTGCGCGTAGGCGGCATGGACGTGCGCGACTACGACCTGGACGCGCTGCGCCACCAGGTCGCCATGGTGCTGCAGAAAAACGTGCTGTTTAGCGGCACCATCGCCGAGAACCTGCGTTGGGGCGACCCGAATGCCACCGACGAGGAAGTCCGCGAGGCGGCACATCTGGCCTGCGCCGATGAGTTTGTCGATGGCTTCCCCAAGGGCTATGACACCTGGATCGAACAGGGCGGCTCTAATGTTTCCGGCGGTCAGAAGCAGCGCCTGTGCATTGCGCGTGCCCTGCTGCGTCGCCCCAAGATCTTGATCCTGGACGACTCCACGAGCGCCGTCGACACCAAGACCGACGCCAAGATCCGCGCAGGGCTGGCAAGCTATCTGCCCAACACGACCAAGCTCATCATCGCCCAGCGCATCAGCTCCGTGCAGGACGCAGACCGCATCATTGTCATGGAGGGCGGCCGCATCAAGGACATCGGCAACCACGACGAGCTGCTCAAGACGAGCGAGATCTACCGCGAGACCTTCACCTCGCAGAACAAGATGAGCGCCGAGGGCGAGGATGCGGGCGAGACCGCTGCAGCCGGCACCGAGGCACCTGCATCGCAAGCCCAGACCCAGGAAGGAGGCGAGGCACATGAGTAAGGCCGCTACCGCCGAGCGCGCACGCAACCGCAAGGGCGGCACCATGACGCGCCTCATCAAGATGCTCTTTGGCTTCTACCCGGTGCTTTTGCCCCTCGTCGTTGCCGGCGTGGTGCTCTGCGCCGTCATCAACTCCATCGGCGCGACGTTTCTCCAGAGCGCGCTGCAGGTCATCAGCGAATCATGGCAGTCGGGCGACTGGACGGCCGCGCAGCCCAAAATTCTAAAGCTTGTGGCTACCCTCGGCTGCATCTACGCCGTGGGCGTCGCGTCCTCGCTCTTCTGGAACCGCGCCATGGCCGTCATCACGCAGGGCTCGCTCGAGAAGCTGCGCGAGAAGATGTTCAACCGCATGCAGGACCTGCCAATCCGCTACTTCGACACGCATCAGCGCGGCGACATCATGAGCCACTACACCAACGACATCGACACGCTGCGCCAGATGATCAGCCAGTCGATGCCCAACCTGCTCATGACGATCATCGTCATCGTCACCGTGTTCTTTATCATGCTGTATTACAGCGTGTGGATGTGCATGGTCATCATCGCCGGCATCGCGTTTATGACCTTTATGACCAAGCTGCTCGGCTCCAACTCCGCGCGCTTCTTTATCGCGCAGCAGACCGAGCTCGGCGTGGTCGAGGGCCATATCGAGGAAGTCATGAACGGCCAGAAGGTCGTCAAGGCGTTCTGCCACGAGTCCGCCGCCGAGGCCGATTTTGACGAGCGCAACGAGAAGCTCTTCGAGGTCTCGCAGAAGGCCAACATGTACGCCAACATCCTCATGCCGATCCTCGGGAACCTGGGCGACTTGCTCTACGTGCTGGTCGCGCTGACCGGCGGCATCTTCCTGGCGCTGGGCGTGCCCAACCTGAGCCTCTCGGGCATGGCGCTCTCCATCGCCGTCGTGGTGCCGTTCCTCAACATGACCAAGCAGTTCTGCGGCCAGATCGGCCAAATCTCGATGCAGATCAACGCCGTGGTCATGGGCCTTGCCGGAGCCGAGCGTATCTTTGAGCTGCTCGACGAGGAGCCCGAGACCGACGAGGGCTACGTGACGCTCGTCAACGCACAGGTGAATCCCGACACCTGGCAGCTCGAGGAGGCCGACCACCGCACCGGCATGTGGGCCTGGAAGCACCCACACCGTGCAACGGGCGAGATCGAGTACGTGCCGCTGCGTGGCGACCTGGTCATGGACAACGTGGACTTTGGCTATACGCCCGACCACGAGGTGTTGCACGGCGTGTCCGTATACGCCAAGCCGGGCCAGAAGGTCGCGTTTGTCGGTGCCACCGGTGCCGGTAAGACGACCATTACCAACCTCATCAACCGCTTCTATGACATCGCCGACGGCAAGATCCGCTACGACGGCATCAACGTCAATAAGATTCGTAAGTCCGACCTGCGTCGCTCGCTCGGCGTGGTGCTGCAGGACGTGAATCTGTTCACCGGTACCGTGATGGACAACATCCGCTACGGCAACCTGAATGCGACTGATGAGGAGTGCATCGCGGCGGCCAAGCTCGCGGGCGCGGACGACTTTATCACTCGCCTGCCCGACGGCTACGACACCATGCTCACCGGTAACGGCGCGCAGCTGTCGCAGGGCCAGCGTCAGCTAATTTCGATTGCACGCGCCGCCGTCGCCGATCCGCCGGCGATGATCCTGGACGAGGCCACGAGCTCCATCGACACCCGCACCGAGGCTATCGTGCAGGCGGGCATGGACAAGCTCATGGAGGGCCGCACGACGTTTGTCATCGCGCACCGCCTGTCCACCGTGCGCAACTCCGACGCGATCATCTGTCTGGACCACGGCCGTATCATCGAGCGCGGCAACCACGACGAGCTGATCGCCAAGCGCGGGTACTACTACCAGCTGTACACGGGTGCGTTTGAGCTGGAGTAGGACGGTTACTGACGGAGGGTGCCCCGGGGCGGCGGGGTAATTCCTCCGTGCTCAAACATTCTCGCTGCGCTGCGAAACTGCGCGCGGAGGAAATACCCCGCCGCCCCGGGGCACCCTCCTGCGCGCAATCAACCCGTCATTTAGAACGGAATAAAGTTAGTGAGGCCCTGGCCGTTTGGCCAGGGCCTCGTTTTGTGTAAGCTACTTGAGGAGTTGGGCCATGGCGTTGACGAATTTTTGGACTTGGAGGGTTGGCTCGAGCGGGTAGTGTAGAAAGACCGGCACCTCGCGGCCGCACAGGAACGGCACGCCCACAAAGGCCGGATGCACCCCCGACCATGCGCCGCAGGTGAGCACCGCGTCGCCCTTTTCCTCGGCTTCGTTAAAGAGCGCAAAGTCGAAGCTATCCACATCGATCACGTCCACGCCGCCATCGGCCAACAGGTCGATGCGCAGGCTGTCCATGGCGTCGTTGCCGTGGCGCAGTACGCGCAGACGCATACCCTCTAGGTCAGCAACCGTGATGCGCGTCTTGCGCGCAAGCGGACTCGTGCGCGGCACGTCGATATAAAACGGCACATTGACGATGCGGAGCTTTTGGCATGCGTCGCCCCAGCGTGGGGTCGAAAAACTCGACTGCACCACATCGACTTCGCGACCAAGGCTGCGCATGACGGTCTCGCGCTCGTCGTAGAGGTCGCTTACCGGCACGATCTCAAATCGCAGCGACGGTTCCAGATCGTGGATGCCCGACCACATCGACAGCGTCTGGCGCCCCGGGCACATCATCGACACGCCCAGGCGCACGGCCCCGCCATCGCCCGCCGCGCGTCTGGCACGGCGCAGCGCGTCCTCGGACTGCCGCATGATCGAGCGCGCGTCGTCCACCAGCAGAGCGCCCGCCGGCGTCACCTTAACACCCGAATGCGAGCGCTCGAACAACGTGATGCCGAACTCGGCCTCGAATCCCGACACCTGTTTGACGAGTGCCGGGGTCGACACGCGCAATTTTGCCGCGGCGCGCGAGAAGCTTCCCAGCTCCGCGGCGGCCGATATGGCCTCAAGTCGTCGATCGTACACGTCAATCTCCCGTTTCCAGACGCATGGCGATGAGCTGCCGAAGGGGGTCGTTTTGGCAGGTCACACACTCAATTAAAGGCGCATTGTCTTGCGAGCTATAAACCATTGGTTAACGCCATTCTAACAAATATGCAATTCACCTGCGCAAATGCAAAGCATACGATAACCAGCGAAAACCACGTGGGTCGGTTAATGGGAGCGGCCCACCGGGAGGCACAAGAAGGGAAGTTCCTATGAGCAATTGGCTTAAGCTCGAGGGCGATGTCTGCGCCGTGACTGGCGCGCTCGGCGGTATGGGCGTCGAGATTTGCCGTGAGTTCGCCCGCAACGGCGCCAACGTCGTCCTGCTCGATCTGGACGAGGAGAAAGTCAAGGTCGCAGCCGCCGACCTCGCCGCCGAGTTTGGTATCCACGCCGAGGGTTACAAGATGAACGCCACCGACGAGGCCGAGGTTCAGGCCGCCGTCGACGCCACCATCGCCAACTTCGGCCGCGTCGACGTCCTCGTCAACACCGCCGGCATCCTGCGCTTCGCCGCTATGGAGGACCTGCCGCTGAGCGACTGGGAGCAGGTGCTCAACGTCAACCTCACCGGCTACTTCATCACCTCGCAGCGCTTTGGTCGTGAGATGATCAAGGCCGGCCAGGGCCGTCTGGTGCACATCTCCACCGTCGCCAGCCACTCCCCCGAGACGTTCTCGGGCGTGTACAGCTCCACCAAGGCCGGCGTCAACATGATGTCCAAGATGCTTGCCGCCGAGTGGGGCCCGTATGGCGTGCGCTCCAACTGCGTCGAGCCCTGCTTCGTCAAGACCCCCATGTCGGCCAACTTCTACGCCGACCCCGAGGTCGAGAAGAGCCGCAGCCGCCTGATCGCCACGCGCCGCATCGGCGAGGTCAGCGATATCGCCAACGCCGTCATGTTCCTGGCGTCCAAGCGCTCGGACTTTACCACCGGCGATGCCATCAAGGTCGATGGCGGTTTCTCCAACATGATGGGCGACCTCACCGCCAAGCCCGGCGGCCGTCGCGCATACGCCGACAACTACCTTAAGAACAAGGGTGTCGAGCTCTGGTCCGACGAGTCCGGCGTCGCCAAGCCGACCGACCAGTAAACCAGCCCGGTAGAGAGGGGCACGGGACAAGACCCTCCCCTCCCCGCATCGATTAGAAAGAGTCCAATGGCTTCCACCAACTCCAACAAGGGTCGCGCCGTCGTGCTTTCCGCCGCGTGCGTCACCATGTTCTTCATCAGCTCCATCGCGCTGTATTCCGTCGTGAGCAAAAACCTGCTCGCCGTCTACCCCGAGTGGTCCAGCGCCCTTACCTGGGCTTTCCCGGTCTTCCAGACCATCATGGCCGTGACGGGCATCTTCGCCGGGCGCATCTCCGATAAAATCGGACCCCG
Source organism: uncultured bacterium (assembly GCA_958349055.1). GTDB lineage: Bacteria > Actinomycetota > Coriobacteriia > Coriobacteriales > Coriobacteriaceae > Collinsella. The sequence continues at coordinate 24,548 of CATWBO010000003.1, forward strand.
CAACGTCGTGATCGCCGCCGCCGCGTGCTACGGCGTGGGCTGGTTCATGTCCGGCACCGTCACCGAGCCGTGGCAGTTCTACCTGTGGTTCTCGCTCGTCGCCGCCGTCGGCAACGGCCTGGGCTACAACCCGGCACTCACCACGGGCCAGAAGTGGTTCATCGACAAGAAGGGCCTCGCCTCCGGCATCACGCTCGCCGCCTCGACCGCCGGCCCCGCCGTGCTGTCCCCGGTGCTCGCCTCGCTGCTCATCCCGAGCCTTGGCATCTTCGGCGCGTTGAAGGCGCTCGGCGTCATCTTCTTTGTGATGATCGCCGCCTCCGCCCTGTTCCTGAAGGCCCCCGAGGCCGGCTGGCTGCCCGAGGGCTTCGAGGCCCCCAAGGGTGGCGCGCACGCCGGCACCTTCGGCGACCTCACCCCGGGCGAGATGGTCAAGACCCCGCGCTTCTGGGTCCTCATCATCACCTTCGCCTTTGCCGCCACCGCCGGTACCCTACTCGTCGGCAAGGTTGCCTCCATCGCCGCCGTCCAGCTCTTCGCCGACCCCACGAGCGCCGCTGCCGTCGCTCTCGGCGGTGTGGTCGTCTCCGTCAACACCTGCGCCAACCTGGTCGGCCGTCTGTCCTTTGGTCAGATCATCGACAAGCTCGGTGCCTACAAGTCGCTGCTCATCAGCCTTATCGTCACCATCGTCGCGCTCGTCATCATGTCGATGAGCTTTACGCAGAGCATGTTCTTCGTGGCGCTCGCCCTGCTCGGCTTTAGCTTTGGCGCCCTGCTCGTCATCTACCCGCCGCTCACCGGTGGCGCCTTCGGCACCAGCAACATCGGTGTCAACTACGGCATCATGTTCCTGGGCTACGCCGCCTCTACCTGGATCAGCCAGCCCATCACTGCCGTGCTGTATCACGCCGAGGCCGGCAGCGCCGCCTACCAGCAGTCCTTCTACGGCGCCATCGTGATTGCCGCCATCGCCGTCGTGCTCACCGTCTACATGATGGTCTCCGACAGCAAGAAGAAGTCCGCTTAGTTCTACCGATGTGACATGAGGGACCGTCCCTTTGTCACATTCCACCAGCCACCAGCATTAAGGAGTCGAAATGTCTGAGCTCAACCCCGTCCGCATTGCCGTCATCGGCGCCGGCGCCATGGGCCGCAACCACATCCGCTTTGTCACCGAGGAGCCCGAGGCCGAGCTCGTCGCCATCGCCGACGCCTTTGAGGGCGCCCGCGCCACGGCCGAGGCTGCCGGCGTGCCGTTTTACACCGATCCCGCCCAGATGATGGACGAGGTCAAGCCCGAGGCCGTCATCATCGCCACCCCCAACGACCTGCATCTGGGCGTTGCCCGCGAGGCCGTGAAGCGCAACATCGTGCCGCTGGTCGAAAAGCCGATCTCCAATGACCTCGAGGATGCCCAGACCTTTGCCGCCGAGGCCGAGACCGCCGGCGTGCCCGTGCTCGTGGGCCAGCACCGTCGTCACAACCCCTTCGTCAACAAAGCCAAAGAGATCATCGAGTCCGGCGAGCTGGGCAAGCTCACCGTGTCGAGCTTCCACTACATGATCTATAAGAATGACGAGTACTTCGATGTCGAGTGGCGCCGCAAAAAGGGTGCCGGCCCGATCCTGGTCAACCTGGTGCACGACGTCGACCTGCTCCGCTACCTGCTGGGCGAGCCCGTCGCCGTCCAGGGCATGCAGTCCAGCGCCGCCCGCGGTTTTGAGACCGAGGACTCCGCTGTGGTCAACGTCCGTTTTGCCGATGGCGCGCTCGCAAGCATGACCATCTCCGATGCCACCGCCAGCCCCTGGAACTGGGAGGCCACCGCTCGCGAGGACCCGCAGTACCGCCCCTTCGACGCCGATGCCTACTTTATTGGCGGTACCAAGGGCGCCCTGTCGCTGCCCCGCCTGCACCAGTTCTCCTACGACGGCGCCTCCAACTGGCACAAGCCGCTGCAGATGGAGATTCCGGCCGTCGACCCGGCGCTGCCGCACAAGATGCAGCTCAAGCACTTTGTGAAGGTCGTCCGCCGCGAAGTTGAGCCCGTCGTAACCCCCGCCGATAACGTCAAGACGCTCACGCTTCTCAACGCCATCAAGGAGGCCGCCGAGACCGGCCAGCTCGTCGAGCTGTAGCACCTTAGGACAGGCCGCGGCAGAAACCCCATGCCGGGCCCCTTGGTCCGCCACAAATAAGCCCCTCTTCTTTGCCCCGCGAGCAGCCTCCTGCCCGCGGGGCATTTTGCTACCTTGCCGACAATCTTTCTGGGGCAGGGGGCTATTTTGCGCCTCAGCTTGGTTCGTTCGCCACGAAATGGGCCTATCTACTACGTTTAACCGACCACCCTCAACCATACCGAATTTCTCGAAATAAAAACCGCAGGTAAACGGCTTGTCGATTTTCGGAAAACCCAAGTATGGTCAGCCCCTACGGGCAAAACGTAGTAGATAGGCCGTTTTCGTGGCGCGGCCCCAAAACAGTCTTTTGAGACGGGTGGTATCCTTGGTAGCCCTGTGCTACAAACGCACCTTAAACGCAAGGAGTCCCATGGATCTTATCGCCCAGCTCGCCCGCGAGCTCAACCTTAAGGCTGACAACATCGAGACAGCCGTCAAGCTCATCGACGAGGGCAACACCATTCCCTTTATCTCGCGCTACCGCAAGGAAGCAACGGGCGGCATGAACGACGTCGCCCTGCGCGCACTCGACGAGCGCCTGTCCTACCTGCGCAATCTTGAGCAGCGCAAAGAGGACGTCATTCTGCTCATCGACGCCCAGGGCAAACTCACGCCCGAACTCGAGCAGCGGATTCGCGAGGCCACGCAGCTCCAGCGTGTCGAGGACCTCTACAAGCCCTACCGCAAAAAGCGCATGACCCGCGCACAGAAGGCCCGCGAGGCAGGTCTGGAGCCACTCGCCAATATGATCATCATGCAGGCTTCGGCCAAGGGCAGCGCCCTCGACGCCGCCGCGGCATACGTCAACGAGGAGGCCGGCTTCGACACGCCCGAAAAAGCGCTCGCCGGCGCGGCCGACATCGTGGCCGAGACGGTAGCCGAGGACCCGGAGAACGTCGCCGACCTGCGCGCCTTTACACAAAACACCGCCGACATCGTCGTCGAGGCCACCGACCCCGCCGAGAAGACCCCCTACGAGCCGTACTACAGCTATGATGAGCCGCTGCGCCGTATACCCAACCACCGCGTGCTGGCTATCGACCGCGGCGAGCGTGAGGGCAAGCTCCGCGTGCGCGTGAACGTCGACGGCGCCGCCGCCACGGCACGCCTCGGCAGCCGTTGGCCCCGACGCCAGGGCGTCTTCGCCCCCATCTTCGATGCCGCCATCGCCGATGGCTACAAGCGCCTCATGGCCCCCTCGCTGGAGCGCGAGGCCCGCGCCAAGCTCACCGTTCGCGCCCAGACCGAGGCCATCAACGTCTTTGCCAAGAATCTCGAGGGCCTGCTCTCGGCACGCCCCGTGCGCGGCGCCCGCGTGCTCGCGCTCGATCCGGGCTACCGCACCGGCTGCAAGGTCGCCGTCATGGACGAGACCGGCAAGCTGCTCGACCACGGCGTGGTCTACCCCACCAAACCGCGCCACGACGTCGCCGGCACCAAGCGCGAGCTCGCCCGCCTCGTCAAAAAGGACGGCGTCAACACCATCGTCATCGGCAACGGCACCGCCAGCCGCGAGACCGAGGAGGTCGTCTCGGAGTTTATTGCCGAGCAGGCGCTCAGCCTTCGCTACACCATCGTCAACGAGGCCGGCGCGTCGGTGTACTCCGCCTCCGAGCTCGCCAGCCAGGAATATCCCGACCTGGACGTCACCGTACGTGGCGCCATGAGCCTGGGCCGCCGCCTGCAGGACCCGCTGGCAGAGCTCGTCAAGATTCCGCCCCAGTCCATCGGCGTGGGCCAGTACCAGCACGACCTCGACCAGGCCGAGCTTTCACGCACCCTGGGCCACGTGGTGGAGGACGTCGTTAACCGCGTGGGCGTCGATGTAAACACCGCGAGCGCGAGCCTGCTGGGATACGTTTCGGGCATCACGCCGAGCGTGGCCAAAAACATCGTGGCGTACCGCGAGGAAAACGGCGCCTTTACCGATCGCCGCCAGCTCAAGAAGGTCCCCAAGCTGGGACCCAAGGCGTACCTCAACGCCGCAGGTTTCCTGCGCATCAGCGGCGGCAAGAACCCGCTTGACGCGACAAGCGTCCACCCCGAAAGCTACGAGGTGGCCACGGCCGTCCTGGAGCGCGCCGGCGTTGCGGCAAGCGAGCTCAGCCGCGGCGGCGTGCCCGATATCGAGCGCCGCCTGGGCAGCATCTCGGCGCTGGCAAGCGACCTGGACTGCGGCACCCTGACGCTCATCGACATCGTCAACGAGCTCAAGAAGCCCGGTCGCGACCCGCGCGACGACGCGCCCGAGGTAGTCTTTAGCCGCTCGGCGCTTTCGATCGACGACTTGGAGCCCGGCATGGAGCTCAAGGGAACGGTGCGCAACGTTGTGGACTTTGGCGCCTTCGTCGACGTGGGCGTGCACCAGGACGGCCTCGTGCACATCTCCAAGCTCGCCAACCGCTTCGTCAAGCACCCGAGCGACGTGGTGCGCGTCGGCGACACGGTCAAGGTGTGGGTCGAAAAGGTCGATCGCGACCGCAAGAAAATCTCGCTCACCATGGTGCAGGGGAAGTAAACCGCCAAAGCAAGGGTACCCCCTGCAGCGACGTGCAAAATCGCGAGTATTCTGCAGATTCCACCGTTCCGGATGCCCCTCAGAGACGAAAAAGCAAGAAACAGCCCCCGTTTTAGCGTCATCAGAGCCAAAACGAGGGCTGTTCCGCGCTTCAACCAGCTGGTAAAAGCCTTTACTTTGCTGAATATTCTCAATTTTGCACGGCGCAGGCGGGGGTACCTTTGTCCACGGCAGAATATGGAAGCCAATCACCAACCTACTGGCAAGTTCGTGTCGGCAGCCCCGGCCTTTCCTTTGCCTAGCGCGACCCTCGCGAAGCGCGTAAGCGATAGGGAAAGGAAAGGCCGGGGCGAGCAGCCCGCGGCGCAGCCAGTGTTCGCGTTACGGCAGAATATGGAAGCCCAAAGCGGCGATATCCTTGGCAAAGCCGCGCACGGTGTCGAGCGAGACCTCGTACGGATCACGGCCGATGTTCTTGCGCTTGGCCAGGATGCTATTGGGCACCGTGATGATCTGGCAACCGCATCCTTCCGCCTGGTAAATATTGATAAGCTCGCGTGTGGATGCCCACAGGACCTCGCAGTTGGGCTTGGCGGCGGCCTTCTTGACCGACTCCGTCATAAACGGAATGGGGTCGACGCCGGTGTCGGCGATGCGGCCGGCAAAGAGCGAGATGATAGACGGCGTCTCGGCGTCAACGGCCTCGACCATCTCGTCGACCTGCGTAGGCGTAAAGATGGTAGTGACGTTAACCTTGATGCCGTCGGCCGAAAGCTTGCGGACCAGCTCGGCGGTGGACTCGCCCTTGGTGGTCACGCACGGAATCTTGACGTAGACGTTATCTGCCCAGGTAGCGATCTCGCGGGCCTCGATCTCCATGGTCTCGACGTCGTCGGCAAAGACCTCAAACGACACGGACACATCGGTGATGTGGGCCAGGACCTCCTTGGCAAACGCGCGGTAATCCGTCACGCCGCCCTTCTTCATAAGGGACGGGTTGGTCGTGAAACCCTGAACGTTGCCGTTCTCGTACATGTCGAGCATGCCCTCGAGGTTTGCACCGTCAGCGAACACCTTGATTGCCATCTGCCTGATTCCTTTCGTCTGCATACGGCCGATAAACTGCTAAACACTTTACCTATGTTTATCAAGGCGTGAGCTGCGGGTTTTTATCTTCTCGGCGAACGGTATAAACACCTCAGTGTTTGGATTGATAAATCGATTGAGCATGCAAACGCAAAGAGTCGCAGTTTAAGCAAACGTCAGAAGGCGAGATTCATTAGATGAGGCCGAAATGTTGCATCGCTGTGACGGTGCCATCGTGTGCAACATCGTCGGTCACGTAGTCGGCGACTGCCTTGACCTCGGGCATGGCGTTGCCCATGGCTACAGCCGTCTCGACGGCGGCGAGCATGCCCAGGTCGTTGCCCGAATCGCCAAAGCCAAAGGTGCGCGCATTGCCAGTGCGGCCCAGATACTCCAGCGCTCGCGCCACGCCCAAGCCCTTGTCGATGCCTTTGGGGCTCAGCTCGCGATTCTGGCCACCGGTGTTGCACAGCTCAAACTCGCGATCGATAAAGCCATCATCGTTGGCTACGCGAGCCAGGTCGCACGCGTTAATGCACACCTTGCCTACGCGCAAGCGGCCATCGACGCGCATCTGATCAACGCCGTGCACCACGCCGGCGCCTAGCAGAAATGACTGTTCGACACCAACTGGCTCAAGTGAATAGGTGGCACCGTTCGTCTCGAACAACGCCTCGCCGCCCGCCACAGTAATACGACGCGCGAGCTCCGCGATAACGTCCTCGTCAAAGCAGTCCTCATGCACCACGCGGCCCTCGACCTCGAGCGTCGCCCCCGCCATGGCAACGATACCCGCCGGGTTCAGTGCACGCAGGCCATCGGCAATCAGCCACAAGGGGCGACCCGTGCAGATAAATGCCCGGTGACCCGCATTGCGCAGTCGACCAAATGCATCGACAACAGCCTTCGACGGATGGACTGCATTGAAGTCCTTATCGGTCATATCGTCGGGATCGAACGACGTCAGCGTGCCGTCCACGTCAAAAAAGAGCACGGCGGAATCGGGGCACGCATCAATCATATGGGTTCCTTTCGAGGATAAGGGCAAACGAAGCATCCATCATATAATGGAGCGACGCAACCAGAGAGGTCACCCATGGAATTTTACGCAAGCTGCCCCGAGGGCTTTGAGTCCGCACTCGCCGATGAGCTTAAACGCCTCGGGCTTTCGCATGTCCGCCGCCTGAAGGGCCGCGCTACGTTTGAGGGCGAGCTCGAAGAAGGCTACCGCGCCTGTCTGTGGTCGCGCCTGGCGAGCCGCGTGTTCGTGGTACTCGGGCGCTTTGAGGCGCAGGATGCCGATGAGCTGTACGACGGCGTTTACGACATCGCCTGGGAGAGCATCGTCCGCCCGGGTGCCACCATCGCCATCACCGCTCGCGGCGTGACCGAGCAGCTGCGCAACACACGCTTCTCCGCCCTGCGCGCCAAAGACGCGCTGTGCGACCGCCTGGCCGAGGCCACGGGCCGTCGCGCCGACGTTGACGCCGCCGACCCCGACGTTCACCTGCTGCTTTCGCTGCGTCAGCGCCGTGCGAGCATCAGCCTGGACCTTTCGGGCGATCCGCTGTTCAAGCGTCTGCCGCCCGCGGCGACCCGTGCCGGCGAGGGCGCGCACGTGCTGCGCCCCGACTACGCCGCCCTGGTGCTGGCGCAGGTCGGCTGGACCGCACTGTGCGAGCGCGAGCTGACGGCCGACGATTACGAGAACGAGGCTCTGCCCACGCTGATTGACGCCTCGTGCGCCGGCGGCGGCCTGCTGTTGGAGGCCGTGAATATCCTGACCGACCGCGCCCCGGGTGCTGCCCGTGGGCGCTGGGGCTTTGAGGGCTGGCAGTTGCACGATCCCGCCCTGTGGGAGCGGCTGCTTGCCGAGGCGCGCGAGCGCGAGGCCGCAGCCCGCGAGCGCCAGGCGCGCATCGTTGCCGTGGACATCGATCCCGCCGCCCGCAAGACCGCCGAGTGCATGGTCAAGTGCGCCGGCTACAAGCGCTTTGTCGATTTTTGCGCCGCCAAGCCTGCCACCGTGCTGGATCACGCGGGCGCTGTCGCCGGTGCCGCCATCGTCGCGGACACCACCGAAACGCCGCTGTCGCTCATGCACGATGCCATGACGCTTATCGGTGAGCTGCGCCGCGCGCCCGAGCTTGCTTCGGCACCGGTCGCCGCGCTCACCCGCGACGGCCTCATGGCCCGCGCGCTCCGCGCCGAGCCCGAGCGCTCCATCGCCGTCATGCCCAATAACGAGGAAGCAGCCATCGAGGTCTGGCCCTCGCTCGACCACGCCGCCGCGGCGTTTGAAGCCGCGGCCAGCGCGGGCGCCGAGGAGCAGACCGCGGATGCCGAAGACGATACCGCCAACACCCCCATGCCCGAGCCCGCCGCCACGCTCGACCTGGGCGACGGCAAGCCGCTGCCCGTGCTCATCCCCGAGTCCGAGCAGTTCGCCAACCGCCTGCGCAAGAACGCCCGCCTGCGCCGCAAGTGGGCCAAGCGCGAGGGCGTGAGCTGCTACCGCGTCTACGATGCCGACCTGCCCGACTACTCTGCCGCCATCGACCTGTACGAGGGCTGCCCGCAAACACCGGGCCGCTGGCTCGTCATCGCCGAATACGCCGCACCCAAGACCATCGACCCCGCGCTGGCTCAGGCTCGCATGCTCGACATCTTGGCCATCGCGCCGCGCATTCTGGACGTCCCCGCCGAGCACGTGCACGCCAAGGCCCGCATGCGCTCGCGCGGCGGCTCGCAGTACGGCAAGCAGGGCGCCGGCAAGGGCGGCTCGGGCGAGCGCGCCAACATCGCGCGCCGTCGTCTGCCGCTCATCGAAGAGGGCGGACTCACCTTTGCCGTCAACTTTGACGACTATTTGGATGTGGGCATCTTCCTGGATCATCGCGTCACGCGCAACCTGGTGCGCGAGCACGCCAAGCAGGCGCGCCGCTTCCTCAACCTGTTTGCCTACACCGGCACTGCCACCTGCTACGCGGCCGATGGCGGCGTCGAGGAGACCGTGACGGTCGACCTTTCCAACACCTACCTGGACTGGGCCGAGCGCAATATGCGCCAGAACGGCTTTGTTGGTCCGCAGCATCATTTTGTGCGCGACGACGTGCTCGCCTGGATTCGCGACCAGCGCCAGACGCGCAACCGCTGGGACCTGATCTTTGTCGACCCGCCCACGTTCTCGAACTCGTCCAAGATGAGCCGCCGCACCTGGGATGTCCAGCGCGACCATGTTGAGCTGTTGGCCGGCGTATCGCGCCTGCTCGCGCAGGGCGGCCATGCCATCTTTAGCTGCAACCTGCGCGGCTTCCGCCCCGAAACGCGCAAGCTCGCGCGCGCGGGCGTGGTGCTGGAGGACGTTACGGCGCAGACCATCCCCGAGGACTTCGCGCGCAACCAGAAGGTGCACCATTGCTACATCGTGCGCCGCCTGCCCATCGAGGATGCCATGGCAGAGGTCGGCTTTAGCGCCGAGGAGATTGCCGAGCGCGTCGAGGAGCTGCGCAACCCCGAAGCCCGCAAACCCCGTGCGGCAGCACCCGCGCACGCGCAGGCCGGCAACGGCAAGTCCAACTTTGCCGGCAAGCCCTTCCCCGCCGGCAAGCCCAAAAAGAAGAAGTTCTACGCCAGCAAGCCCAAGGGCAAATAACAAAGTTGCGGTGGAATACGGACTGTTTTGCCTGGAATTAGGCATGTAGACCGTATTTCACCGCAACTCATATTGGGATGGTGGTTGGCTATCTAGCCTTGGGTGACTAGGCGGTAGCCAATGCCTACGTGCGTTTGGATATAGCGCGGGTGCGCGGGGTCGGACTCGATCTTCTTGCGCAGCGTGCCCATAAAGACACGCAGGCTCGCCAGGTCGCTCTTGGTCGCCGTGCCCCAAATCTCGTGCAAAATAAACTGGTGCGTGAGCACCTTGTCGGCGTTGTGTGCCAGCAGGCACAGGAGCTTGTACTCGATCGGCGTCAGGTGCAGCTCCTCGCCGTCCATCGTGGCGATGCCTGCGTCAAAGTCGATATGCAGCTCACCGGTATCGAATGTGCCCTCGGACGCACCCATGCCAACCTGCGCATACGAGAGACGCCTGAGCGTGGTGCGAATGCGCGCGAGCAGCTCCTCGACCGAAAACGGCTTGGTCAGGTAGTCGTCGGCACCGGCATCGAGCGCCCGGATCTTGTCCGCGTCCTCGCTGCGCGCCGAGACCACAATGATTGGCATGCCCGACCATGTGCGCACCGACTCCACCACCTTGACGCCGTCCATATCGGGCAGGCCCAGATCGAGCAGCACGATGCTCGGCGCCTGCGACGAGGCGGCGGCGATAGCGGCATGGGCGGTCTCCACAGCCATATGGCGCAGGCCGTGCGCCTCGAGCGCGGCAACGATGAGGTTGCGAACGGCGGGATCGTCCTCAACGACCAAGATGAGCGGTTTCACGGCAGAGTTCGGCACGGTGCTACTCCTTATCAAACGAAACGTCGGCGGCGGGAAGCTCAATCGTGAAGACCGAGCCGTGCGGATCCGCCGCGGAAACCTCTATGCTACCGCCATGCGCCAACGCAATGGAGCGGCAGAGCGAAAGCCCCAGGCCCACGCTGCGGTGACTGTCAGCCAAGCCGTGGTTGGCGGTGTAGAACGACTCAAAGATGCGCTCACGGTCCTCGGGTGCGATGCCCGGCCCGTCGTCAGCGACCGAACACCTCACGCACCCGCCGTCAGCGCCAATCGAGATCACAATATGCGAGCCTGCGGGCGTATAGGCGATGGCGTTGTTCACCAGATTGACCACCAGCTGCACCATCAGGCGCGCATCGACGTTGACGAGCGCCGGCTCATCGCACGGCACCACCTTAAGGTCGTGCTCGCGCACGGCCGGGTTCACGTGGCGCAGCGCCTCCTCGACGATATCGTCCATGAGCTCGAGCGTTGTCGACAGATGCATGCCGCCGCCCTCGAGCTTGGTGATGGCAAGCAGGTTCTCGACGGTGGCGTTGAGCCACAGCGCATCCGAGCGAATGGATAGCAGCAGGCCGCGGCGCGTCTGGGCATCGAGCACCGCGGTGCCGGTCGAGCCCTGGTCGAGCAGCACGTCGGCATTGCCCGAAATACTGGTAAGCGGCGTGCGCAGATCGTGCGAGATCGAGCGCAGCAGGTTGGCGTGCAGCTGCTCATTTTTGGCAAGCACCGCCGCCTCCTCGCGAGCCTCCATGGCGCGGGCGCGATCGAGTGCCAGCTCGCCTTCGCTCACGATGGCATCGGCAAGTGTCCGCTCCTCGTGCGTCAGCACGTCGGGCTCGGCAACGATAGCCAGCACGCCCACCACCGAGGCGGGGTCGCCCGAGCGCACGAAGCCGTCACCCGAGCGCACGGTCAGGTATATGCCGTAGAACGCCGAACCGCCATAGGTGGCATCGAGCGGCGTTCCCACATAGGCGGACGCCGAGAGCCGCGGCGGCATCTGCGGCGCCAGTTCATGCACCGGCGCGACATCGCCCACGGCCGTGTACGTCGCGCGCGGCAGCAGGTCATCGCCCTCGGCGTCGGCGCTGTACCACACGACCGGACAGCCCGAAAGACGCGCCAGCTGCGTTGCCATAGCATGGACAATCTGCTGCTGATCGGCGCACCGCTGCAGCATGCGGTTGGTCTCGAGCACCATATGCGTGCGGCGGTCGCTGGCAGCGGCCTGCGCCAGGGCACGGCGCAGGGCCAAGGCAATCGAGCTCGACACGAGCGAGACCGCAAACATGATGAAGAACATGCCGGGATAGACGCGGTCGATAAACGACAGCGAGTAGCGCGGATCGACAAATAAGAGGTTGTAGAGCGCCACGGCGGCCGCTGAGCTCAGCAGGCAATACAGGCGGCTCCAGGTAAAGAATGCGCACAGCTGCACGGCGAACACATAGACGATCATGATGCTCGGCGCGAGACCAGGATGGTCGAGCAACGCGCCCACAATCGTCGCCGCGACCAGCAGCCCCACCGATACGCAGGCGTCATACAGAGGAGTGCGGCGCGTCAGCGTTGTACGCCGCCACCAAAAGCTATCGGCAATATCGCCGTCCGTACGGACGTCCATCAGCGCCCCGCCCCTCTCTCAAAAACAAAAACCACCACAAAGGGGACAGGCACCTTTGTGGTGGTTTTCCCTCGTGGTGGTTCTAAGTGTAAAGCCTTCTACGACCGGTAGCCGCTAGACAAACAGCACGTGCGCGAGCAGGGCGCACACGCACACCGCTCCAAATACCAGTGCCACGATCGAAATAACGCGATCGGCCATGTCCATGTTGGCACGATTCGTAAAGAACCGATCTTCGGCGGCGTCGGCGCGTGCCTCACGCACCATCTCGGCAACCACCTCGCGGCCATCAAGCATCCTTGCATCCATGTTTGCCTCCCCGGCCCCAATCTTGTCCATCGAAAACCAACTCCATGCAACCCGTCGGCGCCTACGGGCGCTCGTTGGGGGCCAGGCGCTGCATCTTGCTCACGGCCTTAAACTTGGTGAACAGCGGCACATACTCAAAGCTCACGTTGGAGTTCTCCAGACCGTACCAGCGCGCCGGCGTGCCGGCGGCGCGGCGGATAATGTACTTGAGCGTGATGGCCGTACGCTCGCTCGGCTCCACGTCGCTTTCGGGTGCCAGAAGCTTGCGGATCATGACGAACTTGAACGTGCCGATGTTGCCCGGATCCTTGTAGACCGAGTAGTCATGCGTCTGCGCCGGCAGCTCGCCGGTGGCAGCCAGGTCCTGAACGACCTGACGCAGGTAGGCATTGACGCGCTGGTTGATCTTGTAGCCCAGGTACAGATGCACGCGGAACACGTAGTCGGTGCCGAACGTCTCGACCGAATAGGCAAAGGTATGCGGCTCGTCCATGGTCTCGACGTTCACGAACCACCAGGCGCGGGCACGCTTGGGATGCTTGTCCAAGATCGAGTAGACGATATCACGGTCGATGTAATCGGTATGGGTGTCCTTGGTCAGGTACACGATGTTGTCGCTCATGCGCTCGTAACGGTCGTCGTCGCGCAGACGCTTGAGCTGCGGCAGATAGCTGCGCAGCGGCAGCAGCGTAAACTGGCGCTGCTCGACCGCCGTGCCGTTGTACCAGCACACCATGACGCCCATGATGAGCGCGGCCATGAGGATGGTGAAGTAGCCGCCGTGGAAGAACTTGGTGAGCGAACTCACAAAGAAGAAGCCCTCGAGCAAAAGGAAGAAAGCGGCGAAGACCCACGGTGCGACTTTGAGCTTGCGCTCCTCGTGCAGGTAGAAGAAGAGCAGCAGCGTGGTGCACATCATGGTGAGCGTAATGGCCAGACCGTAGGCAGCCTCCATGTGCGCCGAGTTTTGGAACAGCAGCACCACGATGACGCAGCCCACGAGCATGACGTTGTTGACCATGGGAATGTAGAGCTGGCCCTTGGTCTCGGCCGGATAGAAGACCTGCATGTGCGGCATGAGGTCCAGACGGCTGGCCTCGGACACCAGCGAGAACGCGCCGGTGATGAGTGCCTGCGAGGCGATGATGGCCGCGATGGTGGAAAGGCCGACAGCAAACGGGCGCAGGCCGGGAGCGAGCATCTGGTAGAACGGGTTGAGGTCGGCAATGCCCATGAGCTCCGGGTTGGCAGCATTGTTGATAAGCCAAGCGCCCTGGCCCATGTAGGACAGCAGCAGGCAGCACTTTACAAACGGCCAGGTGGCGTAGATGTTGCCGCGGCCCACATGGCCCATGTCGGAGTAGAGTGCCTCGGCGCCGGTGGTGGCGAGGAAGCAGCTGCCCAAGATCATGATGCCCGCGTGGTTGTTGGGGCTCAGCAAAAAGGCAATGCCGCGCACCGGGTTGAGGCACAGCAGCACGGCGGGATGCTGGAAGACAAAAAACAGACCCGTGCCGCCCAGGAACAGGAACCACAGCGTCATGATGGGGCCAAAGGCATGACCGATCTTGGCCGTACCGATGCGCTGCACCAAGAAGAGCACGATGATAATGGCAAGCGTGATGGCGACAACGCGACCCTGGTCATCGCCCAGCACGGCGTGCACCGCCGGGATGGTGCGCAGACCCTCGATTGCCGTGGTCACGGTGACGGCCGGCGTGAGGATGCCGTCGGCAAGCAACGCGGCACCGCCCAGCATGGCGGGGATGATGAGCCACTTGCCGCAGCGCTTGACTAGGCTGTACAGGGCAAAGATGCCGCCCTCGCCGTGGTTGTCGGCGCGCAGCGAGATGAGCACGTACTTGATGGTCGTCAGCAGCGTAACCGTCCACACGACAAGGGAGAGCGCACCGAGCACGAACTCCTCCGTCACGCTTCCGATGCCGCCGTTGCCGGCAACGAGTGCCTTGGTTACATACATGGGGCTGGTGCCGATATCGCCATACACCACGCCCAGCGTGACGAGCATCGCCGAGATGCTCACCGGGATCGCAGCGTGCGAAGCTGTCTCTTTGGCCTTTTGTTCCATAAGCCGGTTTCCTCCCAACTTTAATGTTCGAAGGGATTATAGGTAATCGGCCCATGCTTACACGGCACTGTTTGTCCAGCTAGATAAACATTTATGCGGCCTTTATGCCAGCCTGACGCAACTGCAATGAATATGGCAAAGGGGCAGCCCCTTTGTCACATCCGTCACATCCGTTACTTGCCGAGCCAGTTTTTGAACCACCACTCCATGGATCGGCTCATCTCGGCCATAAAGGGACTCGTGTGCTTGCGCGTGTATATGTCCACCACGCGCTCGCCCACCTCACGGGCATGCGGGCGGAACATCGCATCCATCTCGGTCACCTGCGCATCCATGGTCGCGGCATCCGCACGGCAGTAACGCTCCTCGTGCACCAGGTTCACCACGGGATGCGCGATCGCCGGACGCTCCTTGCGGGGCGTGCCGATGATGAGCATCGACAGCGGCATGGTGTAGGGCGGCAAATCGAGCAGCGCGGCAACCTCCTCGGCGTTCTCGACGATGTCGCCGATGTAGCAGCTCCCCAGCCCCAGGGCCTCGGCGGCGACCACGGCGTTTTGCGCAGCGATCACGGCATCCTGGGCCGCGATGGCAAAGTCGCCCAAACCCGGCGCGCGGCGGGGCGCCTTGCCCGTGCGTTCGACGAACTCGGGCTCAAAGCAGCCAACATGCTCAAACAGGTCGATCCACTTGGCGTAGTCGACTACAAATATAAGTGCCCACGGGGCCTTGGCGATCATGGGCTGGTGGTCGCACAGGTCGGCCAAGCGGTCGAGCGTGGCCTGCTCGCGAATGCTCACGATGGAGTACATCATCATGGCGCCTGCCGACGGCGCGCGGCTCGCCGCGTGCAGGATCGCCGCGCGCTGCTCGTCGGTCACTGCCACGGGGCGCTCGTCATCATCGCGCGCAAAGGCACGCGTGGAAGAACGGTGCTCCAAGATATCCAGCACCGCATTGCCTGTAGCTTCGACCGGATAGCCGCCGGCGTCCACGCCCGCAGTTCCATCGCAGCACTCGACATCCGTCTTGCAAACCTGCTCGTTCATCGCCTCGTCCTCGCCAATTCTTTAAGAAGCCTTTACGTTTCCGTGTAATTCCCGTCCATTATCGCGCAGGTCGCCACTCCATTGCGCAACACTGCCACATGTGCGCGTTATTATGGCTGGTTGTTGTACGCAGCCCTCAAATGCTGCGCATATCTTGGTAACAATCGGGTAAACCCCCGCTTTCGTAGGTTCTAAGTTTGTGAGGAGTCTCAGCATGTTCGCAGCCGCTATCTCGCTCGTCGGTCTTGCGGCGACCGTCTACCTTGTCTTGCGCGAGGCCAAGGCCATTCGCGCCCAGTCGGGCACCGTCGCCAAGAGCGCTCTTGGGTGGAGCGTCGCCTTTGGCCTGTTCCAGCTCTTTTTGACCGTCTGGGGCGCCATTGGCCTCGTGGCGCAAAACGAGCCGCTCGCCTTTGTGATGCTCATCCTGACCAACGCCATTCTCACCGGCTGCGCCTGGGCGAGCATCGCCCGCGATCGCATCGCACCGCGCGTCTTTGCGTTCGCCGCGCCCGACGCCCCCGCCCCCACGGGCAAGCTCGCCCGCCTGCGCGGCGCCTTTGTGGGCAAACCGCTCGTCGCCGCCGTGCTCTGCCTGCTGCTCGCCGGCGTCTTTGCGCTGCTGGGCATGGAGGTCTCGTCCAACCACGACTTTACCTGGGTCTACCCCCTGTGCATCCTGCTCGAGTGGGCCATCATCACCGCGCTCATGGCCGGCCTGTTCTTCCTGTTCCAGCGCCACGGCGCAGCTCCGGCAGTCCTGGCCTTCGCCCTCTTTGTCCTAGGCATTGCCGAGTATTTCGTCATCACGTTTAAATCCATGCCCATCCAGCCGGGCGACCTTTCGGCCATTTCCACCGCCGCCGCGGTCGCCGGCAACGGCTACACCTTCTCCATCTCGCTGTTCTGCGTGCTGTCCATGGGCTTTACCGCCATCGGCATGCTGCTGTGCGAGTACGCCGGCCTGGTGGCGCCGCACCGCCAGAAGGGTGCCGCCAACGCCAAGCGCATGCTGCTCACCAACCTGCTCGTCGCCGTGCTGTGCCTGGGCGGCGTGACCGCGCACGTCACGCTCATCGACTACTACAACACCCTCGGCATCACCGTCTACACCTGGCGCCCGCTCGAGAGCTACTGGCGCGAGGGCTACCTGCCCGCCTTTATTAGTGCGGCGCAGTCCATCAAGCCGCCCAAACCCGCCGACTACTCTGTCGACGACGCCAAGGCCACGCTCAAAAAGTATACCAAGGCCTACGACAAGTCCGATGCCGCCAAGAGCGACGAGCGCGCCGCAGCAAAGGAGCAGTTCGATAGCGAGAAGCCCACGGTCATCGCCATCATGAACGAGACGTTCTCGGACCTGTCGATCTACCAGAACATGCGCGCCGGCTACGAGGGCCCGCAGTACTTTAAGAGCCTGTCCAACTGTCTCAGCCGCGGCAAGCTCTACGTGAGTGCCTACGGCGGCGGCACCGCCAATACCGAGTTTGAGTTCCTGACCGGCAACTCCATGGCCAACCTGGGCTCGGGCGTGTACCCCTACACCATCTACAACATGGAAACGACCGAGAACCTGGCCGAGCAATTCAAGTCGCTCGGTTATGCCACCACGGCCATGCACCCCAACCACGCGACCAACTGGAACCGCGAGAACGTCTACAAGGACTTTGGCTTTGACCAGTTCCTGTCCATCAACGACTTCCAGGGCGCCGATACCCTGCGCGGCATGGTGACCGACCAGGCGACCTACGACAAGATTCTTGAGTTGCTCAACCAGAACGCCGACCCGCAGTTTATCTTCGATGTGACCATGCAGAACCACTCGGGCTACGACACGGGTCTGGTGCCGCTCGACAAGCAGGTGCACCTGAACATCGACACGACCGACCTGGATGCCAAGACCGTCGAGGACGGCACGCTGTCCGATGTTGACGAGTATGTCTCGTGCATCGAGCAGTCCGACCAGGCGCTGCGCTACTTCCTCAACGCCCTGAGCAAGCTCGACCGCAAGGTGGTCGTGGTGTTCTGGGGCGACCACCAGCCGTTCTTCCCGTCTAAGTTCAACGACAAGTGGTTTACCGACGAGGACGACGCCACCCATCAGGAGCGCCTGTGGCAGACCGACTACATCATTTGGGCTAACTACGACGTTGCCGGTTGTGACCAGACGAGCGAGGTCGACGACCTGTCCACCAACTACCTGTCCACCCAGCTGATGCAACTGATCGGCGCCCCGCTCTCCGATTACCAGAAGGCGCACATGACGCTGCGCGAGTCGCTGCCCGCCATCAACTCCGTGGGCTACGAGGACGCCAGCCTGCGCTGGGCGCTCTCCTCCAACGTCACCGGAGACGACGCCGTTGCCGCCGCTGCCACCAAGGCGCGCGAGGATTACGCCAAGATGCAGTACTACGAGATGTTCCGCGACGGCAAGAACGTCTACACCGAGCACTTCCAGACCGAGGCCAACGAGACCGACCCCAACCTGGCGCCGGGCACAACCAAGATCAAGTAGTGACCAGCTGCGAGTTCATAACTGAAACGTCTGTCCGGGCGGAGGCATATAAGGTTCCCTGCTCGGACAGTCCTGCGCAAGACGGAGGCCACATTAAGTGGCCTCCTTTGCGTGCGGAACTCGCGATGAACCTTATATGCCTCCGCCCGGACAGACGCCCTGTTGTTGGAGCGCGGCTTGTCATGGGGGTACCCGCAACATATATAAGTTGAAGGCCACGTTATGTGGCCTTCTTTGTTTGCGGAAAGTGTGTCCCGGAATTCTTGTCTGGAATGGGATGCAGTTTCCGCTTGGGACCCGATTGGGAAAGTGTGTCCCACTATTCAGCTGGATTCCGGGATGTATTTTCCGGTTGAGGCTCGTTGGGAAAGTGCGTCCCGGTCTGGGCGCTCAAACTGGGATGGATTTTCCGGATGAGGGCTTGACGGAAAATGTGTCCCGTTCCGGGCGCTAATTGTGGGATGGGATTTCCGCTTGCGGAATCTTCAGTTGAGAAAACCCGGGTAGCCAAGTTGTTTGGCTACCCGGGTTTTTGGGTTGTCGATATGTTCGACTGGCTACTAGTGGATCTTGCGGCGCTTGATCAGCATGATGAGGGCTATCACTACGAGCGTTGCTCCCGCTGCTGCTGCGATGGCGACCATGGCGAATGTTTGGTCGCCGGTGTTTGCGAGGTTCTTCGCTGCGGTCGTAGTCTTGACCTTGGTGTCGGTCTTAGCTCCGTTGTCGGACTTGGGCTTGTCCGGGTTCGTCGGGGTCTCAGGAGTCTCGGGGTCCTTTGAGTCCTCGGAATCGGTTGGGCCGGCGGTGTTCACCAGGGTATGGTCCAGGAACTTCTTCGCGGTGCCACTCGCCTGCAAGAACAGGCGAGTGCGGATCGGGGCAGCGTTCACCGTTGTGGGCGCTGTCTCTTCGGCCGTGATGTTCACCAGCGTCACGCCGGTATCGAGGCCGACGTCGTTGTATCCCACATGGCAGTAGTACTGCGCACCGTCATCATTTGCAGTCAGGTCGAGCTCAAGCGTCGAGGCCGTTCCGGCTGCGAGGCTGCCATCGGCACCCACGCGCTTGAACTCGGTCTCGCCACGTCCCTTGCGGTACCAGATATACGTCGGCGCCAGCTCCGTCTCGACACCATCGGCGCCGCGCTGCGTCACGTGGCCGATCGCCAAGAGCGTCAGATGGCTCCCCGCCGTGCGCTCGATCGAGGAATCATACTCGAGGGCTGCCCTCTCCGCAGTATCTGCCGCAGGTCCGCTCACGGTCATCGTCATGCCGTCGGGCATCGTCTTGACCGTAATGATCGCCGAGCGAATGCCCGTTTCTGTCGTTGAGCCGTTCTTTACAGCGGCGATGGCGAATCGATACTCCGTATTGGGCTGCAGCCCATCCCACTTGAGCGAGGTCTGCGTGTTGTCGGCGATCTTCCAGCTGTTCACAACCGCGTCTGCCGCATTGCTCTGCAGCATGCCCACGCCGTAGCTAAAGCCACTCTTGTTTGCGAGTACATCGTCCCAGCTAAACGTAACGCTGGTCGAATCGACGGCGTTTGCCGTAAAGCCCGTCACGGCCGGTGCCTTGGGCATCTCGACGTCCTTAACGTCATAGCCCACGATCCAGAACTGATCGGTGTCCTTGGTGCCGAGTTTGTCGCCCGAGCCGTCCTCGAACTTGTCGACATCCACCGCGTTGACGCCCAAGCGCCACGCAAAGCCGTACTTATCCTTCGCGGCCTCGGGCAGGTTGTCGACGGTGCCGCCGTATTCGGTCGATTCACTCGAGGAGTTACCCGTAGTAAAGCCGGCGTTGGCACCAAAGCACAGGCCGCCAAATAACTCGTGCTTTGCAAGCTTCGCGCCCATGACAACGCTGCCGTTCAGCGTAAAGCCGTACTCAAACTCCTGCTCCTCGCCCTCCTCGACTTCGATGGTCTGCGTAGTGCTCGCCCCCGACTGCGCGACAGCACCGCTATACCCATCGTACGTGTAAGCGCGCGTCACGCCGGGCTTGCCCAGACCAAAGGAATCTTGCACGGGAGTCGTGCCGTTGAGCGCCGTGTAATAGCTGTCGGGTTCTCCCGACCGGTTGGTCAAAAAGTAGCTGAGCGGCGTCATGTTGTGCTGTTTGGCAATGCGGTCATAGGCCTCGACATTAACGACCGAGGTCTGCGCGCCGAGCGACACGGGCGCCGCCATCACGCCCTTGCCACCAGTTTCCTCATTTTCGATCTCGTACTCGTAATAGACCATCGGAATCGTGTAGAGCACGGCCTTGTCGCCTTCGCCGGCATGCGACTCATAACTTACGCTGGCGCTCACTGTGCGCTCGCTCCGGTAGTCATAGCATCCCTCAGCGGCAAAATCGACCGAAGCATTAATCGCCACCAGGGGCGGACCGGTCTGCACCTCGACGGCAACGCCCAACTCGGCGCCAATAGTGCCGCCGTGAATCTGCCCCGTGCTCGTGCCCTCGCCATATTCCGTGCCGCCCAACACCAGATAGCCGTATGCCTGCTCCAGATCCTCAACATAGGGAGCATCCTGCAGCACGGCGAGCACGCGCGGGTTGGTATAGACCTTGTAGCGGTCCTTGTACGTAATCTTGACGCTGTCGTTGTCGACATCGGGCAGCGCGAGCGAGATAAACGTGCCGTAGGTAGTGCCGCGACGGTTGCTCTCGCTAATCACCTGCTCCTCGCCGCGGCGCACCTTTCCGTTCTCGTCAAGCGAAAAATGCGAGGCGGTCATCCAATAGTAGTCATCGTTCTTGCGCAGGTCCTCGTCGCGGTGCTTGCCCACCACGGCGATAAAGCTCTCGTTATAGCGGTCCGAACCCGAGACGCTGCCCGCCTTAACGTCGCTGATCCACACCTGCTCGATACCCTTGTGGTCATGCTTGTTGCTGCTGTTGTATTGCTGACCGCTCATGCTCATGGTTCCGACCATGGAACCCAAGCCCTGGGCCCCGCTCTGCGCCGTGTTGCAGGCAAAGTCGCGGAACACATCGCCGCCCACGAGCACCTCGTCGACCGCCGGCTGCTCGGACAGACCGTCAAGGTTGGCAGTGGCAAGGGCAATAGGTGCCAAGGTGCACGGATAGCGCTTATCCTGAGCACTATCCTTCCATGCGCTGTTGGGCACATGCATCAGTCCATAGGAGGCGAGGAGCCCGTCTCTGTATTCCTTGCAATCGGAAAGTTTGAACTCGCCAGACTCCGAGTCAAAATACGCGTAGCGGTACAGCGCGCCGTACAGCCCCTTGCTGCCGTCAGAGGCGCCGTAATCAAAAGTGCTGCTTTGCCAGTCATAGCCCGCAAGAATAAGGCCCGTGACGGTTTCACCCGTCTTCTTTCCTTCTTCATCGTAGGCGGCAAACGTGCCGAACGTCGCATTCGCGGAGACCATGGTCTTGCCGTTCGCGGAGAGGGAGATTGCGCCCGCGTCACCCAGAGCATCGACATGGACGAGCGCACCCTTGGATGCATCCCACGAGAACAGCTCGCAATGCGTCGACTTATCAATATTCTTCTTGCCGTAGGGTGCCGAGACCACGATGGCGAGGTCATCGCAAAAATCGCGATCGAGATCGCCTGCGGCGAGCGAAACGACGGGAGCTGACTGGAGCTGCGTCCACGAGCTGTTCCCGCCCTTGTTGGACGTGGTGTAGTCGGAGGCGCTACCGGCATCGATCTTGACGACGTTCTGCTTCCAGTTGCCGCCCTCCAGGTCGTACATGTCGACTACGGCCTTGCGCACGCCGTCCTCATCGACATAGCAGCCCGCATAGACAAAAAGCTCGTCGACGCCGTCGCCATCGACATCGCCCGCCTCGACATCAAAGACCGCATCGTGCTCTTGCAGGTAGCCGGCGTTCAGATACTTAAAACGGCCTCCGTCCATCATATTGGTGTTGACCGTCACCGGCAGGCGTGTATCGAGAGTGCGTGTGCGCCCGTTGCTAAACGAATAGAGGACCAGCTCAACCTTTCCGGCGTACGACTTGCCGCCGATCGTCGTGGAAGAACTGTCGCCGTAGGCACGAAGCTCGGCAACGCGGCTCTTTTTGCCCGTACTGGCATCGCTGCAGAACTCAACACTTGTGGCGTGAATGCCCGAGAAACCGTTATTGTCGTTGGCGAGCACTGTCGAGGACCCATTGTTGCTTAGGTACGACCAGGTGCCGCCACCGTAGTCGCTATGCTTGTAGAGATCGCTGTTCGTATCGAAGTTGTTGACGTTTTGCCAGAACTTTGCGGCGCCCCACACACTTCCATAGCCATCGGTAAGTTTGCTGCTGCCGCCAATGTCACCGCGCTCGACGTTCTCGAGCTTGTCGCGCAGAGTGTAGCGATTGCCATGGCTACCGTTAGCTGCCATATAGACCTCGCTGCGCGTGGCAAACGTCGTGGGGGTATCAGTGGAATAGGGGCCAACGGTATCGGCCGGAATGTCCTCGCTCGTACCCAGGCCCAGGTCGCTATAGTCCTGCTCGGTCATATCCGTGATGTCGGGCGTGTCGGCCGCCTGGGCAACCTGGGGTGTGGCCGTGAAGCAGGCGACGCTCGTAGCGATCAACGCAGCAAGCGCCGCCGTCCCAACAAGCGGGATTTTCGACAACCGACGAATGTGGGGGTATGGAACGTGCATGGGAGACCTCGCTTTACTCGAGTGGAGTCGGCTCATTTGCTCAAATGCTACGCCTGACACCCAAAATTCCGTGTCTCATTTTCGCCAACGGCGTGTCTCATTTTTGAGAATCCGAGATGCCGCGGAAATCTTATCCCAGCTCAAAGGCCATTTCTGGGATGTATTTTCCGTCGAGTGCCTCATCGGGAAACTGCATCTCATTTCAAGCGTCGATTCTGGGACGCACTTTCCCCTTAGACCCTCAACCGGAAACCACATCCCACTTTGAGCGCAAATTCCAGGATGCATTTTCCGCTTGAGCCTCATTGGGAAACGGCGTCCCACTTTGAGGGCTGATTGTGGGATGCATTTTCCGAAAGCCTGCCCATCCGGAAAGCCCGTCCCACTTTGGACGCATCCGGACACGGAACCATCGACCTATCAGGCCTCCCATCAATAAAGAGGCGTCCTCCCGGACGGCGGGGCACGAAGTTCATCGCGAGTTCCGCACGCAAAGAAGGCCACTTAATGTGGCCTTCGTCTTACGCAGGACTGTAGAGCAGGGAACTTCGTGCGCCGCCGTCCGGGAGGACGTTACATTTAGAAAGATGGACCGACCGCCGTCAGCGATGGGAGCTACTCCCCCAGCACTGCCTTTTTGGCGGCTGCTGCCATGTTGTCGAGGTCTTCCTTGGTGGGGTGATCCTTTGCGGCGACCCAGTTGTCGAGTAGCATCTTAAAGCGTGCGTTTTCGGGCTCTTGCTCGAGCATCGCCTCGTAGCGCTGCTTGACCGCAGGGCCCATCTTGCCCTGGCACATAGTCCAGCCCACAAGCTCGGCATCATCGGCCAAATTGGAGCTCACGCGATCGATGATCTGCCTAAAGTATTCCTCGCTGGCACCAAAACCGCAGGTGCCAAAAAGGAACACGCGCTTGCCATGCAGAGCGGAAAGCAACGCCGCCACCGAAGGCGAACAGGTGCCCTTGTCACACCAAAAGCCAACGAACACCGTATCGGCCGCACAGGCACCTTGGGCCTCGTTCATAACCTGCTCCGGATCGGCATCGTCGCTCAGCGCGGCGGCATGGACAAACTCGACGCCCGCTGCCTGCAGCGCGCGCTTAATCGCTCCCGAAACCATCCTGGTATTGCCGCTCTTGCTGTTGACCACCATAGAGCACGTCATAGTCACGTTGCCTCGTTTCCCCCAAAACTAAAGCCACTAATGCACTTTATTAGAAGCATATCTTAGTACTAAAACCACAGATGTAAACCAACTTCTGCTGATTGACGGCACAGCTGACATCAATAGGCAAATACGCCCGAAGCGCAAGCCCCAAAATTCATGCGGGAACCGCGGTACCGTCAGAAAATGCAGGAGGAAATTTGACGGTCCCGTTAATAGATTTGTGACAAGGGCATGACAGGGAGACAGGTCATTCGTCAGGTTTCTGACAGACGATATGAGCGGGACATGAAAATTGGAAGCCCCTCCTGCATGCATATCCGCTAGTAAGGCCTGGCCCGGTTTTCACCATCGCACGCGGCAGCCGAGCACCCATCCAACGCCCAAGTCAAAATACTCAGGCTAGTTAAACAGCGTCACCTTATCGAGCAGAAAATCCTCCACGGTGCACGCCCCGGCCGCCGCCCCTCCCACGACGATCCGCTTGGCTCTCGGATACTTTTTTAGGAGCGTCGACATGCCGCTCTGGCCGGACTCTCCACCGCTTTTGACCTCGATGGCACTCAGCGCATCATCCCTTCGCAGCACAAAGTCGACCTCTTTGACGCCTTCACGCCACCACATGACCTCAAAACCCTCTTCCGGCGCGCGCGCAAGCAGTCGTGCACCCACTGCCGATTCCACCAAATGACCCCGCCGCGCCGAATCCTCCAGCCATTCTGCTCGGCCCTTATCGCCGAGCGCCGTCATAAACGCCGTGTCATAAACCATGAGCCGCGGGGTGCTTCGGCGCTTTGCGAGCTCCTTGTCACTGAACTTGGGGATCGCCGTAACCAAACCGGCCTTGCCCAGCAGGTCCAAATACCCGGCGACCGTGACCGTGTTACCGGCATCCTGCAGCTGGCCTACCATTTTTGAATACGAAAGCTCCCGCCCCGAATAGCTCGCCGCGAGCCAAAAGAGCGCGCGCATCAGCGCCGGTTTGCGGATATTCTCCAACGAGAGAACATCGCGCGAGATCGCCGGCTCGACGATCGCATCTCGGATATAGTTTCGCCAACGGGCGTCATCGGAAACCAGCGGCGCCGCACCCGGATATCCACCGTGATAGAGATAGTCTTCAAAAGAAAAGCCAAAGGCCTCGCTGCACTCGCGATAGGACCAATGCGGCGACCGAATGAGCTCGTAACGGCCCATAAGGGATTCTTCCAAGCCCTTATGCAGCAGCAGCGACGACGATCCGGTCAAAATGACCTTGAGCGGCGTCCCCTCCCGGCGATCCCGGTCGTACAATCCCTTGACGACCGTGGACCAACTCTGCACCTTTTGAATCTCATCAACAACGAAAACGGCCGGGACCTTACCTCCAGACGTGAGGTTTCTTGCCTGTTGCCACTCGATTTGCAGCCAGCTGGCATCGGGATTCACAACATCGTCCGCATTGGCCACGTGACAGGGCATGTCTGCATGGTGCAACGCCTGCACGAACATGGTCGACTTTCCCGTTTGGCGGGGCCCGATTATAAATTGCATCAACGGATTATTCGTTTCCCGCATCCTCTGGGCTATCACGGCAACTTGATGGCGCTCAAACATGTCAATCTACCTCCTTGTTTCTTAAATACTCAGTATACTGAGTAAAATCACTCAGTATACTGAGTATTTTTAGAACCGGGAGATCGAACCCGCCAACTTAACTCCCTTCACCAGCGGGTTGCCGCCGCCCCCCCCTCCGCGAGTCGAGTTTCTGGCCCTTCGCGCTCACTCGATATATAAAAACTGCCATAGCCATATCGAAAAACCGGTATAGTCGGTCCCATCATCGAACCATCGCGAATGGGCCACAGGATTTCGCGATGGTTCGCAGGCTTTCGCGGAGATTCGCGACAAATCGAGAACTGATACGCATCTTATTGTTCATATTCAAGGCCACGACGTCTCAAAAGGTATGGGATGCCGTACGTTTCGAGTGTGACGCAAGACAGGGAGAATCCGGAGTCATTAGCCTCCGACCCAAAGACGCTGGGGCTGCTCTTTGAATCCCTCGTCCTGCACGACCTCAAGGTCTATGCCGCTGCAAATGGCTCATCGGTATCCCACTACCACGATGCCGACGATCTCGAGGTCGATGCCGTGATTCACAGGCGAGATGGAACTTGGATTGCCGTGGAAGTAAAACTCGGAAGCTCGCA
Source organism: uncultured bacterium (assembly GCA_958349055.1). GTDB lineage: Bacteria > Actinomycetota > Coriobacteriia > Coriobacteriales > Coriobacteriaceae > Collinsella. Next base: position 50,393 of record CATWBO010000003.1, read on the forward strand.
AATCCCCGAGGCATCTGCAAACCTGCTTCGACTCGAGCGAAAGCTGGTCAAGCGCGGCGAGAAGCCGCCCGCGGCCAAGCTCATCGTCATCGGGTTCGGCATGCCCGTCCATACAACGCCGGAGGGCATCATCGTTGTCCCCGTTGATACGCTTGCGCCCTAGCGCTGCGCGAAATGTCCCGCGGGCTTGCTTACTGGGCGAATTGGCTGCGGTAGAGTTCGGCGTAGAAGCCGCCTGCCGCGAGCAGCTCGTCGTGCGTGCCGCGCTCGATAATCTCGCCGTCGCGCATCACTAGGATGCAGTCGGCGTTGCGGATCGTGCTCAGGCGGTGCGCAACGACAAAGCTCGTACGACCAGCCATGAGCTCGTCGAATGCAGCCTGCACCTGTAGCTCGGTGCGGGTATCGATGCTCGAGGTTGCCTCGTCCAGCAGCAGAATCGCCGGGTCGGTGAGCATGACGCGCGCGATGCACAGCAGCTGCTTTTGGCCTTGGCTAAACGTGCCGCCGTCCTCGCCGATCACCGTGTCGTAGCCCTGGGGCAGCTGCACGATAAACTTGTGCGCATGCGCACGCTTGGCTGCCTCGATAATCTGCTCGCGCGTGGCGTCGGGGCAACCGTAGGCAATGTTCTGGGCCACCGTGCCCTCGAACAGCCAGGTGTCCTGCAGCACCATGCCAAAGGCGCGGCGCAGGCTCTCACGCGTGTAGTCGCGCGAGGAACGGCCATCGACCGCAATGCGACCGGCATCGATATCGTAAAAGCGCAGCAGCAGATTGATGAGCGTCGTCTTGCCGCAACCCGTGGGACCGACCAGGGCAAACCGCATGCCGGGCTTGGCATCGATGCAGATGTCCTGCAGCAACTTACGGTCGGGCACGTAGCTAAAGTCCACATGCTCAAAGGCGACCTCGCCCTTCGGAGCGGTGAGCTCAATGGCATCCACAGCGTCGGGCTCCTGCTCGCGTGCATCGAGCAGCGCGAACATGCGGCGCGCCGAGGCATAGGCCGTCTGGATCTGTGTAATGACGTTCGTGACCTCGTTGAACGGCTTGGTGTACTGGTTAGCGTAGGACAGGAAGATCTGCACGCCGCCCACCGTGAGCGCCGCGGGCACGCCCGTAATCACGCCCACGCAGCCAATCACGGCGACCACGGCGTAGATGATGTTGTTGATAAAGCGCGTGCCGGGATTGGAGAGCGAACCCATAAACTGCGCGCGCTCGCCCGCCGTGTAGAGCTCGGCGTTGAGGGCATCGAAGCGCTGCTGTGCGTTCGGGCCATAGGCGAAAGCGTCCACGAGCTTTTGCTCGCCCACATACTCCTCGATATGACCGCCCAGCTGTCCCTGAATGCGCTGCTGAGCCGTAAAGCTCTTGTTGGAGAGCTTGGCGATGGCGCCGGCCGCAAAGATGGAGAGCGGCGTGACGAGCACCACCACGAGCGTCATGGTTAGGTTGATAGAGAGCATAAACACGAGCGTTCCCACGATAGTGATGACGCCGGTAAAGAGCTGGGTAAAGCCCTGCAGCAGGCCGTCGCCCACCTGATCGACGTCGTTGACCACGCGGCTCATAAGGTCGCCGTGGGCATGGCTGTCGATAAAGCTGAGCGGCATACGGCTGAGCTTGTCGCTGGCCTCCACGCGCATGTCGCGAACCGTCTCGTAGGACAGGCGGTTGACGCAGTAGCCCTGCAGCCACTGGAAGGCCGCGGCACCCACCACGACCAGCGCGAGCTTGGTGACGAGCGGCAACAGCGCGTCAAAGTCCACCCGTCCGGCGGCAACGATAAGGTCGATGCCCTCGCCGATGAGGATGGGTGTGTAGAGCTGCAAGATCACCGAGATGGCGGCGCTCACAAACGACGCCGCAAACGAAATGCGGTGCGGACGCACGTAGCCCATCAGGCGACGGGTCACCGCGCCCACGGGATAGCGCTCGGGATCACCGGGATGACGCGGGCCATCGCCCAAGTCGTTAAGGTTATCGTTGCCGGACACGTTGGCCGTCATCGTGGCGACCGAGCCGGAAGAAGTATACGGATTCATTTAGCATCCCTCCTTTGCGCAGGTTGATGCGGGGGCGGTTGAGGCGGACGCGGACGCCGCGCTCCCCTGCTGGCCCTCGAGCTCCTCGCGACGAAGCTGCGACTGGCAGATCTCGCGGTAGAGCTGGCAGCTTGCGTACAGCTCGTCGTGCGTGCCCAGGCCCGCAACCGAGCCGTGGTCGAGCACGCAGATCATGTCGGCATCGCGCACGGTCGAGACGCGCTGGCTCACGATGACCGTGGTAAGCGGGAGCCCGCCCTCGGCGGCACCGCGCGCGCTGCGCTCGCGAATGGCGTGGCGAAGTGCTGCGTCCGTCTTAAAGTCGAGCGCCGAGGCGGAATCGTCCATGATCAGGATCTGGGGCGAGCCCACCAGAGCGCGCGCGATAGTCAAGCGCTGACGCTGTCCACCGCTGAAGTTCTTGCCGCCCGCCTCGACCGGGGCATCCAAGCCCTGCGGCTTGTTGCGCACGAACTCGCTGGCCTGCGCCATATCGAGCGCCGCCCAGAGCTCCTCATCGGTCGCCGACTCGTCGCGCCAGGTCAGGTTGCTGCGGATCGTGCCGCTCACCAGCGACGCACGCTGCGGAACAGTCGCAACCACATGGCGCAGTTGGTCGAGCGGCCAAGCGCGCACGTCGGTACCCATCACATTCACGCTGCCGACACCCGCATCGTACAGGCGCGGGATGAGCGAGACGAGCGTCGACTTACCGCTGCCCGTGCCGCCGATAACGCCGAGCGTTTTGCCCAGCGGCAGCTCCAGGGTCACATCGTTGACGGCGTTGGCCGCGCCCGCGCCAAAGGAGAAGCTCGCGTGGCTCAAGCTCAGCGCGGGGACCAGGGCAGCGGCGCCCGCCGCGTTCGGCTCGGGCAGGGCGACCGGCTCGTTGCCGTCGTCGGTGATGCTCGGCACGCAATTAAGCACCTCGTTGATACGCGACGCGCTGGCGCTTGCCTTGGTAAAGACCACGACCAGGTTGGCGACATAGACGATGGAGGTGAGGGTCTGCGTCATGTAGTTGACGAACGCCATGACCTGACCCTGCGTGAGCTCGCCCACGTTCACCTGGATACCGCCCACCCACAGGATGGCGCACACGCCCAGGTTCATCACCAAAAACGTGACGGGGTTGAGGATTGACGAGAGCTTGCCGACCGCGATGGCGACATGCGCCTGGTCATCGGCCGCCTGGGCGAAACGCTCACGCTCGTGGTCTTCGCGCACAAACGCACGGACCACGCGAGCGCCCGAAAGCCCCTCGCGGCAGATAAGCGCGATGCGGTCGAGCTTTGCCTGCAGCTGTTTGTAGTACGGGATGCAGCGCGCCATGACAAACCAGAACACCAGGCCGATGGCGGGCGTGCAGATCAAGAAGATGATGCCGAGCTTAAGGTCGATGGCGAGGGCCGCGACCATGGAACCCACCGCCAGGAAGGGCCAGCGAATGAGCATGCGCACGCCCAGCGCCACGGCCAGCTGCACCTGGTTGACGTCGTTGGTGATGCGCGTGATGAGCGACGGCGTGCCAAAGCGATCGAGCTCGGCATAGCTCAGCTTATTGATGTGCCCATAGAGCGCGCCGCGAATATCGGTGCCCATGCCCTGTGAGGTCAGCGCCGCCATCTTTTGGCAGACGAGCGTAAACGAGATGCCGATCACAGCCATGGCGCCAAGCAGCATACCGTAGTGGACGACGGCATTCACGTCGTGCGCGCCAATGCCCTTGTCGATCATCTGGGCAATCACCAGCGGCGTCAGCAGGTCAAAGATCACCTCGATCAGCTTGCACGCAGGACCAATCACCATATACCGGCGAAACTTACCACCAAAACGCCTGAGCAGCTCAATCATAAAAAGGCGCTCCCTATCATCATCCACACTCAATTCGAACCATGATAGTACTGTCGCCCCAAAAGACGAGTAAAGACGAGTAAACAGCTCGTTATTTCTGGCGAGATTCAAGGGCAGGTTAATCGCCTGATATACTTACATTAGTGCTACCAAATGAGTCGCCAACCCTTGAAATGAGGTGCCGAGATGAACGACATTCTCGCAAGAAGAGCAAGACGAGCAACCATGGGCATCGCCCTTTCCGTGGCACTTGCCGCGGGAATCGCCCCCGCAACGGCGATAGCGGCAGAAATCAGCTCCCCCATCGGCGCAGTTGCCTTGCAGGCGGAAGATGCGGCCACCGAAAAAGACAAAGCGTATGCAGCCATGCAGGAAGCGCTCAAAAACCTCGAAGCCGCAAAAAAGGCCGCGAGTTCCGAGAAAATTGCGCGCTTTAACTATGACGACGCCTGCAAGGCATACGAAGAGGCAAAAGCCGCGGCAGACAAGGCCACCTCGCCCGAGATAACGCAACCGACCGAGACGACGCCTCCCTCCAACTCGGCGCAACCGGCCGAGACGGCACAGCCCGCCGGCTCGCCCGCGACCGGCGAAGACGCCGCACCGAGCTCCACCAAGCAGGCGAACTCGAGCAACGGCAAGCAAGCAACCACGACCGCCAACAAGCTCGCAAACACAGGCGACACAACGCCAAGCGCAATCGCACTAGCAGGAATCGCCGCCATGGGACTCGGAATAACCGCCACAGCCACCCGCCGCATCAAGAACTCAAAATAGCTACCAACCCTTGAAATGAGGTGCCGAGATGAACGACATTCTCGCAAGAAGAGCAAGACGAGCAACTATGGGCATCGCCCTCTCCGTGGCGCTTGTCGCAGGAATCGCCCCCGTAACGGCGATTGCGGCAGAAACTAGCTCCCCCATCGATGCAGTTGCCTTGCAGACGGCTGCCGCGGCCTCGAGCGAAACCGCGGCAGCCGAAAAAGACAAGGCGTACGCGGCCATGCAGGAAGCGCTCAAAAACCTCGAAGCCGCAAAAGACGCCGCAAGTCCCGAGAAACTTGCGGAAATCGATGATGACATTGCCGCATTTCAAGAACTCTACGACATGATAGTGGCGGAAGCCGCCAAATGGAGGGAACCCCTTCCCGCCATGCAGGCGAATGTCGATGCAGCCCAAGCCAAATACGATGAGGCCCACAACCGGACAAGCGGCCTTCAGGCAGAATTAGATAAGGCACTTGAAGCACTCGGCGACGAGGAGCCCAGCACAGCTATTAAGGAGCATATTAAGCAGTTGCGCAGTGAGATCATGGCGGCAAAAACGCGAGAAAAATCTTGTGAAGATGATCTTCACCACTACCAACGCCGGCTCGAAAGCCAGGAAAAACAGGTTCAGCGTTTCGAAAGTGAGGCGGAGGAAGCCAAAGCCCGCATCGACGAGGACATAGCCAAGCGAAATGCGCTCACCGACGATTTGGAAAAGGCACAGGCGGCCTATGACGACGCCTGCAAGGCATACGAAGAGGCGAAAGCCGCAGCAGACAAGGCCACCTCGCCCGAGATAACGCGACCGACCGAGACAACACCTCCCTCCGGCTCGGCGCAACCGGCCGAGGCGGCACAGCCCGCCGGCTCGTCCGCGACTGGGAAAAATACCCCGCCAAGCTCCACCAAGCAAGCGAACTCGAGCAACGGCAAGCAAGCAACTACGACCGCCGGCAAGCTCGCAAACACAGGCGACACAACGCCAAGCGCAATCGCGCTAGCAGGAATCGCCGCCGCAGGCCTCGGAATGACCGCCACAGCCACACGCCGCATCAAAAACTCAAAGTAGTTGCCGGCGGGCATCACCTTCGTCAATCCACAAGCCCAGAGGCAAAAGAGGCCCGTTTCCCCAACCAAAACCGGGGAAACGGGCCTCTTTAACTGCAAAATCCAAGCAGCAGCAACGTCTCTTGAACTACGTAGCCATCAATGCCCAGGCAACGCCAGCAAGCAGCACAAAACACGGGATTCAATTCTGCAGCTTGCGCCGTTGAACTCCACGAGCCTGCCCGTGTAGACAAGCCTGTCCACGACAGCCGCAGCCATCTTGTCGTCGCCGAACACGGTCACCCACTTGCTGAACTCTATGTTGGCCGTGGCGGGCGGGCTTATTGCCGCGGGCATCGTTCTCGCGGGCATCGGCTTTATCGCCTCCGGCGTCGCCGACCCCGCCGCGCCCTAGGCGCAACGAACCCGGGCACTCCGTCCGCTAATTTGATTGAGATGGATCGCTCCTACTACGCGAGCATTGAGGTCGGGCGGCGCAATGTCAGCCTTTCAAATCTCAAGAAGATTGCCGACGGCTTTCACATCACCATTTCGGAGCTCATGCGCGGTGTCGAATAGATGATTCTCATCTGACTTGGCTCGTCCATGTTTAATCTGTCTCGTTAACTGAAATACACAAATCTGGTTAATCAAATAATTGAAATCTGGTTAAATGAAAACTGTAAATTTGGTTAAACGCGCTGGTAAGCAATGGTGAAAACTATGCCAAAAAAGTACTACGCTAGAATTATCGAAAATGAGCTCGACCAGATGCTTGGGATATTCGGTGCCGTTCTCATCGAAGGACCTAAATGGTGCGGGAAGACAACCACGGCCGGGACCCGTGCGGCGTCCAGGCTCCTCCTCATGGACCCGTCGCGCAACTTCGAGAATCGCTTCCGTGCCGAGACGGACCCGGCGCTTGCCGTTTCCGGCGAGGTGCCGCGGCTGATCGACGAATGGCAGGAGGTTCCGAAACTTTGGGACGCGGCACGGTTTGAGTGCGACAACCGCGGCGGCGAGCCTGGCCAGTTCATATTTACGGGGTCGGCGACACCGCGAGACAATGAGCGGCCGATGCACAGTGGCGCTGGAAGGTTCGCTAAATTGCGCATGGACACCATGACGCTTTTCGAACTTGGGAAATCTAGCGGTGCGATTAAGCTGTCGGGCATCATTTCTGGCGAAAAGTTCAGTGGCGCCTTCGGATCGATGGGTTCTGCCGAGATCGCCGAGCGCATCGTTTGCGGTGGATGGCCGGCGTCGATTGGGCGTGACGCGCGAATTGCGTCCGCGACGGCAAAACGATATATCGAGATAGTCGCCGAGGAAGACATCCCCCGCGTCGATGGCTCTCGACGAGATCCTGAGAAAGTGAAAGCCGTCATCGCGTCGTTGGCGCGCAACGAATCCACTCTTGCGACGCTCAAGACGCTTGTGGCCGATTTGGGTGGCGACGTATCGAGACAAACAGCGGCATCATACATATCCCTTCTTAGCAGATTGAGTTTCGTCTGCGATATCCCCGCATGGAATCCCGCGATGAGATCTCCGGTGCATCTGAGGGAGGCGCGTAAGCATCATCTTGCCGACCCGTCGCTTGCAGCGGCTGCGCTCGGGGCGACTGTGGAGACGTTGTTGTCAGACTTCAAGACACTTGGGCTGCTTTTCGAATCGTTGGCGCTCCATGATCTATGGGTCTATGCGAGGGCAAACGGAATGGGCCTTTATCACTATCACGATTCCCGCGATCTTGAGGTCGACGCTGTCATAGCGGCTCCAGGTGGGATGTGGATTCCCGTTGAGGTCAAGCTCAGTTCCGCGCAAATCGAAGAGGCATCTGACAATCTTGTTGCCGTCGAAAAGCGTATGGTTGCTGCCGGAAACACTCCGCCGGTTTCTAAAGTGGCGATCATTGGATTTGGTTCACAGGCCTATGTTACCGACCGCGGCGTCCAAGTTGTTCCATTGGACGTTCTCGCGCCGTAACGCTGCGGGCGAAGTGAAATCGACGCATCTTTTGGATTTCTTCAATTTGTGCGTAAACCAACAATGCCGTAATTACGCTATGTCGTTAGTGCGAACATCGCATCTTCAGTAGTCGAAGCTCGTTCGCAAACGGACCTCTTTACTTGCAAAAAAGGAGACAGCACCGCCGTCTCATGAACCACGTGGCCACCGCGCTTCAAATAACGCCAACGAGCAGCAAGAAGCACGGGATCAAATTATCAGATAAATGTGACCCTTCAGGTGGTTTTGGTCGGCAACCCGCGAGAGCCGGCAGGGCGTTTGGTAGTCGAGCGATCCCGCAGGCGAAGCCGAGGACCAGCGAGACACCAAACGCCCTGCCGGCTCTCGCAGGTTGCCGCGGCACCAAAAAGCGCCTGCGCACTCGATGGATTCGGATGCCCGACAGAGGCTCCTTATGGCTGCTTCCTTCCGGACCTGACCAGATTCGGAACATGTCGTCATCCGAACCCATCGAACGCGCTAGGCGCTCGGTATATCTTACCCGCTCCCGCCCACCAGGGCAAGTGGGGCGGACCCATCGGATGGATTCGCCCCACTCGTGCATATCGCTAGCGGCGCCTGCGGTACAGGGCCGCGCCGCCCGCGACGGCCAGCGCGCCGATGCCGGCCATGGCCGCGAGGGCCGCCGCCGGCAGACTGCGGTCGCCGGTGTCGGGCATGCCGCCCTTGGAGCCGCCGCTGCCGGAGCCGCTATCGGAACCGCCGCCCGGCGTGCCGGGGTTCTCGGGGGTGCCGGGGGTCCCGGGCTCCTCGGCGTAGCTGTTGGTGAAGACCGGCGGCACGCTGGCGTCACCCTCGTAGGAGACCTTCGCCGACAGGTAACCCGTCTTGGTGCCGTTAGCGTCCTCGTCGCTCACCGTGACGACGATCTTACGCACGGCCTTGTCGTAGGTCACGTGCGCCTGGCCGTCGTCGACCTCGCTCACCGTGAAGGTGTAGGTGCCGGCCTGCTTGAAGGTCAGGGCGTCGAACGTGACGCTGCCGTCCGCGGCGTTCCTGGCGGTCGACATGACCTTGCCGGCCCGGCTCTTGAGCTCGAAGCTGAACTGGCCCGCCTTGAGCTCGGCGCCCTTGAGCACCTTGGCGGCGCCCAGCCTGAGGGTGACGGGCGCGGCCTCGTAGCCGTTGGTGAACGTCACCGAGCCATCGCCCGTGGGCTTGCCCTCGGCGTCCGCGAGCTCGTGCTTGACGGCGAGCGTGCCGTTGCCGGCATCGGTGACCGTCGTGCGCACGCGGTACGTCGCCCTGTCGTACGTCACGCCGCCCGCCATGCCGGCGACCTCGCGCAGCTCGTAGCTGTGCGTGCCGGGCGCGGTGTAGGTGACCGGGTCGAGCGCGACCGTTCCGTCGGCGGCGTTCCTGCCCGTCACCGCGACGCTCTCGCTGCCGTCGGCGGAAATCTCGACCAGCTGGAACTCGAACTCGCCCTCGGCCAGGTCGCGGCCCTCGAGCCTCTTGTTCACCTTGATCTGGTCGGTGACGGAGCTCGGGGTCGGGCCCACGCCGTAGGTGTTGGTGAACTCGAACGCGCCCTTGCCCTGGGGCGTGCCCTCGGCGGGCAGGACCTCCGCGGCGAGCGTGCCCTCACTGGTGTTCTCGATCACCTTGACCGTGAAGACCTTGGTCGCCACCGCATCGTTGACCACGCCGTCGACCGAGCCGGACTCGCTCACCCGGTAGGCGAACGTCTTGGAGCGCAGGCCGTCGCCGTCGATCGCGGCATCGTCGAGGTCACTCAGCTGCCTGAACGTGACGCGGCCCAGCTCGACGTTGCCGGCGGCATCGTTGACCGCCTCGGTCACCGTCTTGCCGGAAGCGTCGACCGGCGCGGGCGCGCCGTCCAGCGGTGCAATCTTGAAGGTGTACTTGCCCGCGATGTCGGCCTGCGTCAGGCCGAGCCCGGCCTGGCTGAGAGCCAGCGTCTTGGTGCCCGAGAAGTCGACCGTCGCCTCGTTGGAGCCGTAGCCGTTCACGAACGACAGCGTGCCGTCGGAGCCCTCGGGATAGGCCACGGCCACGTCCAGCCCGCCCTTGCCGTTATCGGTCACCTTGACGGTGATGTCGAAGCTCGAGGCGGTCGCCGTCACGCCCGCGGGCAGCGCCGCCGTGTCCTCGGAAACGGTATAGGGGATGGACCAGGAGCCGTCGTCGGCCCTAGTGGCGGTGCCGTCCGCCACCATCTGCTCGAGCGAGCCGGTGGTGTAGGCGATGGGCGAGAACGTGAGCGCCGCGGCCTCGCCGTCACCGGAGGCCTGGTTGGACGCGGTCGCGACCACGCTGCCGTGGGCATCACGGACGGAGAACGAGAACTCGCCCGCCGCCGCGGCGCGGCCCGTCAGCGTCTTGGTGGCGTTGATTGCCGCGCCGCCCTCGCCGCCGAGCGTGCCGGTGGCCTCGTAGGAGTTCTTGAACGCGACCGTCACGGGCGCGGGCAGCGATGCGGCGTCATCGGCCGTCGAGACCTCGCTGCGGGCGACCTCGACGCCGTCCTTGACGACCGTGGTCGTGACCGTGAGTTTGCCCGTCGCCGCGTCGTAGCTGGGCGCGATGGCCACCGTGCGCGGCTCGGTGTCGTTGGTGTAGCCCTCGCCGCCGAGCTTGGTCTCGGTGACGGTGAAGCTGTAGGTCTTGCCCGCGTCGGCGTCGGTGAACGTCACGTCGCCCTTCGCGGCGCCGCCGATGAGGTCGATGAAGTCGGCCTGTCCGTCATCTGCCGCGGCTACGGTGTAGACATCCTTGCCGGTCTTGAGGCCGAGCTTGGCGGCCGTCTCGTCGTCGGCGGTCACGGTGAAGGCGAACTGCCCCGCCTCCATGGCGCGGCCGGTAAGCGTCTTGGACAGGCGCACGCCCGCGCGGGCCGAGTAGTCGAGCCCGGTCGTGTAGGTGTTCACGAAGTCGCCGCCGCTCGCCTGCGCGATCGCGGGCGTCGAGGCCGTGAGGTTACCCGAGCCGTCGTCGGTCACGGTCACCGTCATCGTGGCGGCATGGCCGTCGTAGTCCACGCCGGCGATGGCCGAGCCGTCAGCGGGCCTGACCTCGCGCACCGTGTAGGTGAAGGTCTTGGCGCGCACGCGCTTGCCGCCGACCTCGGCGAACCCGGCGTCCTTGATGTCGTTAAGCGTGTAGCGGATGGAGCCGAAGTCGAAGGCGACCTTTTCGCCCGCCTTGGTCCCGGCAGCCGTCACGCTGACGGTCTTGGAGCCGTCGGCGGAGCCCTCGGGCATGGGCGCGCCGCCCTCGCCCGTGAGCGTGAACTGGAAGCTGTCGCCCTCCGCCCAGTCGCGGCCCTCGAGCGTCTTGGTGAAGAGCCCCCCGGTGGAGACGTCCCTGCCCTCGGTGGCCGTGCCGTACGTGTTGGTGAACGCCGCGGTCGCGCCGCCCTCGGTCACGGTGCCCTCGGCCCCGTCGGCCGTGGTCGCGTAGCCCTCGGCCGCGTCCTCGGTCACGGTGTAGCGCGCGCCCACGGGCAGGCCGGCGATGGTCTTCTCCCCGCCATGCTTAAGCTTGAAGGTCGCCTTGCCGTCCGCGAACTCCACGGCGTCCCCACCCTTGCCGAAGGTGCCGGAGACGGGCTCGCCGTCCCCGTCGGTCAGCGCGACCGTGAAGCCGAACTCGCGCTGGCTGTCGCCGCCGACGACCGTCTTCTTAACGGTGAGGCTGCCGGTCTTAGCGGTATTGGTGAAGACTGCCGCCTCGACCGTACGCTCGGCAGTATTACCGGCATCGTCGGTCAGCTGTGCAATCTTGGTCTTGGCAGTCAGCTTGCCGGCGCCCTCGTCGGTCACCGTGACGATGGCGCGGTAGGTGGCCTTCGAGAACGTGAGCGCCGTCTCGTCACCCGTCTGCTCGGCGATCACATAGGTATAGGTACCGGGCTTGGCGTACTCGATGGTTCCGAAGTTGCCGACCTGAACGTCCTTCTTCAGCGTAATCGTCGACACGCCGCCCTTGGCATTCTTGGGCATGGGCGCCTCGCCCTCGGCAGCCAGCGTCATGGTAAAGGCATCCGACGTCGTCCAGTTGCGTCCGGAGATCTTCTTTTGGACCTTAAAGGCGTTCTCCACCTTCGTGGACTCCACGCTATAGATGTTGGTGAATCCAACCTGCGTCGCCTGTCCGACGGTACCCGCCTGGGTATTCGTCTTGTCGGCAACCGCAAAGCCGTCCTCGCTCGTCATGAGGTTGCCCTTGGAGTCGAGCTCCTGCACCTCGTAGTGCGCGCCCACGGGCACGGTAACCGTCACGGAGCCACCGGCCTTAAGCGCGATGGTGTCACCGCTCTTGATCTGTCCGCTTACATAGGTGCCGTTGGTGCCGCTGGGACGGCCGGCATACGCAAAGCTACCGGTCAGAGGCGTTGCGCCATCGGCCTGGAAGAGCAGCACCTTAAAGGTGAATGCCTTGTTGGGTGCCGTGATGCCCTCGGCTGCCGTAACCGTTTTGCTCAGCGTCAGGCGGCCGTCAGAGACCTCATCGGTAGTGGTGTTGGTCTTAACGGCGGGGTTGTTGCCAACCGTCACCGACGCCTGGTTGGAAATGTCACCCGAAGCGCCGCCACTCTTAAACGCGTCCTCGGTCACGCGGACCTTAAACTGAACCGTGCCCTCCTCGCCGGCGGGAACATCCGTCAGCTTCCAGGTGAGATTGCCGTCCTTGTCCTTGGAGCCGGCATCCTTATGGTCGCCCGCGAACTCCACGAACTCGGTCCCCGCAGGAACGGTATCGGAGATCGTCACCGTAGCCGGCGCGCCCTCGGTATTCTTGTAGCTAATGGTATAGGTAAGCTCATCGCCCAGCGCCACACCCGACCCCGTCGAATCTTGAGCGTCGCTCTCGGACTTCTTGGGCACGTAGTTGGTCGTGGTGCCGGTATAGCTCTTTTTGCCGACCGTGACGGTGGCGTTGTTATTGATAGTGCCGACCGTACCCTGGGCATTCTTCACGGCGTCCTCGGTAATCTTGACGCGCACGCGCACCGAACCGTAGCTGCCCGCAGGCTGCTCGCCCAGGTTCCACGTGAGCGACTGGCCGCTCGCGGCGCCCTTATCGGCGTTCTTACCTTCGAAGGCCTCGAACACAACGCCCGTGGGCAGTTCGTCAGTTACGGTCACGTTGGCGTGGACCAGGTTGCCCTTGTCGTCGACCGCGGTATTTGACCAGTTGATGGTATAGACGTAGGAGTCGCCCACGGAGAGCAGCTGCCCGTCGATATCCACGCTGGGCTCCGCGACCGCGCCGATCGTCTTGACCTTATCGCGTGTGTTGTGGAAGACGATCTTGCCGTCCTCGGTACCATCGCGATAGGTCACCTTGGACGTAAGGTTACCGTTGTTGTCGTCGGTCACCTCGAGCAGCACGCGGCACGTCGCGGACGTATCCACGGGACGAACGCCATCTGGCAGGTTGGCCAAGCGCTCCTTTGCCACCAGGTTAAAGCTGTAGGTAGTGGTGTGGTCGGCATTGTGGCGCTTGGTGGCAACGCCGTCGTTGACGGCTCTGGTAAGATCAATCGTCAGCCCATGAGACCCGCTCGCAGCATCGCCAAGCTTAAAGTAAACCTTACCGAAGTCGACCGTCGCGGTACGGTTGTCGCTCGCCTGAGTCGTGCCCTTATCCATCCATTGGAGCGAGCCGTCGACCTTCTCCGCATACACGTCAAACGTATACTGGCCGACCTCGATCTTGTCGCCGGAGTCCATTACCTTCTCGGCCGTGAGGCCCTCAAACGTTCCAGTCGCGACGTAGCTGTTCGTAAAGAACACTTGAGCCTCTTCGGTACCACTCTCGGAGTTAAAGACCTTTAGATCCGCGGAAAGCTCCTTCTTATTGGCGTCAAAGTGCTTGACGGTAGTCACGGTATAGGGCGAACCATCGGTGCGCTTTTTAACCGCAATCGCCACCGTCCAATAGGACGTATCGAAGGAATAGCCGACCTTGTTGTCGTTGTTCTCGACCACCTTGTAGGTGAACGTCTCGCCCGCTTCGTTCGTTGTAAAGGTCAGTCCGCCCAAAATACCGGTATGGGACGCACCGTCAGCCTCGGGCTCATCGTTGGTAACGGTGAGCTTGCCCTTATCCGCGCGCAGCAGTGCCTCGAGCTTTGCAGTTGAGGCACCGTCTTCGCCCGTCACCGTAAAGCCAAACATGCCGGCATGCAGATCCTTACCCTTGAGCGTCTTGGCAATCTCCAAACCGCCCTGGAGCTCGTAGCTCGTCGAAGTTTTGTAGCTATTGGTAAAGATGAAGCCCTCCGAGCCGGTCGTGCCATCGGGGCGGGCCACAAGCTTGCCGCCCTCATCGGTTACGGTAACCGTCACGGTATAGACGTGCTGGTCATACTTCCACTCGCCAAGGCCGCTGTTCGGAGCCACCTCGTTAATGGCGAACGTATACGTGCCCGGCTTGTTGAAGGTGAGCGTCGAGAAGTCAATCTTATCGTGCGCGCCGTCGGCAAGCTTGTCCCTCGTTTGCCTCTGCTCGGTGTAGCCGTTGTCCGCACTCATCGAAGAGCCAGTGATGAGCTTGCCGTCGATGGCAGCCCGGGTAACATCGTCAGCCGCGGTCATGGCAAAGGTGAACTTGCCCTCAGCATCGCGGCCGGCAACCACCTTCGTCACGGACGGAGTATAGGTTGCCGCCTCGGTGACCGTATAGGTGTTCTTGAACTTGACCGTCGCGACACCGGTAGACGTCGCATCCGACGGATAGATCCACTGGCCCTCGAGCTCGTCCTTGCCATCGTCACCCGGCTTGCTTACGGATGTCGTGACCCTGAGCGTGCTGTCGCCGTTATCCGCAACGACGATCCTGACCGTATGGACCGTCTCGTCGAACGTATAGCCCGTCGCCTTTTCTTTGATCTCGCTCACCGTATAGGTGAACGTCTTGCCGGCATCGTTCTGCGTGAAGGTAAGCCCGCCCGCGGGAACCAAGCTTACGGTCTTGGGGGTATCGGCCTCGACGTTTGCAGTCTCGTAAACCTTGCCGCTCTCGGGAATGCCGAGCTTGTTGGCAGAGGCCTTGTCGACAGGCGTAACCGTATAGTGGAACGTGCTCTTGGGCGAGCCAAACACCGTCGCGTCCTTGGGATACGTCAGCGTCTTCTCAATCTGCAGGCCGCCAGCGGCGCCATAGTCGAGGCTTGCCGCATAACGGTTCACAAACGAGACGGTAGGCATCGTGGTGTCGGCTTCGCTTGCATCGTACTGCTGCACGTAGGTATTCGGATCTTGCTTGAGCTCGGCAATCTTTTCGTCCGTCAGTGCGCTCGCATCGCCGGCATCGCCCAGCACCGCCGTCACACCCGCACCCTTGAGCACGGTCGTCGCGGTGTAGAGCTTGGCAGGGTCGTTGCCACGCGCAAGAACCTTAACGAGCACGATGGCATCACCGGTGTAGCCGGTGTCATAGGTGTAGCCGACAGCAGTAGCAGGCTGGTTCTCGTGGATGCGATAGGCAAACGTATGGCCCAAATCCTGCTCGGTGATCGTACGAGCAAAGAGCTTCTCCGCCCCGTTCGTGCCCACCACGGCGCCGGACACGCCGGCCTTCGCCGCCTTGTTGGACAGATTGGCCTCGGCGCCATCGACCGACGTCTGAACGCCGTTATACCAAAGACCCGTCGCGGCAAAGGTAAACTGGCCCGCCGTGGATGCGCGGCCCTGAAGGGTCTTGCTCACCGTCACGCCACCAAAGGTGCCCGACGCGTGGTATGCGTTGGTAAAGGCGGCCTTGTCGGTTACGGCCTTGTCTGCATCGGAGGCATCGGTGTTGGCGTAGGTCACGCTTGCCACGTGCAGCTTGCCCGTGTGGTTGCCCGACTCGTCCAGATCGGTCACCACAACGGTCGCACGTGCGGTGTGCTTGTCCATGGACATGCCCGCCTGGCGATCCTGCGCGGTGTCCTCGGTGATATTGAAGCTGAAGGTGCCCGCGCGCTTGAACGTCACGGCCGGAGCGGCTTCGGTGCCAAAGGCAAACGATGCCACGCGTCCCGACTCGGGCGCGGTGGCGGTAGCCTGGCTGGCGTTAATAGCGACAGCCCCGTCCGCCACTGCCTGCGCAGTGGTCTTGTCCAGACCAGTCACGCTGGCGTCGTCCGTAGCGGCGGCAAGGTTAAAGGCATAGCTCTCGCCCTGATTCCAGTCGCGACCGCTCACGGTTTTTTGGCCCTGCAGGGTCACGCTCGTGGGCTCCACGCTATATATATTGGTAAAGGAAGGCACGGCGTTCGTGTCCAGCTGCCTTACCGAGCCGTCTGTCGCGGCCTTGTAGTACTCGATCGAGGTCTCGATGCCAGCACCCTTCTTGGCGTTGCGCACCACGGCGTAATAGACCGACCCGTCATAGGTCATGCCCGTGACACTGCCGGAGCAGTCCTCAGTGAACTTGTACACGTAGGCGCGCCCTGCATCCGGCTTGGCGGTATAGGAGATCGCCGGCCACGCCACCGTACCGTCGGCGTTGTTGCCCACGGTCGCAATGTTGCCCTCGGCGCCCTGGGGCATGGGGGCTTTGATGCTCGCGTCGACCGTATTGGGGCTGAACGTTGCGTTGGCACCCGCATAGCCGCCCACGCCCTCGAGCGTAAAGCCAAAGGTGTTCTGGGCAAGCTTAAACGTCCCGGCATTGTCAGTCAGGTTCTTTTGAGCATGGATGATGATGTCCTTCTCATGCTCGTCGTAGTGATTGGTGAAGGTCGCTACCTTCTCGGTAACTTCCTTCTTAGTCTCGGCGCCTGCGTCGTCACGCACCTGCGTCACTTTCACGCTCGTAACAACCAGAGCACCGGCATGGTTGTCCTCCACCACAACCGTCGCAGTATAGGAGGCGGCGGAGTAGCTTATGCCATCTGCCCCGGCATCGGAACCGGGGACAACTTCCTTGATGGTATAGGCGTACGTGCCCGGCTTGGTATAGGTGATGTCGCCAAACGTTGCCGTCTGGGCTTTCATGGTGAGCTCGACCGTCGCCACTTTGCTCCTGGCGCCCTTGGGCATGGGGACGCCGTCCTCGGCCGTAAGCTGCGCGGTAAAGGTATCGCCAGCGGCCCAATCGCGGCCCTTGAGTACCTTGTTGGCTCTCAGGCCACTCTGGGCGTCGAGCGTTACGCGATTGGCGCTGTAGTTGTTGGTGAACTCAAGCTTGTTGCTCTCGGGAATGTTTCCGTCCACGAGCGCAGCAATCGTGCCCTCGATGGCGTTGCCGGTTCCAGACTGCTCCTCGCCGCCGGCCCTGCGGCTCACGAGCCTAAAGCCAGCCGGAAGCACCGACTCGTCGGCGGAGCCGGTCGCGGTGTTGACGATGCTCGCCAGCACGTTGCCGTTGGACTCATCGCCCTTGGTGGTGAGCTCGCTCACGCTATACTCGTCGCCCTGCATAAGGTCGTATACGCGGATGGTCTCGCCGGCCTTGATGGAGTGAGTGTCGCCGTTCTTGATCCAAAAGGACTTACCTGCGGGCTTGCCGTCCGCACCGAACACGTGCGCCTCGTAGCCCTTCTGGGACTCCGGCAGGGTGAACTTAAACGTAAACGTCAGGTCCTTGCCGTTCGCATCCTTCGTAGGCGCGGTAAGCCCGGCATCCGCCGTCACGGTCTTGGTCACTTGCAGGCGCGCCACACGACGGTCGGTATACTGCACGGCCGTTGCCGTGGTAAAGAGATGGTTGAGCTGGAGCGTGCCCAGGTTAGTACGAGTTTTGGAGGCATCATCGATATATGATGAGTCGTCCTCTTGGTAGAGGGCCATGCGGTTGATGCCCGTATCGGCAAAAATCGTCGCCAGCTGGCCGTCGCGCTTGCCACCATCCTCGACATAGCGCAAGACGGTCTTGGTACCCTGCGCCGTCTTGTCATAGCGCATGTGCATCAAGTCATTTTCGAGCGAAGGCGTCACACCGTCGGCGGTGCACTCCTGGCCCCACGTCAGGCTTCCGCCGGCATCAACGGTCGCACTCTGCAGCTTGCCCTTGATGTGCGTAAGCGTGTTGTCGATCGAGTCGGGAGAGCCAAACTGCGCCAACGAGGCAATCAGCGAACCCGGGCCGCTCATGCTGCGCACGCCGTCGTTCTTCTCACCGGCATCCACGTACACGCCCGAATCGTCCACGATCACCTTGGTAATGGTGGAATTTATCTCGTAGCCATCCGGGCTCAACGATTCGCGCAGATAGTACGTACCTTTGGTAAGAGGTGCGTGATTATTCGAATCGAGCGGGAAGCATGCAGCACCCTTAATCTCATACGGATAGGTCATGCCTTTTGCCTGCACGGTGTCATACGGCGTGGCATTGGGCTTGATGGCATACGTGCTGGGACTATTGCCGGTAACGTCGTCGGCTTTGTACAGTTCAAACGTTGCGCCGTTCACGGGCTCGCCCAGGTCATCGACCTTCTGCACAAACAGACGGTTCTGAACGTTCGTAAGGTGGATCACGGTTGAGAACTGCCTGTTTATCGACTGGTATTCAACCATAGAGGTGTTCTCCGTGGTTGCCTCTGCCAGAGACGATGCCGTGGTGTGATACGCCGCCACGGTATATTCGGACTTCGACTTGTCCTCCATCATGGCGGCGTACTTCTCGATATCGCCGGGCAGCGACCTGACCGTCACCTCGTAATCGCCCTTGGTGTTGACGGCGAAGACATTGGTGTCCTTTGATTGGGCGGCCTCAACCGCGCCTTCGATGCCGTGCGCGGAGCACAGCTTGTAGCCATCGAGCGGATTGCCCGTGACCGCTGTCCATGCGCTTTCGTCGGTGTCTTTCTTGCTCTCATCGGTGCGCTTGAGCACGACGGCAAAGGTCGTGCCCGAGTTAATGGGGTTGCCCTTATTGTCTGTTTTCTCTTTATCAAGAGAAATGGTCTCCTTGGCGGCCAGATAGCCACCGTTGAGCCACATGCGGCTACCCTTCCATTGTTTGCCGTCGGCTGTTGTAACCGTTGTTTCCGGTGCAACAACCACGCCGCCCGTGCCGCTCGCAGCTTCCTTGTACTGCAGATGCAGCTCACCCGACTTTGCGGAGGTCGATGAGGTCAAGCTCGAACGGTATCCCTCGGGCAAGCCAACTTCCTTGAGTACAAAGTAATCGCTTTGGCTGGTATTGTGCTCTTCGTCGAAAGAAAGAACGGAGCCATCCGCCTTTTTAAGTATCAGCTGACCCCTGTCTTTCGTCGTGCCCTGAGCGATGAGTTCGCCCTCGTTCCAGTCGACACTTGGTCCACCGGACCGATACAACGCGAAGGTTGCACCATTGACCGCCCCGCCGTTCTGGTTGACCTTCTCAACCTCAGACGACGGCAGCGTGGTGAGGTTGAACTTGAGCGACATGTTCGATGCGCCCGCGCCGCGCTCCAGATAGAAGAAACTCAGCGTGTGCTTGGTGCTGTCGCTAAAGGTGTTATCGCGGAAGTTGGAGGTATCTGCACCGGCAGCCTGGAACATCTCTTTGATAGTAGTATCCGGAAAATACTTTGGTGAACCATTTGCGCCGTCAATATGGCCAACGCGCACCACGCCAGTAGCGAAGTTGATCTCAAGCGTTGCTTTCTCGTGAATGCCGCCCAGGTCGCCCACAAGCACGCCGTCGATGTACACCCAGACGTCGTCGTCGCCCGAGAACTCAAAGACCATTTCCTTGCCATCGGTGGTCTTACCGTCCGTCGGCTGGACAAACTCCGTGGTCATAGACATGCCAAAGTGGTGGTTGAGCTTATCGTTCGTTCCGTCCGTTATTTTTAAAGGAGAGAGCTGGCTGTTCTTTTCTTCAAAAACCTTTCTTGCAGAGTCAAAGGGGAAGAACTGACCCAGATTGGTTTCGCTACTCGTATCGCCCTTATATACGCCCGCTTTATCGTAGACGTCAAAGGAATTGGTCGTGGAGTTATACGCAGCATAGTTGCCTTTAGAACCGTACGAGTCGTAGACGTAATAGCCATCCTTGAGCTGGAAGAGGCCCTGCACGTTGTTGTAAACGGCCTTGCCATCCTGCTTGCCATTGGCTTGGCTGGCGTTGTTAAAGAGATAGTCTAGCGACTCGTCTTTGTACGTACCGTGCGTGTTATAGGAGGCGTAGGTGCCAGCCTTGATCTCTGGATAACCATCTACCAGCATGTTCTTCACAAACGAAAGACGTCCATAGCCATTGATGGCGCTTTTGCCCGTCCACTTGTTAATGCCCGTGCCGGCGCCACTATTAAACTTGAGCTGGTGGTCTTTATTGATGCCGGTGTTGTCATTCTTGTTGTCATTGTTTATGTTCTTCGAGCTGTCGTTGTCGCCATCCACGACCCAGTAGTCAAACAGATTGACCGTGGTGTCGGTGGGATTCACCGTCTTTACGGTATGGTTGCTATAGGGAACAACCTGGTCGGCCGACGCGCTCGTCGCACCAAACATGAGCGCGCACACCGCCAGCGGGACGGTCAAAACCTTTAGAGCACGCTTGACTGTATTGGTTTTTGTGCCCAAAGGCTTCAATATTTCTTGAGCTTTCGCATATACGCGATTCATGAAGGCCCTCCCCAATCCATGAGGACGGCAAGCAGTGGCTCGCTATATGTGTGTCGTCGTCCCCATCGATGCAAATATACGCCCCCCCCCCGCGCCAAAACGCAAGGCGGGTCATCGCAATATATTTAAAAGTGTAGCAATTTGGGTGACCCGAAATCGCCCATCAGGTTGCAACTCAGGCCCTAAATCGAACCATTCGCGCCACACAAAGCAGCTAATTTGGGACGGGGCTGTTTTAGCTACCCCTGCCTATTGGATGATTTTTCTGGGACGGGGCTTAAAAAATCATTATGCGCCTAATGATTTTTTAAGCCCCGTCCCAAAAAGACTACCCAAGCAAAAAAGACTGGTTGGAAGTTGCGGTGGAATAGTTCCTGTTTGGCTGCTCAGGCCGCAAAAACAGGAACTATTTCACCGCAACTTATCGAGGGATGCGTTTTAGATGCGGCCGAGGTCGTAGGCTCGGGCGGCAGACTCGCCAGCGCAGATGAGGTTGGTTGTGGCTTCTTGCGGATCGAGTGCCTGCTCCAGGTCCATGGGCTTGCGGCAAATCGGCAAAACCAAGTCGATGCCCTGTTCATACACCGCATCCAGGCTGTCGGCACGACCGCCCACGACGGCGACCACCGGCTTGCCATATCGCTTGGCGCGGCGAGCCACACCCACCGGCGCCTTTCCAGCGGCGGATTGCTCGTCCATATTACCCTCGCCCGTTATGACCAGGTCGACATCGCGCACGCGCTCGTCAAATCCCACGAGATCGAGCACCGTCTCCACGCCCGAGCGCAGCTCCGCGCCGAGCGCCAGCAGCGCGGCACCCAGGCCGCCGGCGGCACCGGCACCGGGCACGCCGAGCACCGAGCCAAATGTCCGCCCACCCTCGGGCAAGCGCAGCAAGCCTTGCGCCCGCGCCTCGGCAATCGCCGCATCGAGCAGACGACCGTAGCCGACCATCCAGCTGTCATACCTGCTCAGCACCTGGGCATCGCCCGTCGGCAGACCCTTCTGCCCGCCAAACACCGCCAACGCACCACGACGCCCCACGAGCGGATTCTCGACATCGGAAAGCACGACGATGCGCACGCCATCCAGCGCCCGCACCGCCGGCATCAGGTCAACACCGGCCACTTGCTCAAGGCCCGCGAGCCCCGGCGCGATATCGCAGCCGCGGTCGTCGACAAGACGCGCGCCCAACGCCTGTAGCATGCCGGCACCGCCGTCGTTGGTGGCGCTGCCGCCCAGTCCTATATATAGCGTCTTCGCCCCCGCGCGAACCGCGCGAAGCATCAGCTCGCCCACGCCATAGGTCGTAGCGGCCAACGCCGCCGACTCCGTGCAGGGCGAATACCCGATACCCGCAGCCTCGGCCATCTCAATGACAGCCGATTCGCGCTCGACATCCACCAGCATCCGGGCAGACACGTGCTCGCCCAAGGGACCCGCAACTTCACAGGTCACGATCTCACCGCCACACGCGGCAACGGCGTCGAGCGTTCCCTCGCCACCATCCGCCAGCGGCAGCGTGCCAACCCCGGCATCGGGCCACACGCGACGCACGCCCTCGGCAACCGCCGACTCCACTTGCGCGCTCGACACGCTACCCTTAAAGGAATCGATCGCCAGCAACACGAGACGCGGTCGGCGCTGCACGGGACCAAAGTCGGCTGCCGCACCAGCAACCTCGTCGGCATCAGCCAGCGCCACGGCATGAGCGGCATGCGCTTCAAGATCGGATCCACAGCCGCAACCATCCACACCACGCAAACCGGCAAAATAGCTGCTCAGCACCGCACGGCACTCGTCCGCCAGCACGCCGGCCATCACGTTAAACCGATGATTCAGGCGCGAATCGGCATTCAGGTCATACAGCGAACCCAGCGCGCCCGCCTTGGCATCACTCGCGCCATACACGCAGCGCCCCACGCGCGCGTTGACCATAAGGCCCGCGCACATGCAGCAGGGCTCGAGCGTCACATAAACGGTGCAGTCGGAAAGGCGCCAACGGCCGAGCGTCCGAGCGGCGGCGCATAAGGCCGCAAACTCAGCATGCGCCGAAGGGTCCTGATCGAGCTCGCGGCGATTATGCGCCCGCGCGACGATCTCGCCCGCGCACACCACCGCGGCACCAATGGGCACCTCGCCCACCGCTGCCGCGGCGCGCGCCTCAGCCAGCGCCTCGCGCATGAACTTCTCGTCGATTTCGGTGATCGTCATCGTTCGCCTTCCCTGTTGCAAATTCAAAACGATGCTATCATTACGACTCACGGAGAGATGGCAGAGCGGTTGAATGCGGCGGTCTTGAAAACCGTTGAGCGCGAGAGCGTTCCGGGGGTTCGAATCCCCCTCTCTCCGCCACTTTTAGTGATGCACCGGTGTCATGGTCCGCTCAAACAGTGCATCGACCACGTCGGCCATCTCGGGTCGACGCTCAAGATCGTGGCCCGATTCCCACCATATCGTAAAAAGTCGAATAATACCGCCGGCGACAAACTCAGACGTCGTCTCGAGTGACACGGGAGCCAGGGCATCCTCGGCAAGCACGTTCATCACACGCTCGCGGATGGAGCGAGCAATGCGGTCGCAAATAACGTTGGTCAACATGCCCGACATGCTGCTTGCCAAAATGTTATCCATGAGCTGCTCGTGCGCCAGAATCAAATCCATGGCATCGTCCAAAATCGCGTGCCGAAGCGCGCGCACGTCCTCGGCAGACACTGTGCCGGCCTCATCGGGCTGTTTTTGCGGCAAGCCCGACATGAGCCCATCGATATAAAAGGCAAAGTAATCGTTCTTGTCGCGAAAGTGCTTGTAGAACGTCGTGCGGCGAATCATGGCGCGGTCGCACAGCATGGCAACCGTCAGGTCCTCAAAACGATGCTCCTCGAGAAGCTCGGTAAAGGCATCAAACAGGGCGCGGTAGGTTTTCTTGATGCGAAGGTCCACTGGTATCGCCATCCTCAGGGCAAAGACAACACTCGTCAATCTGTCGCATATCTTACACCTGTACCTCGCACGCTTTGCCCCGGTGCCAACCCCACCGAAAACATAACGCTTACCGGAAAGTTCGGCACGGCAAAACGTTGCGGGTATACTAGTAGCGTTATACCAACGGCAGCTGGCGCATGCCGCCGCGGCCATTCGAAACGGAGACATCATGATTACCGTCATCATCGGCATCGTTGTTGTCATTGTGATTGTCTGCGCCATCGCCGGCATCTACAACAACATGGTCACCAAGCGTAACCGCATCGATAACGCCTGGCAGAACATCGATACGCAGCTGCAGCGTCGCAACGACCTGATCCCCAACCTGGTCGAGACCGTCAAGGGCTACGCCAAGCACGAGCAAGAGACGCTCTCCGCCGTGATCAGCGCGCGCAACACCGCCGTCAAGGCCACCACGCCCGAGGCCAAGATGGAAGCCGACAACGTGCTGACCGGTGCGCTGCGCCAGCTCTTTGCCGTAGCCGAGGCCTATCCCGATCTTAAAGCAAACACCAACTTTACGCAGCTGCAGGCATCACTCGAGGATACCGAGAACAAGATTAGCTATGCACGCCAGAGCTACAACGATTGCGTGCTCAGCTACAACAACGCCATTCAGACGTTCCCGGCTGTCATCTTTGCCGGCATCTTCCAGTTTAAGGAGCGCCAGGGCTTCGAGGCCGCTGAAGCCGCCCGCCAGGCCCCGACCGTCAAGTTCTAACAATCACGACCGAGTCTTAATCGGGTATATGCATAAACCGCCCCGTCGAATGCATACTTCGACGGGGCGGTTTCCTTTTTCGCGTAGGTCCCCCTCTAAGCGCCGTGCATTTTTGGGAGTATTCAACATAACCAAGAGCATCGGGCGCCACGACAAAGGCCAAAGACCGCGAATATCCCTGCAAATCACCCGCTGTCAGCCCATAACCCCGCCCATCATTCGTAGAAAACATCGAGAAATCCCGATTTTTCCCGAGGTCGGTATGCAGGGGCCTTCGATTGCAGAATACTCGCAAAAATGCACGTCGCCATCACCCCCACATGACGCGAAGCAAAACAAAAGCGCGGCCTAAAAGGCCGCGCACCATCTTTATTCAGATCTATATTGCCCGTAACGGCAGCGCCGAGGTAACGCAGGCCCGAGGACGCGCCGGAAAGGAAGGTTGCCCTCGGGCCGAACAGCTATGGCAGCTTACGCGACGGTGTAAACCCAGTCGTGCTTATCCTCAACAGCACCAGACTGGATACCAGTCAGGGTCTCGCGGAGCTTCTTCATCACAGGGCCGATCTCGGTGTAGCCAGCCGGGAAGGTCACGGTCTCATCGGCACCATAAACCTTATTGTCGATCTCGCCCACCGGGGAGATGACGGCGGCGGTGCCGCACAGGCCGCACTCCACAAAGGTGCCGGCCTTGACCTCGGCCCACTCGACGGGGCGCTGGTCGACGGTTATGCCCAGGTCCTGAGCAACCTGAACGAGCGAGCGACGGGTGATGGAGGGCAGGATGGAGTCAGTGTGCGACTGCGGAACGACGAGGGTGCCATCCTCCTTCACGAACAGGACGTTAGCGCCACCGGTCTCCTCGACATAGGTACGGGACTCGGAGTCGAGATACAGGTTCTCGGCATAGCCCTCGCGATGGGCCTCCATCGTGGGCTTGAGGGACATGGCGTAGTTGAGGCCGGCCTTGATGTTGCCGGTGCCGTGCGGTGCGGCGCGGTCGTACTCGGAAACGCGCAGCTTGACGGGCTTGAGACCACCCTTAAAGTACGGACCGACCGGGGTCACGAGAATGCGGAACGTGTACTCAGGAGCGGGAGCCACGCCGATCACGTCACCGGAGCCGATCATAAACGGACGCACGTACAGGGTTGCGCCAGAGCCGAAGGGCGGAACCCAGGCGGCGTTGGCAGAAACGACCTGCTTGACAGCCTCAACAAACTTATCCTTGGGGAACGGGGGCATCTCGAGGCGCTGGGCAGAGCTATACATGCGCTCGGCGTTCATGTCGGGACGGAAGCAGACGATGCTGCCGTCCTCGGCAGTGTAGGCCTTCAGGCCCTCAAAGACCTCCTGGCAGTAATGGAAGATGCCGCCGCACTCGGAGACATGCAGGGTGTGGTCGGTGGTCAGGCCGCCCTCGTCCCACTCGCCATCCTTCCAATGAGCCTCGTAACTGTAATCGGTCTTCATGTAGCCAAAGCCGAGGCTACCCCAATCGATATCCTTCTTCTCGACAGTCATATGTCGCTCCTTACATACACAGTTGCATACTCGCGAACCCGCACGCAAGGACCGAGGCCGACCGCGTCGCAACGTCGCACGCCCGGAGCGTAGAGCCGGGCGGGACACGCGGGCAACATCAAAGCCGATGGCGCGTCGATTCGCATGCACGAGATTGTACTCCCCGTACGCGTCTGATAAAACGCTTTTCTTTAACTAAGTAAAGTATTTTCATTTGACCGAAGCAAAAAGGCCAGCCACCGTAAGCGGTGACGGGCCTCAACTGCACGGTTTGCGCGCTGGCTCGATCTACGCGTTCTTTTTGCCCAGCTTTGCCTTAACCAGACCGACCACGGTCGGGATGATTGACACGGCAACGATGCCAACGATCAGCAGCTCAAAGTGCTCCTGCACAAAGGGAATGCCGCCAAAGAAGTAGCCCAGCAGCGTAAAGACCGTCGACCAGGTAATGCCGCCCAGCACGTTAAAGATGACAAAGTTGCGCCAGTGCATACCGCCCATGCCGGCGATAAAGGGCACGAAGGTGCGGATGAACGGGAAGAAACGACCGAGGAAGATGGCCAGGTGACCCCACTTGTCCAGGAAGTCCTCGGACTTTTTGATGCGCTCGGGCGTCATGGCCTTCACCTTGCCCGAGGCGATAATCTTGCGGCCGAAGAAGTGGCCGATCATAAAGTTGCACTGGTCGCCCAGGATGGCCGCGGCCCACGCAGTGGCCAAAAGCGCCACGATGTTAAAGCCACCGTTGTGGGCAAAGAAGCCCGAGGCAAACAGCAGCGAATCGCCGGGAAGGAACGGGAAGAACACCACGCCCGTCTCGATAAAGATAATCAGGAACACGCAGCCGTAGGCCATAAGCGGGCCGGCAGCAATCCAGCTGGCAATCGCGGTGCGCGGGTCTTTGAGCAGCTCGGCGATAAAATTGATGAAACCCATGAAGTAAAACCTCTCAGTTGTGGGCGCGGACACGTCCAAGTTGACCAGTATACGGTTGCGACGCGGAAGCGGGCGTAATCCCACAAAAGTGCGACTTCATTCCCAGCAAGTTTGCATAACTGACACCTGTCACGCAAAGCCGTGAAAGATTGCTCTTCCTAATCCCTAGCGAATCGCTATACTTTATTGAATCGCATTGCCATGGCGCTAAGGGAGGGCGGCCGGTGAGCTTTATCAATACCATTCGCGAGGACATCAAGACCGTCCAGGCGCAGGACCCCGCCGCGCAAAACGGCCTGGTCATTTTCCTTTCGTACCCCGGTCTTCACGCCAAGTGGAATCACGTGCCCGAGCACTGGCTCTGGGAGCACGGCCATCGCTCGCTCGCCCGCGTGCTCTCGCAGCTCACCCGTCATATCACCGGCGTCGAGATTCATCCCGCCGCGCAGATCGGCAAGCACTTCTTTATCGACCATGCCATGGGCGTCGTCATCGGCGAGACCACCATTGTGGGCGACAACTGCGTGCTCTACCAGGGCGTCACGCTCGGCGGCACCGGCAACGAAACCGGTAAGCGCCACCCCACCCTGGGCAATAACGTCACTGTGGGCACGGGCGCCAAGGTGCTCGGCAACATCCGCATCGGCAACAACGTCAAAATCGGCGGCAACTCGGTCGTCGTCAAGGACGTACCCGATAACTGCACCGTCGTGGGCGTGCCCGGGCGCATCATCAAGCGCAACGGCTGCCGCGTGTTCGAAGAAAGCTTCGACGCCAAGCAGCACCGCGAGTACATGCCCGACGATGCCGCCGAGCAGTCCGCGCTCAACCGCCAGGGCATCACCGAGAATGCCCGCCGTGTCAAGGAACTCGAGCGAGAGGTGGCCGAACTCAAGGCCCTCGTCGCCAAGCTCGTGGACGAACGCTAGGAACGCAAGCGGCACAAAACAACATCGGCACCGACGCAAAAGGCGCGCCAGGGAAACAATCCCCGGCGCGCCTTGTTTCCAATGTGACATGCGGGACTGTCCCTTTGTCACATTATGCGAACTGACTCAGATAGAGGTCGGCGTAAGCACCCTCGGCAGCCAGCAGTTCCTTATGCGTGCCTTGCTCGATAATGTTGCCGTGATCCATGACCAGAATCAGGTCGGCGTCCACGATCGTCGACAGGCGATGCGCGATCACAAAGCTCGTGCGCCCATGCATGAGCGCGTCCATGGCACGGCCGATGGCAAGCTCGGTACGTGTGTCCACGCTCGACGTCGCCTCATCCAGAATGAGAATCGCCGGGTTGTTGAGCAGCACGCGCGCAATGGTCAGCAGCTGACGCTGGCCCTGGCTGATGCTTTCGGCATCATTGGCCACGCGCGTGTCGTAGCCCTGCGGCATGGTGCGCACAAAGAAGTCGACCTGCGCGGCGCGGGCGGCTGCCACGATCTCGTCACGCGTTGCCTCGGGGCAGCCGTAGGCGATGTTTTCGGCAATCGTGCCGTCGAACAGCCAGGCGTCCTGCAGCACCATGCCAAACTGCTGCCGCAGCTCGCCGCGATCCATGCGGCTCGTATCCACACCGTCGAGCGTAATGCGGCCGCCGTCGATCTCGTAAAAGCGCATGAGCAGGTTGATGAGCGTCGTCTTGCCTGCGCCCGTGGTTCCCACCACGGCAATCTTCTGGCCCGGCTCGGCGGTAAACGACACGTCGCGCATGAGCGGCTTTTCGAGCGTGTAGCCAAAGCGCACATGCTCAAAAGCGACACGGCCCTCCACGCGACCCGGCAGATTGGCGGCCTCGTCCGGCAGTGGATCGGCCTCCATCTCGGGCTCATCGAGCAGGTCGAACACGCGCTCCGCACTCGCTAGCGCGCTCTGCAGCGAGTTGAAAGTGAACGACAGCTGCGTCATGGGTTCGGACGCCTCGTAGATAAACTGGAAGAACGCCTGGAACACGCCGACGGTCATGTGGCCGGCAACCAGCATGCTGCAGCCCACGAGCGCAATCACGATCTGCGCCAGGCGGCCGATAAAGCGGACCGCGGGGCCGACGGCGTTGATCATAAAGTCGGCCTTGGCGCTCACGCGCGCCAGCTCGCCCGAAGCCTCGTGCACCTCGGCGGAGCTCTGGCGCTCGCGATTGAACGCACGAATCACCAGACGACCCGAATAACCTTCCTCGACCGCGCTCGTGATCTTGGAGACCCACTCCTGGCGCTCGCCGGTCACCGCATGCGTGCGGCCCGAAACCACCTTGGTCAGCAGCAGCGACACCGCCGCAAAGCCCAAGAAGATCAACGTGAGCTGAACGCTGTACACGAACATCATGATTATGGCGCCCGCCACGGTACCGATCGACACCAACAGCTGCAGCAGGCCGCGCTGCATGCTCTCGGACATCTTGTCCAAGTCGTTGGTCGCGCGGCTGACCACCTCGCCCGGGCGATGCGCATCAAAGTAGGCGAGCGGCAGACGGCTGAGCTTTTGCGCGATGCGGTTGCGCAGGCGCAGGTTAAGGCGCTCGGCAACACTCGACATCAAAAAGCTCTGCAACGCGTAGAACGAGGCGGCGGCCGTCCAAATCATAAAGTAGATAAAGATGGTCTTACCGCATTGGTCCCAAGTGATGCTGAAGCTCGTGTTGTTGGCAAACGCCACCTGAATGTGGCCCCATAGCTCGTCGATCACGCGGGCGCTGTACGCCGGCGCGGCGGTACTAAAGACGACGTAGAACACAATGCTCGCGAACACGATATAGAAGCGCCAGTGATCGCCGGCGGCCTCGCTCCACAGGCGGCGCACCGTCGCCCAGGTATCGCGGGGCGTTTCATCCTCGTCCTCATCGTTCACATCGCGCATGCGCTCTGCCTCGGCACGGGCGCGCTCGTCCTCGGCGCGCTCGTTTTCCTCATAAAGGGCCTGGCGGCGAGCTTCGCGCTCGGCCGCGGCCTTGGCGGCATCGTCCAGCTCAGCCGCCTCGGCAGTGTCCGTGGCAGTTTCATCCACGACGGCGCCTTGTTTCTTGAGCTCCTCGGTCATGCTACTCACCTCCCTTCATTTGCGACTCTGCGATGGCACGGTATACCTCGCAGGTTTCCATAAGTTCCTCGTGCGTGCCCAAGCCCACGACCTCACCGTCTTTGAGCACGACAATCTGGTCGGCATGCAGAATCGTCGAGATGCGCTGCGCAATGATAAGCACCGCGGCATCGCGCGTCTCGTCCTGCAGCGCATGGCGCAGGGCCGCATCGGTCTTAAAGTCCAAGGCCGAAAAACTGTCATCGAAGATGTACAGGTCGGCACGCTTCATGAGCGCGCGGGCGATCGCCAGGCGCTGGCGCTGCCCGCCCGAGAAGTTCGTGCCGCCCTGAGCCACCGGCGTATCGAGCCCTTGCGGCTGGTCGAGTACGAAGGTGCTCTGGGCAACTTGCAGCGTATGGAGCATATCGGCTTCGGTCGCGTCCTCGTTGCCATAGCGCAGGTTGCTCGCCACGGTGCCCGAGAACAGCCACGCCTTCTGCGGCACATAGGCAATGCGCCCGCGAATCTCGTCTTGCGAAAGGTCGCGCAGGTCAACGCCGTCCAGGCGAATGGCGCCCTTCGTGGCGTCATGGAAGCGCAACAGGAGCTTAGCCACCGTCGACTTGCCCGAGCCGGTCGAGCCCACGATCGCGGTCGTCTGCCCACGGCGGCAGGCAAAACTCAGGTCGCACAGCGTGTCCTCGTCGGCATCGTCAAAACGGAACGACATGTGGTCGAATACAGCCACCGCATCGGCACCGTCCGCAGACTCAGCCGCACCGGCGCCCAGCGTACGCTCGCCATCCACGATGCTCGGCTCGATCTCCAACACCTGCCGTGCGCGGTCAAGGCACGCCGCGGCGCGCGGCAACGTCAAAATCACCATCTGGGCCATCATCACAAAGAAGAGGATCAGAAGCGCGTATTCCAGCACCGCCGAGATGCTGCCGATCTGCATAGCGTGGGCGCCCACGCGGTTGCCGCCCGCCCACAGCACCGCCACCTCGGCGATGTTCATCAAAAAGAAGCTGGAGCTGTCGAGCCCCACAAACAGGTGGTTCACCTTGATGGCGTTGGCCGCGTAATCGCTAAACACCTCATCCAGGCGCCGTTCCTCGTGGCGTTCCTTGTTAAACGCGCGGATGACGCGCACGCCCACGATGTTCTCGCGCAGCACCACGTTCATACGGTCGATAAAACTCTGCAGGCGCATAAAGATCGGCGCCGCATGGGCAACCGTAAACACCGCGGCAACCAGCACGATTGCAATTACCACGCCCAGCAGCGTGCCCATGGCGGGATCGATGAGCCAGGCAAAGATGACGCCGCCCACGGCCAAGAACGGCACCGGCAGCACCAGCTGGATCGTCTGCA
This sequence comes from uncultured bacterium, assembly GCA_958349055.1. Lineage (GTDB taxonomy): Bacteria > Actinomycetota > Coriobacteriia > Coriobacteriales > Coriobacteriaceae > Collinsella. Next base: position 81,211 of record CATWBO010000003.1, read on the forward strand.
GAATCGCCTGCTGGATCACGTTGATGTCGTTGAGCGAGCGCGTGATCATCGATCCCGTACCAAACTGCTCAAAATCGCTGGCAGACAGCTCGAGCGACTTGTCGTAGACAGCGTTGCGGATGTCGCAGGCCACGTTGGCGGCCAGGCGCGCCGAAAGGTAGCAGCCCAGCACCGCGCCGCCGCTGGCCATGCCGGTCGCGATGAGCATGTAGAAGCCATTGCGCAGGATGTAGTCAACATCGCCCGTGGTGATGCCGGTGTTGACCATGTTCGCCAGCATCGTGGGCACCAGCAGCGTGCCGACGTTGTCTATCAGCAGCACCAGCAGCGTCACCGCAACGAGCCTACGGTACGGCTTCATAAACTTCATTAAGAGTCGCACGACTCCCCCTCACGTTGATCCTCTGCCTGTTTCTCTGCGGTGATGTACTGTTTAAATACCTCGCACTCTTCGCCCAGCGCATGAGAAAATTTACCGAACAGGCGCATGAGCTCTTGCTGCTCCCCCGGCTCGAGCGCGTCAAAAGCTCGCTGTTCGGCTTTTTGCGCCGGCGCCGCGTATCGCTTTGCAAACCGCTTGCCTTCTTCGGTGAGGCACACGACCTTGTTCTTTCGGCTGCCCTCGGCAAACTCCAGCGTCGCAAGCCCTCGTGCCGCCAGCGTCTTAATTGCCGAGTTGATGGTTTGCTTGCTGTAATACCATTCGCTCGTCAGCCGACTCACCGCGACACATCCGCCCGCCTTGTCGGTATCGACGAGCATCCAATAGGCGCAGTCCGAAAGACCGCAGGTACGCGAGAACTCCGAATAGATATGGTCGATCGCATTGAACATCCGGTCCAGATCGACCAGCGTAACCGCGCGTTCCATTCTTCCCCCATTCGATAGTCCGAGTTTTGACTATTTCGAAATTAGGTTAGTCCGAATTTTGACCATCGTCAACAGACGTGCCGAAAATGGGTGCACCTTCATGACCTATCGACAGAAAAACCGCCGGCGCGGGGGCAGCGCCGGCGGTAGCGGGAAAATCGCGTTGTTGTAATCGCTAGGCGGCGACGGCCTCGTAGACCGTGGCGCCCGAGAAGCTATCGTGCAGGCTCTTGCCGCAGATCCAAGGCAGCTCGACAACCTCGCAGACCGTGTTGACCAGCTCGGAGCAGTCAGTAAAGTGGCCCTTATCGTTGAGGGCCTCGCAATCCTGAACACGCCAATAGCCATCGGTGTGCGTGATGTAGTACTCGTGATCGTTGATCGACACGAAAGCGCGCGTCTTGGAACGCAGCAGCTTCAGAAATCCTTCGAAGTCAGTCTCGACGACATCTCCAGCCTGGAACATGATGGTTACCTCCTGGCCCAGCGCCACCACGGCGCATTGATAAACGTTGGTACTCCTTTAGTAAAACCTTTATCAATTGATATGCGCACATGATTTAGGCAAGTGGTAAAAAACCGCAGGGTAGACGGGATAAAACGTTTGACCAGCTCACTCGCTTCTCACATTTTGGCTGCGATTTTATGCAAACCTATTAATCCAATTGGTAGCTAGCGTTATTTGAGGTTTCGTACGCGATTACAGTTTTAGCTCGACGGGTAAGAACGGGGCATCTATAACGCCACCGCTAGGAGGAACCATGGAGACTATCGAAGCGCTCATCCACCGCCGCAGCTGCCGCAAATACAGCGATCGTCCCGTCGAGGCCGAAAAGCTTGCGCGCATTATCGAGGCTGGTCAGTACGCACCGAGCGGCATGGGGCGCCAGCCGGTGACGTTTGTCGCCGTTACCGACCCTGCAACCGTCGAGCGCCTCTCGCAGCTCAACGCCCAGGTTATGGGCAGCGATGGCGACCCCTTCTACGGCGCCAAGACCGTTGTCGTGGTGCTGGTCGATCGCAGCGTGCCCACGCATCTGGAAGACGGCTCGCTCGCCATGGGCAACCTGCTCAACGCGGCATATGCGCTGGGCGTTGACTCGTGCTGGATCCACCGCGCGCACGAGGTCTTTGACTCGCCCGAGGGACTTGAGCTGCTTGCCGCCTGGGGTCTGCCCGCCGACGGCAGCCTGCGCGGTGTCGGCAACTGTATCCTTGGCTATGCCGAGGACACGCTCCCCGAGGCAAAACCCCGCCGCGACAACATCGTCTACGTAAGGTAACCCAGGAGCGTCAGCAGGGGTAGCTAATTTGGAAGTGTCTCTTTAGCTACCCCATATCGAGCAAACGCCCTGGGATGATTTTTCTGGGACGTGTCTCTATAGTTTTGTCAACCGCGCGCTTCGCGACA
>CATWBO010000004.1 GCA_958349055.1 uncultured bacterium
CTTCAGTAATTGACTTGCTAGGGGCGCGAGTTGTTTATATAGATCTAAAATAGTCACAATATACAAATACTGAGAGATGTTGGAATATAGATGAAAGGATCTAAGGGTTTTCTTTTGTTAGTAATGATGCTGCTCGGACTGTTCTGTCTGAGCAGCCCTTCTTGGGCCGAGGCTGCCTGTCCTGAAGGTGAGCCTCAGCAGTCTTATACGGGCAGCTTACTGATAACCGCTAAGGATGGTGACGCTGACTCTCGGCCCGGGCTAAATCCCCTTGCCACTTTTAAGGGAGATGGAGGAACAGTCAAGCTTGACCATATTGGTAGCGGGATTTTGAGATGGCAAGTTTAGTCGGGAGGTCGCTCGTGGACACCATATATGACGGGGATGATTGGGTCGAACATTATACTTGGCGCTTGGTCGGCTCGAATGACAATGGGGATGTGGTGTTTGATGGGCTATGCCCAAAGCATCTCCATCCTTTTGTCTCATCGTTAATTGAGAGTTCCGCTCGTGTTGCCCCTTACAGCTCGGCATCGCTTAACGATGCGGACGTTCTTAAAATCATAAATGACTCTATTGACGAGGGCATGATGAGCAGCTTGCTGTTTTCTCGGCTTGTGGGGCTAGATGAGGCTAGCTCAAAACGACTGCTTGCGGGTGAAAAGGTGGAGCTCGCCTATCATTCGATGGTTTCAATTCTGCGGCTGGCCGATGCTCTTCGAAAATAAATAAAAACGGGACAAGTGAGCTACATCACTTGTCCCGTTTTTATTTGGCTCTGCTAGACCAGAATTGGCATACGTGTGGCCCCACGGTGCCATATCGTTAGCCCTGTAGACCGCGACGGACGGGGCAGCACGAACGCTGAGGGCCTGGTAACTTTCCTCAATTCATATGGGAAAACACCCTGTAAACGATTGCAAATGACCGGTGAACGGTCGAAAACTACCGTTCACCGATAATCTCAAAACTGGTTCAAACTGGTATTAAGTCAAAAAGACCAATTCACAAATCTTCATAATGACCTGCATTTTTTCTACATGCGATTTTTAGCCACCCTACGTTGTTTAGACGCAGAGCAAGACCCGATCTGACGCCGAATCATTTCGAAACGGTTTCAAAACCGCAGGTAGAAGTGTTAACGAGCGGTAAACGGTCGATTTTTTGCCGTGAGCGGTGCAAAAACGTTTTACTGTATGAATCAATGAAAGCGACCTCTTCTGTGGTGATATAGTGACAACAACACGTCACGTGGTTACTACCAGTTGAGAGACCACTGGTCTTCAAAGAACGCTTTCTAAGAAGCTTTAAGGGCATCCGCCCGCTGGCTTCCGAAAACCATCGAACTCAGATCGTACACACCTTCGGAAGGGAAATTTGAATGGTTGGCTTTATTCTTACCGGTCATGGACAGTTCGCACCCGGCCTTGCAAGCGCTATCGCAATGGTCGCTGGCGACCAGCCCGCTTTTACCGTCGTTCCTTTCGAGGGCGACCAGGCTGCCTCCTACGGTGAGGATCTTCGCGCCGCCATTACCGCTATGCGTGAGGAGTGCGATGGCGTGCTCGTCTTTACCGACCTGCTTGGCGGTACCCCCTTCAATCAGTCGATGATGATCGCCCAGGATGTCGACAACGTCGAGATCCTGACCGGCACTAACCTCCCTATGGTTATTGAGCTCCTGTTCCTCCGCGGCAATGCCACGCTCGCAGAGCTTGGCGAGCAGGCCGTGACCGTTGGCCAGACGGGCGTCACCGCCCAGACGGTCGCCTCTGTCGCTGGTGCCGAGGAAGAGGATATCTTCGGCGACGAGGACGGCATCTAATGGCCGATTTCGGAGCCAGCATCCTGAGCTCTTCGATCGCTCTTTTGGGTCTGCTTGTCATCATGGGTGTTATTTACACCATCTGGTCTCAGATCAACATGAAGAAGAAGCAGAAGTACTTCAAGGAGCTGCACACCGAGCTCAAGCCGGGTCAGGAGGTTCTTTTCGCCGGCGGTATCTACGGAACCGTCAAAGGCATCGAAGGCGAAAAGGTCCAAATCAAAGTCCGATCCGGTGCCGTCGTAGATGTTTCGCGTTACGCGATTCAGGAGATCAAGTAACTGTCGTCAGCAATCAACGAAAGGAAGCTGATCAACATGGCAGAACCCAACATTCTTCTTACCCGCATCGATAACCGACTGGTCCATGGTCAGGTCGCGACCCAGTGGAACTCCACTCTGGGCTCCAACCTCATCCTCGTCGCCAACGACGACGTGTCGACTAACACCATGCGCCAGAACCTCATGAAGATGGCCGCTCCCACCGGCGTCGCTACGCGTTTCTTCTCTCTTCAGAAGACCATCGACGTCATTGGCAAGGCGAGCCCGCGCCAGAAGATCTTCATCGTGGCCGAAACACCGGAAGACGTGCTTACGCTCGTCAAGGGCGGTGTGCCTATAAAGAAGGTAAACATCGGCAACATGCACATGTCGGAAGGAAAGCGCCAAGTCGCCACCTCCGTCGCAGTTAACGACGAGGATGTCGCTGCGTTTAAAGAGCTGCAGGAATTGGGGGTGGAGTTGGAGATCAGGCGCGTTCCGAGCACGCCTGTTGAGGACACGAGCAAGCTCTTCTCGTAATCCTCGTGATCCACGTTGTCAGGAATGAAACCCTGACATTCTGTACGTGATATCCAAAGTGCGTACATACATTTTGAAAGGAGGAGCAAGATGGAATACACGATCTTCCAGGTCGCTCTGGTCTTCATCGTCACGTTCGTCGCGGCAATCGACCAGTTTAACTTCCTCGAGTCTCTCTATCAGCCCATCGTCACCGGCGCCGTCATCGGTCTTATCCTTGGCGACCTCAACACCGGTCTTCTCGTGGGTGGTACTTATCAGCTCATGACGATCGGCAACATGCCGATCGGAGGCGCTCAGCCGCCTAACGCCGTTATCGGCGGCATCATGGCAGCCATTCTCGCAATCGCCACGGGCCTCGAGCCCAACGCGGCTGTCGGCCTTGCCATCCCGTTCGCTCTGCTTGGTCAGCTCGGCGTTACCCTCGTCTTCACCCTTATGTCGCCGCTCATGTCCTCCGCGGACAACATGGCTCACAACGCTGACACCAAGGGTATCGAGCGTCTGAACTACTTCGCCATGGCTCTGCTTGGCCTGATCTTCGCTGTCGTCGTCACCCTGTTCTTCATCGCTGGCGCCACCATCGGTCAGACCATCGCTTCCGCCATCCCGACCTGGCTGCAGACCGGTCTCTCCGCTGCAGGCGGCATGATGCGCTTCGTCGGCTTCGCCGTCCTGCTCAAGGTTATGATGAACCGCGATATGTGGGGCTTCTTCCTCATGGGCTTTGGCCTCGCGCTCATCACCGTTGCCAACGATTCTCTGGCAACCCCTGCCCTGCTCATCCTCGCTCTCATCGGCTTCGGCATCGCCTTCTGGGACTTCCAGCAGCAGACCGAGCTGAAGGGTGCAGCTGTTTCTGACGGAGGTGACTTCGAAGATGGCATCTAATGAGTATGTGATCCCGGAGCACTACGAGGATCTCACTCCTGCTCCGCAGCTCGACCAGAAGACCCTCAACAAGATGGCTTGGCGCTCCTGCTTCCTGCAGGCATCGTTCAACTACGAGCGTATGCAGGCCGCTGGCTGGCTCTACTCCATCATCCCCGGTCTGGAGAAGATCCACACCAACAAGAACGACCTCGCGGCTTCCATGAGCCACAACCTGGAGTTCTTCAACACCCACCCGTTCCTCGTCACCTTCGTTATGGGCATCGTGCTTTCGCTCGAGCAGAACAAGGTTGACATCCCCACGATCCGCGCCGTCCGCGTCGCCGCAATGGGCCCGCTCGGTGGTATCGGTGACGCCCTGTTCTGGCTGACGCTCGTGCCTATCACGGCCGGCATCACCTCCAACATGGCCATCAACGGCAACGCTGCTGCGCCGATCATCTTCCTGGTGATCTTCAACGCCGTCCAGTTCGCCCTGCGTTTCTGGCTCATGAACTGGTCCTACAAGCTTGGCACCAGCGCTATTGACGCTCTGACCGCCAACATGCAGGCCTTCACCCGCGCCGCTTCCATCATGGGCGTCTTCGTCGTCGGTTGCCTGGTCGTCACCATGGGTGGCACCCAGATCAACCTCCAGATCCCCAACGGCACCACCCGTGGCCTGTCCGCCACTACCGTGATCGTCTCCGAGAAGGAGGCCGAGAACTTCACCGGTATGGAGGGCATTGATACCGAGACCGCTGAGGCCGGTACCATCGCCATGACCGATGAGGACGGCAACGCCCTCACCGCTTCCGATGCTGACGGCAACGCTGTCGAGTGCGGCGTCACCGACCTGGGCAACGGCATGGAGTCCGTGACCTACGGCACCGTTACCGAGGATCCGGTCAACTTCTCCGTTGCCGACACCCTCAACACCATCGTCCCGAAGCTCGTCCCGTTGCTGCTCACGCTGCTGCTTTACTACATGTTCGCTAAGCACAGCTGGACCCCGACCAAGGGCATTCTCCTGCTCTTCGTCCTGGGCATCCTGGGCGCTGGCCCGCTTGGTCTCTGGCCGAGCATCTGGTAAGGCTCTAGCTTGAGGGGTGTGTCCCTACGCGGCTCACACCCCGACCCCTTAAGCCATGTGTATGTTAAAAGCCGCGTGCTCGAAAGAGCGCGCGGCTTTTGTTTTCTTGATGATTCGGGTGTAGCAGTCAGATAATGCTAAACACCCTAGGTAGTAGCTGAATTCGAGCAAAAGGGAGGATAGGATGGCGATCGGAGCGCGCAAGCAACCGCTGTACGATCAGCTGGTCGATATTCTGACCGAAAAGATTGACCATGAATATCACGCCGGTGACATGATTCCTTCCGAGCGCGAACTTTCGGAGCGCTATGGTCTCTCGCGCACCACGGTGCGTCTGGCTCTGCAGGAGCTGGAGCGTTTGGGACTGGTGGTTCGGCAGCACGGTCGCGGTACCTTTGTGACCGACCGTTCGGCAAAAGCAACCAACCTTATGCAATCCTACAGCTTTACCGAGCAGATGCGTGCGATGGGTCGCGATCCAGAGACTACGATTCTCGAGTTTTGCGAGATGGAGGCCGATAAGAATCTGGCCGAGCATATGGGATGCCGCATCGGCGACCGTATCTTTAAGCTCAAGCGCCTTCGTTCTGCCGACAACATGCCCATGATGGTCGAACGCAGCTATCTACCGGTTCGTCAATTTCTGTCCCTAAAGCGACCGCTCTTGGAGCGCAAGCCGCTTTATGACGTGATTGAACAAGACTTTCAGCAAAAGATACGCGTGGCCGAAGAGGAATTCTATGCGAGCATCGCGCGTCCCACCGACGCCCATCTCTTGGGTATCGTCGAGGGCTCGCCCGTGCTCGATTTGGTCCGTACAACGTATAACGAGTCAAACGAGGTTGTGGAGTATACGCTCTCGGTTGCTCGTGCCGATCAGTTTAAATACAAGGTTTATCACCAGCGCAACGTTTAGCGCCTCCAGTGTTTTCATGTGATGATTCTTTGCATTTAACTGGTTACTACCAGATAACCAACCGAAGTGTATAATTGCACGTCAGAGGATTACTTCTAGAGAGAGGTATTAGAAATGTTCGAGAAGAGTGTCGAAGAGCTCACCGAGCTCGGCGCCCAGATCACCACGGCCGAGATTGCCCAGCAGCCCGAGCTTTGGCGTGATACGCTCAACATCTACCGCGAGAACAAGGAGGCCATCGAGGCATTCCTGGCCGAGGCTCGCGCCATGGGCGAGGGTCGTCTGTCCGTTGTCTTCACCGGTGCCGGTACTTCTGACTACGTGGGCGATACCTGCGCTCCGTACCTGCGTCACGCCGGCAACACTGATCTCTACGACTTTAAGCCCATCGCCACGACCGACATCGTGAGCGCTCCGCGTGACTTCCTGCGCGCCGAGGATCCCACGCTCGTGGTTTCCTTCGCCCGTTCCGGCAACAGCCCCGAGAGCCTTGCCGCCGTCGCCGTCGCCAAGGAGCTCGTCCACAACGTCAAGTTCCTCAACATTACCTGCGCTCCCGAGGGCAAGCTGGCCGTCGAGTCCGCCGATGACCCCAATGCACTGACGCTGCTCATCCCGCGCGCCAACGACAAGGGCTTCGCCATGACCGGTTCTTACACCTGCATGACTCTGCTCTCCACCCTCATCTTTGACGAGGCTTCCGATGAGCAGAAGGCCGAGTGGGTCGAGACCATCGCCAAGATGGGCGAAGAGGTCATCTCCCGCGAGCCCGAGATCGCCGATTACCTTGCCGGCGACTTCAACCGTGTGACCTACCTGGGTTCTGGCTCCTTCGGTGGCCTTGCTCAGGAGAGCCAGCTCAAGATCCTCGAGCTTGCCCACGGCCTGGTTGCCACCTCTTACGACACCTCCATGGGCTATCGTCACGGACCCAAGTCCTTCGTTGACGACAAGACCCTCGTCTTCGTGTTCGTCAACAACGACGCCTACACCCGTCAGTACGATATCGACATCCTCAACGAGATCGGTGGCGACGAGATCGCTCAGCACACCGTCGCCGTTCAGCAGGAGGGGGCTACCGTCTACGAGGGTGAGTCCTTCACCTTCAAGGGCTACGAGGCGCTCCCCGAGGGCTACCTTGCTCTGCCGTTCGTGATGTTTGCCCAGGCCATCAGCCTGCTCAACTCCGTGCGCGTGGGCAACACGCCCGATACGCCGAGCCCCACCGGCACGGTCAACCGCGTGGTCAAGGGCGTGACGATTCACCCCTTCACCGCTTAATCGCGTCCCCCTGTAAGGGCGCCCGTCCGCTCATAACGGCGGGCGGGCGCTTTTTGTTTTACGTGAGCTGGGTATAAGCATCACACAGTCAACTGCTTTTAGAAGCAAGGAGTGCATATGAGCACATACGCAATTAAGGCTGACAAGTTCTTCTTGCCGGCAGGCCCGCAGCTGGGCGGCTATCTCATGGTCGAGGACGGCGTCTTTGGCGCCTGGCAGGTCGATGAGCCCTCTTGCGAGATCAAGGACTACACGGGATCGTGGATCGCGCCGGGCATGGTCGACACCCACATCCATGGCTTCTATAACCACTCGACTACCGATAACGACCCCGAGGGCATCGATATCAGCTCGACCGAGCTCGCCCGTCGCGGCACCACCAGCTGGCTGCCCACGACGTTTACCGACGGCGTCGAGCAGATCAAGGATGCCTGTGCCGCCATCGCCCAGGCCGACGAGGGCCGTGGCCCCGACTTCTGCGGTGCTCGCATCCAGGGCATCTACCTGGAGGGCCCCTTCTTTACCATGAAGCACGTGGGTGCGCAGAACCCCGCCTATCTGATCGATCCCTCCGAGGAGGTCTTCGACCAGTGGCAGGAGGCTGCCGGTGGGCGCATCGTCAAGAGCGCTATGGCCGCCGAGCGTGACGGTGCCGCCGCCTACGCTGCTGCCCTGAACGCCAAGGGCGTGGTGACTAGCATCGGTCACTCCGACGCCACCTACGATGAGTGCATCGCCGCCATCAACGCCGGTGCCAGCTGCTTTACGCATACCTATAACGGCCAGCGCGGTCTGCATCACCGTGAGCCCGGTGTCGTGGGTGCCGCTATGGCTACGCCTGAGACCTACGCCGAGATTATCTGCGACGGCAAGCACGTAAACCCTGCCGCCATCAAGGCGCTGCTGCAGGCCAAGGGCTGGCAGCACACGGTGCTCATCACTGACTGCCTGGGCTGCGGCGGCATGCCCGAGGGCAGCTACACCAGTGGTGGCATGGATGTCATCATGAAGGACAACCTGTGCTGGCTCGCCGACGGCAAGAGCATTGCCGGTTCGGTGCTCACGCTTGCCCAGGGCGTCAAGAATATCGTCGACTGGGGCATCGCCAGCGCCGATATCGCCATTCGCATGGCGACCGAGGTGCCGGCTCGTTCCGCGCACATCGAGGATAAGTGCGGCAGCATCATGCCGGGTCGTGACGCCGACTTTGTCGTGTTCGACCACGAGCTCACCCTCGTTGAGACCTACGTTGGCGGCCAGAGCGTCGGCAACGCATTTACCGAGTAACGACAGAAAAAGACGGCGGGTCCGAATTTGCTCGGACCCGCCGTATGGGTTAACGCTCAAAAGCACCTTAACAGTTACAGCTTGTTAGCGATCTTCTTTGCCGTGCGCTTGACGCCGGCCACCAGGCCTCCCGCAGGATGCTCCTTTTCATAGGCAAGACGCTTCTCGCGTTTGGCGTACTCTTCGACGATGATGTCGCCGTACTCATCTTCGATCTTATCGAAGAAATCGACAGCGCCCTTAATTTCCTCGGCGGTCGGGTGTCCCTTCTGAACGCCGCCCGTGAGTTTGAACGGGCCCCACGTATCAAAGCCGGTGCAACCGTAGACACCCATAAAGATTGCCTGCCTCATGCGGCAGATGCCGTCGATATCCTTGCCGTACCACTTGTTTTTGCCGCCGTAGGTCATAAGACCAAACACCTTGTCCTGCGGCTGCAGCACATTGGTGAGCACGCGTGCCATGTCCTTGTCGATCTCGGAGTAATAGATGCCCGTGGCGACACCGATTAGATGATATTCGTGCAGGTCGGGGTACTCATTTTTACCGAGCGACTTCACGTCGAGGGTATCGATCTCGGGGTGTGCCTCAACGATGGCATCCACGAGCTTTTTTGTATTGCCGTGATGGCGCGAGGCGTAGAGGATGATGGTTCGCATAAGAAGGCCTTTCAGCTGTAATTGCATCAATGTCTGTATGGTACCCCGTTGCATGGCTGGGATACCGGACGCATCGATGAACGTGCGGGTTTGTCCTTTGGCCAGGGCCGAGACGGGTACTTGCGAGCAAAAAGCAGTTGTTCGAAAGGATGGGCAATGGACTACGCTCTCTCCAACGATTCGATTTCTATTAAGGTGTCCACGGCTGGCGGCTCGTTTACCTCGATCGAGGCTGGAGGTCGCGAGTATCTGTGGCAGGGCGATCCCGCCGTGTGGTCCGGCCAGGCACCGGTCTGCTTTCCGATTTGCGGAGGCCTGCGCGATGGTAGCGCCATGACGTTTGCCGGGCATCATGTAAAGCTCGCTCGCCACGGGTTTGCGCGCAAGCAGGAGTGGAAGCTGCTGAGCCAAGGCGAGAACGAGCTGGCGATGTGCCTGGCTTCGGAGGATAACGCCGCGCTGCTGAGCGATTATCCGTATCCGTTTAAGCTCGTCGCCCGTTATACGCTCGAGGACAGTGCCGTGCGCGTCTCCTATGAGGTTACCAACGAGGGTACCGAGGACATGCCGTTCTTTATCGGTGGGCATCCCGGCTTTAGGTGTCCGCTCGATGAGGGCGAGGCCTATACGGACTACGAGTTGCGCTTCGAGAAAGACGAGGCTGCGGAGCTTTGCACCGCTGTCCCTTCGACTGGCTTGATTGACGTTGCCAACCGCTCCAAGAACCCCATGGTGGGAAAGACCCTGCCGCTGTCGCACGAGCTCTTCGATTTTGCCGAGACTATCTTTGACGTGCTCGAGAGCCGTCAGGTCACGCTTTCCAAGAAGGGGGAGGACAAGGGCGTTCGCCTGAGCTTTGGGGGCTTCCCGTATCTCATTGTGTGGAGCAAGCCCGAGGGCGATTTTGTGGCAGTTGAGCCCTGGGGCGGCCTTTCGACCTGCTCAGATGAGGATGACGTGCTCGAGCACAAGCGCGGCTGCCTTGTCGCCAAGCCCAAGGAGACCGTCGTGCGCTCGTTCACGATTGAGATTCTGTAATTCCGTTTTGTCGACTCGTATCGCGAGGCACAAGGAGCCTGCGAGATAAGGAGCTAAAAATGATCCTAACCGTTACGATGAACCCGTCCGTCGATACGCGCTATCAGCTCGATGAGCTCGTCATCGACGACGTCAACCGCGTAACGCCCGAAAAGACCGCCGGCGGCAAGGGCCTCAACGTGGCCCGTGTCCTGGGCCAGCTGGGCGACGATGTTGTTGCTACCGGTCTGCTCGGCGGTCACATGGGCGCCTACATGGCGGAGCTCATGGATGCCAACGGCATCAAGAACGACTTTGTGCCTATCAAGGGCGAGACCCGCATTTGCCTCAATATTCTCCATGCTGGCAACCAGACCGAGCTGCTCGAGAGCGGCCCGACGATTGCTCCCGAGGAGCTCGATGCCTTTACCGCCAAGTTCACCGAGCTTGCGGGCAAGGCCGACGTCGTCACTATCTCGGGCTCGCTGCCCCGCGGTGTCGAGGCGGACTACTATGCCAAGATTACGGGCATTGCCGAGAACGCCGGCGCCAAGGTGCTACTCGACACCTCGGGTGCCTCGCTCGAGGCCGCCCTTAAGTCCGAGGTCAAGCCCGAGCTGGTTAAGCCTAACCTGACCGAGATCAACGGCCTTCTGGGCACGAGCTTTACCACCAACGACGTGGACGAGCTTCGCGCAGCGCTTGCCTCCGACGCCCGCTTCTCCGATATCCCTTGGGTCGTCGTGTCCATGGGCGCCGCCGGCTCCGTGGGCTTCCACAACGGCCGTGCGTTCCGCGCCAAGACGCCTGATATCCCGGCTGTTAACGCCACGGGTTCCGGCGACTCCACCATCGCCGGCTTTGCGCATGCCATCGCTGCCGGCGCAGACGACGAGACGGTGCTGCGTACCGCCAACACCTGCGGCAAGCTCAATGCCATGGACCCGATGACGGGCCATCTGGTCATGGACCGTTGGGACGAGGTCTACAACGGTGTAGTCGTAACCGAGCTGTAAGAGTTTGGATTGCGCCTCGGTATTGCTCGCTCCTTGTTTGTCCGTGCGGGCGACAAGTGCGGTAGCATTATGCCGGGGCGCGACGCCGACTTTGTCGTGTTCAATCCCGACCTTACCCTGGTCGAGACGTATGTGGGCGGCAACAGCGTCGGTAACGCGTTTACCGAGTAGCTGCCAAAGTGACGATCCGAGAGGGGATTTAGATGATTTACGGTGCACTGGGCGATATCGAGGAATACCGCGGCATGCTCAAGGGCCTCGATGTGCTGATCGATTGGCTCGAGGAGAACGATCCGGCGGAGCTCGAGGTCGGCAGCCATCCGATTCTGGGCGACAAGGTCTTTGCGAACGTCATGGCCCCCACGACGCGTCCCGAGGCCGACGCTCACTATGAGACGCATCAGCGCTATCACGACCTTCAGATCGACGTCGAGGGTCGCGAGGCCTTTAAGGTCGCCACGGGCAGCCTGACGCTGGTCCAGGAGTTTGACGAGAAGGACGACTACGATCTGGTCGATTCCGACGCCTCGATCGCCGGCGATCTGGCCGACGACAAGTTTGCTCTGTTCGTTGCCGGCGAGCCTCACATGCCCACGCTCGAGTTCCCGGGCGATGGCGCACAGCCGGTCAAGAAGATCTGCTTTAAGCTGCTTGCCGATGCCTACTGGGAGGAGTAGCGCGCCGCTCGATTGAGCCGTGTGTTGGCGCGATTCCCTTGAGGCGGTCGCGCATGGGTCCCGTTGATTGTGGTTTCCCGTTTGGGAGACCGCGGTCGGCGGGGCTTTTGTTGTTGAGTAGGGGGTGCCCGACGGCGTGGTGCTTGGATTGACGGGCGTGCGTGAAAATCGGCAACAAAAAAGCCGCCCGAAGGCGGCTATCTTGTGCAATGGAGCCAGCGACCGGGCTCGAACCGGTGACCCCCGCTTTACGAGAGCGGTGCTCTACCAACTGAGCTACGCTGGCGGCCATGTGGTGACGCAACTGAGGCGTCAACGGCTGTCTATGATACGGGACATCGCAAATCCGCGCAAGTGTTCTGACGGCTTTTCTCACTTTAAATGCACTAATATTGGAGACGCGATGTCTTGCTCTTACAGGCCTCGAACAGAATGGGGCGGCGATGGCTCAACCCAAGATTTTCCTTACGCGCATCGATGACCGTTTCATTTACGGGCAGGATGTTGAGCTGTGGAACGAGGCTGTGGGCAGCAATCTTGTCCTGATCGTCAACGACGAGATTGCGGCGGATTCGCGCAAGTGGGCACCCATGAGGGTGGCGGCGCCAGAAGGCGTTTGGACGCGGTTTTTCTCGGTGCAAAGGACTATCGACATCATTCATACCGCAACGCCGCGTCAATGGATTCTGATCATGGTGGCCTCACCCGCCGATGCGCTCGCGCTGGTTAAGGGTGGTGTGCCGATCACCAAGATCAGCATTGGCCATATGCAGGCAGGGGAGGGAAAGCGCCCCATAACGCCCGCGGTCTCTATAGGCGATGCAGACGGCGCTGCCTTTAAAGAACTGCAAGAACTCGGCGTAGAACTAGAAATCCGCTACCTCCCCAGTTCCGCCCCCGACCCCATCGGCAATCTGTTCAACTGATCCTTGGGGACGGAGGAAAACGGATCATTTTGTCCTTGCGAGAGACGCATGCGATGCCGCCTGTCAAAAACAATGCCCATTTACTACGTTTGATCGGCTATCGCCGAGCATGTCGAATTTGAGAAAAACAAAACCGCAGGTAGACGGCTCGCGAATTTAACAAAAACCGGTGCATGGTCGAGCATCCCGGGCTAAACGTAGTAAATGGGCATAGTTTTGATATGTCACCCATACAGTCACAGCGAAAATGAGCCCGAAAGATGAAAAAGCGCCCGTCGGCGGAGGTGCCGGCGGGCGCTGCTGTGCGATATGTTGCGTTATGGGCTTAGTGCCTCATAAAGTGGTACTCGATCACATTGCTATAGGGGTGACCCGGGCCCACAATGCCCTGCGGGAACAGCGGCTGGTGCGGCGTGTCGGGGTACATCTCTGCCTCGAGGGCAAAGCCGGCGCCCCAGCCATAGTTGGCATCATCCTTGGCATGCTCGTCGCCCAGCCAGTTGCCGGTGTAGAGCTGCACGCCCGGGGCGGTGGTGTAGTAGTCCAGCTCGCGGCCGGTCCACATCTCCTCGACATGCATCGCACGGCGCAGATTGCGGCCGTACTGATAGCCATCGATGCACAGGCAGTGATCGTAGCCGCGTGCCTGCTTGATCTGCGGGTCGTCGGCCTCCATGCCGGGAGCGACGGGGCGCAGCTCGCGAAAGTCAAACGGTGTTCCCTCGACCGGAACAATCTCGCCGGTGGGGATGTTCTGCTCGTTGATGGGCAGGTAGTGAGTGGCGTTAGCAACAAAGAAGTGCTCACAGTCCATGCCGGCGTTATGGCCGGCAAGGTTAAAGTACGTGTGGTTGGTCATGGACACGTAGGTGGCGCGGTCGCTCTCGCAGCCATACTCGATGCGAAAGACGCCGGTGCGCGTCACGGTGAACACGGCCGTAAAGGTGCGGTTGCCGGGCAGGCCCAGCTCGCCATCCTCAAGCGAGGTAGTCATGCGCACGGCGTTGTGGACCTCGTCGAGCTCAGCATCCCACACGCGCTTGTGCAGGCCGTGCTCAAGATCGCTGTGCAGGTTGTTGACGCCCTCGTTGGTGGGCATATGCCAGTCCGTGCCGGCGATGGTGATCGTGGCACCCGCGGTGCGGTTGGCCACGGGGCCGATAGTCGCGCCAAAGCAGGCGGGGTTGTCAAAGTAATCCTCGAGCTTATCGAAGCCCAGCACCACATCGCGCACGTTGCCGGGAATGTCGGGCACTTCGATGCCCAACACGGTGGCACCATAGTCCATAATGCGAACGCAGATCTCGGGCCCGTTGAGGGTGTAACGATGAACGGGGGTACCGCACGGCGCGGTGCCGAAAAGCTCGGAAGTGATCATTTAGTTCCTAACATCGAGGTATTCCGGACAAACTGTAGCGCGAACAGGCGAGATTATCACTACACCCCACTAAAGCAGGGGGTATTTTTCTCAAAAAAGTGATGATTTGGGCTGTGTGGGCGCTCATTTTTGGCGCGCGCGATTCTGATACAATTTGTTCGTAACTGTTTGAATTGACGTGAGCGTGGGACAGCGAGGACTCATCGTGATTAAAGCGGAGCGACAGGATAAGGTTCGGCAGCTGCTTGAGGAGCAGGGCACGGTTTCGGTTAAGGAGATCTCGGATGCGCTGGGGGTCTCGGACATGACGATCCGCCGCGACCTTGAGGAGCTTGCGAGCTTGGGCGAGATCGAGCGTGTGCACGGCGGTGCCCGTAGTGCGCAGAGTCGTCCGCACGCTATGTTGCGTCATGAGTATTCGCACAGCGAAAAGCGCACTAAGCATGCCGAGGAAAAGCTGCAGATCGCACGCCGTGCCGTGGAGCTTATCGAGGAAGACTCGACCATCTTTTTGGGCACGGGCACCACGGTTGAGCAGATGGCCTCGATGCTGCCGACGTTTCGCCTGCGCATTGTGACCAATTCGCTTTCGGTGTTTAACCTGCTCGAGGCGCGCGAAGACTGCGACCTGTGCCTCGTGGGCGGTATGTACCGTCGCCGCACAGCCGCTTTTGTGGGGCCAACGGCCGAGGATACCCTGCGTGCGTTGGGCATCGATGCAGCGTTTATCGGCGCCAACGGCATCTTGGACGGTGACGTATCCACATCCAACATGGACGAGGGCCGCATCCAGCAGCTCGCCTTTAGCAAGGCCGACTCGCGCTATCTGATTGCCGACTCCAGCAAGATTGGTAAGCGCGACTTCTACACCTTCTGCCGTCTGGATAACCTGGACGCTGTAGTATGCGAGCCGAGCATCTCGGCAGAAGACCGCGCCGCCATCGAGGAACACACACAGGTTATCTGCTAACTAGCGCAGCAGGCGATACTTCTGCCCCCTGCCGGTGCCTTCAACTGTCGCCAGGCCTGTCTCAACGAGTTTTTTGAGGATGCGGAGTAGCTTCGAGCGACTAAAGGTGACTTTAGCCGCAAGCTCGCTTGTCGATTGAGGGTTTACTCCACTCAGCAGTTCAAATACGGTAAGTTCGTCACCTTCGAGCCCGGGGTTATCCATGAGCAGGGGAAGTGTGACCACAATGGCGTTATCCGAAACTTGAAAACGGGGCTTTTTGATGCCGTCTTTATAGGTGTCTCGAATTCGCATAATGCCCGTTCCGAATGCCTCGATAAGGCCCAGGCGCAAAAAGACTTCGGCAAGAATGCGATTGCGTCTAACAGACAGCATGTCGGATAGATACTCATCGACAGTCATGCTTGCTGGCAAGCCGCCGGGCGAGGCGACTTCCACGCGGTTGTCAAACATCGAGATGCGGATGTGCGCGGGTACATCCCAAGTCCTGTGAACGATTGCATTGGTAATGGCCTCACGGAACGCCTCAAGTGGAATGAGCTCCTTGCGGATCCGCTCCATTCCCTTGATTTCCTCGTAGCAGTACTGGGCTTCAAATAGCTCAAGAGCGCCGTCGATCTCCGTCAAAACTGATGCATGCTCAAGAGTTTTGCGCTGCTTAATGAGGTTGATGGTGTCGCCAAACACCGCCATGTCGATACCTGGGAAATCGTTCTCGTCCGCGAGCAGTTCTGCTGCGTTGTTGTAGGTTCCGGTCTCATCGAGCAAGCCGAGGGTTTTGAGAGTATCGGTTGTGAATGACTGAAGTGAGAGCTTTGCTGTTAGGCGGTTTTCTAAAACGGTGAAAGATAGATCTTGCTTGCTTGCCGGGAGCTGTTCAAAGGAGAGATTCTGGCCTTCGAGCACAAGACGCGAAAGACCTAAGGTATCAACTGGTATTGTCGCGGTGTCATTACGCTTGTACGCCTTTGAGTGGTATAGGTAAGGCTTCGATCTGCCAGGAAAGACCGTAAGCTCTACGGTTGCATCGGGCTCGTTGATTTTTAGGGAGTAATCGGGCTGGGGAATGATTGAATCGTTGATCTTGTTTTCGATATCCAGGCAGGTCTGCTTGGGATCATCGAGGCCAACGATTTTCCCGTCGTCATCGATTCCAAATAGGACACGCCCACCCGTGCTATTTGCATAAGCGGAGACGGTTTTAAGGAACGAATTGGTGACGCTTTCCTTGAACTCAAGATCCTTGGTCTCTTGCATCGTTTTGCTCCGTTTCGCTTCAGCTTGACACGAAAAATGACACGTAAAATTTTACACGTCATTTTGCACGTCAAAATTATGACACGAAAAAATTTGCACGTCATTTTGCGCGTCAACGTGACGTGAAATGACGCGCAAATGTGCGCAGGCGAGGCGTCCGGCTTAAAACCTAGACCAAGCGGGCGTAGTCCTGTGACTGATGAAAGATGTGAGCGATATAGATTGTTTCGTGCTCAAACTTGTATAGACACACGTAGTTGTTGACGGGAAACGATCGGTAATTACGTGCCGCCAGCTCTTGCATGTACGAGAGGGGACGTAAAAGCGGCTGCTCGCGAAGCAGATCAAGCTGATATTCAAACTCAGCGACAAAATTGCCTGCCGCACGCGGATTCTTGAGGATTTGAGCAAGGTATCCGACAATACTCTCGTACTCATATCGCGCGCTTTTGAGGATTACGACGTTATAGGTCATATTTGTCTCGTATCGAAGCCGCGAATGATTCGTAGTCGCTGTAGTCGCCTTGCGATATTTCGTCTTCTGCCAACATCATACGAGACAGCAGTTTTGCCTTGGCGATTTCTTCTTGCATGAGGCGATACTGGTCGCTGCTGATGCAGTGCATGGCTTCGTAGCCGTTTTTGGTGACGGTGACGTCGCGCTCAGACTCGACAAGTGCGGTGAATGCAGCAGTGTCCTTCATGTCTCGGACGGGCACACAAGCGGACATAGGTACCTCCTTTGCATTGGGACATAATTGTACCACGGTGTTTCAAAACGTCAGCCCCGGCGAAACATCTCAATCAGTAACGGTTAGGACCGAAAAACTCGGCTAAACGTTACAGATTGAGATCGATTGGATTGGTCCGAATGTTTGTCTCGATCTGTAACAGGAAGACGTCTAAAAGTGAGCTTAGTGTTACAGATTGAGATTGAAGGGATTGACCTGCTCGTTTATCTCAATCTGTAACAACTAGACGTGAAAAACCGGATTAGATGTTACAGATTTAGATTATTCGACCCGGGCGATTCCGTTTGTCTTGATCTGTAACAGGTAGGACCGAAAACCGCTGCTAGATGTTACAGATCGAGACAAACGTGCGGCCCGCCCGAGCGAAAACAAAAAGGCCGCATGCGATCCCATGGGGGATTCGCATGCGGCCGACAAGGGGTATGTGGCGGAAACTATGCCATGAGCAGGCCGGTCTCCGCGACGTTCTTGTACCAGTACGCGCTTGCCTTGGGGTAGCGCTCCTGGGTCTCGAAGTCGATGTAGAACAGGCCGTAGCGCTTGTTGTAGCCGTTGGTCCAAGAGAACTGGTCCTGCAGTGACCACACAAAGTAGCCGTCGACGTTCACGCCGCCGTCGATTGCCTTGAGAACCCATGCGAGATGCTGACGCATGTAGTCGATGCGAGGGGCGTCGTCGATAAAGCCGTCCTCAAAGTCGTCCTTATAGCCCATGCCGTTCTCGGTGATGTAGATCTTCTTGTAGTTGGGGTAATCGTTCTTAATGCGGAGCAGCAGGTCGTAGAGGCCCTCGGGATAGATGATCCAGTCCCAGTCGGTGGTGGGTACGCCTTCGCGCACGCATGACTCACCAACGCCCTTGAGGAACCAGCGCGAGGAGCCCTTGTCGCCAGTGCCATTGTGGTTGATGTCGTTTTCGCCCTCGGCGGCACGCAGGAACTGGCACTTGTAGGTGTTGACGCCCAGACAATCGTTGTAGGGGAGCGCGGCGGTCAGCGCGGCGATGTCCTCGTCGCGTACGTCGAGCTCGCCGCCGGCGATATGCGCCAGCTTGGTTGCGGCTTCCATAGTGTCTGCAGCGTAGTGGCCGCGGAAGGTGGCGTCGAGCACCCAGCGGTTATTGATAACGTCGGCCATGCGGGCGGCCTCGCAGTCGGCAGCACTGTTGGGATCGAGGGGATACTTGGGCTCCAGGTTCTGGACGATACCGATCTCGCCCTCAAAACCGCCCTCGTGGAAGGCGACGACGGCCTTGGCGTGGGCCACCATCATGTTGTGCATGAGCTGGAAGGCCTTGTCCAGGCGATACTTTTCGCCGTGCGGCCAGTTGCCGACGATAAAGCTGCCCTCGGCGGTCGCGGGAATCTCGTTAAAGGTAAACCAGTGCTTGACCTCGGTGAACTCGGCAAAGCAGAACTTGGCGTACTCGACAAAGGCGTCGATCGTCGTGCGCGTCAGGAAGCCCTCGCCGCCGTCCTGGTAGAAGGCCTCGGGCGTATCAAAGTGATCGAGCGTGACGTAGGGGATAACGCCGGCTTTGTTGCAGGTGGCAAAGAGCTCGTGATAGTAGGCTACGCCCTCAGGGTTGATCTCGCCGGTGCCGTTGGGGAAGATGCGGCTCCATGCGATAGAGACACGGATGCCGTTGATGCCAAAGCGCTGGCACAGGTCGATGTCGACCGGGTATTTGTTGTAGAAGTCGCTCGCGGGGTCGGGGGAGAAACGGCCCTGAGCAGCCAGGAAGTCATCCCAGGGCACTTTGCCCTTTCCGTGCGTGCGGGTCTCGCCCTCAACCTGGTAAGCGGCGGTGGCGCCGCCAAACACAAAGCCGTCGGGGAACTGCATGAGGTTCGTCATCTGCTGTCCTTTCATAAGGTTGTGGATATGGAGAGGTGCCCGAACGGGGATTCGGGCACCAGCAGAGGGAGGAAATTAGTCGAGGTTCTCGCGGAGCCACTTGATGGCGCCGGCGGGGTCGCGGGTAAGGTCGATGTATTCCTTGCCACGCGGGGCGAGCAGCTTAATACCCAGACGGTCGGTATCGGCTTTCATGTCGTCGTAGTAGCTGCGAACCTGCGGAGCGAGCACGATGACGTCATACTGATCCATGATGGCGGTGTGCTGACCGTAGGCACCTGCGGAGGAGGCGATGTTCTCGCCGGTCTGCGCGGCGCCTTCCTTAATGGCGTTGGCGAGCATGGCGGAGGTGCCGGCGCCGGCGCACAGGACGAGGACCTTCAGGCCATCGACGTCCTTCTTAACGGATGCGTCGGCGGCGGGCTCGGGCTGATCGGTGACAGGCTCGCTGTCGACGGCAGCGGCGGTCTGCTCAACGGCGGGCGCAGAGGTGCTGGCGGCGATGGTGGCAGCACCATCGGACTCGAGACCCAGCTCGGCGGCGCGCTCGGCCTCCTGGTCGCAGAGCAGCTTATCGTATGCCTTCAAGAACGGCAGGTAGATGATGGCGTCCAGCAAGATGATGATCGCGACAAATACCAGGGCGATAAGCTGGAAATTCGTGGTGATGAAAATGCCGATGGGGGCGGGGGTGGCCCAAGGCACCACGAAGGAGAAGCCGTTCATGCCCACATTGTCGATAAAGAACTTGGCAACGCTCACGTTGACGCAGCCGGCGGCAACAAAGGGGATGAGCATGTAGGGGTTAAGGATCATCGGCGCGCCAAAGAGCAGCGGTTCGTTGACGGCGAAGGCAACAGGAACAATCGAGGCCTTACCGACGGCTTTGAGCTGCTTGGACTTCATAAAGAGAATCAGCAGAAGCGGCACGATGAACGTGGCGCCGGTGCCGCCGAACTCGCCCACGAGCGACATGTTAAAGGTGAGGGAGTGGGCGGGGTGACCACCGGCCAGCAGAACCTGCAGGTTCTCGGCCTGGTTGGCAAGACGGATGGGGTCGATGCCCGGCTGGACGATCGAGGGGCCGTGGACGCCGATGAACCAGAAGAACGCGGTGGCTGCCTGGATAAGGATAAGGCCAGGATAGGTTTCTGCAGCGGTAAAGAGCGGGGAGAGCAGTTTGATAAGCAGCTCGGAGAACGGAACGCCCATGAGGTTGCGCACGACGACATCGATGATGCCGCAGATGATGACGGCGCCGCCAAAGGGGATGATGTCGCGGAAGTTCTGAGCGATGGCGCCCGGGACCTCCTTGGGTAGCTTAATGGTCAGATCGCGCGAGACGCAGAACTTATAGACCCACACGGTAACGAACGCGGCGATATAGGCCGAGAACAGACCGCGCGTACCCATGCTGGTGCAGTCGAAGACCGAAAGCTCGGAGCCGTCGAGCTTGGTGGTGAACTGCGTAACGGCGAGCAAAAGCATGCTGCACTGGGCGGCCACCATGGTGGAGCCGTCGTTGAGCACCTTGCCGGCGGGCATGCGACGGTTCATGGATGCCGTGAAGTTCTTGGCGGTGGTGCCGGCAACCATGATGCCCATGACGCCCATGGTGAAGTTGTACAGCTTGTTGCACCAGTCGATGAGCGGCTGGGGCAGCGTGATGCCAACTACGCCAGGAAGGGTGGCGATCAACAGAAAGATCGAAGAGGTGAGGACGATGGGCATGCACCCAAGGAATCCGTCCTTAATGGCCTGGAGGTAGATGTTCCTCGAGATCTTCTCAAAGAACGGCTGATGCTTTTCGAGCATCTTTACGATGGCGTCCATGGAGCTCCTTTGCTACTTGATGCGCGATGCATGTGGATGGAACTGGTCGTCGATGGATGGTCAGGACTGCCCGGAAACCCTCCTGCTTGAGGAAGGTGGTTTGAAATGACAACGTTGTCATTTCGTTAATGACAACGTAAGACATTTTAGAAAGCGCAACAAGGATTTACGGGTGAGCGGTCGATATTGTCCGGTAAACGGTTGATTTATCAGTCGGGCAGGTAGTGTATGCTAGAACGCAGAAAATATGCGACATGAAGCCGATGGGAGAAATAGTGGCAACGTTGGACAAGAAAAACGTCTCAATGAACGATGTGGCGGTTGCCGCCGGCGTATCTCTCAAGACGGTATCTCGTGTAATCAATGAGCCCGATAGCGTGCGCGAGTCGACGCGCGATAGGGTCCATGCGGCCATGGAGGAGCTTGGGTTCCGGGCGAACTTTGCCGCGCGTTCACTCAAGTTGGGCCGTTACGGGTGCATCGGCGTGGTGTTGTTCCACTTGTCGGGTGGTGCCGTGGACATGATCGACGGTATCGCCGATGCCGCCGAAGAGCGAGGCTTTGCTCTCACGATGATCAAAAAGCGGGCGGGGGAGAAGATGACCCTTGCCGAAGCGGCGCGTAGGATGTCGCAGCTTCCCGTCGACGGCATGATTTTCAACCTGCGTCAGATGGTCGATGACTTTGATACCTTTGAGGCACCGAAAGACCTCAAGACCGTGATCATCACGCCTATGGAACACCCTACTTGCTCTACGGTCAGTGACGATCAAGAGGGCGGTGCGCGTATGGCGTGCGAGTACTTTTTGGATCGCGGGCACAAGAACGTCTATTTCGTTGCCGGTAAAGAAGAATCGCTGTCAAGCCAGTGTCGTATGAAAGGTTGGCGCACAGCACTCGAGACGCGCGGCATTGAACCGCCCGAGCCGCTGCGGGGTGATTGGAATGCAGATAGCGGCTATGCCGCGGGTCTGGCGCTCGCCGATAAGCCCGATTGCACGGCGGTTTTGGCTGCCAACGACAGCATGGCAAACGGTGTGATGATGGCTTTGCGTGACAAGGGGTTGAGCGTACCCGGCGATGTGTCCGTGATCGGCTTCGACGACGAGCTCTATAAGACGATTCCCAATTCGATTTTGACGTCGGTGAAGTTCCGCCACCGTGAGTTGGGCATCCGTGCGCTTAACGAGGTCGTTGCGGGCCTGGAGGCTCCAAGCTCCAGAAGCCGGACGCTCGTCTCCGGCGTGCTGGTCGAGCGCTCCAGCGTAAGGGACCTGCGGGCGTAGGTTTGCTCGGCCCGTTCATCTCGATCTGTAACAGTTGGGACCGAAAACCCCTGCTAGATGTTACAGATCGAGATTGAACGGGCTGACTCGTGCGGTTTGTCTCGATCTGTAACAGTAAGACGACGAAAAGTGGGTTAGATGTTACAGATTTAGATCTTACGGGGCGGCCCATCTGTTCATCTCAATCTGTAACAGTTAGGGGTGGAAAACTGGTCTAGATGTTACAGATCGAGACAAACGCTCGGCTCGGTCCGCTCAAAAACAAAAGAGGCGGATACGACCAAGGATGCCGAAGCATCCACCGGGAAGGTCGTATCCGCCACACGGAAAGAGGTGCATGGACGCAGTGTCCATGCAATCGGGAATGGTAAGGTGCGCGGCTGCGTGCAACGGTTGCCACGGTCGTCAGCGATAGCTAGTCCAGACGACGGGTCTGCGCCACGTGCTTGTACCAGTAGGCGCTTGCCTTGGGCGTGCGCTTCTGGGTTTCAAAGTCAACGTAGAAGAAGCCGTAACGCTTGTTGTAGCCATTGGTCCAGGAGAACTGATCCTGCAGGCTCCACAGGAAGTAGCCACCCACGTTGACGCCCACCTCCATGGCCTTGAGCAGCCAGCGCAGGTGCTGCTCGATGTAGTCGATGCGCGGCTGGTCGTCCACAAAGCCGTCCTTGTAGGGATCCTTGTAGCCCATGCCGTTTTCGGTGATGAAGATCTGCTTGTAGTTGGGGTAGCGCTGCTTAATGTAGACGAGCAGATCGAACAGGCCCTCGGGATAGATGATCCAGTCCCAGTCGGTGGTGGGGATGCCGGGCTTGTTCACATGCTCGCCGATGCCCTTGACGCGCCAGCGGCCGGTGCCCTTTTCGCCCGTACCGTTGTGGTGCAGGTCGTTCTCGCCATCGTAAGCCTTGAGGAAGCGGCACTGGTAATTGTTGACACCCAGGTAGTCGTTGTAGAGCGCTGCCTCGCGCATAATCTCGAGATCCTCGTCCAGGATCTCGATGGTGCCGCCCGAGACGGCAGCCAGGCGGTTGGCGCACTCGAGGGTGTCGGGCGCGTAGTCGCCGCGGAAGGTGGCGTCGAGCAGGAACTGGTTTTGCAGCACGTGCTCGTTGTTGGCGGCCTTGATGTCGGCGGGGTCGTTCTCGTTGAGCGGGTACTTGAACTCCAACGACTGGATGACGCCGATCTTGCCCTTAAAGCCGCCGTTGTGGAAGGCCAGCACGGCCTTGGCGTGGGCGAGCATCATGTTGTGCTCGCACTGGAAAGCCTCGGCCAGATGCGCCTTGACGCCGCCGGGGAAGGTGCCCTCGATGTAGGTGTTGGAGGCGTCGGCCCAGATCTCGTTAAAGGTGAACCAGTAGGTCACCTGGTCGGCGTACTCCTTAAAGCAAAAGGTGGCAAAGTCCACAAAGGCGTCGATGGTCTCGCGGTTGAGGAAGTCGCCCTTCTCAAAGAGGGGAAGCGGCGTGTCAAAGTGATGCAGCGTGACAAACGGCTCAACGTGGTGCTTGTGGCACTCGGCAAAGAGGTCGTGGTAGAACTGCACACCCTCGGCGTTGATCTCGCCGGTGCCGTTGGGGAAGATGCGGCTCCAGGCAATGGAGAGGCGGATGCCGTTGATGCCGAACTCCTCGCACAGCTCCAGGTCGACGGGGTACTGGTTGTAGAAGTCCGAAGCGGGATCGGGGGAAAAGCGCCCCTGGGCCTCCAGGAAGTCGTCCCAGGCAACCTTGCCCTTACCATGAGTGCGGGTCTCGCCCTCTACCTGGTAGGCAGCGGTGGCGCCGCCAAAGACAAAGTCCTCGGGAAACTGCGCGGGCGGGTTGGTGACGCTAGCAGGGTTAACGGACATGATGATCCAATCGTCTAAATCGAAGGGCCAGCCGGTCTTGGATGGTCGGCTGGCCCTAGGCGTTACTTACTTCGAGAGTTGCTCGGAGATGAAGGCGAGAGACTTGTCACCGTTCTGGGAGAGCTCGATGTACTGCTTACCGCGGCAGGCGACGCACTTGTTGCCCACACGCTCGCAGTCTTTCTGCAGGTCGGCCAGGTAGCTGGCGGCCTGCGGGGCCAGGACGACCAGGTCAAAGTCGGGGAGCATGTCGACGTGGTTGCCATATGCCTCGGCAGCGGTTTCGAGGTTAATGCCGCGATCCTTGGCGGCCTTGGCCAGCGCGTTGGCGAGCAGGCCCGAGGTGCCGCCGCCCTGGCAGAGCACGAGCACGCGCTTGCCGTTGAGGTCGCTGGCGGTCGTAGCCTCGGCAGCGGGTGCTGTGGAAGCGGCGGGGGCGTCGGCCTTCACGGCCTCGGCTGCGGCGCCGGCGGCAACGCTCTTGGCATCGGCCTTGCCCTGGAAGGCGTCGTTGAGCTTGGCGGCCTTCTCGGCGTTCTTGGCGGCGAGCTCCTCCTGGGAGATCTCGGCCTCCTCGGCGCACTTCTGGGCGTCATAGGCACGGAAGAACGGATAGTACAGGACAAAGTCGACGACCAAGATGAGGGCGAGCATCACAAAGGCGAGCGGCTGGAAGCCCAAACCCATGATGGTGCCGATGGGGCCGGGAACGGTCCAAGGCAGGGTGTACATAAAGCCGTTCATGCCCAAGAAGTCGATAAAGATTTTGAGGATCCAGATGTTGGCGATCGGAGCAAAGACAAACGGGACAAAGAAGACGGGGTTGAGCACGATGGGTGCGGCGAACAGCAGCGGCTCGTTGACGGCAAAGCACACGGGGACGATGGCTGCCTTACCGACGGCACGCATCTCCTGGGATTTGGCCAGGAAGCAGAACATAAAGACCAGGACGAGCGTGGCGCCGGTGCCGCCCATGCAGACGACGAAGTACTGGGCACCCTGGGTCAGGACAGCGGAAGCGTGCTGACCAGCCTGGAACGCAGCCAGGTTGTCGGTCATGTTGGCAACGAGGGCGGCGGCGATGGCGGGCTCGACGATTGAGGGGCCGTGGACGCCCACGAACCAGAAGAGGCTCATGGCGCCGTAGATCACAGCGAGGCCGATGTAGCCGTCGGCGGCGGTGAACAGGGGCTGGAACACTTGGATGACGCCCTGGGCAAAGCAGAAGCCAAAGGCAGCGCGGAAGACGATGTCAAAGACCCAAAAGACGGTGATGCAGACGGAGAAGGGGATGATGTCCTTAAAGGTCTGCGAGATGTTGGGCGGAACCTGCTCGGGCATCTTGACGGTGATGTTGCGCTTAATGAAGAACTTGTAGATGATGCCGGTCACAAACGCAGCGATAAAGGCGGTCAACAGGCCTTTGGAACCAAGGTAGGTGGTGCCGAAGCCGCTGGCAGCGTCCGTGGCGATCGTGTCGCTCGAAAGGAGCAAGAAGCCGATGATGGCTGCGCACATGCACGAGATGAAGTTGATCTGGTTGTTCTTGGGTAGATCGCGGTTCTGGGCGTCGGCGAAGTGCTTGGCAGTGGTAGCAGCGCAGGCGATGGCCAGGATGCCCATGGAGTAGTTGTAGCACTTCCACAGGGCGTTGTTGATGTCATCGGGCCAGTAGAAACCCCAGATGTTGGGGACCGAGGCTACCAGGCAGAAGATGGACGAGAAGATGATGATGGGGATGACGGAGATAAAGCCGTCGCGGATCGCCTTGAGGTACTTGTTGCGGGCGATCGCGTTGAAAAAGGGCTGGCCCTTTTCGATGATGGCGATGAGTTGCTCCATGCAATGCTCCTAAGAGTCGGTGGGTTAGCAACGATGGTAGCTTTTGGCGTTCGGTTGCCAAAATGTTGACGTTGCCATTTTGCGACACAAAAAAAGACGCGAACCGGTGGTTCCTGTGCCTGCGAACCATCGATTCCTTATGCGTAAACGATTGAGCCGCCCGGTGGCTCTGTGTTTGCACAATGGCAACGTTAACATTTGGGCGACAAAAGCCGTTCGGGGAAGCAAGATTGTCGGTGAACGGTAGGTTTTGGGTGGTGAGCGTATGGCGGAGGAGGCGTTAGATATACTTAAAGACGTTTCATTTGACTGCGTAGGGTGCCACCAATGGCATCGTTGACATAGAAAGATCGACCTATGGCCGCTGTTAAAAAATCGGTTTCCGTTAAGGACGTGGCGCGTCTCGCGGGCGTCTCGGAGCAGACGGTCTCGCGCACCGTGCACGATTCGCCCAGCGTGCGCCCCGAGACCAAGGAGCGCGTGCGTGCCGCCATGCGCGAGCTGGGGTATCGCCCCAATTTTGCCGGCCGTTCGCTGCGTCGCGGCAAGTTCAAGACCGTCGGCGTCGCCATGTTCAACATTACCGGCACCGGCAACCTCGACCGTATGGAGGGCTTTGCCGCCGCGGCCGACAAACATGGCTACGCCATTACCCTCACTAAAGTAGACGGGCATCCGTATACCCTCGAGAGCGCATCGTCGCGCATGAGCGCACTGCCGGTGGACGGCATGGTCGTGATCATGAACCGTATGCCGGCGGACTTTGGCACCTTCGAGCCGCTGCCCGGTATGCAGACGGTGCTCGTTACGATGTTGGAGCACCCGCTCTGTTCAACGGTCGATAACGACCAGTTCGATTGCTCGCGCCAGGTGGTCGAGTACTTGCTGGAGCAGGGGCACAAGACCGTGCACTTTATCTCGTGCCCCGAGCGCTCGCTTTCGGGCATGCAGCGCGAGGAAGGCTGGCGTGAGACATTGCGCGCACATGGTATTGAGCCGCCGCGACTCGTCCGTGGCGATTGGACGGCACAGAGTGGATATGCTGCCGGTCAGGCTCTGGCGGACGATCCGACCTGTACGGCCATTTATGCTTCTAACGACGCCATGGCCTACGGCTGCATTCGCGGGCTCGAGTCGCGCGGGAAGCGCGTGCCCCAGGACGTGAGCGTAGTGGGTGTTGACGATAGTCTGGGCGACATCGTGCCTGACCGTCGCCTGACCACGGTGCGCTTTAACAACAGGCGTGTCGGCATGTGGGCGGTCGACAAGATCGCCGGTGCCGAGGGGGTTGCGTCTGGCGTGGAGCACATGCTGATCCCCGGCGTGCTCGTAGAGGGCGATACGGTGCGCGATGTACGCTAGGGTGCGGACCTGTTTGGGTTGCCGCTAACTGTGTTCGATATTGTTCAGATTGGTTTAAAAACCGTTCACGGTCGAAAAATGACCGTTCATAGCTTGAAATTACGTTTTGCGCTGTTCTTTTTTGTTTGAATGTTAATGTTTCTGCCATACAGAACGCAGCGCGTATGCCCGGACGCGATGCTCTCGATTGGTTCATATGTGAAAGGAACGCAATATGGCAACCAAAGAAGAAATCTCGATGGTTGGATTCGAGATTGTCGCATACGCAGGTGACGCCCAGACCGATCTGCTTGCAGCGCTCGATGCTGCTCGCGAGGGTGATTTTGAGAAGGCCGAACAGCTGCACAAGGATGCCAGCGATGCACTTATCGGCGCCCATGACACGCAGACCAAGCTGCTTTCGCAGGAGGCCGGCGGCGGCGAGATGGAGATGACCTTCATCATGGCCCACGCTCAGGACACCCTCATGACCACCATGATCTTGGAGAAGCAGACCCGCTTTACCATCGATGCCTACAAGCGCATCGCCGCACTCGAGGCTAAGCTCGCCTAACGAGCTCTCACAACCAAGTCCCCTTCCAAAAGCTCTGCCGCTACCCGCGGCAGGGCTTTTCTGTCCCTCAGCCTAAGTTGCGGTGAAATAGGGACTGAATGGGGCTTCTAACAGCAAAAACAGTCCCTATTTCACCGCAACTTATTCGGCGCTGTTGGATATTTTGCTTCGTGGGTATACTTCCATCCGCAATACAGGCCGGACTGAGGAGGTATCCAAATGCCGGACAACGGATCGATTCAAAAGAGAGATGCGGGCGAGATGGCTCACGGGCGCCCCGTCCAAATTACCGAGCATACGACGGTGGCCGAACTGCAGCCTAGCCTGTCCGATGTCGTGTGTGCAAACAAAAAGTTGCAGATCGGGTTCATCGTTGCGCTCGTGGTACTGGCGCTTCTGTCGGGTTTTGTCGCGCGCCCGCATTTTGCCGACACCAAGACCTGGGACTCAACTATCGAGGTCATCGACCAAAAGAAGGGCAACGTGTTGGCGCTCACGACGTCGTGCGTGGCGCTGTCTGCGGGCATTACCGCGCTGCCGGGTGATACGGGGACGCCGGTTGCCGAGCAGCTCGCGCAGCTTTCAGGCAACCTTGGTATCGTGCTTGCCGTGCTATACCTGGAAAAATATTTGCTCACGATTTTGTGGTCGGTTGGCTTGGGCATCTTAATCCCGCTTGCGTTGGTGCTCTTTGCGGTGTCGCTCGGCATTCACGGGCGCTGGAGCACGAGCACGGTCATCCGTCGCGTGGCAACTCGCGTGCTGGTGGTTGCCATGATCGGCATGGCGTTGGTGCCTGCAAGCGTATGGGTGTCGCAAAAGGTCGACGAAACGTATCGAGTGAGCATCGAGGCGGCCGAGCAAAAGGCGACTGACGCTGCGAGTGCGGCAGATAGCGATAACTCCAAGGCAAGCAAGAAAAAGGCCGAGTCCACAGAGTCCAAGAACGTGCTTGAGCAGCTTGCCGACGGTGCCTCGGGTCTCGTCACGTCGGTGACCAGTGGTGCCAAGCAGATGACCGATGAGATTGTGCAGCAGGTGACCGATCTGATCGAAGGCGTCATCGTGATGATCGTGACCTCGTGCGTCATCCCGTTACTGGTGCTCGCAGCGTTTCTGTGGCTGGGACACACGCTGCTGGGGATCGATATCTCTGGCCCGGCGAACTATTTGACGGGCCGTTTTCTGAGGGCTCCCTCCAAGCACGCCAAGAAGGGCGGGCAGACTGAGTAGCTAAAAGGATCGTTTTGCTGATCCATATCTCCGAAAGGGCGACCGAGATGCGTTCTCGGTCGCCCTTTTTGTTGAGCGCGTGACCGTCCATGCCTCCGTCAGGCCCAAACGGTCGGCAATCAACCGTGAACGGTATTTGTTCAAAAAAGAACAAAGTTAAACAATTAATGGTTGCACTCGATGTTCGAATGTGTTCAAATAAACATGAACAGTGAAGAACCGCACATTCAGATGCCCGGACCTGAACGCGATTCAACACTTCCAAACAGAAACTACGCACCTGCGTATCTCTCAAGGAGGATGTCATGAGGGTTGTAATCGCTTCCGATGCCGACGGTATGTCGATGAAGGAGTCCATCAAGGAGATGCTCATCGCCGACGGTCACGAGGTCGTCGACTATTCCGAGACCCCTGCCGCGGACTTTGTCGATTCCGCGACCGCCGTTGCCAAGGACCTGCTGGAGCACAAGGATTCCCAGGGCTTCGCATTCGATAAGTACGGCGTCGGCTCCTATATGGCCGCCGTCAAGATCAAGGGCATGGTCGTCGCCAACATTTCCGACGAGCGTTCCGCTTACATGACCCGCGAGCACAACGGCTCGCGCATGGTCACCATGGGCCCGGGCGTTGTGGGCACCGAGGTCGCCAAGAAGATCGCCCGCGAGTTCCTGCGCGCCCAGTACGCTGGCGGCCGTCACCAGATCCGTGTCGACATGCTCAACAAGATGGCCTAACGAGAGCCACCGAGAACTCGAACTTCTACCTCAACTTGTGAATTCAGACGAAAGGACGTTCTGATGAAGAAGACCATCGCAATCGGTTGCGACCATATCGTTACGGACGAGAAGATCTATCTGGCCGACCGCCTGGAGCAGGCTGGCTACAAGGTGCTCGACTGCGGCACCTACAGCCACACCCGTACGCACTATCCCATCTACGGCAAGGCCGTGGGCGAGGCCGTTGCCAGCGGCAAGGCCGACTTTGGTGTGGCCCTGTGCGGTACCGGCATCGGCATCACCAACGCCGTCAACAAGGTTCCCGGCGCCCGCTGCGCCCTGGTTCGCGACATGACCTCTGCCCTGTATGCCCGTCGCGAGCTCAACGCCAACATCGTGGGCTTTGGCGGTAAGATCACCGGCGAGTTCCTGATGGCCGACATTATGCTTGCCTTCCTGGAGGAGCCCTACGAGAAGACCCCCGAGCACGATGCCCTGATTGCCAAGATCGACGCCTGCAATAAGGCCGATGCCGAGGCTCAGGCTGACCCGCACTTCTTTGACGAGTTCCTCGAGAAGTGGGACCGTGGCGAATACCACGACTAGCGGGTATCCGGCGTAATTTACTAGTCCGTTGACGGCTCGCGTTTCTGTGAGGGGGCGCGGGCCGGTTTTCTATCAGCCCCACTGACTCGGCGGGCTGGCGTACGAAAGGGAAGGCTCCTATGGAGTTTGTTCTTGATAACGGTTCTATTCGTGTGGCACTGAGCACGGCTGGCGGATCGTTCACTTCGATTAAGGCCAACGGTCGCGAGTACCTGTGGCAGGGCGACCCGGCGGTCTGGTCGGGCCAGGCACCTATTTGCTTCCCGATCTGCGGCGGCCTTCGTGACGGTCGCGCGATGACTATGGGCGGCCGCGAGGTCAAGCTTGCCCGCCACGGCTTTGCCCGCAAGCAGGAGTGGAAGCTCGAGGAGCAGGGCGACAGCATGGTTGCGCTGAGCCTAAGCTCTGCCGACCACGCCGAGCTGCTCGAGCAGTATCCGTATCCGTTTAAGATCGTCGCGCGCTACACGATCGATGCGGCTAAGGCGGCCGTGTCGTACGAGGTGACCAATGAGGGCACCGAGGATATGCCATTCTTTGTGGGCGGTCACCCCGGCTTTAAGTGCCCGCTCGACGAGGGCGAGTCCTATGACGACTATGAACTTCGTTTTGATCAGCGTGAGGCCGCCGAGCTCTGTACTGCCGTTCCCTCGACGGGCCTGATTGATGTTGAGCATCGCAGCAAAAACCCGATGATCGGCCACGACCTGCCGCTGACCCACGAACTTTTCGACTTCGCGGAGACCATCTTTGACGTGCTCGAGAGCCGCGTGGTCACGCTGACCAAGAAAACCGAGGACAAGGGCGTGCGTCTGACATTCCCTGATATGCCGTACCTGATTGTATGGAGCAAGCCCGAGGGCGACTTTGTTGCGGTTGAGCCGTGGGGCGGTCTGTCCACCTGCTCCGATGAGGACGATGTCCTGGAGCACAAGCGTGGCTGCCTGGTGGCCAAGCCGGGGGAGACCGTCACCCGTGGCTTTGAGATCGAGATTCTTTAACGAGCTATCGTATGTTTGGGGACGCACACGTCGTGCCCCGGAAACAGGAGATCAACATGATTCTGACCGTTACCATGAACCCGTCGATTGATACGCGCTATCAGCTCGACAAGCTGATTATCGATGATGTGAACCGCGTGACGCCCGAGAAAACGGCTGGCGGCAAGGGCCTCAACGTGAGCCGTGTGCTGCTGCAGCTGGGCGACGACGTGCTCGCAACCGGTCTGCTTGGCGGCCACATGGGTGCCTATATGGCCGAGCTTATGGATGTCGACGGCGTTAAGAACGACTTTGTGCCCATCGCCGGTGAGACGCGCATTTGCCTGAATATTCTGCACGAGGGTAATCAGACCGAGCTGCTGGAGAGCGGCCCGCAGATCGCCCCGGCCGAGCTCGAGGCCTTTACTGCCAAGTTCGCCGAGCTTGCAGCGAAGGCGGACGTTGTGACGCTTTCGGGCTCGCTGCCGCGCGGCGTCGATGCCGGCTACTATGCCGAGCTGGTCAAGATTGCCGAAGAGGCGGGCGCCAAGGTGCTGCTCGATACCTCGGGCGCGTCGCTGGAGGCCGCGTTGGAGTCCGACGCCAAGCCCGAGCTCGTGAAGCCCAACCTGACCGAGATCAACGGCCTGCTGGGCACGTCCTTTACCACCGACGACGTCGACGCGCTGCGCGAGGCGCTTGCCGCCGATGGCCGCTTTGCCGGTATCCCCTGGGTTGTCGTCTCGATGGGTGCCGCCGGCTCGGTGGGCTTCCACGAGGGCCGCGCGTTCCGCGCCAAGACGCCCGCGATTGCCGCTGTCAACGCGACGGGTTCCGGCGACTCGACGATCGCCGGCTTTGCACACGCCATTGCTGCCGGTGCCGATGATGTCACAGTGCTTAAGACTGCCAATACCTGCGGCAAGCTCAACGCCATGGATCCCAAGACTGGCCACCTGGTCATGGACCGCTGGGACGAGGTCTACAACAGCGTTGAAGTAACGGAGCTGTAGAGTTACGCGGTTTTACCAAACCGCGTAACGGCTCGACGCTGCAAGCCCGCCAGAGCGGCAATCTGCCTTTCGTTTCAAGGCACCTTGCTCGCTCTGGCGGGTTTTCGCTGTCGTTGCTAAAACATCGACGTAATGCGGCAGATGGGGACGTTCCTTTTCTGCCGGCAGTTTGGGACACTCCTTACGGGGCACCCCCTCCACAGCGCCTATGCCAGCTTGTCGATTTGCCCAATCTCCCAGAGCGGAATGTTGACGAGCGTGCCCTCGTCTCTATATGCCGCTAACGATGTTCTCACGCAGCGCTCGAGCTTGAACTTCTCGCAGGCAATCCTCAGACTCTTTGCTTTGAGATTCTCTGCCGCCTTGACCTCGAGCGGAAGCACGGTCCCCGCATGGTCGATGGCAAAGTCAGTCTCTGCATTGCCGGAGGAGGATGACCAATACGCGGGAGTTTTGCCTTGGAGCAAAAGCTCCTGTGCGACGTATTGCTCGGTCAGCGAGCCTTTGAACTCCGTAAAAACAGCGGGCCCGTTCAGAACAATGGCCGGCGAGAGACCGGAGAGTGCTCCGAGGATGCCGGTGTCGATGCAGAACAGCTTGAAGCCCGAGAGATCCTCGTAGCTTGTGAGCGGTGCTCTTAGGGCGGAAACGCGTGGTACCTTATGAACGATTCCATAGTCCATGAGCCACTGGAGGCTTTCCTCAAAATCGCGTGCGCGCGCCCCGGGACGAAGCGCGCCGTAGACGAACTTCTTGTTTTCCTTTGCGAGCTGGCCGGGAAGGGATTTCCAAACCAGCCTCATGCGCTCGACGATGCGGGCTGGCGCATGCTTGCCAAAATCGGATTCGTAAGCTTCGATGATTTGCTGCTGAAGCCTGCGGGCCTCGATGAAATCGTGGGAGGCGGCGAAAGCGGAGACAACCTCTGGCATGCCACCGACAACGAGGTATTCCTTGAGCAAGCGCTCGAGCTTTTCGGAAACGTTTGCCAGCAGGTCCATGTCTGCGGCAAGGATGGCATCTGCGAGCGGATCGCCATCGACGGCACGAACGAACTCGACAAACCCCATGGGGCGCATGGTGAGCTGGTCGATTTTGCCGACGGGGAACGACTCGTTTTCGCGTCGGAGTGCGAGTCCCATATAGGAGCCGGCTGCCACGATATGGTATTCCGGCGCCAGCTCGTTGAAGTATTTGAGCGAGGTGATGCCACGCGGTGCCTCTTGGATTTCGTCGAAGATGATGAGTGTGTCTGTCGGCGTTATGGTCTGGCCGCGCAGGAGCTCTATCTGGGAGATGATGCGTTTGGGGTCAAGGCTTCCGTCGAACAGCGAACGTGCGCCCGGTTCGAGCATAAAGTCAAAACGGATGACGTTTTGATACTGCTGGCCTGCGAATTCGTTGAGAAGCCAGGTTTTTCCCGTCTGGCGGGCCCCCTTAAGCAGGAGGGGCTTGCGGTTTGCCCTAGATTTCCAAGCGATGAGTTCGTCCATTAGCTGTCGCTGCATACTGCCTCCTAACGACCATGGTTAGTATAAGACTGTTTTGGTCCTTCCATCGAAAAATGTGGGAGTGAACCACGTTTTTCCATCGAATAATGTGGGAGACAACCACGTTTTTCCATCGAATAATGTGGTGGTTTAGGTCGACACCTAGGGACGATCCTTTTCTGCCGGCAGTTTGGGACACTCCTTGTTTTGGTGCAAATTAGCTATCCTTGCATCAAAAACGGCGTCCGTCGGCGATGTTGCCGGCGGGCGCCGTTGTCGTGTGGGCGGTTATGTCGTGGCCGCTGATGAGGCTCGAACCCGTATGCTATAGCGAGTCGATAAAGCGCTGCTGGGCGGCGCGGCCGGCTTCGTCCCATTTAAAGACGCCGGCGTTGTCGAGTACGTGGCCAAACACCACGCCGACCTCCTCGTGCAGGATATCGATGGCGTTGTCCGCCGTAAGCTCGTCGGCGCGGCGGGCGTAGACGTCCTCGGCCCACGCGGCGTGGCTGCGGCAAAGGTCGTCGCCCTCGAGCGCGCTGGCAAGGTCGTAGCTGGCATCGGCCTTGGCCGCCAGCAGGTGCTCGCGGACAGCGCCGAGCTCGGGAACCAAGCGCGGCGGCAAAATCGCCAGGCCCATGACCTCGATCAGGCCGATGTTCTCCTTCTTAATGTGGTGATACTCGGCATGCGGGTGAAACACGCCCAGCGGATGCTCGTCGGTCGTGATGTTGCAGCGAAGCGCCAGGTAGGCCTCGTAGATTTCGCCGCCGGCATTGCCGCGGGAGTCGACGCGGCGGATGACGGGCGTCACGGTGTTGTGCGCCACGCCATCGGCTGTGTGCGCGATGACGCCCACCGATTCATCGGTCCACTCGCGCCAGGCGAGGATAATCTTCTCGGCAGCGCCGAGCAGCTGAGCGCGGTCGTGCGAGCGCAGACGCAGCACCGAGAGCGGCCACTGCAGCACGGTGCCGCTGACCTGGTCAAAACCGGGCACGCTAAACTGCGAGACCTCGGCGGCGTGCATCATGGGGAACTCGTGCGCGCCGCCCTGGAAGTGGTCGTGCGACAGAATCGAGCCGCCCACGATGGGCAGGTCGGCGTTGGAGCCGATGAAGTAATGCGGGAACAGGTCCACAAAATCGAGCAGGCAGGTCAGGCCCTTGCGGTCGATGTGCATCGGACGATGCTCGGAGCTCATGGCAATGCAGTGCTCGTTAAAGTACGCGTACGGGCTGTACTGGAAGCCCCAACGCTCGCCGTCGAGCTGGATGGGGATAACACGCAGATTCTGGCGGGCGGGGTGAGCGCCGCCGTCGGCTGCGGCGGAGCGTCCGGGATAGCCCTCGTTTTCGATGCAGAGCTGGCAGGCGGGATACTTCTCGCCCGTGTTCTTGGCTGCACCTGCCGCGGCGATATCGCGCGGGTCCTTCTCAGGCTTGGACAGGTTGATGGTGATCTCAAGATCGCCCCAGTTGGTGGGGGTGCTCCATTTGATGTTGCGCGCGATGGCGGCACGGCGCACGTAGCCGGCGTCGCAGCACAGGCCGTAGAACCAGTCGGTCGCGGCACGGGGCTCGTTGACGCCCATACGCCCATTGAATTCCTCGTTTACAACCGAAGGCCTCGGCATGAGCGCGCCCATGATGCGCATGGCGATGCGGTCGCGGCCCGACGCCGTGTCCTCGGCAGCACCGTTGACAACGGCGGCCTCGGAAAGCGCGGCAAGCGTGCCTTCAAGGTCAAAGTCGGGGAGTGTATCGGGGTGCAAGAGCGAGAGTTTCTCAACCTGGAGCGCCCAGGCCATGTCAAGCGCCGGGCCCGTAGCACCGATGCACTCGAGAATGGTGTTGTATACCCAGATACGGTCGTCCTGTCCGATCATCGATCGGTGGATGGCATATTCGATGAGGCCCTGTGCAGCCTCGCGCACGTCGGTCATTACAGCCATGCCGCGTAAGCCCCCTTGTCAGAAATCGCGTAGTGGCGGGCAGAGCCTTCGCCCAGCCAGCCGTTCATCTTGGCAATGAAGGTGTCGACCAGGTCGAGCGGCACGAAAGCCTGGATGGTGCCACCAAAGCCGCCGCCGTGAATACGAACGGCGCCGCGGCCGTCGAGCACGTGCTCGGCCAGCGCCAGGGCATACATGGAGGGCTGCTCGGAGCCCAGCTTGGCAACGACATTCTGCAGGTACATGGCAGAGCTGGCGCCGGA
This sequence comes from uncultured bacterium, assembly GCA_958349055.1. GTDB lineage: Bacteria > Actinomycetota > Coriobacteriia > Coriobacteriales > Coriobacteriaceae > Collinsella. The sequence goes on from CATWBO010000004.1 coordinate 35,567, forward strand.
CTCGCGCGTCAGGACCAGGAACTGGTCGATGTCGCCGGCGTTCAGAGCTGCCCAGCGCTTGTCGACCAGGCCGTTCTCGTACCAGTAGTGAACGGCGCGCAGGCAGGCGCGGTCGCCCAGCTTGGCGCGCAGCTCGGGGAGCTTGGCGTCAAAGTCGGCAACGTTTACCTCGCACAGGCGTGCCTTGCCAAACTCGGCGGCGACGTCCTGCATCTCGCGCGGAACGGCGGCGTAGTCGTCGGTAGCTGCCACATGGTCGGCACCAACCTTAACGAGCACGAGCGCATAGCCGTGATCCTCAAAGTTGAGCTCGAGCTTTTGAGTTTTAGGCTGAGCCTGGTCCTCGAAGTCCATGTAGGCGAGGCCGCCCAGGCACACGGCGGCCTGGTCCATCAGACCACAGGGCTTGCCGTAGTAGTTGTTCTCGGTGCGCTGGCTCATCTGCGCAAGCGCGACGGGCTCAATGGCGGGCGCGCCCCAGAGGGTCTCCATGGCGCGGCCGTACGCAGCCTCGACGGCAGCGGAGCTCGAAAGGCCGCCGCCCGAGGGAACGGAGCAGGTAAAGGCGAAGTCGAAGCCGTGGGGCTCAACGCCCAGAGCTGCAATTTCGTGGGCCATGCCGCGAACGAGGCTCGCGGACGTGCCCTTCTCGGACTCCTGAACATCTAGCGTGTCGAGCGTGATCTCAAACGTGGGGTAGCCCTCGTCGGCAACACGGACCTTGTCGGTGTCGGTTGCCACGGCAATGCCGTCGACGGCGACATCGAGCGAGCCGGCGATGACGTGGCCGCCCTCGTGGTCGGTGTGGTTGCCGCTGATCTCGGAGCGGCCGGGCGCGTGCACATAGAGCACCTGGCGGTCGCCGATGGGGCCAAACTCCTCCTCAAACAGCTTGGTGAGCGTGGCGAATGTCTTTTCGTCGGGGGTGGTCATGGGGGTCCTTTCCTTGGTGCGCACGGGTGAGTTTTGCGTCGTTATGAGTACGTTAACAACTTGAAGCGGCATGAACCAAGTGTTCACGATACCGCACGTTACGGGCTATGTTAACGTACTCATAACACATCGCTTGTCACTTTTTTGAGAATCTGGTAATCGGTAGAAATACAGCCGTGAACGGTACTGCCGTATGGACTTATAAAGCAGAAGAGGTGCAGATAGAAAAAGTAGAGTACGTTAACATGCGTCCGACGATAGCGGCCCTCCGCGCGGGCTCATTTCTGCACGGGGCCGGCATGCACGCTATTCAGATCTCGCAAGGGTGAAGGTGATCCAGTGGCAAGGCGCCCGTCCAACGATACAGGTACGCGTCCGGTCTCCATGGCTGACGTCGCCCGTGCTGCTGGCGTTTCGCAGCAGACGGTTTCGCGCGTCGCCAACGGCTTGCCCAACGTTAACGAGCAGACGCGCCAGCGCGTGCAGGCCGCGATGCAAGAGCTCGGCTTTCGTCCGAGTTATGCCGGTCGCTCGCTGCGCGATGGCCGTTACCATTCGGTCGGCCTGTGCATCAACGATGTCACCAAGTTTGGCAACCTCTCAATGATCGACGGCATCGCCAGCGCCGCTCGCGAGCACGGCTGTGCCATCACGCTAGTCGAGATGTCCAAGACCGAGGAGTTTTCGCTTGCCGAAGCCACGCGTCGCATGGCGGCCCTGCCGGTCGATGGCATCATCATCGGCATGAGCCGCATGGCGCCCGACTTTGAGACGTTTGATCCGCTGCCGGGAATCGGCACGGTTATCGTCACCATGTATGCGCATCCGCGCGTGACCACGGTCGACTCCGACCATTACGGCTGCTCGCTGCTGCTTATGGATCACCTGTTTGAGCTTGGTCACGAACAGATTCGCTATATCGGCGGCCCGTCCTTCTCGGTGGACGAGCAGTTCCGCCGCGCCGGTTGGCAAGACGCGCTCGAGCGCAGGCATATCGAGCCGGCAGAGCCGCTCGAGGGCGACTGGTCTGCCAACAGCGGCTACGAGGCCGGCAGGTATCTGGCAGAACACGACCGCGCCATGACGGCGATCTATGCGGCAAACGACCAGATGGCAAACGGCGCCATCGCCGCGCTGCGCGATAGTGGCCTGCGCGTGCCCGAGGACGTGAGTGTGGTGGGCGTCGACGATTCGCTCGACGATTTTGTCGCACACAACGAGCTCACGACCGTGCGATTCGATCTGCATCAGCGCGGACGCGAGGTGTTTGAGCATGCGGTCCCTAAGGAGGGGGTGCCGGGCAAGACCGTCGCCATCCGTATCCCCGGTCAGCTCATCGTTCGACATACCACAGCGGCTCCGCGCTCGTAGTTTGCGCAGGTCAACGGCGTGTTGCCGCGCTTCAATAACAAATGGTAAGGAAGCCGGCAGATGGCTGTTGGGATGCGGCCGAGTGCTATGATAGACAGGCTCTTTTGTCTATCTAGGAGGCTTTGCCTGATGGAGATCACCAAGGATATCCGCTACGTTGGCGTCGACGATCACGACATTGACCTGTTCGAGGGCCAGTACGATGTGTCCGAGAACGGTATGGCATACAACAGCTACGTTATCTTGGGCGAGAAGATCGCTGTCGCCGATTCGGTCGACGGCGGTTTTGTTGACGAGTGGCTCGGCAACATCGAGGCCGTGCTCGACGGTCGTACGCCCGATTATCTGGTCGTTCACCACATGGAGCCCGATCACTCCGCTGGCATCGCCGCCTTTATGGAGCGTTATCCCCAGGCCCAGATCGTGGCCAGCATGGGCGCCTTCCGCATGATGGTCAACTACTTTGGCACCGATTACCCCGAGCGCAAGATGGTCGTCAAAGAGGGCGACGTGCTCGACCTGGGCGGCCACAGCCTGACGTTTGTCGGCGCCCCCAACGTGCACTGGCCCGAGGTGCTGTTCTCCTACGAGGCCACGGACAAAGTGCTCTTCAGCGCTGACGGTTTTGGCAAGTTCGGCGCCAACGACATCGAGGACCCGGAAGGCTGGGCCTGCGAGGCGCGCCGCTACTACTTTGGCATTGTCGGCAAGTTCGGCAAGTTCGTGCAGGCTGTGCTCAAGAAGGCCGCCGATCTGGACATTCAGATCATCTGCCCGCTCCACGGTCCCGTGCTGACCGAGAACCTGGGCTACTACCTCGACACTTACAACACTTGGTCGAGCTACCAGCCCGAGGACGAGGGCATCACGATTGCCTACGCGAGTGTCTACGGCCATCTGAAGGCAGCCGTCGAGGAGCTCGCTTCTGCGCTCGAGGCTCGCGGCCAGAAGGTCTCCGTCTTTGACCTGGCTCGCGATGATATGGCCGAGGCCGTTGAGGATGCGTTCCGTTACGACCGTCTGGTGCTTGCTTCCATCACCTACCAGGGCGAGATCTTCCCGTTCATGAGCACCTTCATCCACACGCTCGCCGAGCATGCCTACCAGAACCGTACCGTGGCGCTTGTCGAGGCCGGCTCTTGGGCACCCGCCGCTGCCAAGGTCATGACCAAGGAGCTCGAGGGCATGAAGGACATCACCCTGGCGCAGAACAAGGTGACCGTTCTGGGTTCGCTCAACGACGCATCGCGCGCCCAGATCGAAGCCCTCGCCGACGAGCTTTCCAAGTAACAACACTCCACTTTCACCGTCAAAACCACCACAAAAGGGTCCCCTTCGTGGTGGTTTTTGTTTTTAGGCGGTGGCGATGATGAGGGTTGGGACGTCGGTGTCGGTGGTATCGGCGATTGAGGTGGCGACGGCGCCTTCGGGGTCGCGGTCCATCACGATGGTGTTGACATCGGTGAGTTCGGCGAAGCGGTACATGCCGCGTCCGTTGACCTTGCTCGCGTCCATGAGCGCCACGCTCTTACGCGCGGCGACGATCATGGCCGTTTTGGTTTCGGCCATTTGCGGAAAGTCGGTGGTAAAGCCGCAGCCGGTGACAAAGGCGCCGGGGCACATGATGGCGAGGTCGGCGTGAATCATCTGTAGCGCCTGCATAGTGAGCGGACCGTACAGATAGCGATGGCCTTTGCGCAGCGCGCCGCCCAGCATAACAACATCGACCGAGGGCATGCTCTCGTCGATGTAATCGGCGATGGTAATGTCGGCCGTGATGACGGTGATGCCGTCGCGTTGGTCGAGCAGGCGGACAAATTCGAGTGCCGTGGTGCCCGAGTCGACGAGCAGCGTGTCACCGTCGCTGACGAGCTCGATGGCGCTTTGGGCGATGGCCTGCTTTGCGGCCACGTTGACGTTAATACGCCGGTCCTGCGTGGAGACCGTCAGGCGCTTGTGGAGCGACACGGCGCCGCCGTGCGTGCGGCGCAGCTTGCCAGCCTCGGCGAGCGCGTCCAAGTCGGCGCGGGCCGTGACGGAGGACACGCCAAAGGTCTGGGCGATTTCTGCTACCTGAACCGAGGCATTGTGCTCGAGCATTTCCATGATGGCGGCACGGCGTTCGTCGGCAAAAGCTCGGGTTGCAACTTGGACCATGTCAGCTCCATTCTCAGCAATATTTGCAGGAAATGTGTTGAGTTCATTTTCGTTCATTTTCTTTTTGAGTAAGAAAACGCCTTTCGAATACTTATCTTTTCTATAAAAGAAAGGCGGACAAGGCTCAAAACTCAATATCGAACACGTGCGCTCGGCACAAAACCCTTCCGTTTGCTTTTCAAAATTGAGAGTCTTGCACTGCGGAGTGACAACATCCCGCACATTCATACCCGCTGAATTTCATACAATGAGCGCAGCAAAACGCAAGGTAAAACGCCTTGTGAACAACTACGCCCGATGTCCAGATGCGGGCGAGGGAGAGGAGCAAACGCTCATGGCACTTGTTACCACCGAAAAGATGCTCAAGGACGCTCAGGCCGGCCACTACGCCGTCGGCGCGTTCAACGTCGAGAACCTCGAGTTTGTTATGGCCGTTCTGGCCGCTGCCGAGGAGACCAAGTCCCCCGTCATCATGCAGACCACCCCGGGCACCATCAAGACCGCTGGTCTGGATTACTTCTACGGCATGGTCAAGGCTGCCGCCGAGCGTGCTTCCGTGCCCGTCGCTCTGCACCTCGATCACGGCGATGGCTATGACCGCTGCATGCAGGCCTTCCGCACTGGCTACACCTCTGTCATGATCGACGGTTCGCACGAGTCCTTCGAGGACAACATCGCCCTGACCAAGTCCGTCGCCGACGCTGGCCGCGCCATGGGCGTGCCCGTCGAGGCCGAGCTCGGTAAGGTTGGCGGCAAGGAGGACGACGGTCCCGCGGTTGAGGGCGAGAGCCCCTACACCGATCCTGCCGAGGCCAAGGAGTTCGTCGAGCGCACTGGCTGCACCTCCCTCGCTATTGGCGTTGGCACCAGCCACGGCGTGTACACGAGCGATCCGCACATCGAGCAGTCCGTGGTCAAGGCCATCCGCGACGCCGTCGACGTGCCGCTGGTCCTGCACGGCACCTCCGGTGTGCCCGACGAGCAGGTTGCCGAGGCTGTGAAGAACGGCATCTGCAAGGTCAACTACGCCACCGAGCTGCGTCAGGCCTACACCAAGGGCTTCATGGCCTACATGGCCGAGAACCCCGGCTGCTTCGATCCCAAGAAGCCGGCCAAGGAGGGCATGCGCGAGATCACCGAGCTGGTTAAGATCCGCATGACCAACCTCAACTGTGTGGGCAAAGCAGAGTAACAGCAAGGGTACTCCGATCCCATCGGACGGTTTGGACGGGTCCCGTACTTAGTTTCCAAAACGTCCTCGCGCATGAAGGCCCCCGTTGTCTCGCTTCTTCGAAGCTTTGACAACGGGGGCCTTCGCGCTGCGGAATGATTTTGGAAACTAAGTACGGGACCCGTCCAAACCGTCCTGCTCAATCGCCCTTGTGGCGTTAGTGTCGGAAAAATAAGACGTGGCTTTTTGCCCCCTGCGGAAAGATTGGGGAACTAAGTCCTCGTCCCTCCCAAGTTGACCTTCTCGAGGTCGTCGCCCTTGTGGCGTTAGGGCGGAAAGGGTGGAGCGCGTGGGTTACTTGGTTGATAAGGCTAGCAGGTCGTTGGGGGTTTTGAGGTTGTAGGTGGCGTTTGGGATGTCTTGGTGTGATCCCCATGCTGCTCGGGCAAAACTGACCCCTGCTGAAGTTGCGCATTGTTCGTCGTAGACGGTGTCGCCAACGTAGATGACGCTGTTGGGGCTTGCGCCCGCACGTCGGAGATATTCGAGCATGGGTGCGGGTGCGGGTTTATGTTCGGTTGTGTCTTCGACAAGGATGATGTGCTCAAAATACTTATCGAAGCCAAGGGGTGCAATTTCTTCTGCGTATTCGTCGCGCGCACGTGAGGAGACGATGCCAAGTTTGCAGCCGTTGTCGGAGAGTGTTGCGATGACTTCGTGCAAGCCGGGAAACACGCTGATGGTGCTTTTAAAGCTGGCGGCAACTTGGCACCAGCGATCCAACGTTGCCTGCGAGTAGATCCCAAGTTTCTCAAGGGCATCCTTGCCGGGTATGCCGAGGGCAAATTCAAGCTCGTTTTGGGGGAGCGTTTTGCCGGTCTCTTCTTGGACTATCTGGGCAAGCGATGACAGAACGCTTTCTTCTGTATCTGCCAATGTTCCGTCAACGTCAAACACGACATGGTCGAATTGTTTCATGGCATTCCTTTCTCTCATCTGTCTGATAGTGTGGGACAGGTGAGGTGGGAGCGCTAGCGTTATTTCTGCCCCGTAGTATCGAAATTCTGCCTCATGGCTCGATACTCAGAAGGGGTACAGCCAATTTGTTCCTTGAATACCTGCCCAAGGTGGCTCGCCGTTGCAAAGCCGCATTGGTGAGCGATCGTCTGTACCGTTCGCGTGGTGTGCGTCAAGAGCGTGCAAGCGCGGGTGATGCGGTATGCGCGTAGATACGCGGCTGGGGTTGTTCCCGCGCAAGCTTTGATGGTACGATAACAATCTCTTTCGCTGATGCCGACTTCGGACGCAATTTGGGGAACATCTATGCTGTCTGCATAGTGTGTGCGGATGTAGTCCAGAATTTCTCTAAACCGAATTTCACGGCTGGTCATCCAAGAGTCATTGCGCAAAAAGAATTGTGGTTCGGCTTTGGCATAGATTTGAACCCAGAGTTCTGACAGGCTATTTCGAAGCGCCATATCGTTCTGCGGCTGTTGAAGATTGTGGCTGAAGGAGCTCTTCAGCAAATCGATAAAGGGCATATCGTCGGGGTTGGTGGGCGACCATTTGAGTACATCAACGCCTCGACATTGCAGTAATGGATTGATGTAGCGCTTTTGAAGACGTCCCGCGGGATCGCCGAGCATTGACGGCTGAAAGATATGCAGCATTTGAATGGCTGGCGCCGAATTGGGTGATTGCAGGGTGCTGTGCAAAACGCCGCCGTTGATAAAGCCGGCGGACCCTTCCTCAAAGTGCATGTGCTCATGAGCCGCACGCGTGCGATAGTCAATTGCTCCCTGCTCCATGTAGAAAAGCTCGACTTCGGAATGCCAGTGCCAGGGGACGGAATTGCCCGGATAGCGAGCGAATTCTGCGCGTTCGGCAATATAGGGCCAGTCTTCGGCGGTCTCGGGAAACGCTTCCTCGCGTCCTCCGCGGTGCAATTCTATGTGATCCATGTTTCGCATGGCATCAGTATAAAGCGCGATGGGCTTAGATTGCTCTTGCCTGTTCGGGGAACGCCTTGTCTAGGGATGCTTGGAGCTTTTCGAACGATGCTCGCAAGTTGAGGCTCTGATTAGTTGAGCGTTTGGCTTTTGTGGTGGGGGAGTCGAGGAGGCCGTTTCTCTGTGTCGGGGGGAAGGAGAAAAGGTCCGCATGTTTTAGGGATGGCTGCTGTGCTGCGTCATTGGAAGAATGCATGCTTATGCGGCCTCCTCGATGTCCACCAAAAGGTTGCGCACAGGGTGTGCTGCTAGGTCCCGTGCGTTGGCAGTATTATGCCGCGGTCGTTACAAGGAAGCGCTAAAGAAAGGCTTAATGAGGTTTGCGATTACAGTGAAACCGCAGGTTAAGGCTATCGAGTAGCACTCTTGAAAGGTTTTGAGCTTAAGGGCTTTCTAAGGTTTGTGGCGCGGATGTGGCGCGCGCGTGCGGGACCCGTGAATGGCTCGTTTTAGCGTTGCGGGGTCGCGGCTCGCACCTGCTCGATGACCTGTTCCATCGTGGCGTCGATGCGGTCCTTTTTGAGTTCGCATTCCCAGATAGTTATGGGTGTCCAGCCCATTTCGGTGAGCGCTGCCACGGCGGCGCGGTCGCGCTCGACGTTGCGGCGGAACTTTGCTTCCCAAAACTCAACGTTGCGCTTGGGCTGGCTCGGATTGCACTTGGGGCAGCGATGCCAAAAGCAACCGTTGACGAAGATAGCGATCTTGCGGCCGGGAAAGGCGATGTCGGGCTTGCCGGGGACTTTCCATTCCAGGCGATATCCTGTAAGGCCCGCCGCGCGGAGGCGCTGGCGAACGAGGAGCTCGGGCTTGGTGTTGGCGCGCTTGTTACCCTTCATGGACTTTTTGATGGCGGCGCGACGACGGACCAGCTCGCGTTCGTCGGCGGAGAGGTCCGAGGTGTCGATGCCGTCGAGCAGACCGGGTTTGGGGCGCTTTTTGGAGCGGCGTTTGGTTTTGCGCTTGGGCTTGGTGGCGGACTGTTCTTCGGCGTTGTCGCTGGTGTCGACTGAACTTTCGGCGCCTGCAAGTCGATCTTCCTTCAGCTCAATCAGCGCATCGATGAGCCCCTTGTCGGCGGGCATCCACTCAACGGTGGCCAGCGATGTACGCGGAATCCAGCGGATGTCGAGTTGCCGGTCGTGCTTCTGGGGTTCATCGGATTCATCGGCCAGCGAGCAGTAATAGCATTCCATGGAGAGATGGAAATCGGGGTAGTCGTACTCGACGGTATAGAAATCGCGCAGGTTGGTGACCTTCACCTGCAGTTCTTCCATGAGCTCGCGACGCACGGCGTCTTCGGGCGTCTCGCCACGCATGAGCTTGCCGCCCGGAAACTCCCAAAGTCCCTGCATGTCGCCATAGCCGCGCTGCACGGCCAGCAGCTCGTCGGATCCATCCTTGCGAATGATCCCAGCAGCAACATGAACAGTCTTCAACAGGAGTCCTCTCTCAACATCAACAAGTGACAGGCTAGCTACCCGTACCTTACACAACGGTAAGGCAAGCGTAAGCCATATCGATGGTAGCCGACTCGTCTTCTTGCGACTATAGATGCCGTAGACTAATCGCAAGAAAGGACTCGGTATGCAAACCATGCAAGCAGCGACCCCGGTACTGGAGGTCGCGCATCTCGAAAAGGTATATGGAGCGCTGGGCAACGTGACCCGTGCGCTCAACGACGTCAGCTTTACCGTCAACCGCGGCGAATTCGTTGGCATCATGGGCGCCTCGGGCTCGGGCAAGTCGACGTTGCTCAACTGCGTTTCGACCATCGATAGCGCCACGAGCGGCACCATCCGCATCAACGGCCAGGACGTGACGCGCATGAAGCAGGCCAAGCTTTCGCAGTTCCGCCGCGAGGAGCTCGGCTTTATCTTCCAGGATTCCAACCTGCTCGATACGCTCACGGCACGCGAGAACATCGCCCTGCCGCTCACCATCGCCCGCACAAACTCGGCAGAGATCTCGACCCGCGTGCAGGATGTGGCAGCGCGCCTGTCCATCAGCCAGGTGCTCGACAAGTATCCCTACCAGATGTCCGGCGGTCAGCAGCAGCGCGTTGCCGCGGCTCGCGCCCTCGTCACCGACCCCACCATGATCATGGCCGACGAGCCCACCGGCGCCCTCGATTCCAAGAGCGCCCGTCTGCTGCTCGAGAGCCTGGAGGCCCTCAACCGCCGCCTGCGCGCCACCGTGCTCATGGTCACGCACGACAGCTTTGCCGCCAGCTACACGAGCCGTGTGCTGTTTATTCGCGACGGCAAGATCTTCACCGAGCTGCGCCGCGGCGACACCGACCGCCGAGAGTTCTTCGACCGCATTATGGAGGTCGTTGCCATGATGGGCGGTGAGGGCTCCGATGCTCTGTAAACTCGCTTGGGGCAACGTCCGCCGCGCCGGCCGCGACTACCTCGTCTACCTTTTGACGCTCACCCTGGGCGTCACGGTCTTCTATGCCTTTAACACCATCTCGATGCAGGTCGACATCGCCGGAATCGATGAAGAGGGCTTGGCGCAGGTTATGGGCAGCATGCTCGGCTACCTGACGTACTTTTTGGCCGGCGTCATGGCCTTTTTGATGGTGTACGCCAATAACTTCATCATGAAACGCCGCAAGAAGGAGTTTGGCCTGTACCAGGTGCTCGGCATGGGGCGCGGGCGCGTCGCCACGATTATGGCGCTCGAGACCGTGATCGTTTCGGTCGGCGCCTTTGTCGCCGGCATTGTGCTGGGTGTGGGGCTCTCCCAGCTCATGACGTTCTTTACGGCTTCGCTCTTTAAGACACAGATCGCCAATTTCCACTTCTTTTTCTCGGTGCATGCGTTCAACCTGACCCTTGCCTGCATGCTCGTAATGTTTGTGCTCACGCTACTGCTGAACCTTCGCGTCGTGCGTCGTGCCAAACTCATTGAGCTTATGGGTGCCGAGCGTCGCAACGAGAACATCAAGACACGCAACCCCTGGATCGCGATTGTCATCTTTGCCGTGGGCGTGGTGCTGGTGGGCGTGGCCTATTACCGTCTGCTACGTGACGGGTTCCCGCTAACCGCGACGGACAGCAAGCTGCAAGAGGCCATGAACCAGTTTGGCATTACGACCGCTATGGTTACAGTGGGCACCTTTGCCCTGTTCTGGGGACTCTCGGGCATGCTCATCAAGCTGCTGCAGAGCTTGCGCGGCGTGTATTGGCGCGGACTTAACATGTTTACCGTGCGTCAGCTTTCGGCCAAGGTCAATACGGTGTGCTTTTCGATGGGCGTCATCGCGATGATTCTGTTCCTCGCCATTACCTCGGTGACGTGCGGTATGTCGATTGCCAACGTGATGAACGAGAATTTGGAGCGCTATAACCCTGTTGACGTGTCTCAGACGTATATCTATTACACGCCCGAAACGCTCGACTACTACAAGGAGTATGTCAATCCGTCTGAGGCCGATCGCATGGTGCTGGCCGATGCAACGGTCGATTTGTACGCTGCATGGCACGGTGAGCGCAAGTCGGCGGACAACAACGACGAGACCGGCAAGAAGGTCAATATCGCCGATGTTGCCGGTGAGCATGCGCAGATCGATTCGTATCTGAGTTACCCGCTTGGCGGCTCGGGTCCCTCGGTGGTGGCGGGTGAGATGTGCAAGGCCATGGGCGAAAAACTTCCCAAGGCGCTCGAGGGAAGCAACGCCGATGCGATGGGTCTGTATGTGACGCCGGCGAGCCAGTACAACAAATTGCGTCAGATGATGGGTGAGGAGCCGGTGAGCATTGGCCGGGACCAGTACTTGCTTACGTGTGATATGGGCGGTGAGCTGGGCGACCTGTACACCAAATACATGGCCGGCGGCCATACCCTCACCTTGGGCGGGCATGAGCTCAAGCCCGCAACCGATAAGTCGGACGAGGACACGGCGGCCATCGCCAACTCGGCGATGGGCAGCAATCCCGGTACCGTGGTCGTAGCCGATGAGCTGCTGTCCCAGCTTAATCTGCAGCCGTATGCCAGTAATCTGCTCGTTAATTACAAACAGGGTATGGATACGACCGAGGCAGACGAGAGCATTAAATACACCTTGCTCGACAATCTGCTCGTTGACGGCAAGGAGCCGGGGTCGTGGGGAGTCTTCATCACGCGTTCCGAGATGTACACGCAGGCGGCGCAGATGAACGGCATGATTAGCTATCTGGCCATCTACATTGGCTTTGTACTGGTCGTTGCGTGCGCGGCAATCCTATCGATCCAGCAGCTCTCCAATGTGGCCGACGGCAGCCGCAGCTATCGTGTGCTGGCACAGATCGGCTGTGACGACCGCCAGATTCGCCATTCGGTGATGGCGCAGCAAGCGGTATTCTTCCTGTTCCCGCTGGCAGTGGGCCTGGCGCACTCCTTTGTGGCGCTCAAGGTGATTATCGAGCTGGTGAGCATATTCGGCAGCATGAGCATCGGCGGCACCGTGGGCCTCACCTGCGCGATTTTCCTGGCGGCCTACGGCGGCTACTTCTTGGTAACGTACCTCATGAGCACCGGCATGGTACAAGCTGCCATCGCCACCCGTTATAGCGAGTAACAAGCCGGTAAAACCGTCGCAAAATCAGAGGCGTATGACCGCCGCGAAGGGACCAGGGGCCCTTTCGCGGCGGTATTTTGCCTATCTGGTGCGTCTCGGATGCAAGTGAGTAGACTTTTTTGAACTTGCCGAGCACATCACGACAAATGATCGATAAAACCGCAGGTCAGGGCTGTGGCGTTTTAGGGCGTGCTTGGCCTCCTGCAAAAAGCCTACTCACTTAGTTTTTCTGCTAGAAGATCGCCACGAGGGAAAACAGCTCTCTCGCGGCGGTTGGCGTTTGCCCAGATAAAATCTACCAAAATAAACCTGTCCCTTTTTGGCAGGCTAGCGCTTCCAAAAGTGGAGGATCAGCGTGGTGCGGTTTTGCTGCTCGGTTTTGACCAGGATGTTATGGATGTGGGTTTTGACGGTGCCCACGGCAAGGAATAGCTCGTCAGCGATCTCTTGGTTCGACTTGCCCAGCACGACCAAACGCATGACCTCGGTCTCGCGGTTGGAAAGCTTGTAGGCGTTGCGGTAGAAGGGCATCTGCTCTTCGATATGTCGATCAAGATCGCTGACATTCTTTTCCTCGGGTGCCTCCTGCATGCGGATCGAAAGCACGTGATACGCGTAGATAATCAGCAGGATGGCAAAGTAGCAAGCGAAGACGTTCTCGCTAAAGTTGCGCTCGGACAGGTACAACTGCAGCCAAGAGGGCGCCAGGCTCATGGGAACCACCAAGATGTTGTAGAAGTCCTCGGCAACGATGCAGCCAACCAGAATGGCGCCTATAATCAGGTGTTTCTTCTGGTTGTTAACACGTGCCTTCAGCTCAACCTTTGTACTCTTGTGAGCCGTCCAAAAGATATACAGTCCCACAAAGATGAGGAACACCTGACGCATGGTGTAGTAAAGCCACTGGTGCATAGGGCCATAGGGGACGGCAACGATAATCAACAGCTCGCTTACCAAGAACGTTGCGACGGGAATGACGAACAGCTTCTTAGAATGCTTGTCGAGCAGGTCCATGGCAATCAGCCAAATAAAAGCCTGTGAAGCGGTCGCCACAAGGGTCCGCAACACAGGCATGGTAATTGAGTAATAGTCGCTGGCCGGAAAACTCTGGTTTTGCAAAGTGTATTCAAAAAAGAAGATCTCGGTCATCTCGATGGCATAGCAAATAAAAACGCCGCTGCCATAGATAAAGAAGCGTCGACGGGACGAGGCGTAGGCGGCAAGCGAGAGCACCGCCGTCACAATACAGATAACGAGTATCGCTAGGGTGTAGAAGAACATGAGCGTGTTCATCTGTCGCCGTCCCATCTCATCTGATCTTTGAATAGGCTCCGTAAACCCTACGGATATACCGCCCTCAACCGTATGTCCCGTTGCGGATTAGAGGACGTGATACAGGATACCCGTATACCGTTCACGGTTCTAGATAGTAAACCCCCTCCAAGCCCGTTACCTGCGGGTTTATATTGGTTTAGAGGGGATGTAACTCCGTGAACGGTCTTTAATCCCGAATAAACTAGGTAAAAATTGCATACGGGTGAATGATGGTGTTGTCAACACGAGGCGTGATGTACGAGCGCCTCTCAGTAATAGTCGGCAAGACCGGCGGAAAGGAAATCGACATGGCACTGCCTAAGGATTTCATCGACACCAACGACTTCACCAAAGAGCAGATCCTGGCTATCGAGGATCTTGGCCTGGCAATGAAGAAGGCCATCAAGGTTGACGGTTATTATCCGCACCTGCTCCGCAACAAGAGCCTTGGCATGATCTTCCAGCAGGTTTCCACCCGCACCCGTCTTTCCTTCGAGACCGCTATGTGCGACCTCGGCGGCCACGCTCAGTTCTACGGCCCTGGTACCATCCAGCTCGGTGGCCACGAGTCCCTGGGTGACACCGCTCGCGTCATGGGCGACCTGCTCGATATCATGATGGCTCGCGTTGACCGTCACAAGGACGTCGTCGGCCTCGCCGAGGGCTCCGCTGTGCCCGTCATCAACGGCATGTCCGAGTTCAACCATCCCACGCAGGAGATGGGCGACCTCATGACCATGCTCGAGAACCTCCCCGAGGGCAAGAAGATCGAGGACTGCACCCTGGCCTTCATCGGCGACGCCACCCAGGTCTGCGTCTCCCTCATGTTCATCGCCTCCAAGGTCGGCATGAAGTTTGTCCAGTTTGGACCTAAGGGCCACCAGATCCCCGACGGCGGCCTGCACGTTGGCACCGTTGAGGAGCGCGCCGAGTTCGGCAAGCAGATGATGGCCATCGCCGAGGAGAACTGCAAGGTCTCCGGCGGCTCCATCGTCATCTCCGACGACATCGAGTGCATCAAGGGCGCCGACTTCATCTACACCGACGTGTGGTATGGCCTGTACGACGAGGAGGTCTCGGGCGAGAACTACATGGACGTGTTCTATCCCAAGTATCAGGTCACCATGGACATGATGAACTTCGCCGGCCCCAACTCCAAGTTCATGCACTGCCTGCCGGCCACCCGCAACGAGGAGGTTGTCGACGAGGTCATGGACGATCCCGAGCGCTCCCTGTGCTGGGTCGAGGCCGAGAACCGCAAGCACTCCATCCGCGCTCTCCTTGCCGCTCTGGGCAAGCGCACTCCGCTCAACGACGAGGGCGTCGAGTACTCCGCCAAGGCTGAGCTCCACGCCGCTCTCGAGGCTCTCGAGCAGCTCTAAGCCTCAAGGCTTTTAAAAGCACGTTTGCGGGCGGCGGATGCTCGTCTCCTGTCGCCCGCTCACCGAGGCCCAAGCAATTGCCTTAATACCTTAGGGCCTCGGATCTGTCCAAGACTGAGCGAAGGAGCTCATCATGAGCGACGGAAAGAAAAAGCTTTCCTTCTTGACGGTCATTTCGACCATCATCTGCGTCGTCTTCGTTTGCGAGGCCGCCGCACCTGCTGCCGCCATTGGCAACCAGCAGTTCTTCTGGTGGATCTTCCTGATCCTGACCTTCCTGCTCCCTTACGGCATGGTCGTCGCCGAGCTCGGCACCACCTATGACGGCGAGGGCGGCATTTACGACTGGGTGCGTGATGGCCTGGGCGACAAGTGGGGCGCCCGCATTTCGTACTACTACTGGGTTAACTACCCGCTGTGGATCGCCTCTCTGGCTACCATGTTCCCCGATATTCTGGGCATGGTCTTTGGCGTCGAGTTCAATCTGATCGCCAAGATGGGTATCGATCTTGCCTTTGTGTGGATCGTCTACCTCATGGGCCGCTCCAAGGCGGCCGACTCCGAGTGGGTCCTTAACGGTGGCGCCATCATCAAGGTCGCCGTTGCCGTTATCGTCGGCGCTCTGGGCATTTGGTATGCCATGGAGAACGGTTTTGCGAACGACATGTCCGCTACCACGTTCCTGCCCGAGCTCACCAACACCAACGCCCTCGGCTACCTGTCGATCATCATCTTTAACTTCATGGGCTTCGAGGTCATCTGCACCATGACCGATGACATGGCCGATCCCGCTCGCGATATCCCCAAGGCTATCATCGTTGGCGGCCTGTCCATCGCCGTGATCTACCTGTTCGCTGGCTTTGGCATCGGCGCTGCGGTGCCGGCCGACTCCATCGATCCCGACTACGGCATGATCGTCGCAGTCCAGACCATGGTGGGCGACTCCATGATCTTCAAGGTCATCTGCATCGCCTTCCTGATCACCCTGTTCGCCAACATGGCCGCCTGGTCCTTCGGCGTCAACTCCGTCGCCCGCTACGCTGCCGAGCACGGCAACATGCCCAAGGTCTTCGCCTCGATGATCTCGGATGACGATATGCCCAACGGCGCCAACCTGGTCAACGCCATCGTTGCCTCCCTGGTGCTGTGCCTGCAGCTGGTTCCCATCGACGCCATCTCCAACGGTGTCTTCTGGATGCTCTTCGGCACCTCCGTCGTCTTCCTGCTGCTGACCTACATCCCGATGTTCCCGGCGTTCCTCAACCTTCGTAAGAACGACCCGAACCGTGAGCGCATCTTCACGTTCCCGTTTAAGGGCACCATGATGAAGGTCATGCTGGCCATCCCCTGCATCGAGCTGGTCCTGGCCATCGTCGCAACGCTGGTGCCGTTCTCCGCCGCCGAGATTGGCGACAAGCTCCCGATGATCGTTATCTTCATCGTGCTCGTGCTCATCGGCGAGGTCGTCCGCGTCGTCAGCGCCAAGGGCCGCAAGGAAGAGTACAAGGGTCTGACCCCTGAGCTCGCAGCCCAGCGTCTCGCTGAGGAGGCCGCCGAGGCCGAGGAGAACTAGAGCACCCGGTTCTGGGGCTCCAACCCTCCTCGTGCACCAACGCGCGCTTCGTCGGGCTTGTCGCTCCCGACTCCGGGCACTCTAGCCTCTTCGGAGGCGTGCCCAAGCGACAGGTTTGCTAACCATTCCCCGGGGTGGGTGTGAGCGATAGCTCCGGTAACCACCGCCCACCCCAATCTCTCTTCCGTATCCTTCGTGCGTTTTGTCTCCGCGCACTTGGTTACGTCGTCGCTTGCCGGTGCGATTCCGTGAAAACCGGCGCCGGGCGCCCCGACCTTTGCCGGGGAACGGGCGCCTACCATCTCTTGGTTTTAGGCTGCGGGTAACCCGCCCGCAGCAAGCGATCGTTCGATTTGGAGGAAATCTTATGCGTACGATCACCGAGTCCGAGTCCACCCCCAAGGCCGACGGCTTCTTTATGCCCGCTGAGTTCGCCCCGCAGGATCGCGTGTGGATGGGTTGGCCCCACCGCACCGACACCTGGGCCCACGGCGCCAAGCCGGCTCAGAAGCAGTATGCCGCCATCGCCCGCGCCATCTCCGAGTTCACCCCGGTCTATATGTGCGCCAACCAGGTCGACTATGCCAACTGCAAGGCCGTCTTTGAGAACGATGAGAACGTCACCGTTATCGAGATGACCACCGACGACGCTTGGTTCCGCGACACCGCCGCCACCTACGTCATCAACGGCAAGGGCGAGAAGCGCGCCAACCACTGGCACTTCAACGCCTACGGCGGTCTCGTCGACGGCCTCTATTTCCCGTGGGACAAGGACGAGCAGATCGCCCTCAAGATGGCCGAGCTCTCCGGCTGCCGCCGCTACCGTCCCGATGACATGATCCTCGAGGGTGGCTCCATCACCGTCGACGGCGAGGGCACCCTTGTCGTGACCGACCAGTGCCTGCTTTCCCCGGGCCGCACCTGCTCTGCAGTGCTCGAGGAGGAAGAGGATCCCGAGTCCATCTGGCCCAAGTTCAAGAAGAAGTTTGAGCCCTGGAGCGAGGAGCTTCGCGCCTACATGGACGAGCACCTCAAGGATTACCTGGGTGTCGAGAAGGTCATCTGGGTCAAGGAGGGCATCGACCCCGAGGAGACCAACGGCCACATCGACGACGTCGCCACGTTCATCGCTCCGGGCGTCATGGCCTGCATCTGGACCGACGATCCCGAGTATCCGTTCTACGAGCAGTGTCACGCCGCCTACGAGACCCTCTCCAACGCCGTTGACGCCAAGGGCCGCAAGATGAAGGTCTACAAGCTCTGCATGCCCGTGAACCCGCTGTTCATGGACCAGGCCTCCTGCGACACCATCGACGCCGACGAGAACGCCGAGCCGCGCGTCCCCGACGAGCCGCTGATCGCCTCCTACATGAACTACCTGGTCACCAACCACGGCGTTATCGTCCCGCAGTACGGCGACGAGAACGACCAGCTGGCCGTTGACACGCTCCAGAAGATCTACGACGAGGTCTGGGGCGAGGGCGTCTACAAGTGCGTCGGCGTTCAGTCCGAGCAGGTCGTCTTCGGCGGCGGAAATATCCACTGCATTACCCAGCAGGAGCCCTCGGCGTAACTCAGGCACGCCACCTTGGCGTTCACTCGTCGCTTACGTAGCGTCAGTACGCTACGCTCCTCGTTCGCGCCAATCTGGCGCACCTGAGCACGCCGAGTAAACGCTGGCTTTCCGAGGCACCCCATCTCGCCGCTCAAACCGTCGCTCGCGTACCAAAGTACGCTTCGCTCCTCTTTCGCGGCGACCTGGGGCACCTCGAAAACCCAGCCGATCAATCGGACATCGGCGGCTGGTTCGTCCGGGGCACGGCACCAGTTTGCTCAATGTCATGGTCGACTGGGATTTCGTTGGGCACTCCTTTGCCTCCACATTGGGGTGCCCTTTTTCTTTGATTGAGTACGCGTCTGATCTGGGATTTATTGCGGGTTAGGCCAATTGTTCGCTTGAATTTCCCAGGTCAGACGCGTATTCAATTGCTGATAGTTTCCGGTTGCGAGCGCGACCGTTTTGATCGGAGTATCTATGTACCAGCGTATCGTTATCTACACGCGCCTGTTCCGCGAGCGTTGGTCCAACAATTGCATCCTCTCCTCTCTTTGGGATGGCACCTGTACCGGTGACGCGGCCTGCAACCCTACCTTGGGCTGCGCCTTCGGTACAGATGCCATCCTTTTTGCTGTAGGGGAAGCGTGCCATGGCAGGTAAAAAGTTCTCCCTGTTCGAGGTCATCCTCTCGGTTATCTGCGTTGTCTTTACCATCGAGGCGGCTGCTCCGGCATCTGCCATGGGTAACGTGCAGTTCTTCTGGTGGATCTTCCTCATCATTACGTTTTTGCTTCCCTATGGCCTGGTGGTGGCCGAGCTCGGTACAGCGTTCGATTCCGAGGGCGGCCTGTACGATTGGGTTCGCCTGGGCTTGGGCGACCGTTGGGGCGCCCGCTGCTCCTGGTGCTATTGGGTCAACTTTCCGCTGTGGGTGGCAAGTATCGCCTGCATGTTCCCCAGTGTCATCAATGCGGTATGGGGCATCGAATTTTCGCTTGGGGTCCGAATTGCCATCGAGCTTGCCTTTGTGTGGGGCGTCACGGTCATGGCAATGCAGCCGGTGGCCGAGGCCGATTGGGTCATGGATGGCGGCGCCGTCATCAAGGTGCTCATTACCGCCGTGGTGGGAATCGTCGGCATCTGGTTTGCCTGCAATAACGGCTTTGCCAACGATATGTCGTTTAAGACCTTTGTCCCCGATCTGGGAGACACTAACTCACTGACGTATCTTTCAATCATCCTATTCAACTTTATGGGCTTTGAGGTGGTCGCGACCTTTGCCAGCACGATGAAGAATCCGTCGCGCGATATCCCCAAGGCGGTTATCGCCGGTGGCGTTGCCATCGCGGCGATTTACATCGTTTGCGGCATCGGCATTGGGGCTGCGGTTCCCACCGAGCAGCTTTCGCTCGATTCGGGCATTGTGGACGCGGTTGCCGCCATGGTGGGGCGCGCTCACCCGCTGACAATGATCGTGGGCATGGCCTTTCTGGTAACGCTGTTTGCCAACATGATCTGCTGGAGTTTTGGCGTCAACAACGTGGCGAGCTATGCCGCGCGCCATGGCAACATGCCGCGTCCCTTTGCGCTGGTGTCCAAGAAGACCGGCATGCCCAACGGCTCGGCACTCATTAACGGTTGTTTTGCCAGCTTGGTGCTGCTACTTCAGATTCCGCTGGGCGAAGGTTCCGACGTCTTTTGGGTCTTCTTCTCGATGAACGTCGTCTTTCTGCTCATGAGCTATATCCCGATGTTCCCGGCGTTTTGGCGCCTGCGTAAATACGACGACCGCCCGCGTGTGTTTCGCGCGCCCTTCGAGGGCAAGGTGCTTGCGGTAGCGCTTGCGGTGCCGGTGGTAGAACTCGTGCTTTCGATTGTTGCGACAATCGTGCCGCTTAACAGCTCGCCCGCCGAGATGTCAAAGTTGCCGATCCTCATGGGTGTGGTGATCGGCGTGTTGCTGGGCGAGGTTTCGCGCCTCATATCGCGCCGCGGCCGCAGCATCGACAATCCCGGCGTTGGTTTGCATGGAAGGCGCTGATCGGGGAGGGGTTTGGTGCTGCGGACGTTGAATCTGAGATTGCCCCTAGATTAATAAATCGCCGCGGGGGTTCCGCGGCGATTGTACGAGCTATGCTAACGGTCGCTCCGCTCGGGTGAGGAGGCGAGTTTGGGTGCAAAGAAGGGGACGTGTCCCAGGTAGGGACAGCTGTCATCGCGCTCCTCAACGATACAGGGCACGTCATCGTAGGTCATGGTCGAGCCAATTTTGGCGATAGCCTTGGCGGCGGGTGCGACGATGATCTTGAGCGGTGCAATTGGCGCCATGGCATCTCCTTTCGACCTAAGTGCGTGTTGGACGTTTCTACCACAACCGTAACACGAAATCAAACATGTTGTGCATGGAATGAGGATAGTATGAGCTTTGCATTCTATATCTATACGATTCTCATTATGGGTGTTGGGCTGGTGACGGCATCAACGGCGCTCGTTGTATGGCTTATGACGCGCCGTCGCGATTGCTTGGTGGCAGCTACGGGTTTCCTGCTCTACATCTTCGACATGTCGGTAATTTTCTTTGATGAGTATAACCGGCTTAAATATGACTATACGGTGACGTTTGATGAACCGCTTCAGCACCCATTGCTACGTTGCGTGTTGGGCATTGCGATTCTCACGTGCATATGGCTTTGGGTGATGTTGCGTCTGCGCGACAAGGTGACCGTTAGACGCGTGGCCGCATTTGTCGTGCCAGTAGCCGTGCTTCAATTTGCCTTGGTGCCTCGCACGGGCTTTGCGAGCCAGATGCAGCAATATCTCTTCTGGCTCACGCGTGATCTGGGAACAATATTTTGCTTGATATATGTCTACATCCGCTATCGCAAGACGGAGAATAAAGCCGAACGGCTTGATCTTGAACGCTCCAAGACGTTCTTTCGTCTTGCCTGCATGCTCGGTGTGATGGTTGTTATTGAGGACACCTACATGATTCTCTTTTGCACACCTGACGTGGATAACGTGATGGTAAACGTTTTTCTTTGGTATATGAGCGAGCGGAATATCTCAGAGAATTTGTTATATGTTGCTGCGGCAGTTCAGCTCTTCAAACAGTTCAGCCACATCCTACGCGTGTTTTCGCGCCATCCTCGGGCTGATGAAGATGTGGCGACGGAACGCCGTGATGCTCGGGACGACCTCGTCTCACGTGTGGTGATTTTTTCGGACGAGCACGGGCTTTCAAAGCGAGAACAGGAGGTGCTTACGCTCGTGTTGCGTGGACTTGATGTTCAGAATATCGCCAATGAACTTGTGATTAGTCCTGGCACCGTTAAGGCCCATCTGCATCGCATTTACGTTAAGAGCGAGGTCAAGACGCGTGACGACTTGATTGAGGCATTCTGGCGATCGTAGCGTTGGAATGGTTTGGCCGACAGTACATCGCAGACCGTTTGGCGTAATGAAGCGGTAATAAACCAAGACAATAAAATACCTGCTCAGCCATGTAAACCTCCTTAACCCAGCCGTTCGCTCGGCTCCATCTTGGCGGCTCGTACAAGAGATGCGTCAATAGGTGTTGACGCGGGGTGCAGGGTGCGGGACAGACGCCCAACCGCCTATAGGCACGCGTTGTGTAGGGGGCGCTAGACGCTCCCCACTCGATTGTGCGCGCTGCATCGCGGCGCTCATTCATTGTCCTACAACGTCTGAGGAGGCCCATATGGACAAAGCAAATCTAGTCATCAAGAGCAGTGCAGTGTTCACCGGTGATGGACTGGCACCGTTCAAGGGCGGTGTTGCCGTCGCGGGCGACAAGATTGTCGCGTGCGGCGAGGACAAGTATCTTGATACTTTTATCGGGCCCGATACCGAGGTGCGAGACTATGGCGATAAGCTTGTCATGCCCGGCATCATCGATTCGCATACACATTTTGCGCAGGGCGCCTTTATGACCGATCCCGATTTCGCCGTCAATCTTATCGATTGCACAAGCTTCGAACAGTGCATGGAGCGCGTGCAGGCGTTTGCTGAAAGCCACCCGAGCAACGAGTGGATCGTGGGCTGCCAGATTATCCAGTTCCAGTGGGATGTTCCCGAAATGCCTACCGCTGCGATGATCGACGAGTATATCTCCGACCGCCCGGTGTTCCTGCAGCAGGTCGACATGCATACCTTTAGCGCCAATACCTGCGCGATCGAAAAAGTTGGCATTACCGCCGAGACGCCCGACCCTACAGGTGGCAAGATTCTCAAGGATGAGGCCGGCAACCTCACGGGGGTCTTCTCGAACAACGCCGGTGCCCTATTTATGGACGAGGTGTACGACCCTGCCCCCGAAGTGGTCGATGCCTCCTTTGTCAAGACCGCACATCGTGCTAACGCTCTCGGCATTACGACTGTCGGTATGGTTAACCCGACCTTTGTGAGCATGGACAACCCCTATAAGGTGCTCGCCGACCTCAACGGCAAGGGCGAACTCCCGCTGCGTGTGTTCCTCTACACCGACCTCTTCGAGAACGAGACTATGACGCTCGACGAGATTCGCGCGAAATACGATTTCCCAGGCACCCAGGTCGAGTGGCACGGCTTCAAACAGTTTATCGACGGCGTGTGCTCCGATCACACCGCATGGATGCTCGAGCCCTATGCCAACGCGCCCGAGACATGCGGCGAGCCGGCTGAGGAACCCGAGCACGTGCGTGCCGCTATGCTTAGGGCACTCGAGTGGGGCGTCGACACACGTATCCATGCGATCGGCGACCACTCCGTGCGCTTTATCCTCGACTGCTTTGAAGAGGGTGAGCGGCTCTATGGTAAGCAGGGGTGCCGTCACTCGATGGAGCATAACGAGACCGTCCAGCCCGAGGATCTGCCGCGCTACGCTGAGCTGGGTGTGAACCCGGCCATGCAACCGTGGCACATGCTCCTCGACATGGCCGACCTCGCCAAGGACGATGCCGTCGGTCCCGAGCGTGCTGCGCTCTCCTGGCCGATTCACAGCCTGCTCGCAAGCGGTGCAAACGTGCATTTTGGCTCTGATTTCCCTGTTGTGGGACTTGAGCCCATGGAAGAGATCTATGGCGCGGTCTGGCGCATGCTCGAGGATGGATCGAACCCCGAGGGTTGGTTCCCCGAGGAGCGCATTACGATGGCCGAGGCCCTGCGCGCTTACACCTATGGCAGCGCCTATGCCATGCATGCCGAGGACCGTATCGGCACGCTCGCTTGCGGCAAACAGGCTGATATCTGCGTGCTTGATCGCAACCTCTTTACCTGCGATCCGGCGGAGGTTCTTGGCGCCACAGCCGAGCTCACGGTGATCGCCGGCAAGGTTGTCTACGAGAAGTAGCCCCATAGTCTTTCAATCTCTCAAGGAAAGGGGAGAACCATGGCAGAAGAAACAACCGCTGTCGTCGAGGAGGAGCATGAGCTCGCCTCGAAACCGATTTCCGAACTCGTGCGCCGCTACACAATCGTGACCGGTCAGGGTATGCTCGCCCAGATCATCATGGTCGTGCTCGAAGGCCTCGTGATGGGCTGGGGCCTGGGCTCGCACGGCCTGGCCTGTGTCTCGATCATCATGTCCGTCGAGTACATCAATCTGGCCTTCGGCAACCTCTTCGGTACGGGCGTGCCAGCCGTGGTAGGCAACCTGCTCGGTGCCGGCGATGTTAAGGGCGCGAGTAAGGCGTTTAGTCAGGGTTTTTGGCTCACGACGATCGTTTCGGTCCTGCTTGCTGTCGTGATGGCAGTCTTCACTGAGCCTATCTGTGCGTTCTTTGGTGCCACGCCCGACATCATGGCTGACACGGTTGCCGGTGTGCGCACGTTTGCCGTGCTGTTGCCGCTCACGGTCATCGGCCAGATGATCACTGCCGTCATGCGCGTCGATGAGAAGGTCCAGATCCAGGCAAACCTCATGACCGTCTCTGCCATCGTTGCCATCTGCTGGCTCGCGCTGTCGACCTTCGTGCTCAAGCTTGGCGTCATGGGCGCCGGTGTGTACTATGGCCTGTCCATTGGCATTTGGGCCATCGGTATCTTCTGGTATGTGGGCGGCAAGAAGTCCCAGCTCCAGATCAACCCGGCCGACCTTAAGCTCGATATGGGCATCTGCGGGCAGATTGTCAAGATTGGCTTCCCGTTCTTCCTGGTCCAGGCCGCGACGTTCATCTTCAACACCGTTGCCAACTCGCTACTCGGCACGCTCGGCGGCGACATGGGTTCGCTCTACATTGCTGCCTTCGGCGTGATCAACGGCTACATCCTCTACATCACCATGATGGTCGCCCAGTGCTTCTCCTATGGCCTGCAGCCCATCGCCGCCTTCAACGCTGGCGCTAAGGCCTGGGCTCGACTCAAGGAGACACTCTCCTGCACGCTCAAGTATCAGATTGTGGTGCTGCTGGTGGTTGCCGCTGTGCTCTGGGCTGCTGCTATGCCGGTCTGCGCTTTCTTTGCGGGCTCCGATCCGGCACTTGTCGAGGTCGCTGCCGGCGCCACGCGTATCGTGGTCCTAGCCGTTGCGCTCGGATACCTTGCCATGACCATGTCTATGTACTATCAAGCGGTCGAGAAAGTCGGTGTCGCTACGTTCTGCGGCCTGCTTCGCTACGTGATCTGCTCCGTGCCGCTCATGTACCTGCTTGGCAGCATGATGGGTGCGCAGGGCGTTTGGATTGCCCTAGTGGTAGCCGATGCCATTACCGGCCTGAATTCCATTGCGCTTGCCGCCAAGGAGCAAAAGCGTCTGAATGGACTTCTTGCATAGCCTAGGATCGCTTCTCATACAAACCACAAAAGCAAAGGGCGCCTTCCGTATGAGGGCGCCCTTTGCGCTCAGCGTAGGATATTTTGCACGGCCGTCATAAGGCCCAGGCGGTTGTTGACGCCGAGCTTGCGATAGATGGCGTTGACCTGCTTCTTGACGGTTGACTCGCTAATAAATAGCTCATTTGCCATCTGTTTGTTCGTTTTGCCGTCGAGCATGAGCCGCATGACTTCGGCTTCGCGCGGTTGGATATTGTGTTCTGTAATGAAGGCGTTCAGATGGTTTGCGTCTTCTGTCTGGGTGAGCTTAATGCCCTGGGGGCAGAGGTTGCCGAGTGCGACGCTCACATGACGAGCGATATACATGAAAATCTCGAGCTCGGAATCAGTGAAGTCACCTGCCGAGCGTTCACGAAATAGCGTGATACTTCCAAGTGGTAGGTTGTTGTGAGCAAGCGTTGCCGTGCATCCATAGTAGACGCCTTGGGGTTCCATCCATTTGCGATAGATTGGCGTGGCGTCGCGCCGGGCGACATCAACAAGATCGAGATCGCGATATACACCGACGTTTGTAAGATCGAAGCTCCAAATCGTGTAATCCATCGCTGCATAGCGCTCGTAGTAATCGCTGAGGGCATGAGCATCCATTCCCATGCTCACGGGGTGGACGTACGTGGGGACGTCGTGAGCATCTAGCTCGATGAGGTCGAACATGGCGATACGGTAGGAAATAAGCCCGCCGATGCCCGTGAGCGTATCTTGCTGAAGATCGCCGATTTCACGCTGCTCATGGATGTTTAGCGTCAGGTCGGCGAGGTCGGCCCAGGCTGAGTTGTTAATCAATGACAGTGATTGTTTATTGCTAGAAGGCATAGAGGTCCTTTCAGACGATTCAATCAGTATGCCACGAATGAGCTGAGACTAGAACTTTAGGTCAGCAAACGGTATCTCATCGGTTATCAAAAGGGGAGTCCTGGACCATTGATGACGTGTATATGCTGCAGGAATATGGTCTTGTCAGCCGCGGACCTCAAGAGAAGGAGCTTGAAATGAAGACCATCTACGAGAGCGAGTCTACGCCAAAGAAGGACGGATTCTACATGCCCGGCGAGTACGAGGAGCAGGAGCGCACCTGGATTTTGTGGCCGCATCGCTCGGATGTGTGGCGCTGCGGTGCCAAGCCGGCGCAAAAGGTCTTTACCGAGATCATCAAGACCGTTGCACGTTTTCAGCCCATCACCGTTGGTGTCAATGCCGAGGATTTCCCTGCGGTGTGCGAGATTTTCGATGGCGTTGAGAACGTGCGCGTGATTCATATGGAGTACAACGACAGCTGGATTCGCGACCCCGGCCCGGCGTTCCTTGTTAATGACAATGGTGAGGTTGCTCTTTCGCACTTCCACTTTAATGCTTACGGCGGTTTCATTGACGGCCTGTATTTCCCGTGGGACAAGGACGCGAGCATCGGCTTGCAGGTGGCGCAGCTTGAGCAGGTTAACCGCTATCGTCCCGAGGATTACATCCTCGAGGGCGGCTCGTTTAACTGCGACGGCCAGGGCACCGTGGTGACCACCGAGATGTGCCTGCTCAATGAGGACCGCAACCCCCAGTACACCAAGGAGCAGATCGAGGAGAAGCTTGCCGAGTACCTGGGCATCGAGAAGGTCATTTGGATCAAGGATGGCATCGACCCGTTTGAGACCAACGGGCACGTGGACGACGTCGCATGCTTTAGTGCGCCCGGCGAGGTCTGCTGCATGTGGACCGACGATCCCAACCATAAGTTCTACAAGGAGTGCCAGGAGGCCTTCAAGACGCTCTCCGAGGCGACCGATGCCAAGGGCCGCAAGCTCAAGATCCACAAGGTGATTATGCCTGCGACCTCGGTATATATGACCGAAGAGGAGGCCAGCACGATTGACCCCGTCGAGGGCGTGCTGCCGCGTACCCCCGAGGACGCTTTCGAGCCGAGCTACCTCAACTTCCTGCCCATCAACGGGGCGGTGCTTGTACCGCAGTTCGGCGATCCCAATGACGCCCAGGCGCTCAAGGATATCCAGGCTGCTTATCCGGACCGTGAAGTCATCGGTATCATGACTCGCGAGGTTATCTACGGCGGCGGCAACATCCACTGCATCACCCAGCAGCAGCCCAAGGCGCGCTGCAAGTAGATGCGGTTGCAGGCACACGGGGTAGTGTCGATATGACCTGGGGCCCGCTGGCGCACACGCTGGCGGGCCCTTTTGCGTGCGGCGGGCAGCGTTGCACGCGGGCACTCGGGTCTAAGCGAGGGTGCCAGGGGCCTTGCTTATCGTCGATAGTTGGTCTAGAATCGTCGATAGTCGATGATAGGGGGTAGCATGCACCTTGTTGAAAGTGAGACCGTGGAGTTCAAGTGCACATTTACCCCTAAGCTGCTCAAAGCTGTGGTGGCGTTTGCCAATTCGAATGGCGGTACCTTGTATATCGGAATCGACGATTTTGGCAGCATCGTCGGCGTGGACGATATCGATGCCACCATGCTTCAATGCTCTAATGCAATAACCGATGGCGTGTATCCCGACGTTTCTGAAATCACGACGGTCTCCGCATTGGACATCGATGGCGCAGCGTTGGTGAAAATCGAGGTGGAAGCGGGTCCTCACAAGCCGTACTGCCTGTGCTCGAAGGGATTTGTTCCCGCCGGGGTATATCGGCGCCTAGGTCCTGCCAACGTGCCCATCGAGATGGCCCAGATCCGCTCGATGATCAAGCGCACCGACGGCGATTATTTTGAGACCGCGCGCTCTCATGAACAGAGCTTGACGTTTTTTGAAGCCGAGCGGGTCTTTAGGCGCGCGGAGATTACGTTTGACCAAACCTCTCAAAAGAATCTCGGCCTTATCGATGAGCTGGGCTTTTACACCAATTTGGCACTGCTGGTCTCTGACCAAAACCCCTTTGCAGTCCGCGCTGGCCTCTTCAACGACGATGCGTATACCGAGTTTATCGACCGTCAGGATGGCGAGGGCTCGATCTTCAGGCAGATAGAGGATATCGAACGGTTCCTCAATATATCGAACGCAACGCGTATGTACTTTGTGCCGGGAAGGCTCGATCGCATAGATAAGGACGACTATCCCCGCGAGGCTGTTCGAGAGGGAATTCTGAACCTGTTTATCCATCGCGACTACGAATCTTCGGTGGCGTCTCTTATCAAGATGAGCCGTACGGCGCTTGAATTTACCAATGCGGGAGGGCCGCAGCACATCAGCGTCGAGGAGGCGCTTGCGGGCGGCTCGGACGCTCGGAATCCAAAGCTGCAACTGCTCTTTTTGCGTCTGGGAATGGTTGAGGCGTTTGGAACGGGCCTCAAGGGGATCCGTGCGCTCTATGAGGCGGAAGGGTTGGAACCCGAGGTCTGCGCCTACCCTGCAATGTTTAGGTTGTCGCTGCCCAACGTCAACGCCGTGCGCAATTCCTATCTGACGCCTCGTGGCAATAGCGGTCCCAACTTGCGTGGGGATTACAGCGATTATGAGCAGCTCGAGCGGGAAGGGGCGCTGCCGCCCGATGTTTCGCAGGCGTTTGCATCCGTGCGAGCGCAGCGAGAGGGGCACGTGTCGATGAATGGCGACTGCGGCCACGAGGTGCGTGCCAAGCTCGTGGAGGAGCTTGGCTTTGATGTTGCGTGCAAGGCGTCCGCGATGCTACAGGATGTCTCGGACGAGCGACGTGGTGGATACGCTCGCACCTTGATTCGCTTTGCCCTTGAGCGGCCCCGCGGTTTTACGCGCCAGGATGCTTCGGACGCTCTGGGAACTGGGCGCGACGTGACGCTGCGGGTTATCAACGGTTTGCTTGAGGAAGGCGCACTCGTTAAAGAGGGGCGCGCTCGGGCGACGAGATATCGCGCTGTCGGACAGGTTTAGGGACGGGCGGTCCGGCCCCCTGGGCTATTCCTGGGCAGAGGCCAAGGGCCGGGTGCCCGGCTCGCCTTGATTGAAGGGGTACTTAGAGCGTGCCTCCGTACATATAGACGATAAATCCGTCGCCGGTGTCCTGGCTGTGATCCTCCAGGATGCGCTTCATGTTGAGGTGCTCGTAGAACTGCCAGTCGGAGTTGCAGTCGCTCATCAGGAAGAACTTGGTGCAGCCTGCCTTGGCGAGCTCGGCGCGCGCAAGGTCGATGAGCTCGCGGCCGAGTCCCTTGCCCTGCCACTCGGGCACGATGATGATCAGGTTGAGCTGACCCTGGGCGTACTCGTTACCTGTGGCGGCAAAGCGGTCGGCCGTGGCCTTTTCGCGGCTATCGCCAAAGAGTGAGCCCTCGAGTTTGGCATCGGCGGTCTTTGCCATCTCGGTTGCCTGGATAAACAGCTCGTTGTAACAGGGCTCCCAGGTGGGATTGGTACGTGGCTTTCCGTCCTCGAAGATGCCGATGCAGCAGGCGGCGATAATGCGGCCCTCGGCCTCGGCGACGAGCGCGATGGGGGAGCGCTGCAGCTGCATGGCGATGTTAAAGCGCGCGCAGAAATCGGCGGCTTCGACGTCGCCGCGGTTGCGCAGTGTGTTGCACCAC
The DNA here is from genome assembly GCA_958349055.1 of uncultured bacterium. Lineage (GTDB taxonomy): Bacteria > Actinomycetota > Coriobacteriia > Coriobacteriales > Coriobacteriaceae > Collinsella. The sequence goes on from CATWBO010000004.1 coordinate 64,928, forward strand.
AGCTGGTTGTAGATGGCAGCGATGCCGTCCAGGTCGTCGAGCGTGGCGGCACGCAGAGTTACGTTGTCAAGGCTCATGGGGGCTCCTTCCAAGTTGGGTCAGGCTACTTCTGAGTGTGACATGGCCGCAGGGCGCCAGCATCAATCATTCGGCAGACGAGCCCCGATCCCACGGGGGCGGAGGGCTCCAAGAGGGAATGAGAGTGGATTATCGAACGCCCGCTCGACGAGAGTGGATAATCTTCCACTTTCGCCCGAAAAGCAGGCCAAAAACGGGAGATTATCCACCCTCATTCTGGGTAGTCGTTGGGGATGTTCTTAAACGACCAGTCATTAAAGAACGTCCCCAATGACTACCCCAAGGAATATCCCAGACTGCCAGCAGAAAAGGAACGTCCCTAACTGCCGCATCCGGAGCAAGACAACGCCGCAGGTAGAGGACGGACAGACACTATGACCCAATCCAGGGGCGCGGAAACGACAGGAGCCCCCGCTCGTGACCGCGGGTCGGGGCTGCGACAATGTTGTTGAAGTGCCAGAGGCGCAGCCGCGCCGCAACGAGGTTGGGAGGCTCCCGTGCCTAGATATTCTACCGCCTTCGGAATGGACGTACACCTCAGGTCCACCACCGTCTGCGCGCTCGACGCGGAGACGGGCGAGGCCGTGGCGAGGAGGTTCCGCGGCTGCACGGGAGGAAGGGGGCCGAGCGCCTGCTCCGGCGACGCGAGGAGATGCTCGAAAGGGGCATGCCCCAGGCGAAGGCGAACGCCGCCACCGCCGCCGAGCTCGTGAGGTTGCTGTGGGCCCTCGGCATGATGTGCCGGGAGGGCGCGGAATAGACATAAGCCCCCGTCCCGGCGAGCCGGGCAGCCTTCGGGGACACTCCCGTTCTCGCTGTGCGCGCGGCGGTCGCCGCATGCGCGAAGACAGACTAGGGGAACCCCGCCGAAGGAGAGGATTGCGGGCCGCCGGAGCGGTATCCGCGGATATGAGACTGAGCCGAAGGCGTCGACGACATGCCGGGGGCGGACCGGGACGGGTTCAACGGCAGGCCCCGCCGACCGATTGCAAGCGGTCGGCGGGGCCATTGTGGCCCTTGACAGCGGATTGGGTCATATGAGCGAGCGGGCCGCATTTGAGACAAGGTGACGTGAAACGAAAGGGCGCTGACCTTCTGGTCGCGCCCTTGAAGTTGAACGTCAGATTGTCCAAATGCGGTCCGCGCAACGTCGAGTAGTTACGCGGTTTGGTAAAACCGCGTAACTAAACCCGCTCCGCGATCTCGTGGATGAGGTAGTCGGTCTTATCCCAACCCAGGCACGGGTCGGTGATCGACTTGCCAAAGACGCCGCCATCGACTGGCTGATTGCCATCCTCCAGGTAGGACTCGATCATAAAGCCCTTGACCAGCTTGGAGATGGACTCGTTGCGGCGGCAGCTGTCGAGCACCTCCTTGCAGATGCGGTACTGCTCCAGCGGGCGCTTGCCTGAGTTGTCGTGGTTGCAGTCGATGACCGCCGCCGGGTTGGCGTAGCCGGCATGCTCGGTATAGCGCTCGGCCAGGCGCTCCAGGTGCTCGTAGTGGTAGTTGGGGTAGGTGCGACCGTCGAGACCGATGTAGCCACGCATGACGGCGTGTGCGAGCGGGTTGCCGTCGCACTCAACCTCCCAGTTGCGGAAGATGAAGCTTTGATGTGCCTGGGCGGCGTAGATGGAGTTAAGCATGACGGTGGTGGAACCGGCGGTGGGGTTTTTCATGCCGACGGGCACCGAAATGCCGCTCGACACCAGGCGATGCTCCTGGTTTTCGACCGAGCGCGCGCCCACGGCAACGTAGCTCAGCAGGTCGACGAGGTACTGGTAGTTGGACGGGTAGAGCATCTCGTCGGCGGTAAAGAAACCGGTCTCCTCGATGACGCGCAGGTGCATGTGGCGGATGGCCTTGACGCCTTCGAGCAGGTCATCGGGCGCCTCGGGGTCGGGGTTGTGCAGCAGGCCTTTGTAGCCAGTGCCCTTGGTGCGCGGCTTGTTGGTGTAGACGCGCGGAATGATGATGAGTTTGTCCTTGACCTCTTCGGCGACCTTGGCCAGTCGGTTCATGTACTCAAGCACCGAGTCCTCGCGGTCGGCAGAGCACGGGCCGATGATGAGCGCTTTGCGTGCGTCCTCGCCGGTAAAGACCTTGGCGACCTCGGCGTCGAATGCCTGCTTTTTGGCGGTAAGCTCGGCGGAAAGCGGCATTTCCTCGCGGATCTCCATGGGGATCGGCAACCTGCGCTTGAATTCCATGGCCATATGGGGCCTCCTTTATCAATTAACGGCAACAATTGGCGAATTCTCGAATGCTCGGCATTATCCGCTGTCGCACGCTAAAGTGCAAGCGAAACCTGCCGAAAAGGGACAGGTTTATTTTGGTCGGTTTTATCTGGGGAAATGTCGGCGCTTGCCGGAAGGGGAGGGCCAGCGTACGGCACGCTGGCGCAAGTTGGATCTTCTGCGGCATGCCCTGTGGACAAAAAACGGCAAATATGAGTACTGTTGCTAGCGCAGTATCATATCGATCTTACAAGATAATAGACACAACAGTAAATATGTTCATTAACGTTGGCACACAGAAGCACGCTACCGGGCATTTTGATCAATTTGAAGGCATATCTAGGCCGCAAAGAGGTCGTTTGCGGCAGTTTTGGCTGTTACTAAAAAGGTGACAGTACTCATATTTGCCATTTTTTGTCCACGGGGCCTTGAGGGAGGCCGTTAATCAGGTCCCGGGGGAGGCGGTTCGAGGGCCGCAGAACAAAAAACGGGCGCAGTTCATTCTGCGCCCCCGTTTTTGGGTATTGCGGTTGTTTGCCGCCGGTTTTACGACGCCTCGTCGAACTGCGAGTTGTACAGGTCGGCGTAGAAGCCGCCCTGGGCGAGCAGCTCGTCGTGCGTGCCCTTCTCGACGATATCACCGTCGCGAATTACCAAGATCACGTCGGCGTTGCGGATTGTGGACAGGCGGTGCGCGATGACAAAGCTCGTGCGGCCCTGCATCAGCGCATCCATGGCGCGCTGGATGAGCTCCTCGGTGCGGGTATCGACGTTGGAGGTCGCCTCGTCCAAAATCAGCGCCGGACGGTCGGCCAAAATGGCGCGGGCGATGGTCACGAGTTGGCGCTGGCCCTGTGAGAGGTTGGTGCCCTCCTCATTGATCATAAAGTCGTAGCCGCCGGCGAGCGTATGGATAAAGTGGTCGCAGCGTGCGGCGCGCGCGGCGGCCTCGACCTCGGCGTCAGTCGCATCGGGACGTCCGTAGCGGATGTTCTCGCGGATGGTGCCGTTAAACAGCCAGGTATCCTGCAGCACCATGGCAAACTCGCCGCGCAGTGCCGCGCGGTCCCAGTCGCGCACGTCGACGCCCTCGACGCGCAGCGAACCGCCGTCCACGTCGTAGAAGCGCTGCAGCAGCTTAATGAGCGTGGTCTTGCCGGCGCCGGTGGGGCCGACGATGGCGATGGTCTGACCGGGCTGTGCCTCGCAGCTAAAGTCGTGGATGATGGTCTTGTCGGGCGTGTAGCCAAACTTGACGTGGTCGAACTCAACGTGGCCGGGGCGCTTCTCGGGAATCTGGGCGTCGGCCTTCTGCTCCTCCTCGGGCGCGGCGAGGAACTCAAAGACGCGCTCGGTGGCAGCGGCCATCGACTGCATCGTGTTGCTCACGTTGCCCAGCTGCTGCACCGGCTGCGTAAAGTTGCGCACGTACTGTATAAAGCTCTGGATGTCGCCGGGCGTGGCGTTGCCGGTCAGCGCGAGCTGCGCACCCACCACGACGACGCCCACGTAGCCCATGTTGCCCACCAAGCTCATAAGCGGCATCATCAGGCCCGATAGGAACTGCGAGCGCCAGCCACTAATAAAGAGACGGTCGTTTTGACGGTCGAACTCCTCGATCGAGGCCTCGGCGCGGTCGAATACCTGAATGACGTTCTGGCCGGCAAAGTCCTCCTCGATAATGCCGTTGACGGTGCCCAAAACCTGCTGCTGCTCGCGGAAGTACGGCTGCGAGAAGTGAATCATCACGGTCAGGATAATCGCGGCGGCCGGCAGCGTGAGCACGGTGACGCCGGTAAGCGGCAGGCTGATCGACAGCATCATGACGAGCACGCCGATAATCTGCGTCACCGACGTGATGAGCTGCGTCACGCTCTGGTTGAGCGACTGGCCCAGCGTATCGACATCGTTGGTGATGCGGCTGAGCACGTCGCCCTTGCTGTGTCCGTTAAAGTAGCTCATCGGCACGACGGCGATCTTGGCGGCGATCTCCTTGCGCATGCGGTAGCAGATCTTTTGCGTGACGCCGGTCATGAGCCAGCCCTGGATCAGGCTACAGGCAGAGCTTGCCAGGTACAGGCAGAGCAAAAAGCCGAGCGTCTTGGCGATCCAATCAAAGTTAACGTCGCCGGTGCCGTTGACCTTGGCGACCAGGCCCTCGAACAGCTTGGTCGTAACCTGGCCGAGCACCTTGGGTCCCACAATGTTAAAGATGACCGAGCACACGGCAAAGGCGACGGCGGCAAACACGGCAACCTTGTGTTGACCGATATAGCCGAGCAGCTGCCTCATGGTGCCCTTAAAGTCCTTGGCCTTTTCGCCGCGGCCCATGCCACCCATGCGACCCATGGGACCACGCTGGCGGGTGGGTTTGGGAATCTGAGTCTTGGTCTCGTCTGCCATTAGTGCTCGCCTCCTTCCATAACGGCTGCAATCTCTTCTTGGGAAAGCCCCAACTCCTCAGCGGAAAGCTGCGACTGCGCGATCTCCAGGTACGCTGGGCAGCTATGCAGCAGCTCCTCGTGCGTGCCAGTGCCCACCACGTGACCGTCGTCGAGCACGATGATCTGGTCGGCGTGCATGATGGTCGCAATGCGCTGGGCCACCACGACGAGCGCGGCGTCGGTGACGTTTTTGGCCAGCTCGTCGCGCAGGCGCGCGTCGGTTTTGTAGTCGAGCGCACTAAACGAATCGTCGAACACCACGACCTCGGGCTTCTTGGCCAAGGCGCGGGCGATGGCAAGGCGCTGGCGCTGACCGCCCGAAACATTGGAGCCGCCCTGGCTGATGGGGGAGTTGTAACCGCCCTCACGCTCGGCGATAAAGTCCTCGGCCTGGGCGATGCGCGCGGCCTCGTGCATATCCTCATCGCTCACCATGTCGCCGGCAAACTTGAGGTTGCTCTCGACGGTGCCCGAGAACAGGCGACCCTGTTGCGGAATATAGCCAATGCGGCGGCGCAGCTCGGAGAGGGTCATGTCGCGCACGTCGATGCCGTCGAGCGAAATGCTGCCACCCGTGACGTCGTACAGGCGCGGAATCAGCTGCACGAGCGTGGACTTGCCCGAGCCCGTGGAGCCGATGATGCCGAGCATCTGGCCGGCATGCGTGGTGAAGTTCACGCCGCTGATCACATCGGCGCGGGCATCGGGGTACTGGAAGCTCACGTCGTGGAAGCACAGCTCACCGCGCAGCGCGCTGGCTGCGGGCAGCTTGGGCGAGGCAGGGTCGTTAATGCTCGTGGGGCAGGTGATGACCTCCTCCACGCGCTCGGCGGCAACCTCGGCGCGGGGCAGAATGACCGACACCATGGTGAGGATCATAAACGCCATGACGATCTGCATGGTGTAGGAGATAAACGCCATCATGTTGCCAACCTGCATCACACCGTCGGACACGCCTTGCGCGCCAAACCAGACAATGAGCACGGTGACGCAGTTCATGACGAGCATCATAAGCGGCATCATAAAGCTCATAGCGCGGTTGGTGTAGAGCTGCGTGGTCATCAGGTCGAGCGATGCCGCGTCAAATCGCTCGAGTTCGTGCTCCTCGCGGTTGAACGAGCGGATGGGCATAAGGCCGTCGAGCAGCTCGCGGGCGGTAAGGTTTACACGGTCCACAAAGCTCTGCATCTTTTTGAACTTGGGCATGGTGAGACCCATGAGCACGCCGACAACGGCCGAGACCGCGATGATAGCGACGGCGATGGTCCACTCCAGGCCGGTGTGGTTGGCCAGGACGCGCATGACGGCGACGATACCCATAACAGGGGCCATGAGGCACATGCGGATAAACAGGGTCGCAGCCATCTGGATCTGCTGAATGTCGTTGGTGCAGCGGGTGATGAGCGAGGCCTGGCTAAACTTGCCCACTTCGGTCGGCGAGAAGTGCATAACCTTGTTGAAGGTCTCGCGGCGCAGGTCGCGGGCGATGGAGCAGGCGGTGCGCGAAGCCACGGCACCGGTCAGGATGGTGGCGACCAACGATACCAGACACAGACCAAACATCGTGGTCGCCATGCGGCCCAGGTAGGCGTTCTGCACGTCGGCGGGGTCGATGCCCTGCGCCTTGTACTCGTCTTGCACATAGCTCACGGCGCGTTGGGTCACGATGGAGCCCGACATGGAGCCCATTTTGTCCGCCATACCGTTGGCGCCCTCGACGAGCTTGCCCTGGTCGATGAGGCCGCCTTCAACGCCTAGGCGCAGGCTCTTCATGGTGATCTTGCCACCGTCGGCATCAATCTGCTTTTGCATGTTCTGCGCCGCTGCGGCCTTCTGCTGCATCTCGGCGAGCTGCTCGGGCGTCATCGCCGCCATCTGCTCGGGGGTGGGCATGGCCTGGGCAGCGTTGTTGTCTTTCTCGCTGGACGAGCCCATCATGTCGCCCATAGAGTCGGCGTCAATGCCCTGGTTGAGCGAAAGAACGACAGTCTCGGGCAGGCTCATAATGTCGGCAATCTTGCCTCCATCGGCACGCTCTTCCTCGGTGCCCTTGTACGTTCGAATGCCGTTTTTGTCAGCCTTGCTAAACACGGCCTCCACAGCCTTGGCGTCCTTGGCGCCCATAAAGAGTTCGAGGTCATCGAGCGATTCGGCGCGAATGGTATCGGGCACGGGCGAGGCGATGCCGCCTTGCTGCACGCCCACGTCGACGATGTCGCTCATATAGGTAGGCAGTGCCAGATCGGCGTTACAGCTGATTACGATAAGTACGATAGCTGCGAACAGTGCTGGGACATGCTTTTTAAAGAGCTTGAGAATCCTCACTCGGCATCTCTCCTTTCTTGATTGCGGTCGATAATTTCGTTGAAACGCCTTAGAAGGCGCACCATCTCTTGGGTATCTGTTTCGCCGAGCTGCTCGAGGAAGGCCGCGGTGCGGTCCTCGAGTTCCCGACGCTTGATTTCGAGATCATGGAATCCCTTGTCGGTCACTGTGACGTGTACGCGACGACGGTCGGTCTTTGAGTGCTCACGCTCAACCCAGCCCTTGGCTTCGAGGGCGCGCAGAATATTGGCGGTGCGAGCGCTCGAGACCCAGGCGCGATCAGCGAGTTCGCTCGGCGTGAGCGAACCACCAGCGAGTATGAGGGCGCGCATGACGGCCATCTCGCCGCCGAGAGCTTTGTCCGCAAAGCGCGAAATGCGCTGATGCATGCTGCCAAACTCAGTTAAGAGCTGACGCCCAAGCTCATAGAAATCGGTATCTTCCACCGAAAACCCCTAACACTAGAAACTATTTTCAGTGAAAGATGATACCCCTACACGTGCGCCATAATCGATAGATTTCTAGGCATGTCCCAAAAATCTACCGGAGGCTGTGCGATATAAAGGTCGTATAAACAATTCAAATTTTTCAATTACTGAAACGTTCCAAAGAACTATCATGCACGCGGTTAGGCGAGGGGTTGTCACCACCATGACGACTGGGACTCATTTTTCGCCACGTGCGATGCTCCAACTTCCCGCAAGGAGACACCTGAATCAAGGGGGTTGGAGTCATGGCATTTGACTTCACGGGTAAAACCGCGATCGTTACCGGCGGCACTCAGGGCATTGGCCTCGAGATCGCCAAGGGTATCGTGGAGGGCGGCGGACACGTCGCGCTCATCGCAAGGAACGCCGCTAAGGGCGAGGCCGCAGTGGCCGAACTCGGCGAGGGCAACAAGTTCTACCAGCTCGATGTCGCCGATGCACCCAAGGCGCGTGAGACTGTCGAGCAGATTTTCGCCGATCTGCCTCAGACCAACATTCTCATTAACTGCGCCGGCGTCATCAGCACCAAGAAGTTCGACGAGATCGACGACACCGAGTGGCGCCGCACCATCGACATCAACCTCAACGGCACCTTTACCATGATGAATGCCGTGTACCCGCACTTTAAGGCGGCCCACGCCGGCACCATCGTCAACGTGAGCTCCGTGGCCGGCAAGATCGGCGGCGGCCTGCTTGGCACCGCAGCGTATGCCAGCTCCAAGGCCGGCGTCAACGGTCTGACCAAGGCGGTTGCCAAGGAGGGCGGCAAGTTCGGCATCCGCTGCAACGCCGTGTGCCCGTCGCTCACCCTTACCGATATGACCTCGATTCTCTCGGACGAGAACTCCCAGCGCATCATCAACGGTATCCCTCTGGGCCGCGCCGCCCAGGCAAGCGAGCCTGCGCAGATGGTGCTGTTCTTCGCTTCCGACCTCGCCAGCTTTGTGAATGGCGAGATCGGCGACTGCGACGGCGGCATCGTTCTGGACGGGTAATACCCCGCGGCAATAGTTCGGCGACGGCCCCTGCGACTCGGGGCCGTCGCCTTCTTTCTGATGTGGCCACGTGCGTAACAGCCGCACGCATCCAAAGGAGTTATATATGAGTGAATCAACCGCAGTGGAGGCACCGGCGGCCAAGGAGCCGTTCTTTAAGATGTCTTCCATCCCGGGTGCCAATATTCTGGTGCCGCTTTTGTTGGGCTGCCTGCTCAACACGCTGTTCCCCGACCTGTTCAAGACGCTCGGCAGCTTTACGCTCGGCATGACGCAGCAGGGTGCAAGCCCGCTCGTGGGCGCCTTCCTGCTCATCGTCGGCACGACGATTTCGTTTAAGAGCGCCCCTGCCGCTGCTGCCCGCGGCGCCATCATCATTGCCATTAAGCAGATCGTGGTCGTTGCCGTGTCGCTGCTCATCCTTTATGTGTTCAACGACAACCTGTTTGGTATCTCGGCCATGGTGATGCTGGCCGCTTGCACGGGTGCGAACAACGCTATGTACGCTGGACTGATGGGCACCATGGGCAATGAGGCCGAACGTGGTGCCGTCGCAATCACCACGCTGGTTGTCGGCCCTCCGGTCACGATGATCGTGCTCGGCGCTGCCGGTCAGGCTCCGATCGGCTGGTCGCTCGTGGGCGCCATCCTGCCGATCGTCGTCGGCATTATCCTGGGTAACCTCTTCCCGAGCTTTAAGAAGATGATGGCACCGGCACTTTCCGCCATCATCGTGCTCGTCTTCTTTGCCATGGGCTCGACCATGACCTTTGGCCAGCTTATCAACGGTGGTCTTCCCGGCATTCTGCTCGGCGTGATCTGCTCGGTGGTCTTTGCAATTCCCGTCATCGCGGTCGATAAGCTCACGGGCGGTACGGGTGTCGCAGGTGCGGCCATTTCGAGCTGCGCCGGAGCCAATGTGGCCACGCCTGCTGCCATGGCAAGCGTCAACGAGGCCATGTACGGCGGCGCGGTGCTCGCGACTGCCACGGCGCAGGTCGCAGCATGTGCTATCGTGACGGCCATTCTGACCCCGCTGGTCACCAGCTGGTGCTACAAGCATTTTGAGGGCCAGGGTCACGGTGACAGCAAGAAGGCCGCGACCGACAAGGTTGCCGCCGCCGCTTAATGCCAAGCGGCAATCAAAGCTAAATAACTAACCATGCCACAGGGCGGTCCCGGGGGAAATCCCGTGGCCGCCCTGCAGTTTCTGCGGGGTCTCTGGGGCACTTTACCCTGCTAAAACTGGCATAACAGCTAGAGTGAACGTCGTACAAAGGCAAGGAAAAATACCAAACAAATCGGTGAACGGTAGTTGTTCGCGCTCGCATTTCCTGCGGATTTGTTAAAAACGCACTAATGGTATAAAAAAAGAAACATATAACAGCCCTGATGAAGGGGGTGGCTATGTTATCCTTCTCAAACGGGTGAAATCTTGGGTTTTGGGTTGCAGTTCCAAGGTGGACAAACGTTTTTCCCTGTACCAACGTGTGGTGAAGAACGGAAGAAGCCGGTAGTGCAAGCCGATAATTCAAGAATTCAATAAGCAGCGGTGTGAGAGAGCGCCGCATTACACGTAACTAGGAGCGTGGTTACACAATGCAGGAGGCATGGGAAGGCTTCAAGGAAGGCATCTGGACGGGAGAGGTTGACGTCCGAGACTTCATCCAGAAGAACTACACCCCCTACGAGGGCGACGAGTCGTTCCTCGCCGGCCCGACCGAGCGTACCAAGGAGCTGTGGGGCGAGGTTCTCGACCTGCTGCTCAAGGAGCGCGAGCAGGGCGGCGTCCTCGATATGGACACCAAGACCGTCACGGGTATCGTGAGCCACCCCGCTGGCTACATCGATAACGCCCATCGCGACAAGGAGACCATCGTCGGCCTCCAGACCGACAAGCCGCTCAAGCGCGCGCTGCACGTCAACGGTGGTATCCGCATCGCTTGCCAGGCTGCCAGCCAGCACGGCTACAAGATCGACGAGAACGTTGTCGAGCGCTACACCTTCGAGCGCAAGACCCACAACGCCGGCGTCTTCGATGTTTACACCCCCGAGATGCGTGCTTGCCGCTCGGCTCACATCATCACCGGTCTGCCCGATGGCTATGGCCGCGGCCGCATCATCGGCGACTACCGTCGTGTTGCCCTGTACGGCGTCGACTACCTGATCAAGGACAAGGAGGCCCAGAAGGCTTCCACCCCGACGGTCATGACCGCCGACAACATCCGCGATCGTGAGGAGCTGCAGGAGCAGATCCGCGCCCTCGGCGAGCTCAAGATGATGGCCGAGACCTATGGTTTCGACATTTCCAACCCTGCTACCAACACGCAGGAGGCCATCCAGTGGATGTACTTCGCCTACCTCGCTTCCGTCAAGGAGCAGAACGGCGCCGCTATGTCCATCGGCCGTACCTCCACGTTCATCGACATCTACGCTGAGCGCGACCTTGCCAACGGTACCTTCACCGAGGAGCAGATCCAGGAGTTCGTGGATCACTTCATCATGAAGCTCCGCATGGTCAAGTTTGCCCGTACCCCCGAGTACCAGGCCCTGTTTACCGGCGATCCGCAGTGGGTCACCGAGTCCATCGGCGGCATGGGTGTCGACGGCCGTACGCTCGTTACCAAGATGAGCTACCGCTATCTGCACACGCTCGAGAACATGGGCACCAGCCCCGAGCCCAACATGACCGTTCTGTGGTCGACCCGTCTGCCTGAGAACTTCAAGAAGTTCTGCGCCAAGACTTCTGTCGCCAGCTCCTCGATCCAGTACGAGAACGACGACCTCATGCGCGTCTACCACGGCGACGACTACGGCATTGCCTGCTGCGTGTCCTCCATGCGCATCGGCAAGGAGATGCAGTTCTTCGGTGCCCGTGCCAACCTGGCCAAGTGCCTGCTCTACGCACTCAACGGCGGTGTTGACGAGGTTTCCAAGAAGCAGGTCGGCCCCAAGTACCGCGCCGTCGAGGGCGATACGCTCGATTACGACGACGTTGTGGCCAAGTACAACGACATGATGAAGTGGCTCGCTGGCGTGTACGTCAACTCGCTGAACATCATTCACTACATGCACGACAAGTATTGCTACGAGCGCATCCAGATGGCTCTGCACGACAAGCACGTGCACCGCTGGTTCGCTACGGGCATTGCTGGCCTTTCCGTCGTGGCTGACTCCCTGTCCGCCATCAAGTACGCCAAGGTCCACCCCGTCCGCGACGAGAACGGCATCATTGTCGACTTTGAGACCGAGGGCGAGTTCCCCAAGTACGGTAACGACGACGACCGCGTCGACCAGATCGCTCACGACGTTGTGCACCAGTTCATGGAGTACATCCGCATGAACGACACCTACCGCAACTCCGTGCCCACGACCTCGGTTCTGACCATCACCTCCAACGTCGTGTACGGCAAGAAGACCGGCTCCACCCCCGACGGCCGCAAGGCTGGCCAGCCGTTCGCCCCGGGTGCTAACCCCATGCACAAGCGCGATAGCCACGGCGCCATCGCTTCGCTGTCTTCGGTTTCCAAGCTCCCGTTCCGCGATGCTCAGGACGGCATCTCCAACACCTTCTCCATCATCCCGGGTGCGCTCGGCAAGGAGGACCAGGTGTTCTTTGGCGATATCGACCTTGATCAGCTGGGCGAGTAACTATTGTTAGTGCTATACTAACAATAACGATTACTGATTAGTGCGCCGGTTTCGGCCGGCGCCTATCAATCGAAGGAGACACATTATGAAGGTTTCTGAAGTTTCCGAGACTCAGGCCGATAACCTGGTCCACATGCTCGACGCTTACGCCGAGAAGGGTGGCCACCACCTGAACATCAACGTCTTCAACCGTGAGACGCTGCTCGACGCTCAGGCTCACCCCGAGAAGTACCCGCAGCTGACCATCCGCGTTTCCGGCTACGCCGTGAACTTCCACACGCTCACCAAGGAGCAGCAGGACGAGGTCATTTCGCGTACCTTCCACAACAAGTTCTAAAGGGATTTAACTCCCGCAGGATCGCCGGGGCTGTTTGGGCTACCTCCCAAAACGTCCTCGGACATGCAAAGAGGCTCGCTGCGCACTTCGTGCGGCGAGCCTCTTTGCGTCCTGACGCTCCTATATGGCAAGGTCTTTTTTAGAATCCATTTTTCGCTCGGCCTCG
>CATWBO010000005.1 GCA_958349055.1 uncultured bacterium
ATATCGTTGGGGCCAGGCCCGATTTTGCCTCTTGACAATGTCCTGCTCATATTAAAAGGAACGTCCCTAACTGCCGGTTGTGGGACAATACCGAGCGAACGTGATTGGTTGTCCGTGGAAGGGGTCGCAATGAACAGGTTGAGGACGCTTGCCGATGTGCTGCGACAGGCTGGCTTTGCACGCATCACGGGCCTGTTTCTTATCTTTTACCTGCTGTGCTCGACGGCTGTCTGGCTGTCCGAGCCTACGACCCTCACGTTTGGCGATGGCCTGTGGTTTAGCTTTGAGACGGTCTCGACCATCGGCTTTGGCGATATTCCGGCCGAGACGCCGGTTGCCCGCGCGATTACCGTCGTCCTGAGCGTCATCAGCATCTTCTACATCGCCATGCTCACGGGTGTGGCGGTGAACTACTGCAATACGCTCATCAAGCTGCGCCAAAAGGACACCATGGCGCGCTTCATGGACGATCTTGAGCATTTGGAAGAGCTCGATCGCGACGAGCTCGCCGACCTGTCGCGCCGTGTGCGCGAGTACCGTCGCCGGCAACGCTAGAACGGGCGCCGCGCGTCACGACGAGGGGGACTGAATATGAATATCACGGTATACCTGGGTGCCAGCGTTGGTAACGACCCAGCATTTCTGCCTGCGGTGCAAGAACTGGGCAACTGGATTGGCTCCAACGGCCACGCGCTGGTATACGGCGGGTCCAAATCGGGCCTGATGGGTTCGCTTGCCGATAGCGCACTCGAGGCAGGTGGACACGTGACGGGTGTTGAGCCGAGCTTTTTTATCGAGGCCGAGTTTCAACATGACGGTATCGATGACCTCATCGTGACGAGCGATATGGCCGAGCGCAAGGCCAAGATGATTGAGCTTGGTGACGCGTTCATCGCCTTTCCCGGCGGGACAGGCACGCTCGAGGAGATTGCCGAGGTCATGTCCACGGTGTCGTTGGGGCACCTGAGTGCTCCGTGCATCCTGTATAACCTGGACGGTTACTACAACGACCTCAAGGCACTGCTCGGACACATGATCGATAAGGGCTTATCGAGCCCGCAGCGCCAGCACGGCATCTACTTTGCCGACGATTTGCGCGAGATTGCCTCGATTATTAACGGATAAGTCTTGAGCCTGCCCCACTATGACTCCCAATGGTGCCGTTTGCGGCGCAGACGGTTGGCTCGTTCGGGCAACGCTCGCCCTACAATAAAACGTATCCTTGTCGATTTTGACCGCGGGAGGACCCGATGAATAGTCTTGCAAAACCCAAAAACCGTGCGCTGTTTTTAGTGAGCGTTGCCGTGACCGGTGCGTTCGCAGGCGCCGCGGTCTGGCTGTTCTTCTTTGCGATGGAGCACGGCATCGACTATCTGTGGACCGAGATTCCGCACGCGCTGGGCGTCGCTTCGCCCGAGCTCGCGAGCGGTCCGTTCGGTTTTTTGCCGTACCCGTTTTTCGTCTGCCTGCTGGGCGGCCTGCTGATCGGTCTGTACGAAAAGATGACGGGCACCAAGACCGATGACCTCAACCAGGTGATGGCCAAGGTTAAACAAGACGGTCGCTACCCGTACGACAACCTGGGCAAGCTTTCGCTTGCGGCATTGCTGCCGCTGCTGTTTGGCGGCAGCATTGGACCGGAGGCCGGCCTGACCGGCGTTATCGCGGGTCTGTGCAGCTGGGTCGGCGACCGCATGCGTCGCTTTGGCGCCGAGTTTAGACAGCTCACGCTGCTGGGTACCCAGGCTGCCCTGACGGCACTCTTTACCGCGCCCGTCTTTGGCTTTGTGGCGCCGCTCGCCGGTAGCGCCGACGGCGACGAGGACCCCGCATCCGATGAGATCACCATCAAGCTCCCCAAGGCGCAAAAGACTGTGGTCTACGGCATTGCGATTGCCGGCGGTCTGGGTACCTACCTGCTGCTCGGACAGCTTATAGGCGGCGGCATGGGCATGCCGAGGTTCGAAGCTGCCCAGGTGGGTAACCTCGAGCTTGCCTGGCTTATTCCCCTGTCGCTCGTCGGTACGGTCTGCGGCTGGCTGTACTTTGTCTCTGAGCATGCAAGCGAGGCACTGTCCCATGCCATAGGGGAGCGCCCTGTCGTCAAGGCAATGCTGGCTGGTCTGGCGCTCGCCATCTGCGGCACGGTCCTGCCCTTCACCATGTTTGCCGGCGAGACGCAGGCCGACGTGCTCATGGAGACCTATCTGACCATCCCCGCCGGCGTGCTTATCGCGACCGGTCTGGTCAAGGCCATGCTGACGCCCGCCCTCATCAACCTTGGTTGGCGTGGCGGCCACTTCTTCCCGGTTATCTTCTCGGGCGTAAGCCTGGGCTATGGCCTTGCCATCCTCACCGGCGCCGATCCGGTCTTTTGCGTCGCCGTCTGCACGGCATCGACGATGGGTGCGGTCATGCGTCAGCCGGTCATGGTCGTGGGCCTGCTGCTTATGTGCTTCCCGCTCAAGGGCATTGTCTGCATGATCATCGCGGCCGTCATCGCCGCCGGCATTCCGCTGCCCAAGCCGCTGCGCAAGTAGCGTATTGCGCTTTACGGTTTTTCATAACTTTTTTAAAACACGCCGCGCGAGGCCTTTTGTTTCGGGCCTCGCGCGGCTATTGTTTAGAGCTTCCTCAGCACAATGGCGATGGTGTTGAGGTATTCGAGCGCGCCGGCTTCAACGGCAGCGCGGTCGCCTGCTGCGTACTCGTTGTCGCAGGCGAGCCAGTCTTCCCATGCTTCGTCCGTGCAGAGCATAGGCTGCATCGAGACAATCTCGACGCCGGGGGTCGGCTCGATCATGGCGCGCCACCAGGCTATGTCGTGCATATAGTCGAGCTGCTCGGGTGTCCAGGATTTGAGCAGGCAGGCGGGCAGGTTGTCATGGCAGTCGCGAAACATGCCGGGGATGCTTACGTAGAGCATCCCGCCTTGCTTTACGTAGGGGAGTAGGCGCTCGTCCAGATAGTGCGGGTCCCGACCGTAGTAGTTGTACGAGTCGATGCTCACGACCGCATCAAAAAAGCCGTGCTCAAACGGCAGCCCCTGCGAGGCGTCTGCCTTAACAGGGTGAATAGTGTTGCAGGGAATGCCGAGCGAATCGAAGAACGCACGGTTTTCGACGGGGTCGCTCCACAGATCGACAGCGTACGTGTCAAACCCGTATTCGCGGGCAAGCAGGGCGCTGGTAATGCCGGTGCCCGATCCAAGGTCGCAGACGCGGACGCCGCAGGGGATATGCACATCGTGAAGCAGCTCTTCGAAGAGCTTGAGGGGATTGGGGCCCATAATCTTAGAGCGCACGAGTGCCGCGTCGAAGCTGGTTGCTTTTGGGAAGGATTGAGATTCCTGGGTTTGCATTGTTCTTTCCTATCAGGTGCAAATGTGGCAGATGACGGAGGCGGAACGGCGCAACAAACCACGGCCATTGGACAGCCGTTTTCATGGTTCTATGCGATTGACCGTTCCCTAAAGAACAATGACCAAAAAGACATCTCCTTGGATGATCGAAATTGGGCCGAGGCCCGTGACGCTTTGATTATAGAACGTTGCGCATGAGCCGGGGACATGCCGTTTGTCACGGAATTGCGGGCGACCGATTGCGACCGATTGCAATCCGCGTGGGCCGAGATTCGCCCGCCTACAGGTCGCGTGCCCGGTAGACCTTGGTGCTGACGGCGCAGCTAAGTGCGCATAGCACGAGGGCTAATAGCGCGATTCCTGCGCACAGGCAGCCAAGGACGGTAGGATCGGGATTCGCCCCAGCAATCGACATGAGCCAGTTGCTGATGGGGTTGGAGGAACTCAGCATTGCCATGGTGCCGCAGCCAAGCAGGGCAAACAGGCCGACGGAGAGGCGCAGCGCCTCCATATGGCCAAATCGAAAGAAAATCGGCTGTGCCAAAAACACCATCATGAGGGAGATGAGCATTGATGCAGCCGAGGCGGTTGCGATTTCAAAGACCGTCTGGCCTGTCGAAGGGATGCCCACGTGATCGAAGAACGGAAGGGCGAGGATGTTCAGAAGCGTAGCCGCGCATGCCATGACGGCCGAGAAGGCAATAATGCACAGGTAGCGTGCGCAGATGATGTCCTTGCGCGAGAACGGCAGCGTTGCTCGATAGCGCTCCCAGCCGTTTTGGTTATCGTAGCCAGCCAGCGAGCTCATGATCATGATGGGCGACATGGCGCTGACCGCACAGGTGCCGGCGCTCATGCCGGAATCGCCGTCTGTCGCGTTGGCAAGGGTCAGCACGACGAAGATGAACAGGCCGACGCCCGCAATGCTCGGGACAAGCGTGCGGACGATGGCGAGCTCAGACATAAAGGCGCGTTTCATTTCGAAGCCCCTTTCAGCATGAGGCGAAGATAGTCATCAATGGTTGCCCGGTCGCAGGGAATCTCGGGGAAGGCCTCGAGTACATCGCGACGGTTGGGCACGAGCACGTCCACGCTATAGGCGTGGTGGGCGGCACGGGCGCCTTCGACGCAAGCCATGAGCTCGGACGCCTGTGCTTGGGTGCAGTGGGCGATGCCGGCTCGGTCGGTAATGTCCTCGCGCGGCAGGTCAAACACAATCGAGCCGTTATCGATGCAGATGACGCGGTCGGCAGTGCGATCGAGGTCGGATGTAATGTGGCTCGAGAGCAGCACGCTGTGCTGGCCGTCGGCGACAAAGGCAAGCAACTCGTCGAGCAGTTCCTCGCGCGCCATGGGATCAAGGCCTGCGGTGGCTTCGTCCAAAACGAGCAGCTTGGCATTGTGGCTGAGCGCACAGGCGAGCTGCAGCTTCATGCCCATGCCGCGGGAGAGGTCCTTGACCTTTGTCTTGGGATCGAGGCCAAATCGGTCGATGAATCCGGCGAACGTTTCGCAGCTCCACGTGGGGTATGCCGGGCCTACGAGCCTCTCGATCTGGCCCACCTTGAGCGTGGAGGGGAAGGGACACGTGTCCAGGACAAGACCGACGCGGGAGCGCAGGTGGCGCTGCGTCTCGTCGGGTGCGTTGGCGTCGCAGCGCTGTCCAAGCAGATGCACCTCGCCGGCATCGAGCTTTATAAGCCCAAGCGCGGCGCGAATGGTCGTCGTCTTGCCGGCGCCATTTGCGCCCACAAAGCCAACGATCTGGCCGGGCTCCACGGCGAGTGTGACGTCTCGCAACGAAAAACGGTCGCTCACGCGGCGCGATACACCTTTGAGTTCTAGCAACTTTTGCATGGTATAGCCTTTCTTGCAGATGGCTACTGCATGGTTTCGGGGGCTACCAGGTCGAGCATCTCGTGCAGTTTGTCGCGCGTGACGCCCAAGGCTTCGGCTTGGTTCGCCGCTTTCGCAAGCAGCTCTTCGATATGGCAGAGCTGGTTTTCGCGCAAGAGCTCCTGGTTGCCCTCGGCGACAAAACAGCCCTTGCCCTGCACGGTGCAGATAAAGCCGAGTTGCTCCAGGTCGGCGTAAGCGCGCTTGGTGGTGATGACGCTCACACCCAAGTCGCTCGCGAGTGCGCGGATGCTGGGGAGTTTGGCTCCCGCAGCGAGCGCGCCCGAAAGGATCTGGGCTTTGACCTGCGAGGATATCTGTTCGTAGATAGGCTTATCGCTCGAATTGGATAGGATGATGTCCACAGCGGCTCCTTAGCTGTTGGGCTACACGTGTATATAACCGGTAAGCACAGTATATATACACTATGCACAGTTACGCAAGAGACAAATTCGGATTGGGCTGGCTACCCGGGCCCTAACTGATGAATTTGTCCTGATAGGTGCCCTATGGCGAGGTTTCGCGGCTACAATAGTGCGGTTACAACGACGTAATGCACTCAATGCAAGAAAGGATCCGCATGGCAAGCCTGTCGGATGAAATCTCGTCGCGCCGCACATTCGCGATCATCAGCCACCCGGACGCCGGTAAGACCACGCTTACCGAGAAGCTGCTGCTCTATACCGGCAGCATCCAGACTGCCGGCTCGGTCAAGGGCAAGAGCTCGGCCAAGCACGCCGTCTCGGACTGGATGGACATCGAGAAGGAGCGCGGCATTTCCGTTACCTCCTCGGTGCTGCAGTTCACCTATAATGGCGCCTGCGTCAACATCCTCGATACCCCCGGCCACCAGGACTTCTCGGAGGATACCTACCGTACCCTTATGGCCGCCGACGCCGCAGTCATGGTCATCGACGGCGCTAAGGGCGTCGAGGCCCAGACCAAAAAGCTCTTTAAGGTCTGTACGCTGCGCCACATTCCCATCTTCACCTTTGTGAACAAGCTCGACCACGAGGCTCGCGATCCGTTTGAGCTCATGGAAGAGATCGAGAACGTCCTGGGAATCAATACGTATCCCATGAACTGGCCGATCGGCAGCGGTCGCAATTTCCGCGGCGTGTTCGACCGCCAGACCCGTCGCGTTATCGCCTTTGAGGGCGACGGCCACGCCAACGCCACCAAAAAGGTCGCCGAGGTCGAGGCCGAGCTGGGCGATCCTTCCATGGATGAGCTTATCGGCGAGGAAAACCACAAGAACCTGATGGACGATATCGAGCTGCTCGATGGCGCCGGCGACGAGCTCGACTTGGATGCTGTGGCCTGCGGCAAGCTGAGCCCGGCGTTCTTTGGCTCGGCGCTCACCAACTTTGGCGTGGAGCCCTTCCTCAAGGAGTTCCTGCGTCTGGCCCCGACGCCGCGCGCTTATACCGATACGCTCACCAGCGAGCCGGTCGATCCCTGCCGCGACGACTTTAGCGGCTTTGTGTTTAAGATCCAGGCCAACATGGACAAGAACCACCGCGACCGCATCGCTTTTGTGCGCATTTGCTCGGGCAAGTTCGAGCGCGGCATGGACGCCTTCCACGTGCAGGGCAACCGCAAGCTTAAGCTTGCCACGGGCACGTCGATGATGGCCGATGACCGCGCCATCGTGGACGAGGCATACGCGGGCGATATCGTGGGCCTGTTCGATCCGGGTATCTTTAGCATCGGTGACACCGTGTGCTCTGGCAAGCGCCATGTGCAGTATCCGCAGATCCCGACGTTTGCCCCCGAGATGTTCGCCCGCATTACGCAGGTCGATACGCTCAAGCGCAAGCAGTTTGTGAAGGGCATGGAGGAGCTTGCCCAGGAGGGCGCCATCCAGATCTTCCGCGAGCTGGGTGCCGGTATGGAGAGCGTCATCGTGGGCGTGGTCGGCGTGCTGCAGTTTGAGGTGCTCGAGCGCCGCCTCAAGGCCGAATATCGTGTTGAGGTTCGTCGCCAGCCGCTGCCCTATACGGACATTCGCTGGATTCAGAACGACCCCGATACCATTGACATTCCGGCTCTTTCGCTCACGCGCGACACCCTGCGCGTCGAGGACATGCGCGGCGGTAAGCTGCTGCTGTTCACGAGCCCGTGGAACGTGGATTGGGCAACTGACCACAACCCCGACCTTATCCTGTCGGAGTTTGGCAACGTGGCCTTTTAGCGCATCGGCGCGGTGGCCCTGCGGGGCTGCCGCGCCGTTTACTTGCCTGATGCCGTATAAGCGGCTATCATACCCACCGTCGTCTCAAGACCGGGGCGTCCGAGCAGTTCGGGTCCGATATCCTGCTCGTTAAACCTAAAACCAAAGGAGTACATAATGATCAAGAAGGTCATGGAGGACTACAAGGTCCTGTTGCGGAGCATTCCCGCGGCAACGGTTTCGCTGTTTTTCGTGAGCGTCATCATGATGAACCTGCTGGCCAACAAAGAGCTCATCAGCCTGCCGTATCTGGCACTCGATTGCGGCTTTGTGGTGAGCTGGGTTTCGTTTTTGTGCCAGGACATGATCTGCAAGCGCTTTGGCGCCAAGGCATCCATCAAAATCTCTATCCTCGCGCTGCTGGTTAACCTGGCCGTGAGCCTGTGCTTTTGGGCATGCTCGCTCACGCCCGGCATGTGGGGCGCCTACTACGACACGGGCATGATCGAGGTCAACAGCGCCCTTAACGCCACCATTGGCGGCACCTGGTACGTGGTGCTGGGCTCTTCGCTGGCAATGCTCGTTTCTGCCGTGGTTAATTCCACGCTCAACCAGTCGCTCGGCCGTATGCTCAAAAAGAATAACTTTGCGAGCTTCGCCTTCCGCTCCTATGTGTCTACGGGTGTTGGCCAGTTTATCGACAACCTGGTCTTTGCCATTGTGGTGAGCCACACGTTCTTTGGTTGGACCTGGGTGCAGGTCCTTATGTGCTCGCTGACCGGCGCCGTTGCCGAGCTGCTGTGCGAGGTCTTCCTGAGCCCCGTGGGCTACAAGGTCGTGCGTGGCTGGGAGCGCGAGAATGTGGGCTCCGAGTACCTCGAGCGCCACGCGACCGCCTAAGGAGCAAGTATGCGGGTTTTGATCACGGGCGCCTCGGGCGGTATCGGAACCGCGTGTGTGCAGCGCTTTTTGGACGAGGGTCACGAGGTCGTGGGCTTTGATCTGCTGCCGGCGGCGATCGAACACGAGCGCTACCGCCATCTGATCGTTGATGTCCGCGAGCCTAACTCGTTTCCAGGCGACCTTGAGCCTCAGGTAATCGTGAACGTTGCCGGTGTACAGGATTCGGCCGATGACATTGCCGCCAACCTGCGTGGCACCATCAACGTGACCGAGCGCTACGCCTTTGTGGGAGAGGGGCTTGCCGCCAAGCCAGCGCCTGCTATCCAATCCGTGGTCAATGTGGGGTCGGCGAGCGGACATACGGGATCGGAGTTTCCCGCCTATGCTGCCAGCAAGGGCGGCGTTATCGCCTACACCAAGAACCTTGCAAACCGCCTGGCGCCGCAGGCCATCGCCAACAGTGTGGACCCGGGCGGCGTTATCACGCCGCTCAACCGTTGCGTGATGGAAGACGAACGCCTGTGGAACCAGATTATGGAGCTCACGCCGCTTAAACGCTGGGCCACCGCCCAAGAGATCGCCGAGTGGATCTACTTTGTGGGCGTGACCAACCGTTTTATGACCGGGCAGAGCCTGCTGATCGATGGCGGCGAGGCCGGCCGCACACAATTTATTTGGCCCGAATAGGAAACGCGCCCGATGGAAAGCCGTCGGGCGCGTTTTTGATGTATCGATTTTTAGCCGAGGCAAGTCCAGTTGACGGGGGTCGAGCCGTACTGCTCGAGTAGCCGATTGGCAGCGGAGAAGGGGCGCGACCCCATAAAAGCGGGGAGTTCTGCCGTGGCACGGTTGGCCGAAAGCGGTGAGGGATGCGTAGAGGCAAGGCAGAACTTGCCGCTTGCCTTGCCCGCGCCGGTCGCGGCGAGCTTTCCTTCGACCATCTGCTGGGCAAAGCGACCCCATGCCAAAAAGACTACCGGTTGGGATAACTGGCAGCAGCGTTCGATAATATAGTCGGTGAGCGTGCTCCAGCCCAGCTTGGCGTGCGAATTGGCGGCATGCTCGCGCACGGTGAGCGTAGTGTTGAGGAGCAGGACGCCCTGTTGTGCCCATGGGGTCAGGTCTCCCGTGGCGGGGATGGGGCAGCCCAGATCGGCGCTGAGTTCCTTATAGATGTTGCGCAGGCTCGGCGGCAGTTTGGTTTGCGTCACGGGGACCGAGAACGACAGTCCCATGGCCTGGTTGGGTCCGTGATAGGGGTCTTGACCCAAGATGACAACCTTGACCTGGTCGGTCGGTGTATAGGCGAGGACATTGAGGATGTCGTCTTGTGCCGGGTAGATGGTTTGCTCGGCACGTAAAAGGGCGATGCGCTCGAGCAGCTGGTTCGTTGTGTCACGTACCGGCTGCGGCGCATCGCCCAACCAAGTTGCTATGTTGCGGTCGCGAGTTGCGGTGTCCATGGGGCTCCTTTATGGCAGATGCTCTGTTGGCATCTATTGTAAAGGCGCACCGGTTGCCTTTATGCCGCGGCTGCATGAAGAGAGGGGTCTACGAGACGCGCTCGGGCGCTCCTGCCATGTGAGCGTGTCCTTGCGAGCGAAGGCGCGGGAGCTCGACGGTTGCCACCATCACGCCGGTGAGGATGAGGGCGGCGCCAAAGAAGGCGATGGGGCTCAGGACCTCGCCGACCAGGAAGAACGAGAAGACGGCGGAGCAGACCGGCTCCAGCGAGAAGGCAAAGCCGGTGGTCTCGGCGGGCACATGGGGCTGCACGAGCGTCTGGGTGATAAAGCCGTAGGCAGAGCAGATGAGTGCGAGCGCGACGACCACGACGATCTCGTTGGGCGTGCTGGGAAGCGTGAAGCCGCCAAAGGTGCACGCGGCGATGCCCGAGAACAGGCCGCCAAAGCCCAGCTGCCAAACACCCAAGGCCAGTGGGTCGACTTCTTCGACAAAGCGCTTGGCTACGATAATGTGGCTGGCATAGATAAAGGCTGAGAGCAACATGATGATCGCGCCGGGATTCAGGCTGGTAAAGTCGGCACCCGAGAGCAGCAGCATACCGCAGGTGACGATGGCGGTGCCGATAAGCACCTTGCGCTCGGGGGCGCGACGCAGCAGGGCGGCGTTGGCAAACGGCACGATCACGACCGTCAGGCTCTGTAAAAAGCCGGCGGTGGAGGCGGAGGTAAGGCTGGAGCCCAAGCACATGCAGGTGAGCTCGGTTGCCATGATGGCGCCGATGATGGCGGCGCGAACCATGAGGTCGCGGTTGATGCGCAGCGCGTGCTTGCGGAAGAGCAGCAGGCAGGCCACAAAGGCGATGATGCAGCGCAGCGCAACGATGCTCGTGGCGTTCATGCTGTCCATGCTGATCTTCATGAGGGGGTACGAAAAGCCCCATGCGACGGGAACGGAAAATGAGAGCGCGATTGCTTTTTTGCGATCCATGGGACTCCTTTTGTTACAGAACGGTTTCGCAAAAAGGATTCTGCTCCCAGATGTGGATGTAGTAAAGCGAATGTATCTTCAGTATGATTAAGCAATACTAATGTAGGTAGAAAAAGTCCTGGCAAAACGTTTTACGGCTGCATTGATGTGGAGGCACGATGGCATCGCGATATCAGATTGTATGTATGGTGGTCGATTGCGGCAGTCTTAAGGGCGCGGCCGACGAGCTGGGCTATACGCAAAGTGCGGTGAGCCAGGCCGTCAAGGCGCTCGAGCGCGAGCTGGGTACCACGCTTATCGAGCGCGGTAAGCAGGGCGTTTCGCTTACGCGCGACGGCAAGCAGTACCTGCCGTATCTGCGACAGATCGTAACTGCCGAGGCCGAGCTTGAGGGCAAGCGCCAGGAATTGCTGGGGCTCTCCTCGACCGATATTCGTATCGCGACGTTTACTAACGTGAGCCGCACCGTATTGCCGCGCGTGATTCGCGACTTTGGGGCCCTGCATCCTGGCGTACGCTTTACCCTCAAGCAGGGCGATTACACACGCAACGCCCAGTGGGTGCACGATGGCGTGGTTGACTTTTGCTTTACGGCACGCGGCTTTACCGCAGGGCTCGAGAAGCGCGTGGTCTATCACGACGAGTTGGTAGCACTGCTGCCGGCCGCGCATCCGCTGGCAGCAAAGGAAAAGGTAACGCTCGCCGACCTGGCGTCAGAGTCGTTTGTGCTGCTGGATGAGGGCGAACAGAGCCTGGTGCTCGATGCATTCGCGGCGCATGGGCTGTCGCCACACGTGACGAGTGAAGTCACCGACGACTACACCATTATGGCGATGGTGGAGGAGGGGTTGGGCGTGAGCATGCTCTACCGTCGTACCGTTGAGGGCATGCAGGCCGATATTCGCGTGCGTCCCATCGTGCACGCCCCCTCGCGCGACGTGGTGGCAGCTTGGCGCAGCTGGGACACCATGCCTATCGCCACGAGGCGCTTTATCGACTATATGAGCTCTCATATTGTCAATTAATGACTGGCGTGACGTTGAGTGCGGTGTTTAGCGGGCAGTCGCTTTGGCTTGGGCGGCGCGATAGGTGCGTGCCGGGTGGCAGAGTAGTACCGCCACGACCATAAAGAACGCCGTGGTGCCCAAGCTGATGGGGTAGACCATCATGATGTTCGCAAAGGTGCGGAAGTGCGGGAACACGCAGAAGACCCAATAGAAGCGAATGCCGCAGACGCAGATCATGGTGATGAGGGCGGGCATGAGCGAGATGCCAAAGCCGCGCAGGTAGCCGGACATGTTTTCGTAAAACATGCTAAAGGCGTATGCCGGGAAGATCGAGCACACGCGGATATAGCCGATCGAGACGATGTTGGGGTCGCTATTAAACAGCGCTAGGATCTCGCGCCCCAGACCGACGATGATAACGATGGTAGTGAGCGCGACGATGCCACCTTCGACCAGGCAGACCTTAAGGGTCTTGGTGCAACGGTCGATTTGGCGGGCACCGTGGTTTTGCCCCACAAAGGTGGTGCAAGCCTGGCTAAAGCTGTTGAGCAAGTTGTAGCACACGTACTCCAGGCTCATGGCGGCGCTCGATGCCGCCATGACCTCGGTGCCCAAGCTGTTGATGGCGGACTGGATGATGATGTTGGCGACGGCAAAGACAGCGCTTTGGATGCCGGCGGGCAGGCCGATCTTGACGATGCGCCTGAGGGCGACGGGGTCGATGGCAAGGTCGCGTGGGGTGACGTGGACGACGGAGTCGGTCTTGAGCAGGCGGATAAAGAGCGTAGCGGCGCTGACGGTGTAGGCGATGGCGGTGGCGATGGCGACGCCCGCGACGCCCCAGTGGAGTACGGGGACAAAGATGAGGTCCAGGCCAATGTTGAGGACGGTGGACACGGCAAGCGCCTGCAGCGGCATGCGGGTGATGCCGACGGAGCGGAAGATCGCGGCCTCAAAGTTGTAGAGCAAGATCGAGGGCATGCTGAGCAGAAAGACGCGCAGGTAGAGCGAGGCGAGCGGCATGGTTTCGGCAGGCACGTTGAGCGCAGCGAGCATGGGCTCGGCAAAGATCTCGCCCAGAGCGATGACGACAAAGCCCACAAGTGCCATAAGAATCGAGGTATGGACGGCGCGTTTGACCATGTCCTGGTCGTTGCGGCCGATGGCGTTGGCGATGACCACGTTGGAGCCAAGCGACATGCCGATAAACAGGTTGAGCATAAGACTGGTAAGCGGAACATTGGAGCCGACCGCCGCCATGGCGAGGGTTCCCTGGTCGCCCGAGAAGTTACCGATGATGACGGTGGCGATGAGGTTCGACAGCTGCTCCAAGATGCTCGTGGCGGCTACGGGGAAGGCGAACAGGGGAATATTGCGCCACAGCGAGCCGGTGGTCATGTCAATGTGCTTAGATACGGTGTCAGCCATGCGCTCTCAATCTCTAATATGCTTTTCCGTGCTTATTTGCGCAGACGATGATACTCCTAATGCAACCGGTCGGCACTTAGGGACGTTCCTTTTCTGCCGGCAGCTGGGGACACTCCTTGTCTCTTCTATGACTAGGTGGGGAAGGCGTGCGACAATGGTGGGCGTTGTGTTGTTCGCGCTAAGGAGTTGCCATGTTGTTGTGTCCCGTTTGCCATGAGCCGTTGGTGGACGACGAGCGCGGTGCTGCATGTGCGGGCGGACATCGGTTTGATCGTGCGCGCGAGGGCTACCTGTACCTGTTGCGCTCGTCCAAGAGCGGCGACTCCATGGGCGATCCCAAGTCGCAGGCGCGCAGCCGTCGTGACTTTCTGAATCGCGACTACTATGCGCCGTTGCGCGATGCGATGGTCGAGTTGGTGCGCGATCGAGCGGCTGAGCGCGGGGCGTCTACGGGCAAGTCGCTGAACTTGCTCGACATCTGCTGTGGCGAGGGCTACTACACAAGTGCCATGGGCTCGGTGCCGAACGTTGATGCCTACGGGTTTGACCTGGGCAAGGAAATGGTGCGCCTGGCTGCCAAGCGAGGCGGCGCGACGTATTTCGTCGCCAACATGAAGGACATCCCCGTGGCGGATGGCTCGTTCGACATGGTGACCGAGCTTTTTGCTCCCTTTAACGAGCGCGAGTTTGCCCGCGTGCTGGCGCCCGAGGGCTCGCTCTACACCGTGATCCCGGGTGCGCGCCATCTCTTTGGGCTCAAGGAAGTGCTCTACGACACTCCGTACCTCAACGACGAAAAACTGCCGCATACCGCCGAGCTTGAGCTCGTAGGCACACAGCGCGTGACGGCGTCGATCACCCTCCAGACGCAGGCGGACATCGAGGCCGTATTCCAGATGACGCCGTACTACTACCGCACGCGTCCGGCGGACAAAGAGCGCCTGGCAAACCTCGATACCCTCCAAACGGACATCGACTTCATCATCGCCGAGTACCGCCACTAACTGCCAAAAAGGGACAGGTTTATTTTGACAGGTTTTATCCGGGCAAACGTAAAGGGCCGACCGCGTTGCTGCGCGATCGACCCTTCTTGTTGCTTGTTGTAAGGGATATGAGAACTGGTGCCTACAGGCGATCCTTGTTCTCGGCCTTAACTTCGTGTGCCTGCTGAACAAAGAACAGGTCGTACACCACGATGACAAAGGCGCCATAGTTGATGGCGTCGCCGCCGAGTGCGGGAAGCGTGAGCACCGCCTGGGCAAGCGTGGCGACCGCGGCAACGATACCAAGTTTAAACGCGCCGTCCACCTGCGAAGGTTTGTTGGCACCCTTAATGCCCGCGACACCTGCGGCAAGGTCGACAAGGCCCTTGGCGATAATGATGACGGCGGCAAGCATGGCGTTCGGTCCATAGGTGGATTCGAGCTTGCCGGTCGCGATGCCGGCGATTCCGATAACGAGGCTGGCGATGCCCAGAACAAAATAGATCAGGGCAAGGATTTTGAGTGTCTTGCGAGCGGCGCTCATGGTACGTCCTTTCGATGCGGGCGCGGTTAATCTGGCGCGCCCCATGTGCTGCACATATGGTGAAGCACATTGTAGTTCAACGGGGCGATGCGTGCGTTTGAAAGCGCTTCTTGCCGGCGCCACCAACCTTTCAAAAAGGAAAGCTGGGCGTAAGCCAAATCGATGGCAGCGTATGCGCGGCGCTGCGATGATGGGGCCATGGTAAGGGCTGGACCGAAGGAGGAGCCATGATGTACGGAGTAGAGCAGACGCGCGAGCCACGGTCGTTGGGAAGGCGTATGAGTGATTCTGTGATCGCTGCCGTGTGCACGGGATTGATGGCGGTGCTTTGCATTGGAATGCTGTGGACTATGTCGCATGTGGGACAATAACGGACGGTTGGGTGCCGACATGAATGGCGCCCACGTATTCGTTTTGTTTGCTAAGGAGTGCCCATGGGCGTCGTCGATCCCTTTTCTGTTGCGCAGGCGGCAGGGCTTGAGTTAACCAGGACACCCGAGGGCCTCACGCTCACCGATGGCACGATGGAGCTGCGCGCCGATTTTACCCGCATGCTTCCGCGACTCAAGCAGGGCCGCCTGCAGCAGGAGTTGCTGGTGAAGGCCGCACGCACGAAAGGTATTGAACATCCGTGGGCAATCGATGCGACGGCAGGTTTTGGCGAGGATTCGCTGCTGTTGGCCGCCGCGGGCTTTGCGGTCGATTTGTATGAGCAGGACCGTGTAATCGCGGCGCTGCTCCAGGATGCCTTGGACCGCGCGGCAGATGATCCTGCGCTTGCGGATGCCGTGGCGCGCATGCGCCTGCACGCGGGCGAGGACAGCATTGCCGGTCTTCACCAGACCGCCGCTTCGATTGAGCAAGGCGAGCTCGCCGCACCCGATGTGGTATATCTAGACCCCATGTTTCCCGAGCGCACCAAGAGCGCGGCGGTCAAAAAGAAGTTTCAGTTGCTGCATCATTTGGAGCAGCCGTGCGCCGACGAGGAGACGTTGGTCGAGGCCGCACTTGCCGTGCATCCGCGTAAAGTCGTTATTAAACGACCGGTGAAGGGCCCGTTGCTTGCCGGTATGAAGCCGAGCTATCAACTAGCGGGTAAGGCCGTTCGCTACGACGTTTTGGTGCCGCCGCGTCCGTCATCTGCCGAGTAGCGCTCAACGCGAGGGCGCAGCGCGATCTATTTCCAAGGATGCGACGTCAAGTGCCAGCCGCCGCAGTACTCGCATTTATAGCAGGCTAAACCGCGGCGCCCACGATTCTCGCAATCGGCCATAACGGCTTCGGCCTCGACGCGCGTGTCGTAGCGGTTCTTGCGCTCGCACGACTTGTAGCGCCAGGCCTCGTCGCGCTCGGCATCCAGGGCGTCGCGACGATCGCCTTCGCGCGCAAACAGGTCGCTCATATCGCCGCCGGTGGCAGCGCCCAAAAACTCGCTTTTGGCCTTTGACCAGGCGGCACGCTTTTTGCTTCCCATCCGCTTCGCGCCCCTCTCTAAACGCTGGTATCATTGCTCAATCAAAGTGATACCAATAAACGTGAGGTCGCCGCGCGATGATCAGAAAAACCCTCGATACCGACATTCCCGCCGTCATGGCTATCTACGACGTCGCCCGCGCTTTTATGCGCGAGCATGGCAATGCTACGCAGTGGCCGGTAGGCACGCCCTCGGCCGAGCAGCTCAAAAGCGATATCGCTGCGGGCGGTAGCTATGTATGTGAGGAGGACGGTCGCGTGGTGGCGACGTTCGCCTTTTTGCCGGGCCCGGACAGTTCCTATGATGTGATCGAGGACGGTCAATGGCGCAGCGAAATTCCGTATGCCGTGCTGCATCGCGTGGCATCCGACGGCACCGTGCACGGTATCGCGGCAGCGATGTTTGCCTTTGCCAAGGAACGCGCCGACCATCTGCGTATCGACACGCACGAGGACAACTTGCCCATGCAGGGCGCCATCGCCAAGGCCGGGTTTAAGCGCGCCGGTATCGTATATGTGTCGGACGGTACGGCGCGTGTCGCGTTCGATTGGCTGCGCGAGGCGTAAGAGCGGGGACGCGTGTCAACACTCCATCTAAATGAAAATGGCCCCGGGTGGGGCCATTTTTGGTAAAACGCGTCGTCTGGGGCATTCGCCGCTCGGGGCGTTGCGCCTTCGCGGCTACTTCTTGGGCAGCTCACTTCCGCAGTGACAACACTTGGTCGCGCCCTCGTGGACCTCCTCCAGGCAATACGGGCAGACGGGCGCCGGCGCGGCTTCCTCGGCGGCGGCGCCGGCAAGCCTGTCGCCAATCTCCTGTGCTTTGTTGAAAGCCTTGACGATGGCAAAGACGATCGCCGCCACAATCAAAAAGTTGATGCACGCGCCGATGAACGCGCCAAAGTCGATATTGGTGCCCGGCACCACCAGCCCTGAGATCTCGGTGGCGCTGCCGCCGGCAATCACGGAGATAAGCGGGTTGATGATGTTGTCGGTAAGCGAGGTCACGATGGCGGTGAAAGCGCCGCCGATAATCACGCCGACAGCCATGTCCATCACGTTGCCGCGATTGATGAATTCCTTGAACTCGTTGAGCAATGCCTTCATGGTGGCTCCTCGCAGTTGTGGGGCTCGCGTTGTTACTGCCCCAGATGAGCCCGGACAGACAAAAAGGGGAGGTGCCGGCTTTCGCAAGGCGCGAACCTACGAAAATCGCTGCGCGGCAACGCGGGGCGATGAGCTCGGTCGGGGGATAGGGCCCGCTTCGCCCGCCGGCCCGTAAATTGTATCATCCAGTGTGGAACGAGGATGCCCGTTGCCGCGTGCGATGGGCTTGCAATAAGAGGAGAGCCATGTCGAAGCAAGCGGTCGTTGGAATCTTGGCGCATGTCGATGCCGGCAAGACCACGCTGGCCGAGGCCATGCTGTTCAACGCGGGTCGCATTCGCAAGCGCGGCCGCGTGGACGATGGAGATTCGCACCTGGACACTGACGCGATCGAGCGCGAGCGCGGTATCACGATCTTCTCGTCGCAGGCCGTACTCGACCACGGCGATACTCACGTCATGCTCGTGGATGCACCGGGGCATGTCGATTTTTCTGCCGAGGCGGAGCGCACGTTGCGCGCGCTCGACTACGTGATTCTGGTGGTGGGCGCCAACGATGGCGTGCAGGGGCATACCGAAACCCTGTGGCGCCTGCTTGCGCGCTATGACATCCCGACGTTCATCTATATCAACAAAATCGATTTGGAGCATCCCGGCCGCGATGTTTTGCTGGCACAACTCGGGCAGCGTCTTTCCGAAGGCTGCCTGGATGCCAACGAACTGCTGGCGGGCGGCGCCGTTCAGGAAGACGCTGCTGCGTTGGACGAGGCGGCACTCGAGGAGTTTCTTGAGGCGGGCGAGCTTTCTGTTGCAACGCTGTCGCGCTTGGTTGCCGAGCGCAAGCTCTTTCCCTGCTTTGCCGGCTCGGCGCTCAAGGACCAAGGCGTGGACGAGCTGCTGGACGGCATATGTGCGCTGATGCGCGAACAGGCGTGGCTCCCGGAGTTTGCCGCGCGCGTCTATCGTGTCAGCCGCGGGGATCGCGGTGAGCGCTTGGCTTGGGTTAAAGTGACCGGCGGCACGCTGCATGCCAAGCAGATGATTGGCGGACGTTCCGGTGCCGAGGCATGGGAGCAAAAGATCGACCAGGTGCGCATCTATAACGGCGAGAAATACGAGCTTGCCCAGGAAGTTGCCGCTGGCGGCATCTGCGCCGTGACGGGTCTTGCGCACGTTCGCCCAGGGGACGCCCTGGGCGCGGAGCCCGCGGGCGATGCGCCCGTCATTGCGCCGGTCCTCACCTATACGGTGCTGCCGAACGAGCACGATGTCCATACGGTGTTCAAGGCACTGACTGAGTTGGCGGACGAGGATCCCATGCTCGGCGTAAGCTGGAATACGCATCTTGAGCAGATTCATTTGCAGCTGATGGGCGCCGTGCAACTCGAGGTCGTGCAGCGGGTGTTGGCTGATCGCTTTGGTCTTACGGTTGGGTTTGAGCCCGGCGGCATTCTCTATAAGGAGACTATTTCGCAGCCGGTCGAGGGTGTGGGCCATTTTGAGCCGCTGCGCCACTATGCCGAGGTGCATTTGCGCTTGGAGCCGTTGCCGGCGGGGTCGGGCGTGCAGTTTGGCACCGTGACCTCGACCGACGAGCTCGATCTTAACTGGCAGCGTCTGGCGCTCACCAACGCCATGGAGCGCGATCACCTGGGCGTGCTGACCGGCTCGCCCATCACCGATGTGCGCATTACGCTCACGGGCGGCCGCGCGCATGCCAAACACACCGAGGGCGGCGATTTTCGCCAGGCCACGTACCGTGCGATTCGCCAAGGACTCATGCAGGCGCGTGAGGCCGGCGCAGCCGTGCTGCTGGAGCCGTGGTACCACTTTGAGCTCGAGGTGCCGGGGGAGTGCGTGGGCCGGGCGCTCTCGGATGCCACGCGCATGGGTGCCGAGTACGAGCCGCCGACGATGGCGGGAGGCCGGGCGAAGCTTGTGGGTCGCGTGCCGGCATCCGAGGTGCAGGATTATGCGCTGGAGGTGGCTGCCTACACGAGCGGTCGCGGACATCTGTACCTGGAGTTCGCCGGTTACGCGCCCTGTCATGATGCCGAGCGCGTGATCGAGACGGCCGCCTATGAGCCCGAGGCCGATCTGTCCAACACGCCCGACTCGGTCTTCTGCTCTCACGGCGCCGGCTACACCGTCAAATGGTACGACGTCCCCGCCGCAGCGCACGTAAAGGTCGACCCCGCCACCTTCCGCCCCTGGCGAGCAGCCGACGCCGAGTTTTTCGGCCACATGTGACAAAGGGACAGTCCCTTTGTCAGATTCAGTTGGTATAACTCGGTATAAGTTGGTATAACTATTACCAGGATTTGCCAATCCGAGGAGGCCGACATGAATCCAAATCCCTTTAAGCCCACGGCTGGCAAGCGACCTCCGATACTCATCGGTCGCGAGTCGGTCATCGAAGATTTCGAGGAAGGGCTCGATAACGGCGCCGGAGCGCCGGGCAGGCTCATGCTCATTACGGGAAACCGCGGCTGCGGCAAGACGGTTCTCCTGCGGGAGCTGCAACGTCTAGCCAATGAGCGCGGATGGGCGGTTGTCTCCGATTCTGCTTCGCTTGGCTTGTGCGATCGCCTGGCCGACGCGCTTCGCTCGAATAAACCCGTTGTGACGTCAATGGAGTTTGGGCCGTCGTTTGGTCGGATGTCGGTCGAGGCGGCGCGGACAAAGGGCGAAACGTTGCGAGGGCTGGTCAACGAGCGCCTTAAGAAGCTCGGTCCAGGCAAGGGCATACTGTTTGCGATTGACGAGGCGCAATCTGCGTCTATCGAGGAGCTGGCGGCCCTTGCCGTTCTCTATCAGCAGGTGCTCGGAGACCAGGATGCCACGGGCTTGCCCGATAGCGACCAGCGCGGTCTTGCGCTGGTATTTGCCGGCTTGCCCAGTATGGTTGATGACCTGCTCGAAGAGCCGAGCGTGACGTTTTTACGCCGTGCTCAGCAGCGTACACTGGGGGTGATCTCTTTGCCTAAGGTACGCGATGCGTTTATCCAGACGGTTCAGGATGCCGGCCTTAACGTTGATGCGGAGACGGCGGACCTTGCAGCGCGCAAGAGTATGGGCCATCCCTACATGGTTCAGCTCGTGGGCTATTACATGTGGCGGTCGGCTGCCCGGCGTGGTTCGCAGGCCATCGAAGGGCGCGATGTCGAGGCTGGCCACACGGATGCCATCTCCGAGTTCTACGAAGCGGTCGACGCACCGCTGTATTACGGGTTGCGCAGCCCGCAGCGTCTGTTTATCGAGGCGATGGCGGTTGACGAGGACAAGCCGACGCGCATGGCAGACATCATCGAGCGCTGCGACCGCACCCAGAGTTGGGCGAGCAAGTATCGCGCAAGCCTGATCCGCGAGCGTGTTGTCGAAGCAGCTGGTTACGGCCTCGTCCGCTTTGCCGTGCCCATGCTGGGCGAGTACTTACGCGATCGCGTACTGTGGCACGAATGATGTGACAAAGGGACGGTCCCTTTGTCACATTGGTAGATGAGAGGTCAAAACATGGCGATTCATACTGAGCGATTGGTGCTTCGTCCGTGGCGCGAGACGGATGCGGCAAGTCTGTTTGCATATGCGAGCGACCCGGACGTGGGCCCAGCTGCAGGTTGGCCGCCCCATCGAAGCATTGAGGAGAGCAGAGAGATCATTCGGACGGTCTTTTCCGCGCCCCACACCTTTGCCGTTTGCCTGGCTGCGACAGACGAACCTGTGGGTAGTATCGGGCTCATGCCATCTCGCTGTGAGTCGAATTGCCAAGGTGCCGGCCTCGAACTCGAAGTGGGCTATTGGATTGCCAAGCCATTCTGGGGTCGGGGCTTTGCCCCCGAAGCCGTGCGTGCCGTGCAGCGCTATGCGTTCGAAACGCTCGGTTGCAAGGCGCTCTGGTGCGGATACTACGAGGGCAATAACAAGTCGTTACGCGTTCAGCAAAAGTGCGGATTCGCGCCGCATCACGTTGAGCGCGACGTACTTTGCGAGCTTATGGGCGATGTGCGTACCGAGTGCTTTACGTATTTGACCCGCGAAGATTGGCGCGAGCAGGCACAGTGCGAGTAACGTGACAAAGGGACAGTCCCTTTGCCACGTTCGGCTAACAGGAAGGGGAGCGATGGCGGTGTCGCAACAACCAAGTGCTATCGAGGTGCGTGGTGCGCGCGTACACAACCTTAAGGACATCGATATCGATATTCCGCTGGGAAAGCTCGTGGGTATTGCCGGCGTGTCGGGGTCGGGCAAGAGCTCGCTGGCGCTGGGAGTTCTTTATGCCGAGGGCTCGCGCCGTTACCTGGAGGCGCTCAGCACCTATACCCGCCGTCGGCTCACCCAGGCCGAGCACGCTCAGGTGGATGAAGTGCTGCACGTGCCGGCGGCGCTCGCGTTGCATCAGCGCCCTAGTGTGCCAGGCGTACGCTCGACCTTTGGCACCATGACCGAGCTCAACAACAGTCTGCGTTTGCTCTTTAGCCGCTGTGCCCATCACGTGTGTCCACATTGCGGGGCGCGTGTGGAGCCGAGCCTTAACGTGGCCGCAGGCCTGCCGCTCATGTGTTCGACATGCGGCCGCGAGTTCTACGCGCCGAGTGCCGAGGATTTGGCTTTCAATAGCGGCGGTGCATGCCCCACCTGTGGCGGTACCGGTGTCATACGCGAGGTGGACGAAGCGAGCCTGGTGCCCGACGAGTCCAAGACCATCAACGAAGGCGCGGTGCTTCCCTGGGGCACGCTCATGTGGGACTTGATGAAGCAGGTAGCCGGCGAGATGGGTGTGCGTACCGATGTGCCGTTTAACCAGCTCACACCTCAAGAGCACGACATCGTGTTCCATGGTCCGGCGGTTAAGAAGCATATTCTCTACGTTCCCAAAAACGGCGAGGGCGCCACGCCGCTTGACTTTACCTATTACAACGCCGTCTATACCGTCGAGAATGCGCTCGCCAAGGTTAAGGACGATAAGGGCCTCAAACGCGTGGCTCGCTTTTTGCGCGAGGGCCCGTGCCGTGACTGCGGCGGCACGCGCCTCTCCGAGGCCGCGCGCCAACCCCAGGTGCGCGGTATCAATCTGGCGCAGGCGGCGGCCATGACGTTGGGTGAGGCGATTGAGTGGGTGCGCGGGGTGCCCGCATCCTTGCCGGCCGAGATGCAGCCCATGGCGACGGATATCTGCGATTCGTTTTTGGGTGCGGCCCGTCGCCTGGTTGACCTGGGTCTCGATTACCTTTCGCTCGATCGCGCCGGCGCCACGCTCTCCACGGGTGAGCGCCAGCGCGTGCAGCTTGCCCGCGTAGTACGCAATCGATCGACGGGCGTGCTGTATGTGCTCGACGAGCCCTCGATCGGTTTGCATCCTGCCAATGTCGACGGCCTGGTGGGCGTAATGCGCGATCTGGTGGATGACGGCAACACCGTGGTCGTTGTCGACCACGACACACGCGTGCTGGCGGAAGCCGACTATCTGGTCGAGATGGGCCCCGTTGCCGGAGCAGGCGGCGGTAATGTGATCGCTGCAGGTACGGTGGACGAGGTCGAGCAATCGCAGGGCAGCCGCATCGCGCCGTTTTTACGCGCGGACCCCAAGCGCTTGCGCCCGCAGG
This sequence comes from uncultured bacterium, assembly GCA_958349055.1. Lineage (GTDB taxonomy): Bacteria > Actinomycetota > Coriobacteriia > Coriobacteriales > Coriobacteriaceae > Collinsella. Next base: position 22,932 of record CATWBO010000005.1, read on the forward strand.
TGGCTGACGAGGAAATGTTCGACCAGGGCCATATCCGCATGGCGACCGATACGATCCATACCGTCAAGCCACTCGAAGTCGATATCCCGCGCGGTCGCTTGGTCGCGGTGACGGGCGTTTCGGGTTCTGGTAAGACGACGTTGGTGCTCGAGACGCTCATTCCGGCACTCAAGGCGCAGGCAGCCGGCGAGCGCTTGCCGGGGCACGTGCGTTGGGTCGATGCCGAGGGCATTGCCCGCGCAAATCTGATTGACGCTACGCCCATCGGCGCCAACGTACGCTCGACGGTGGCGACTTATGCCGACATCCATGACGAGCTGCGTCGCGCCTTCGCCCGTACGCCCGAGGCCAAGGCAGCCGGCTACAAGGCGGGCGCCTTTAGCTACAACACTGGCGCCTTGCGCTGCCCTACGTGCGATGGCACGGGTTCGATATCGCTCGACGTGCAGTTTTTGCCCGACGTCGAGATCGTCTGCCCGGCATGTCGCGGCTCGCGTTATGCAGACGCGGCTTCGCATATCCATCGCGAGGGCAAGGACGGGAGTCTGCTTACGTTGCCGCAGCTCATGGATATGAGTGTGGACGAGGCCATCGACGCCACACTGGGGCTCAAGAAGGTTCAGACGCGCTTGCAGATCTTGCACGACCTGGGCCTGGGTTATCTCACGCTTGGCGAGCCCACACCGGCGCTTTCGGGCGGTGAGGCACAGCGCCTTAAGCTCGCGAGCGAGATGGGCCGCGTGCAGGACGATGCCGTATTCGTATTCGACGAGCCCACGATTGGACTACATCCGCTCGATGTTCAGGTGTTGCTGAGTGTGTTCGACGGCCTTGTTGCCAAGGGCGCCACAGTTGTCGTGATCGAGCACGACCTCGATCTTATCCGTAACGCCGATTACGTGATCGACATGGGCCCGGGCGGTGGCGATGCGGGCGGGCAAATCGTCTGCGCCGGCACGCCAGGCGACATCGCAGCCTGCTCCGCAAGCATCACCGGCCGCTACTTATAGGCAACGTGACAAAGGGACTGTCCCTTTGTCACGTTGACTTCTATTTCACGCATTGAGCGGCGAGGTAGTCGCGGAAGAATGGCAATTCAAAAGCGACGATTCCGCGCCCGCGTTCTCCAATGATGCCGGCGTCTATCATGCGGCGTCGGTAGCGAGAGACCTGTTGCGGCGAACGCTTAAGGCGCTCGATAAGGTCGGCGGTGGTGGACTCTTCCTCGTCATCGAGCATAGCGATGAGGAACCGCTTGTCCTCTGCGGTGAGTTCCCGATAGGTTGCCGCGAGGATTCGGTCGTCCATCTCGTCGCGCGCGATTTTAATTCCCAGGTCAAAGTCGCGTGACGAGATTTCCTTCGAATCGCTTGTGAGATCCCAGGCACGGTAGCCTACGAGTTGCAATAGGAAGGGAAAACCAGAGATCGAGCGAACGGCTCTGTCGATTCCCTCTGCATCTGCCAGGCGATCGTTTTCCTGAATTGTACGAATTAAGGCTTCGCGCACGTCATAGTCGGCAATGCGACCCAGATGGTATTGCTGCGCGCGCCGCAGGAACGAGACCGTCTTGTGGTTCAGCAACGTCGAGACGTTGTTGGGAAGCCCCGCCATAAGCAGGGCGACACGCTTCCCGTCGGTTACAAAGTGCTGATACGTCGCTGCGAGCTGAATCATCTCGTCGAGTGTCGGATCGACCTCATCAACCGTGACGAGCAGCCCGGTGCCCGCCTCGTTGAGCTGGTCGATGATGTCGCTCATGCGATAACGCCAGGTTGAGACATCGTGAACGCGGTTGACCTCGATGCTGCCGAGCGGTGCAATTCCGAGACCGGTGACTTCGAAGTGACTGGACGAGTCGATGAGATGGGCTGCGGCGTGTTTCGTCCCGAACTCGATTTCCTCAAGCATTCCAGGGAGCGCGGTCGTCTTTACGGCTATCCAGCCGTGGGATTCCGCCCTTGTCGCGAGCGACGACATGAGAGCGGTTTTGCCGGTTCCACGCGCGCCTGAGAAGATCGAGGTCAATTCTGGGCGCCTGCGCTGGCTCAAGAAGGCACGGTCCAAATCCCGAATAATCTGTTGTCTGCCAGCGAGATGAGCAGGAACCTCACCAAAACTGGGGGTAAACGGGTTCTCGAGATATTCCACAAGGCTCTCCTTTCACACCGCCGTTTAACTTCATTTTATTCTAGTTAATTTTGATTAAAAGCGATGGTCCGTTATTTAGAGCATCAATTAGGTGTGTGTCATCGACATGGTGCTTGAATGTGAAAAAAGTGGCAGTTCCTTTGTCACATTCCCGGAAAGCCTGTTTGGCGCAGGGCCTCGTAGAGGACGATGGCGGCGCTGTTGGAGAGGTTGAGTGCGCTGATGCGGTAGTCGTCCGGGTCGACGAAGTTGCCGCAGATATCCTGTTGAAGGATGGCTTCGTGGCTGTCCTCGGTATGTCCGAGCGATTCCTCGTGGGCTTCCCAAGCCTCGGCGTTATCGAGTGAGTCGCAATCGCGCAGCATCGGGATGCGCTCGCAGCGCTCGGGCGCCGCGGCAAGCAGTGGCTCGGGAATGCCCGAGCTCTCACTGCCAAAGACCAAGTAGTCGCCATCGTGGTAGGTACTCTGAGCATAGGTGCGGCGTGCCTTTTTGGTCAACAGATGCAGGCGCTCGTCGGCGGGGGAGAGACCGTTGCACGCAAGGAAATCCTCCCAGCCGGCATAGGTCGTCACGTCCAAGTTTTGCCAGTAGCCCAGACCGGCGCGACGTACCGTCTTGTCATCGAGCGAAAAGCCCAGTGGCTCCACCAGATGCAGATGGGCGCCGGTGACCACGCAGGTACGGCCGATATTGCCCGTATTGGCCGGAATCTCGGGCGCATACAGCACAATGTTGAACATGAATCTCCTTGGCTCAGAACGAAAAACCACCACGAAGGGCACCTTCGTGGTGGTTTGGCGGTTACGTAGGCGGAAAAATGCCCGCCTGGATAAACCTAGGCGCGGTGCCAGTCAGTCAGGCAGGCATCGAGGGAGGCGATGAGCGCATCCTTGTCCATGTGACGGCCGATGATGCACAGGCTCGTCATGCGGTCGCCCGTCTCGTCGTCCCAAATCTGCATGATCTCGGGGTTCTCGTCGATGATCTTCTGCTTCTCGCCCTCGGGTGCGGAATCAACAAACAGGCCGTTCTCCATCAGGCGCATCTGGTGGCCGGCCTGCTCAAACATGTAGCACATGTCCGGATCTCCGGTCTGCCACAGCGGACCCTTGACACGAATGACCTCGTCGGGCCACTCCTGCTCAACAAAATCGGTGAACTTCTGCAGGTCAAACGGCTTACGGCGCGAGTACACAAAGGTCTCGATGTCGTACTCGAGCACCTCGGGGTCGTCGTGCTCTTCGGGATGCTCCATGGCCTCGATCCAAGCGGCGGAGTTGTAGGCGCGCATAAAGTCGAAGCGGTCGGTGTCGAGCAGCTCCTCCATGGGAACCTCGCCGTTTTGAGCCTCGACAATCACGGCGTCCTTCTGCAGGCTGCGCACGATGGCCTTGAGCTCGGCGATCTGCTCGGGCGTCACGGTGTCGGTCTTGTTGAGGATCAGCGTGGAGCAGAATTCAATCTGCTGGATGAGCAGGCTTTCGATGTCGTCCTCGTCGATATCCTCTGCCAGCAGGTCGCGACCGCCGTTGAACTCGTCGTACATGCGGGCGCAGTCGACCACGGCCACGATGTTGTCGAGCGCGAGCTTGGGCTCGCCGCCCACCTTGGCCTCGTCACAGAAGCTCGAGATGGTGTAGGCGATGGGGATGGGCTCGCAAATGCCCGAGGCCTCGATGATGATGTAATCGAAGTCGCCCGAATCGGCGATGCCTTGCAGCTGGTTGGCCAGGTCGTCCGAAAGCGTGCAGCAGATGCAGCCGTTGGTGAGCGGGATGAGGTCGTCGGTCTCGGAAAGGCCGCCGTCGGCGATAAGGCTGGCGTCGACGTTGATCTCGCCGATATCGTTGACGATCACGGCGGCGCGGATGCCGCCGTCGTTAGCGAGGATGTGGTTGAGCAGTGTGGTCTTACCGGCACCGAGGTATCCGGTAAGCATGATGATCTTCACGGGTTTGTTGGGCATGTGCCCTCCTTTGTTAGACATGGCTTACAGTTGAATCTTATGCCAAACGCCTGCTCTTATACCCACGCGCTGGCAAATAACACAGGCTACTCCCAGGCTCCTCATACATCGGGGCAATAGCCGACGGTGGCCTTTTTGCCGTTGCGCACGATGGGTTCGGCCAGGACCTGCTGATTCTCGAGCAGTTTATCGAAGCGCTGGCTGGGGGTGAGGTGCTGGATGAGCGCGAGCGTCTCCTCGTCCTTGGCTTTGGGGTTGAGCAGCTTGTCGATGCCGCCGACCGCCTGCATCACGCTCGTGAGCTCGCCCTTGCTCATCTCCTTTTCCTTCAGGTCAATAAACTGCACCTTAATGCGGCGCTCTTTAAAATAGCGCTGGGCCTTCTTAGTGTCGAAGGACTTCTTGGTGCCAAAAATTTGCACGTTCACTTATCGGCTCCCGTTCTAACGAATGAAGTTGGTGCGCTCGCGATCGGCCTCGGGTGCGTCGATGCCGGCGGCCTGTCCTGCCTCGATACAATGCAGGAGCCAGGCCATGTTCTTACCGATGTTGCGCATGGTAGCAAGGCCCTCGGCATCCTGGGCAGCCTCGCCCGGCATGGCGCCAAAGACGTTGTTCCAGTACGTGGAGGCGACCACGGGCATCTGGTTGATGGTGAAGTACTTGTTGAGTACATCGAACGTGGTCGACGTGCCGCCGCGGCGGGCAACGGCGACAGCGGCGCCCGGCTTGTGCGCAAAGGCCTTGCTGCCAGCATAAAACGCGCGGTCGAGGGCCGAGAGGATGCGGCCGCTGGGGTGTGCGTAGTAGACGGGGGAGCCAAAGACAAAGCCGTCGGCCTGCTTGGCGGCGGCAATGAGCTCGTTCACCACGTCGTCATCAAAGGTGCATCGACCGCCAAGTTTGCCGCACTGGCCGCAACCGATGCAATCGCGGATGGGCTTGGCGCCCAGTTGGAATACCTCGCTGTCGATACCCTCGGCGTGTAATTGCTCGGCGACTTCGGCAAGCGCGCGAGCGGTGTTGCCGTTTGCCTTGAGGCTGCCATTGACTAAAAGAACCTTCATCACAAACTCCCTCTGCTTTTGGTGACTTCTGCGGAGGATTATCGCACGAGAGGGCAGATGGCGTGGGGCGCGGTGCAAAACGGTTTGTGTTTCACATCGCGCCCCGTGGTGCTAGTCCAGCTTGGTGCCCGGTACTTGCGGCGCCTCTTTAAGCAGCGCTTTGAGTTCATTCAAAATGGAAACGGGCTGTCGGTCGACGGCGTCCAGATGAAGCGTAGCCACGCGAATGGGCGGCTGGTATTCAAGCGATCCGATGAGCACAGGCGAACCCAGGAACCGCTCGATCTCCTCTGCAATCGCGTTGGTCTCTTCGGGATCAAGGTCGTCGAAAAGCGCCACGAATGTCGGTCCTGTTGAGCGGAACAGGCGGCCCTTGCCGCGCGAACAATCCATGAGGCAGGCGGCGCTTTCGGCGAGCACGCGGTCGCCTGCATCGAATCCAAAGCGGGCATTGACCTCGGCGATATCGTCGACCTTAATGGCAATAAAGCTAGCCTCGCGCGGCACGCGGCGCATCTCTCCGATAGCGTTGACCAGGGCGTGGACATCGCCCAGACCCGTTACCGAGTCGGTCGTATCTGCCAAGCTGCGGTTGATAATCATGCCCACGTACATGTTAGGCTCGGTATCGGTGCCGTCCAAGCGGTAGCCCGTGCAGTCGCAAAGCGCGTACGCTCCGGTAGCATCCATAACGCGGTACTGCATGTAGTGGAAGTGCCACGTGCCGTTTATCACCATGTCGAGCTCGGCGCGTACGTTGCCGCGGTCCTCGGGGTGGACGCGAGCAAGCCACATATCGACCGAGTTAAAAGGGTGCTGGGAGGGCAGGTCAAAATCGCGCACGGCGTTAACCGACCATTGCGATTCGCCCGTATCGAGGTTAAGGATGAACGGATAGCGCGTCTCGGAGCTCATGGAGATCGCTTGGAACACCCGGTCGTTGCACGGAAGCTGCTCGGCAATTGGGTGTTGCGGCGCGCCATTGTCTTTCGGCTGCTGCACACGATGCATAAGCTTATAACGATACATCTTGCGATCGGCATCCATCGTCATCTGGCGACGCGTGTCGCCGGCAAGCGGGTCGACGCGCGAGCAGCCAAAGCTAAAGCTAGCGATCATGGGCGCTTTGCCGCCGGAGGTTGCTTCGATTAGATCGGCACGGGCCTGTTCCATACGCTGCTCGAGCTCAGCTTCGCTTGCCGTGGGGGACACGAGTACAAACTCGTCTCCACCGATACGGAACAGCATCTCATCGTGTTCTATGGTTTCGGAGAGCGTGCGGCAGATGCTCAGAATATAGCGATTGCCTTCGGCGTGGCCAAACTTATCATTGCAATGCTTAAGATGGTCGATGTCAATATAGGCGCAGGTGAAGGGGTCGCCTTTGCGCCAGAGCTGCTCGACGTGACGGTCGAGTCCGCCGCGGTTGCCCAAGTTGGTGAGCGGATCGATATAGGCGTTGCACTCAAGCAGCTGGCGCTCTTGTTGCAGGATGGCATGCGTCTTTTGCAGTTGCTCACCAACGGCGCGTAGCTCAGCAGGCAGCGCGGAAACATCGAGTTCGGCGGTCGAGACACCATTCGCAAGTCGCTGAAGATAGGCAATAATCGATTGCTCGCCCAAGCGGTATGACTCGTTCATGATGAATAACCTCCTTGGGCAGAACAACGGTTTGTATCATATCCCCAATTCGGTTTGAATTGGGGATATAAGTTAGCTAATGGAGACAAATGCCCCCTTCGGCGGTGGCGTTTTGCGCGCGAGCGTATCAGTTGTTATTGCCACCATCGAGCAATGCCTCAAAATCATTCGCCGGCATGGGGAGGTAGTAGAGGAAGCCCTGAGCGTAGCGGGCGCCCATCTGTCGTAGCATGTTCGCCTGCTCATTTGTCTCGACGCCTTCGACCACGACGGGCAGATGGAGCGACTGCGCCATCTCGAGCATTGATGAAATGATTTGCGTGCTACGGCCTTGATCGCGGTCGGTGGGCACAAAGGTGCGGTCGAGCTTGATGACGTCGACGTTGACGTTCTTGAGCATCGCGAGCGTGGACTGGCCGGTGCCAAAATCGTCCATATAGGTCGAGAAGCCGCGGATGTGCAGGTCGGCTGTCAGTTTGTCCACGGCCTCGGACTCCCCCGTATAAGCCGTCTCGGTGATCTCGATACGCATGAGCTCGGGCGGTAGGTTGTATTGGGCGGCGAGCGCCCCCATATGTTCGGCAACGTCGCAGGCAAGGATATCCACGCGCGACACATTAAGCGAGACCGGAACCACGCGAAGTCCTCGATCGATGCGCTCGCGCAGCCACGAGGCGACGCCCTGCCAAATGTACTTGTCGAGCGTCACCACAAAGCCGCTTTCCTCGAGTGCGGGGATAAACGTTGCGGGCGAAATGAGAGAGCCGTCCTTGTCAATCCAGCGGGTGAGTGCTTCGGCGCCAATGATCTCGCCGGTTTCCATATCAACCTGGGGCTGCAGGTAGTAGGTGATGCGGTCGTTTGAGAGCGCATACTGGAACTCGGTGAGGGTACGGTGAAACGCAACCTCGCGCTTGTATTCCTCGGGGCGAAAGACGGCAATGCGATCCTTAAAGTCGTTTTTCGCGCGCCGATTGGTAAACATGGCCTTGGCCTGTGCATCGATGGTAATTTCCTCATTGGAGTCGATGGGGTAAACGCCCATGGACGGCCAGAAACCTACGCCGTTATCATGCTTGGCCACGGCCTCGCGAACGCGGTTATAGATTTTATGGACGGTGTCGTGCTCAAAGGGGATGAGTACGCAAAAGTCATCTTGGCCCCAGTACCCTGCGACGCCCATGTCGGCATTCTCGATGTCCTTGAGGACCGTGCCCACATCGGCGAGCATGCGGTCACCCTCGGCCTGTCCGTGCCATTCGTTGAACAGCCGCATGTGTCCCATGTCGACGGTGGCGATACACCAAGCGCCGTCGCGCCCTGTCCTCAGAAATGCGTTGGCACGCCGCATAAACTCGCTGGGTCGATAGAGGCCCGTGAGCGTATCGATGCGTTCGGCGACGGCGCTTTTGCGCTCAATCTCAGGTATGGGGAGGCTGTCGTTGGGAACAAGCCCGCCGGCCGCACGAAGACGACGGTCGAGTTCGCCTAAAACAGCGGTCGCTTGATTGATTAAGCGCTCGTAAAAGGCCGGAACGACGAGGCAGACGGGGGTAATGGTGTCGTTCGCGATTCGAATAGGAGCGAAAACGGCCTCTTTAAGATGATGGGTCAGTTGCTCGAATGCCTCGTGGTCCAGATCGTTGCTGAGCACGACGAACTGGGCGTTTCGCGAGCGGAAGACGCGACTTCTGCCGCGGGTGATCGATAACATGCGGCCTGCGTATTCGGCGAGCATGTTGTCGACAGCCTCGGCCCCGTAGAGCTCGTTGAACTTTGCCGTGCCACAAACGCGGACCGCTATAAGCCCCGTCTCGCAACGGTCGCGACGGCAGGCATCGATAGCGTTGATCAGCATACGCTGCGTTCCGAGGCCCGTGGCGGCGTCGACGGTCTCGGCGAGTGAGTGGTTAACAAGTTCGCCGACATAGAGCGAGGGGGTATTTCCGTCGCCGTCGATGCGAAACCCGCGAGCGCGGCAGAGGACGTAGTCGCCCGCGGCATTGCGCATGCGGTACTGCATGACGCGGCGGTGTTTGGAGCCATTATAGATTTGGTCGATGTCGTTGATGTAGGCCTCAAGGTCATCGGGGTGGACGCGCGTTTTCCAGTAATCGTGGCAGTTGTCTACATGCTCAGAAGGAAGACCGAGATCGCGCAGGGCACCTTGTGACCAAAGGGTGCGATGTTTGTCCAAGTTCTCGATAAAGCAATAACGGCCTTCGTTGAGCATCGAAAAGGCGTCAAAAACGCGATCGCTTATTTCGAAGTCGTCGGTGTGGACTTGCGCGATATTGCGTCGATCAAGATGCATGGCATGGCGTAGCTTGTAGTCGTACATGCGATGGTCGGCATCGAGTGTCATGCGATTGGAGACTTCACCCAGGGCGGGGTCGGCGTGCGACACTCCGTAGCTAAACGAGTGAGGCATCTCGGAATCGTTGTTTTTGAGTAGGACCGTTCGGCAGTGTTCCAGGCGCTCGGCGAGGTCGTCCTCGGTCGCAATCGTAGACAGGATGGCAAACTCGTCGCCGCCTATGCGAAACGCCGCCTCGTCCACCTTCATATACAGCTTGAGATAGAGGCTTACCTGCAAGATATAGCGGTTGCCCTCGTCATGCCCGAAGACGTCGTTGCAGTGCTTAAGGTTATCGATGTCGATAAACGCCATGGTCACGGGCAGTTCCTGCTCCCAGATTTCCTCTAGGGAACGGGCAAAGCCGCCGCGGTTGCCAAGTCCGGTGAGCTGGTCGGTAAAGGCCGTCCTAATCAGATCATCCTGACGCTCGAGAAGGTCACGGACGGTCTTTTCGAGCGTTTCGGTGTAATTGCTGACGGTGTCCATGTTGTAAGCGGCTTTCTGAGGTCGGGGCGGATGGCGTCGGGCGAGCTCGTAGTGTACACGCGTCGTTGCTCGGCGCCTTGCGTGTATCCAGGCCCCCGCCTTGCTGCGTTGTTGAGTTACTTTGCCGGCTAATGTTCGCTGTTGATAACAGCTGAGTAGCGCAAACAACAATACACAATTATATATGGGTGTCCATGCTTTGAGCGGCTACTATTCGCCAAGCGGTAGCGCGACGATGCGATGTTCGATGAAAATGCGACTGAGTCGATATATGTTGACGGGTATACTTGTCCCGTTTTAAAACGCAGGGACGGAGATGGTCGCATGACACAGCCAAATACGGCGCCTACGGTGGGGCTGGCACTCGAGGGGGGGCGGCTATCGCGGCATGTATACGGCGGGCGTGCTCGATGTTTGGATGGAGCATGGCCTGACCTGCGATCATATGGTGGGCGTCTCGGCGGGGGCGGCGTTTGGCTATAACTTTAAGTCGCGCCAGATCGGTCGCGCCATTCGCTATAACAAGGCCTATTGCGCTGACAAGCGTTATGCGAGTGTGACGAGCTGGCTGCGAACGGGCGATATGTTCAATGCCGATTTTGCCTATCACGAGGTGCCCATTGAGCGCGATCCCATCGACTTGGAGGCGTATCGCGCCTGTCCCATGCGATTTACGTGCGTGTGTACCGATATCGAGACGGGCAAGGCTGTCTATCACGATTTGCCGTATGGCGACGAGCGCGATATCGAGTGGATCCGGGCGTCGTCTGCTATTCCTGTGGCGACGCGTCCCGTTGCTATTGGCGGGCATAAGTATCTGGATGGTGGCGTGGCTGATTCTATCCCCAGCGCATGGCTGTTTGCGCAGGGGTATGACCGCAACGTGGTGGTGCTGACGCAGCCGGCGGGCTTTGTAAAGCAGCCCAACAGCGTGATGCCCATGCTGCGTCGTGTGTTCCGTCACTACCCGGAGTTTGTTGCAGCGCTTGAGCATCGGCATGAGGTCTACAATGCCACGCTCGATGACCTGGCGCGTCGCGAGGCTGCCGGCGAGGTCTTTGTGGTGCGGCCGAGCGAATCGGTGAAGGTGCCGTCGCTGTGCCGCGAACCGGATGAGCTCGAGCGCATCTACCAGGTCGGCCGCCACGATGCGGAGGCGACTTTGCCGGCGTTGGAAGCGTATCTGACGGGGTAAGGGTCGCATACGGAAAGCGCATCCCGGAATGGACGTTCGAACCGGGATGCGTTTTCCGCTATTGAAGATATGAGATTGCGAATCAGCTGCTCGGCCTATGTCTATGCCTGCTGCCAGGTGTCGACAAGCTCTTTGGCCGCGGCGTAGGGATCATCGGCGCTGCAGACGGCGCTCACCACAAAGAAGCCATCGACGCCGGTGGCCTTAAGCTGCGGCAAGTCGGCCGTCTTGACGCCGCCGCCCACCACGATGGGCACGGGGCTTGCCGCGTGGAGTGCGGCCAGGTCCTCAAAGCTCTTGGTGATGATGGAGCCATCGGCTGCGCGTCCGCAGTCGCGCTTGGTCTCGGTCTCGTGGAGCGGGCCGATGCCCAGGTAGTCGACCAGGCTCATGTCAGCGGTTTTGACGTACTCGAGCATCTCTTCGCAACGGGCCGAAAGGCCCACGATGGCATCGGGGCCCAGAAGCTTGCGGCAGACCTCGACGGGAATGTCGCTTTGGCCCACGTGCACGCCGTCGACGGCAATACCCTGCTCGCGCGCGGCGAGTACGCAGTCAAGACGGTCGTCAATCAGCAAGGCGACCTGACCGGTCTTGCCGGCCTGTGCGATTGCCTGCGCGGCGTCGCCGGTCAGCGCAATGATCTCGCGGGCGCTTGCCACCTTGGAGCGCACCTGGATGCAGGTAAAGCCGGCGTCGAGTGCCTGGGCCACCACATCGCCCACGGGGCGCCCGAGCGTGTTTTCGGGGCCGAGTACCAGATAGGCCGAGATATCAAGGTTGTCGCGGATGCTCATCGTGCTTCCTCCTGTTTCTTGATCTGTGCTTCCATGCGCTCGATTTTGCCGGTCATGGTGTCGGTAAATCCGGGTCGAATATCGGCTTTGAGCACGACTTCGGTGCGGATGCCCTTGCTCGCCAACACAAAGGTTGCGTCGCGCACGACCTGCATGACCTCGTCCCAGTCGCCCTCGATCTCGGTGAACATCGAGGTGGTGCGGTTGGGAAGGCCGCTCTCGCGAATGACGCGCACGACCTCGGCGACCTCGGCGGACAGCTCATCGCCGGTGCCGCACGGGGCGATGGCCACGGCGACGAGCGTGTTCATGCCGGCATTGGTTGCGGGCTCGGACATGGCTTATGCCTCCTCGAGCTCGAGTTGGTTATCGGCGATGTCTTGGGCGGTCGCGCGGTAGAGCTCATCGATAAAGGCGACCTTAAAGCTTGCCGGGGCATCGGCGACAGCGGCGGCACGCGTGCCGGCAACGTTGTAGACGGCGGTGCCACAGATGGCTGCCGTAAACGGATCGGCAGCGCAGGCGTACACAGCCAGCACGCCGCCCTGCGAGCAGCCACAACCGGTGATCTTTGACATGAGCGGGCTGCCGCCGTGGGACTTGGCCACGGTTGTGCCGTCGGTGATTAGGTCGACTTCGCCCGAGACCACTACGGCGCCGCCAGTGTAGCGGGCGAGCGCCACGGCGGCATCGCGGGCGGCATCGACCGTGTCGGTGGTGTCGACACCGCGCACGCGGCTCAGATCGGCTGCCTCGCCCTCAAGACCCCACAGGCCGGCAAGCGCGATGATCTCGGAGGCGTTGCCGCGCACGATGGCGGGCTTGTACTGCTTGAGCTCGTTTACCAGCTGGGTGCGCAGGCTGCCGATGCCCAGGCCCACCGGGTCGAGCACCCAGGGCTTGCCGGCGTCGTGTGCCGCCTTGGCCGCGCGGGGAATCGTCTGCTCGTAGATGGGGAAGAGCGTGCCCATGTTGAGATAGATGGCACCGCCGCCGGCAACGAGTGCCTCGCCCTCGTCGGGCAGATAGACCATGGCGGCCGAACCGCCCACGGCGAGCTGTGCGTTGGCGACAAAGTCGATCGTCACCGTGTTGGTGATGGAGCCGGCCATCGGATTGGTGGCACGAATCTCATCCACGGCCTTAACCACATTTTGCTTAAGCTGTTCCGAATCAATCACTGCACATGCCTCCTTGGCATAGAAAAGGGGCGCTGTGCATAGACAGCGCCCCTGTAAAGGCGGCATGCTCCCTACGCCAGCATTAACTGACAGGTTCAAAGGATTGGGCCCATTGCCCTCTCAGCCTTGTGGTTTACACCGCCGGCACTCCCGCATCGAATCTGTTGTTCCCTATACTAGCGCACCTGCCAAAAGGGGACAGGTTTATTTTGGCAGGTAACAACTGGGACTTTGCGTTTTCCCAGATAAAACCTGCCAAAATAAACCTGTCCCTTTTTGGCAGGTCGGTACAATAGATGGGATTAAGAATGACCGAGGGGACCTTATGATCAAACTTGTGCTGACCGATATGGACGATACGCTGATTCCTGCTGGACACGATGGCGCCAGCGACTGCGCCATCGAGGGCATTCATGCCATGCAGGCGGCGGGCCTGCATTTTGGCCCGGTTTCGGGTCGCCAGCCGTCCGCGATGAGCTGGATGTTCCGCAATCGCTCCGAGTGCTTCTCGACCGGTGCGTTTTGCAACGGCCAGGTGATGTTTGTCGATGGCGAGGCGGTTGCCTCGCGCGCAACTGATAACGATGCCCTTATGCGCCTGGCCGACTACCTGGAGCAAGAGACCGACGATACCTATTTGAAGGTCTACCGTCTGGGTGATGACTTTTGGGACAACGACGCCTATTGCGTGACAAGCGATCCCGAGCGTGTGCGTCGCGCCATGGAGTCAGGCGGCAACGCGTGGCTCAAGGGCGAAGAGGCTCCCTGTCGCCCTGTCGTTGACGATGCCCCGGTATACAAGGCGAATATCTGGAGTGCCCGTTCGCGCGAGGAGCTCGCCGAGCTGCGCGAGCGTGTTGCCGCCGAGGTGCCGGAGCTCTCGCTCGTGTTTCCCAACAACCGCGTGCGCCTGTTCGACGTTCTTCCGACCGGCTGGGACAAGGGCTGTGCTGCGCTGGAGCTGGCGCGCGCTTTGGGCCTGACGCCCGACGAGGTGGCCGTATTCGGCGATTCCGATAACGATTTGCCCATGATCGATGCCGTTCCCAATTCCGTTGCAGTCGCCAATGCCAACGAGGCCGTCGCGGCTGCCGCGCGCTGGCATATCGGCGCTGCGGCAGATGATGCGGTTGCCGGGGCTCTGCATCAGATTGCCGCCTGCGCCGCGACGGGGGAGATGCCGTCGTTTATGCGTCAGATGGACGCGACGGGTTTCGACGTCACGAACGTCTAGGGAGAAAGCCATGAAGCTCCAGCAGCTCAGATATGTCGTCAAAGTTGCCGAATGCGGCAGCATCACCGAGGCCTCGCGCCGGCTCTTTGTGTCGCAGCCTTCGATTACCGCGTCAATTCGCGATCTCGAAAACGAGATGGGTGTACACATCTTTGAGCGCACCAACAAGGGCGTCATTGTGTCCGAGGAAGGCGAGACCTTCTTGGGCTACGCGCGCCAGGTGCTCGACCAGGCCGACCTGCTCGAGGGCAAGTACAAGGGCACATCCGAGCAGGTGCCGCACTTTAGCGTGAGCTGCCAGCATTATTCCTTTGCCGTTAACGCGTTTGTTGACGTGATCCGCGAGTTCGATGCCGCGCGTTACGACTTTACCCTGCGCGAGGAGCAGACTCACGAGATTATCGAGGATGTCGCGCATATGAAAAGCGAACTAGGCATCCTGTACTTATCCGAGCATAACCGCGAGGTTATCGAGCGCATGCTTGCCGCCAACGAGCTCGTATTCGAGGGGCTCTTCTGCGCCACGCCGCATGTCTTCGTGTGCGCAGACCATCCACTGGCGGACCATGCCAGCGTGACGCTCGAAGATCTCGAGGACTACCCGTTCCTGTCCTATGAGCAGGGCAGCTATAACTCGTTTTACTATTCCGAGGAACTGACCTCGACCTTTGAGCGTCGCAAGAATATCCGCGTGCGTGACCGTGCGACGTTGTTCAACCTAGCTATGGGCCTTAACGGTTACACGGTGTGTTCGGGCGTGATCAGCCATGAGCTCAACGGGCCGGGTATTATCTCGATTCCGCTCGATGTGGACGAATACATGGAGATCGGCATTATCACGCGCAAAAATACGACGCTCACGCGCTATGGGCAGGCCTATATCGACGCGATTCGTCAGCACATCTAGATTGCTGCGTTCTGCACGGGTCAAATCTCTTTGCGGCAGTCTCATTTGATATAGGAAGCATCTATATCAAACTGTTATAAACGTATATTTTACGATAGCCATATGAGCGCTCATACTCTGTCCCAGTAAAGCAACCAATGCAAAGGGAGATATCTATGAGCACCTTGATTCAACCGAACGCGCCGTTTCGCGCCGATATCGTCGGCAGCTTTCTGCGCCCGCAGACCGTAAAGGACGCCCGTGCCGCCCATGCCGCGGGTACGCTCGACGACGCCGGCCTTAAGGCCGTCGAGGACGAGGCCATTCGCGACTTGGTGGCCAAGCAGAAGGCTGCCGGCCTGCAGGTGATCACGGACGGCGAATTCCGCCGCAGCTACTGGCACCTCGACTTTATGTGGGGTCTCAACGGCATCGAGCGCCGCACCTCGCGCACCGGCTATATGTTCCACGACGAGGAGACTACGGCCGATACCGCTGTGGTGACCGGTCCCATCAGCGGCGAGAACCATCCGTTCGTTGCACACTTTAAGTTTGTCAAAGCCCTCGAGGGCGAGGGCCAGGTCGCGCGCCAGACCATTCCGGCGCCAATCCAGACGTTCTCCGAGGTTACGCTCGATCGTTGCGATGGTCAGCAGGAGAGTCTGCACGCCGTCTACAAGACCGACGAAGAGCTCGTCGATGCCATTGCCGCAGCATACCGCACCGTGATTGCTGACCTGTATGCCGCGGGCTGCCGCAACATCCAGTTTGATGACTGCACCTGGGGTATCTACTGCGATACCGACTTTGTCGCCAAGACCGGCATGAGTCCGGTCGACCTGCAAAAGGTGAGCGAGCTGGGCGTGGCACTCAACAATGCGGCTATCGAGGGTAAGCCCGACGATCTGGTTATCAACACACACGTGTGCCGTGGTAACTACCACTCTACCTATGCTTTCGAGGGCGGCTACGACCCCATCGCGCCGTACCTGTTTGCGCATGAGGACGTTGACGCGTTCTATCTGGAGTTCGATACGCCGCGCGCCGGCGGTTTTGAGCCGCTCAAGTATGTTGCCCCCGGTAAGAAGGTCGTGCTGGGCCTGGTGACCACCAAGGCGGCCGAGCTCGAGAACGAGGATGTTATCGTCGGGCGCATCCGCGAAGCCGCAAAGTACGTGCCGCTCGAGAACCTGTACCTGTCGCCCCAGTGTGGCTTTGCCAGCTGCGAGATTGGCAACAAGCTGACCGAGGACGAGCAGTGGGCAAAGATCGCGCTGGTCAAGCGCATTGCCGAGCGCGTTTGGAAATAGCGCTAGCGTTTGCAGGTGGCGGCGCGTGCGAGACGTGGCGTATCGCGTACAATGGTTCGGATCGTATCGTTCGGGCAGGTTATCCGATATGCCTGATCGCCCTTCCATTCGAAAGGACTTCCATGTCCCAGTCTTCGACGCCCGCCGTCACCGATGCCATCTACGATGCATCGTCGCTCGGCCGCCCGCGCATGTTTGTGTTGGGTTTGCAACACATGTTTGCGATGTTCGGAGCCACGGTGCTCGTGCCCGTGCTCACCGGCCTTTCCGTTTCGGCGACGCTTCTGTTCGCCGGCATCGGCACGCTGCTGTTTCATTTTCTATCGCGCGGTAAGGTGCCCGCGTTCCTGGGCTCCTCGTTTGCCTTTATCGCGGGTTATGCCGCCATTGCGCCCAACGGCGAGGCCGAGCTTTTGCCCTACGCTTGCCTGGGCGTAGCTTGTGCCGGCCTGCTCTATCCGGTGCTTGCGGCCCTGTTCCGCGCCTTTGGCGCCAAGCGTGTCATGCGTTTCTTCCCGCCGGTGGTGACTGGCCCCATCGTCATTTCCATTGGCTTGATCCTGGCAAGCTCTGCCATTGCTAACTGCCAGACCAACTGGTTTGTTGCTGTTATTGCCGTTGCCGTGATCATCATCTGCAACATTTGGGGCCGCGGCATGGTCAAGATCGTGCCGATTCTGCTGGGCGTTGTGGTGAGCTATGCCGTTGCGGCGGTGCTGGGCGAGGTTGATTTTTCGGGGGTTGCCGCCGCGCCGTGGGTCGGTCTACCTGTCGTGTGGGACAACACCGTGTTCGCGCTCTTTGGACCGCAGTTCGATAGCAGTCTTGCCACGACGGCCATTATCACCATCATGCCACTGGCCTTTGCGACCATGATTGAGCACATTGGCGATATTTCCGCCATTGGCTCTACCTGCGAACGCAATTACATTGCCGATCCCGGTCTGCACCGTACCCTGCTCGGCGATGGCCTGGCGACTATCTTGGCATCGCTCTTTGGCGCCCCTGCCAATACGACGTATGGCGAGAACACCGGTGTGCTTGCCCTGACGCGCGTGTTCGACCCGCGCGTGATTCGCATTGCCGCCTGCTGTGCCATTGTGCTTTCGTTCTGCCCCAAGTTTGCCGCTGTGATCGCTGCTATGCCGGCATGCGTTATCGGTGGCGTGTCGCTTGTGCTCTACGGCATGATCAGTGCCGTGGGCGTTCGCAACCTTATCGAGAACCAGGTTGATTTCCAGAACAACCGCAACGTGCTGGTGGCGGCTCTGGTGCTCGTGCTTTCGCTCGGCATTGCCTACAGTACCACCGGTGCCATCGTGCTGGAGCTGGGCGGCGTGACCATTTCGCTTTCCGGCCTTGCCGTGGGCTCACTGGTGGGCATTGTGCTCAACGCCATCCTGCCCGGTAACGACTTTGAGTTCGATACTTCCGAGCTTGAGGAGACTGCTGAATAGTAGCTGCGTTCAGCCAAATTAAAAATGGCGTCCATGCGTATGTACGCGTGGACGCCATTTTTAATGCGTCAGTATCCAGTGGATGCTGCGGGCCATGCGCAAGTCGGTTTGGGCAAAGTGATTGCCGGGGTTGAGCTCCATCGTTGTTGGAATGCCGCGCTCGATGAGCAACGCTTCCGTCGCGCGCGTGTCGTCGAGCACATGCCGCATCATGCGGTTGGGCGTCTTGGTCTCTTTTTTGCCGAGCGACAGATAGACGGCTTGCGGGCTGCCGGCAAAAGGGGCCGTGCTGGCACGGTCGACAAAGTCGGGAAACCATAGCGACCCCGATGCGCTCGCGGCGCGGTCAAAGGCGTCGGTTTGCCAGAGGGACCAGAGTGCGAAGAGGCCCGCGAGCGAGTAACCGGCAATGCCGCGCCAGGTGGGCGGCTGAGGAAGCGACGACTCGACCTGGGGGATTATCTGATTCAGTAGCTCATCAAGAAAATCGGCAGCTTGGCCGCCGAAAGGCTCGGCATCGCGTACGGTCCCGTCGCATGCCCAGGGGCTCAGCTCGCGATTCCAATCGAGCCCGCCAATGGTGACGAGGGTGAATGGCGGACAGTCGAGCTCTCGGCAACACTCATAAACCTCGCTGCCGTCGCCCACGACCACAGGAAGGTAGATGACAGGCGCGCTTTCCGTATGATTCGAATAAACGGTTATCTGCTTTTGATGCGCTTCCATGACGGGCTTCTCTCAGTGTTGTGATATCGGCAGCCTCAATTGTCGCACGCCAGCGTATGCCGGTTGGACAGCATCAAGAACATTCGCGTGCGCCGCGCGGGCGCAAATGAAAAACGCCACCGCCGGAGGGGAGCTTGGCGGTGGCGTTGCTAAACGGTGTGCAGGCTAGCACTTCTGTGGGTGCCGTCCCGTGCGTTAAAGGTCAAAGCTGTCTATGAGCGCTTGCGGCTCACCATGGTGCCTGCGGCGATAGCGGCTGTTCCCGCAAGGACGGTTGCCACGATGACCGCACCCGAGGTGTCGCCGGTTGCCGCGAGCACGCCGGTAGTCTTGGCTTTCGTGGTTGAAGCCGCAACGGCCTTGGTCGGCTTTGAGCCCTCAGGCTTGGGGTTCTGCTTGGACTCCGCGGGCTTGCTTTCTGCGGGCTTGGTCTCGTCGGGCTTGGGGTCTTCCGGCTTGGCTACCTCGGGAGGTGCGGTGGTCGTGCTTTTGGCGACTGCTTTGATATAGAGGGAGTCGACCGTGGCGTCGCCCGTGCCGATGGCTTGGCCTGCCTCGTAGATGCCGTCACGGAGCTTGCGATAGTCAATGACCTTGCCGCCTTCGGGCGTCTGGATGGCGGCGTTCTCAATCTTGATGGTGCCGATTGTCTTGCCGTCAGCGCTCATGGCACGGGCAAAGATTGCCGCTGTATCTCCTTCGGCCGTTACCTTGCTGCGGATGATCGAGATGACTGCGGGTGTGACGCCCTCGCTGGTCTGGGCGATGATGCCGATGTTCTCGCCTTGGGGTACGCGCCTCGTCTCGCCATCTTGGTTTTCGCTGTAGGGGATGGGGCCGTCGCCGTTCTCGACATAGCGGGCTATGGCCTTGACAACGGAGTCGCTGATGTAGATGTGGCCGCCCTTCTCGTTGGGTCGATCGTTTCTGGTGGAGAATGCAGCCGAAACCTCGCCTTCCGCAAACGCGTCCACGGTGGAGCCGTTCTTGACGACGATGTCGTCCTGGTAGGTGAAGAGGGCGTTGGCGCCACCGTATCTGCCTTTACTTGCACGGACCGTCACGTTTGCATGATCGAGGGTGATGCCCTTGTGGGCATAGACGCCATATTCAACACCGTTTACGTTGAGGGAGGCGTTTGTGGCTGCGAGGCTGCCCTTGGCCTCGACGGCAGCGTCTTTCTCGGAGCTTGCCTTGACCTGGCTGCCGTCCGAGATGTTGATATTGCCGCCGCTCCAAAGGGCCTCACCATCGGCTGAGCTTGCCTCGACCGTCCCGCCACCCTTGATGGTGAGGTTCTTGTCGGTTCCAATACCCTTGTCCTTGGTAGCCCTGGCGGTGACGGCTCCGCTGTCGTCAATCGTGATATTGCCGTTTGCCCTGATGCCATCCGATGCACCCGTGGCGTTGACGTTGCCCGAACCTTTGATAGCGAGATCACCCCCGGCATTGATGGCATCAAACCCAGTGCTCGTGGCGTTGACGGATCCGGCTCCGTCGATGTTGATATTACCCGTGGAGAGGATAGCGTCCTCAGTAGATGTCACGCTGAGCGTGCCGCCCTCGTCGCCTTGGATATTGAGCTCGGCATTCTCGTTAGTGCCATGAGAAACGTTGATGCTTTCGATCCATTCGGCAGTGACGATGTTGGTTCCCGAGTAATTCACGTTGAGCTTGCCTGCGGCCTGGATCTCGCCGCCGTTATAGTTGTTGAGCTTCAAGTCGTCGGCGCCGTCCCACGACCAGGTACCGGCTTCGTCGCTCGCCGCGGTGTTGTACTTGTTGCCGCCGACCTTGACCCATTCCGCTGCGAGCGAGACGCTCGGCATGAGCAGCGAGCTTACCGTGAGCGCGCATACGGCTCCCACGACGATGCGGCGCGTCACGCGGCGCCAGCTGCCGTGCGCGAGTCCTATGCGACGGCGAACGTCGGGTTCGGCAACATGGGTTCCGGCGGTAGTGTCATTGCGTTTGGGGGTCGTGAACAAGGCTGCCACGGTTGCTCCCGTTCTCATAGGGCCTATACGACTAGATTCAGCGTATCTGCTGGATGTTGCCGGCGGTAGTGCCGTTTGGAGGGCAAAATGGCCAAAACTCGGGAAGCAATCCATCGTGCGCCTATGCGTTGCCTGGCTTTAAAAGAAAAGCGCGGAGCCGCTTGGTGCGACTCTGCGCCTTATGGTTTTGCTTTGGCAGGTTGTGCCGTTACGCCACAAAGAAGTAGACGAGGAAGGCGAGGGCTGCAATCCACATGAGCGGCTTGATCTTCGAGGCCTCGCCCTTAAAGAGCGCGACGACCACGTAGGCGATAAAGCCCAGGCCGATGCCGGCGGAGATGGAGTAGGTGAAGGGCACGCCGGCGACGATCATGAACGCCGGGAAGCCCTGCGAGACATCGGACCAGTCGATCTCGGAGGCCTCGCTCATCATGAGGTAGCCGACGTAGACCAGGGCACCGCAGGTGGCGGCGCTGGAAACGATGGAGACGACAGGGGAGAAGAACGCGGCGAGGATGAACAGCACGCCGGTGGTGACGGAGGTGAGGCCCGTGCGGCCACCGTCGGCGGCGCCGGAAGTGGACTCGACGAAGGTGGTGATGGAGGAGACGCCCATGAAACCGCCCACAGCGGCGGCGGCGGAGTCGACGATCAGGATCTCCTTGATATTCTCGACGTTGCCGTCGTCGGTGAGGAACTCGCCCTGCTTGGCCACGGCCATCGCGGTGCCCATGGTGTCGAAGAAGTCACTCATGAGCAGCGAGAACGAGATGACGAGGAGCGCGGGGTCGGTAAGGACCTTGACGATGGCGGGCACGCCGCCGGCGTCGGCGATGGGGCCACCGATGCTCGAGAAGTCGAGCGGGGCGATGATACCGGTCGGAGCCTGGGTCACACCTAGGGGGATACCGGCGATGACGGCGACGACGATGCCGATGAGCAGCGAGCCGGGGACGTTGCGGCAGGCGAGGGCGACTGTCACCAGGATGGAGATGATGCCGACGATGAATGTGGGGGAGGTGATGTCGCCCAGACCGACGAGTGTACCGGCGCCGGCGGTGATAATGCCGGCATCGCACAGGCCAATCATGGCGATGAACAGGCCCAGACCCACCGAGATGGCGTGACGCAGGACAACCGGGATGGCGTCCATGATGGCCTCGCGCAGGCCACAAAGCACGAGCAGCAAGATGACGACGCCCTCAAGGAAGATGACGCTCATGGCCACGTGCCAGTCACCGCCGCAGACGGTGGTGGTGATTCCAGCGATCATCGCGTTGACGCCTAAGCCCGACGCACAGGCGAGCGGGCGGTTGGCGAAGATACCCATGCAGATGGTCATGATGCCGGCGCCCAGGCAGGTGGCGCAGGCGAGCGCTCCCGCATCGATGCCAGCGCCCGAGAGCACAGCGGGGTTGACGGCGATGATGTAGGCCATCGCCAGGAATGTTGTCAGTCCAGCGCGAAGTTCGGTCCCGATTGTGGACTTGCGCTCACTGACGTGAAATAGTTCGTCCATGCATACCCTTTCCTTGTTCGGCCCCGAGTTTAGGCCGATTGACACGAACTATCCCACTATAGCCCCTTTGCGAAGCTGTTGTTCCTCGCATGTTGATGTTCGGCGCTTTGTAGCAGACGGACGGTATTTTTCGCATGAAAATGTGTGGGTACCGTATACTTAAGCAGTTACAACGACCCCTATGGAGGAACGTATGATTAAAGAGCTCTGCCGCGACGAGGCTATCCTGTCCCAGCGTTGCGAGGTTGCGACTGTCGAGGACGAGTCGGTCGCTCAGGACCTGATCGATACCATCAAGTCGCTCGACGATGCCGGCTGCCTTGCTGCCAACCAGATCGGCGTCACCAAGAAGGTCTGCGTCTACCTGGACGATGCCGGCGAGCCCCATGTGCTCTACAACCCCCGTCTGGTGTTTGGCCTGGGCGCCAGCAAGATGGAGGAGAGCTGCCTGACGCACGAGGAGATCACCAAGTCCACGCGCTACATCAAGTGCAAGGTTGCCTTTGACGTGATCGTCGACGGCAAGATGAAGGAGTGCCGCCGCGACTACGCGGGCTTTGAGGCACAAATGATCCAGCATATGATCGATCACTGCCAAGGTAAACTTGTCTAGGGTGGTTTAATTGGGGACCGAATTTGCGGTCTTTGTCCCGGGCGTGACATTGTTGTCATGTCCGGGCTTTTGTGTTTAGCGCCTTTTTGTTTGGTGACAATAACCTTAGCAAGAACGTAAAGCTGGGAGGCGCTATGTGCACGAGCATTCGATTTGCCGATAATTCTGGCCACATGTATCTGGGCCGCAACCTCGACTGGAGCTTTGACTACGGCCAACAGGTTCGCGTGATGCCGCGCGGATTTCACATTCCGTATTCGTTTATCGACGACGCGACAGCGGCACACGCGGTGATCGGTATGTGCATCGATTACAAGAACTACCCTATGTTCTTCGACTGTGGCAACGATGCGGGCCTCGCCGTGGCGGGCCTCAACTTTCCCGGTTATGCCGAGTATGCCGAGGGTCCCGTCGAGGGCAAGACCAACATTGCCGCCTACGAGTTTCCCCTGTGGGTGGCGTCGACGTTTTCGACGGTCGACGAGGCCGAGGCGTCGCTGCGCGACGTGGCAATCGTGGCCAAGTCGGCCGGCGAGGGCCTGGGCGTATCGCTGCTCCACTGGATTATCGGTGACGGCCAGCGCAGCATTGTGGTTGAGATGATGGCCGATGGTCTGCATGTATACGATGACCCGGTCGATACCCTTGCCAACCAGCCGACCTTCCCGTGGCACATGGAAAACCTGCGCACCTATATCACCGCCACGAATGATTTTCCGCAGACAGCAACGTGGCGCGGCGCCGAGCTTACGCCCTATGGCGCGGGTGCCGGCATGCGCGGCATTCCCGGCGACTGCTATTCGCCGAGCCGCTTTGTAAAGGCGGCGTATCTCAACGCTAATTATCCGCAAAAAGACAGCGAAGCCGAGAACGTCATCCGCATGTTCCGCTCGCTCGAGGGCGTGGTCATGATCGAGGGTGCGTCCAAGATGGGTGACGGCGAGTTCGAGAAGACCATCTACACCGGCTGCTTTAGCGCACGTACCGGCAATTACTATTATTCAACGTACGAGGACCCGTCGATTCGCTACGTGAGCCTGATGGATGCCGAGGGCGCGAGCCCCGATAGGCTCGTGGTTCCCGAGCCGCGTCGTTCGTAGCCGTTAGCTTTACTGCAACGCAAAGCGGCCCTGCGTCTCTCGTGAGATGCAGGGCCGCTGTCGTCGATTCGTGACGTCGCTAGAAGTTGGCGTCGTTGAGTTGTTCACTCTCGAGGCCGTCGAGCTGTTGCTGCTCGGGCGTATCGGCGACGCTCTCGAGCAGCTCAGTGGGATCGACGTTCATATTCCTACCGGCCTCGTTGCCGTTGACCAGGTCGTCCGAGAAGATGTCGACTTCCATTTCCTCAGCTTCCTCGATCTGAACCTCGAGCGGCACCTGGGTGCGTACAAGCTTGACTGCCGGACGCATGCGGGCAAAGAGGGGTACGTACTCGATGATGATGGCCGAGTTCTCAAGACCGTACCAGCGCGCCGGGCTTCCGCAGGCGCGGCGGACGGCGTACTTGATGGCCATCACGCGGTGGTCGTTGCGGTTGATGTCCGTTTCGGGGGCAAGCATCTTGCGCAGCATGCAAAAACGGAAGTCGCCCACGTTTCCGCGCGTCTCGTAGATGGAGTAGGTGTGATGCTGCGGCGGCAGCTCGCCCGATGCCATCAGGTCGCCAACGATTTGGCGCAGGTAGGCATTAACGCGCTGGTTGACCTTAAAGCCCAGGTCCAAGCGCACGCGGAACAAAAAGTCCGTGCCAAAGGTCTCGACGGAATATTCGTGCGTATAGGGCTCATCGGTGACATGCACGTTAATGAACCAGTATGCCTTGGCGCGCTTGGGATGTTTGTCCAAGATGGAATAGAGCACGTCGCGGTCGAGCGTGAGCGGGTCGGGACTGTTGGTGAGGAACACCAGGTTGTCGGCGAGCACGGGGTAGGTCTCGTCGTTGCGCAAGCGGTTGAGCTGATCGATGTACTTGGAGACCGGCAGCAGGATCGTCTGCGTGCGCTCGATGGCGGTGCCGCGGCGCCACACATACATAAGGCCAAACAGCAGCGAGGCCAGGAAGATCATCACATAGCCGCCGTCAAAGAACATGGTAAGGCACGAGGCGAAGAAGCACAGCTCAATGGCACCGAAGAGCAGGGCGAAGACACAGGCACCCAGCTTGTGCTTGAGGATGCCGGCGATATAGCTCGTCAAAAGCGTCGTGGTCATGAGCATGGTCACGGTAATGGCGAGGCCATAGGCGCTTTCCATGCGCTCGGAGTTCTGGAACAGCAGCACAATGAAGATGCAGCCGACCCACATGATGTTGTTGACGAGCGGAATATAGAGCTGGCCCTTGGTGTCGCTGGGGTAGTGGATGCGCAGGTGCGGCATGAGGTTGAGGCGGGTGGCCTCGGATACCAGCGAGAACGATCCGGTGATGAGCGCCTGCGAGGCGATGATGGCCGCCACGGCCGAAAGCACGATGGCAAAGGGGCGCAGGGGCTCGGGTAGCATCATATAGAACGGGTTGACGATGTCCATCGCGAGCATCTGGGGATTGGAGTTGTTGGCGAGCAGCCAAGCGCCCTGGCCCAGATAGTTGAGGATGAGTGCCGCCTTTACGAACGGCCAAGATGCGTAGATATTTGCCTTGCCCACGTGGCCCATGTCCGAGTAGAGCGCCTCGGCGCCGGTCGTCGACAGAAAGACGAAGCCGAGCACCATGATGCCCGAGTGGTTGATGGGCGAGAACAGGAACATGATGCCGCGGATGGGGTTGAGCGCGCGCAGGATGGACAGGTTGCCGAGCATGTTGAACAGACCGGCGCCTGCCAGGAACAGGAACCATAATGTCATAAGCGGGCCAAACAGCTTGCCGATCGACGAGGTGCCGGCACGCTGCATGGCAAACAGGCCGCAGATAATGATGATGGTGATGATAATCACATTGGTCTGGCCGTCGCCCAGTAGCGCATGGCCCCACTCGATGGTGCGCAGTCCCTCGATTGCTGTGGTTACGGTGACGGCGGGGGTAAGGATGCCGTCGGCGAGCAGCGCCGCGCCGCCAATCATGGCGGGCAGAATCAGCCACGGCGCCACCTTGCGCACAAGGCTGAACAGGGCGAAGATACCGCCTTCGTTGTGGTTGTCGGCCTTCATGGCGATCAGCACGTACTTGACCGTGGTCACGAGCGTCATGGTCCAGATGACGAGCGAAAGCGCGCCCAGGATCATGTCCTCGCTGACGGTGCCGATGCCGCCGTTATTGGCGACGATTGATTTCATGGTGTACATGGGGCTCGTGCCGATGTCGCCGTAGACGACGCCGAGCGTAACGAGCAACATACCGGCGGAGAGGGGGATGGCTCCGTGCCCGCCCTGACTCTGCTGGTCTTGGAGACTTGTCTCCAGTTTGTTGTGTGCCACGTGGACTCCCTTAGACATCTAATTTCTGTCGGGACAGAAATCTTTTATGCCGTCTTTATATATAAGAGCAGTTTGGCACATCGGGGTGCTTTAGACAATAATCCCCAGCTGGGGAGTATTCGTTTGCGCTGACGACATTTCAAAACAGGGGCGAATCCGCTGTGTGGTTTGCTGCAGTGTGTTAACCGCGGACGCACCCCTGCTTTGAACTGAAGAGGGGCGTTTAGGCGCGTACTGCCTGGGCGATACCGGCCTTGGCGCTTGCGCGTTTGCCGGCGATTTCGCAGAAGATCGCTCCGCCGATGATCAGCGCGGCTCCCATCAGACGGATGGGCGTCATGGCCTCGCCCAAAAGGGCGACGGAGAAGACGACAGCCGAAAGCGGCTCGAGGTAGCCGACAACGGCGACGGTCTGTACAGGCAGTTTAGCGACGGCGCTAAAGTAGAGCAGGCAGCCGAGTCCGGTGTTGACGACGCCGAGCATGGCGACGGCGCACCAATCGATGCCGGTGGCAATGCTGGGGGAGAAAAACGAGGGGACGCCCTGCGTGATGAGCGTGAGAACCAGCGCGGTCGCAAAGGCGGCGCTCACCTGGAGGGTGGAGTTCTCGAGGCCCTCGATGTGCGGTGCCCCCTTGCTGGCGATGACCATCAGCGCATAGCAGAAGGCTGAGGCGATGCCGCAGAGGATGCCCGAGATGGGCATGTTGCCGCCCAGGCCTTGTGCTGCGATAAGGAAAGCGCCGCAGGCAACGGCGATAAAGCCGGCGATTTTACCGCCAGTCAGTTTTTCTCCAAAGATGAACGGGGAGAGGGCCATAACGATGATGGGGCCGCAGTAATACAGCAGCGAGGAGATGCCAACGCCAATGGTCTGGTAGGCGCGAAACAGGAATATCCAGCTGGCACCCAGCGCAGCGCCCGAGAGAATAAGGGCAGCGGCTTCGCGGGGACGAGACGGTGCCTGCAACTTATGGCGTTGCGTAGTGACGAGGATGATGATGAGCGAGAGCGCACCCAAAAACGTGCGCAGGAGCACGATATCGGAGCTTGGCAGTGCGATGGCCGCGGCGATGATGCCGTTGGAGCCAAACAATAGCAATGCTGCTAGGTATGTAAGCAATCCGTTGTTCATGCACTGCCGTCCCCTCTATATCGGTGCAAGTTCACTATGGAGTAGCGGGCAATAGAAGAAAAGCGAATATAATGCATGGGAGACATGACAAATACTCATGCAAAGGTGGGGCGTGTCGTGGAGACCAATATCCAAAAAATGCAAGTATTGCTCGAGACGGTGCGTGCCGGTAGCTTTACGCGCGCCGCTGAGCGCCTGAGCTATTCGCAGTCGGGCGTGAGCCGTATGGTGGGCGATCTTGAGGCCGACTGGGGTTTTAAGGTGCTCGACCGCAGCCGCGAGGGCGTGGTGCTTTCTGCCGACGGGCGGCAGATCATGCCGGCCGTCGAGGCGCTCTGCGAGGAGTTTGGCCGCCTGCAGCGATGCGTGGACGAGATGCGGGGGCTCATGCGCGGCAAGATCTGCATCGGTACGTTTTCGAGCGTGGCGACCCATGTACTGCCGCCGGTCATCGCGCGGTTTCGCGCCGATCACCCGGATGTCGATTACGAGCTGCTGATGGGTGATTACTCCGAGATTGAGCAATGGGTGGCGGAAGGCCGCTGCGACCTGGGCTTTATCCCGCGCGAGCCCCGCGGCGCCGGCATGGCGTCACGGCCGTTGGTGCAAGATGAGCTGATGGCCGTGGTGCCGGCAGGCTCTCCGCTTGCCACCGCGGAGGTCGTTTCCCTTGCCGATTTGGCCAACGAGCAGTTTATTCTGCTGGAACGCGGTGGCGACGACGAGATTACGCCGCTGTTCCGCCGTGCGGGCCTAACGGTGCGCTCTAAGCTGTCGACCTGGGATGATTATGCGATTATGGCCATGGTCGAGGATGGTCTGGGCGTGAGCATTCTTCCGGCGCTCATCTTGCGCCGCTGTCAGTTTGATGTCGCTATCCGGCCGCTGGAGGGGCATCCTCATCGGCAGATCAATGCCATATACCGCACGGCTGATGTTTCGCTTGCGGCGACTCGATTTCTCGAATATCTCTAATATGGTGCACGCTGTTATCTGCTCTGGAGCAAATCTTGGAACTTGGCGCATTTCTTTGTGAAATTGAACTTACGTACTATGTGCCGCGCTATACTGCTGCCTAAATTGAACTCAGGTTCAATTCGTGTTCTATAAATTGAACTTTGCCAGCAAGGAGGTTCTAGTGGCCCAAGAGACGTTTAGCGATCGCCTGCGACAGACTATGTCCGATCGCGACGTTCGCCAGTCGGACGTAATCCGCGCATCGGAGATGCTCGGCAAAAAACTCGGCAAGAGTCAGATGAGCCAATATGTGAGCGGCAAGACGATTCCACGGCGCGATGTGGCAGAACTGCTCGCTCGTATTTTGGAGGTCGATGTTACCTGGCTGCTTGCCGGTGACGCCGATCAGGGCGAGACGTCCTCGTCCCATACCGCTGCCAAATTCGAACCTAGCCCAACGGCTCAAATTGCAAGGAGCACCACCATGCGTACTTTTTCTAAATCCACCAAGCTCGATAACGTCCTGTATGACGTGCGCGGTCCCGTCGTCGATGAGGCCGCCCGTATGGAGGACGAGGGCGAGCGCATCCTCAAGCTCAATATCGGCAACCCCGCCCCTTTTGGTTTCCGCACGC
The DNA here is from genome assembly GCA_958349055.1 of uncultured bacterium. Taxonomy (GTDB): domain Bacteria; phylum Actinomycetota; class Coriobacteriia; order Coriobacteriales; family Coriobacteriaceae; genus Collinsella. The sequence goes on from CATWBO010000005.1 coordinate 51,658, forward strand.
CCGATGAGGTCATTAAGGACATGCGTCAGCAGCTGCCCGACTGCGAAGGCTATTCCAACTCGCGCGGCCTGTTCTCTGCGCGCAAGGCAATCATGCAGTACTCGCAGATCAAGGGCCTGCCCAATGTTCAGATGGAGCACATCTACACGGGCAACGGCGTGTCCGAACTCATTCAGCTTTCGATGAACGCGCTGCTCGACAATGGCGACGAGATTCTGATCCCCAGCCCCGACTATCCGCTCTGGACGGCGTGCGCAACCCTTGCCGGCGGTCATCCCGTTCACTATCTGTGTGATGAGCAAGCGGATTGGTATCCCGATCTGGAGGATATGGAGTCCAAGATCACGAGCGCGACCAAGGCCCTCGTCATCATCAACCCCAACAACCCCACGGGCTCGGTCTATCCGCGCGAGGTGCTCGAGGGCATCGTTGAGATCGCGCGCAGGCACCAGCTCATGATTTTTGCCGATGAGATTTACGACCGCCTGTGCATGGACGGCTACGAGCACGTCTCGATTGCCTCGCTCGCTCCCGACCTGCCCTGCGTCACCTTTAGCGGCCTTTCCAAGTCGCACATGATCGCGGGCTATCGTATTGGCTGGATGGTGCTTTCGGGCAACCAACGCTGCATGAGCGACTTCATCATGGGCATCAACATGCTCTCCAACATGCGCCTGTGCTCCAACGTGCCGGCTCAGTCGATCGTTCAGACGGCACTCGGTGGCCATCAGTCCGTTAACGACTACGTCCGTCCCGGCGGCCGTGTCTACGAGCAGCGCAACTTTGTGTATGAGGCGCTCAACAAGATCGATGGTATCTCGGTGGTCAAGCCGCGCGCGGCGTTCTACATCTTCCCCAAGATGGATGTGAAGAAGTTCAACATCACCGATGACGAGCAGTTCGCCCTTGACCTGCTGCACGAGAAGAAGATCCTGATCACGCGCGGCGGCGGCTTTAACTGGGCTGAGCCCGACCACTTCCGTATCGTGTACCTGCCGCGCATGGAAGTGCTCAAAGAGTCCCTCGAAGACCTCGCCGACTTCTTCGATCACTACCGCCAGTCCTAATTAGTTCCACCGTTCTGCCGAACGGCGGACCGCTTGACGCTGCGCGAGCCGCATTCACACCAATCTGACGTTAGACTTCAAGGGCGCGACCAGAAGGTCAGCGCCCTTTCGTTTCACGTCACCTTGGTGCAAATGCGGCTCGCTCGCTGCCGTATGCTCAGCCTGCGTCGTTGCCATGGTCCATTAGGGACGGAGGAAAACAGATCATTTTCCTTGACTCGCGGAACTATATAACGACGCCGTTGCAGTGGTCGATTTCGTGTTGGATGATCTCGGCGGTGTAGCCCGAGAAGTTTTTGATGCGGTGGACGAAGTTCTCGTCCAGATACTCCACCTTAATGCGGCGATAACGGGTACAGGGGCGCTCTCCAACCAGCGAAAGGCATCCTTCGCTCGTCTGATAGGCATTGACCTGCTCAAGAATTTGAGGGTTGTACATCAGGAGCGCCCTGTTGCCGTCCTTTACGCAGATGATGCGTTTGCGCACGCCAATCATATTGGCGGCGAGGCCCACGCACTCGTGCTCATGCTCATGGAGCGTATCCAGGAGGTCCTGCCCGGTCACGGCGTCATCGGGGCCTGCGTCTTCGGAAGGCAGGCGCAAAAAGAACTCGGATTTCATGATGGGCTTAATCATGGCGGGCTCCTTAAGGTGGACACGTTTGGTTCAGGCCATGATACCGCGACATGTCGCATTAATGTGTGCACATAGATTCTGCAGCTAGATTGGATGGCGACACCATAAACTAATGGACGTTTTGCCGAGAGGCATGAATGTTTAAAGCGCAAAGAGTGCGCGACGGGCCCCGCGAATGGGGCGATGATGCCCGAGAGGGCCAAGAAGGAGTCTCATGTCTGAGAACGAAGAGATTATGAACGAGACCGAGAACGAGACCATGGCTGCCGAGGTCGAGGCAGTCGAGACCGTGGAGACCGAAGCTGCTGAGGTTGAGGCTGCTGACGAGGTTTCTGCCGAGGAGGCCGAGGTTGTCGAGGCCGCCGCTGATTACGATGACGAAGAGCTGATGGACAAGATGCAGAAGGCCGCCCGCCTGCTGCGCAGCCGTCGCTTTGCTATTTCCAAGGAGGAGGAGGCCAAGGCCGAGCGCATGGCGAACATCGAGCGCGCCATCAAGCTTCTTGACCTCAAGCCCAAGATGGAGCAGAAGGAAATGTCCGACCTGCTGGGCATGCGCCTTCGTGAGCTCGATGGCCTGATGGCCGAGGCCGAGGCTGCCGATCTGGTCGGCCGCATCGACGACGCCGAGGGCGATATGCGCAAGATCGTTGTCTTCGCTGCCGAGGATGCCGCTGAGGGCCTGGTCGAGCTTGCCAACAAGAAGGAGAAGCTCCTGCCCGAGCTTTCTTACGAGGAGGCCACCGAGCTGATGGCCGCTCTCGATAAGGTTATCGCTCCGCTCGTCGCCATGGGCCTGGACGAGGACCGCGGTCCTCGCGGCGGCCGTGACGAGCGCGGTGGCCGTGGCGGCGACCGTGGCGGTCGCGGCGGCTTTGGCGATCGCGGTGGCCGTGGTGGCGACCGTGGCGGTCGTGGTGGCGATCGCGGCGGCCGTGGCGGCTTTGGCGATCGCGGCGGCGACCGTGGCGGTCGCGGCGGCTTTGGTGGCAACCGTGGTGGCTATGGCGACCGTGGCGGCAACCGTGGCGGCTTTGGCGGCAACCGTGGTAACGACCGCGGCGGTCGCGGTGGCGATCGTGGCGGCCGCAACGGTGGCGGCTTCCGCGGCAACCGCTTCTAATTAGTTACGCGGTTTTACCAAACCGCGTAACCAGTTGACGCTGCGCGCCCACCAGAGCGACAACTTGTCATTCAAAGAGGACGGCATGACCAGAAGGTCTATGCCGTCCTCTTTTCATGCCAATTTGTTCGCTCTGGCGGGTGCTCGCTGTCCGTTCTCTACCTGCGGCGTTGTCACGGTCCAAGGTAGTCATTGGGGACGTTCTTTAATGACTAGTCAGAATGAGAGTGGATAATCTCCCGGTTTTGGCCTGAATGTTGGCTCAAAGTGGGAGATTATCCACTCTCAATTTCTATGTGTCCGAAAATCCACGCTCGTTTTATCTGTCTACATCTGCAGGAACAGTTCGTGGAGGCGGGTGTCTTCGTCGAGCTCGGGGTGGAAGGTTACGCCGAGCTGGTTGCCCTGACGGGCGGCGACGATGCGGCCGTCGACTTCCGCTAAGGCCTTGGCGTCACCGTGGACCTCGACGATGCGGGGTGCACGGATAAACGTCAGCGGCAGTTCACCGTTGATGCCGGCTACCTGCCCCTTGGTTCGAAAGCTTCCGAGCTGTCGGCCGTATGCATTGCGCTCGACAAGTACATCCATGGTTGCAAGACGTGGCGTGCCCTTATCGTCATGGGTGGCAAGGTCTTGGGCCAGCAGAATCAAACCGGCGCAGGTGCCCAGTACGGGCATGCCCTCAGCAATGCGGGTGCGAAGCTCGTCGAGCATGCCCAACTCATCAAGCAGCTTGCCTTGAACGGTAGACTCGCCGCCGGGAAGCACCAGGCGGTCAAAATTCTGCTTCAGGTCTGCCGCCTGCCTCAGCTCAATACAGTGAGCGCCCAGCTCGCGCAGCCTCGCCTCATGCTCGGCAAAGGCGCCTTGGACCGCCAGCACGGCGACCATCTGGTCTGCGTAATCGCTCATGGGCGATCCCTTCTGCCGGACTAGCGCCCGCGCTCCTCCATGATGATCTCGATTTCGTCGGCGTTGATGCCCACCATGGCCTCGCCCAGGTCCTCCGAAAGCTCGGCGATGAGCTTGGCGTCGGTGAAGTTTGCCACGGCCTTGACGATGGCGGCGGCACGCTTGGCGGGGTCGCCGCTCTTAAAGATGCCCGAGCCAACAAAGACGCCCTCGGCGCCCAGCTGCATCATCAGCGCGGCGTCGGCGGGGGTCGCGACTCCGCCGGCGGCAAAGTTTACGACGGGGAGCTTGCCCGTGGCATGGACCTCGCGCACCAGCTCGACCGGAACCTGCAGCTGCTTGGCTGCCTCAAAAAGCTCGTCGTCGCGCAGGGCAACAACGTCGCGGATCTGCTTTTGGATCTTGCGCATATGGCGCACGGCCTGAACGACGTCGCCCGTGCCCGGCTCGCCCTTGGTACGAATCATCGTGGCGCCCTCAGCAACACGGCGCAACGCCTCGCCCAGATCGCGGGCGCCGCAGACAAACGGCACGTCAAACTGGGTCTTGTCGATGTGATAGACATCATCGGCGGGGGAGAGGACCTCGGACTCGTCGATGTAATCGATCTCGATGGCCTGCAGGACCTGCGCCTCGACAATGTGGCCGATGCGGCACTTGGCCATAACGGGGATGGAGACGGCCTCCTGGATGCCCTTGATCATCTTGGGGTCGCTCATGCGCGAGACGCCGCCTGCGGCACGGATATCGGCCGGAATACGCTCGAGTGCCATGACGGCGCAGGCGCCCGCCTCCTCGGCGATGCGTGCCTGCTCGGGCGTGGTGACGTCCATGATGACGCCGCCCTTGAGCATCTGCGCGAGCTCGCGGTTGAGTTTGACGCGATCGGCCTTGCTGGTCTGTTCTGCCATGGTTGCTCCCTTGGTTGGCATGTACATTGCTTGACGGAACATCCTATCGGGGAGCTGGGTATGGCGAAATACTCAGTTTTCGAGATAATAACAAGGTCAGACTAATGCCAGATTGAATGATTCGATAAGGTCAGGTGATAGATCCATGCTTGACTACAATTTGGAAAATCGCGGCGAAGCATCGCTTTATGAGTATGTTTACCAGCAAATTCGAGATGATATTGTTGCTGGCCGTATTGCGGCGGGGGAGCATCTGCCGTCTAAGCGCGCCTTTGCGAGTCATCTGGGTATCAGTGTCATTACCATCGAGAATGCATATAGCCAGTTGCTTGCCGAGGGTTATATTTGCTCAATGCCGCGTCGTGGCTACTACGCGTGCGAGCTTCCGGAGGCGCCGGTTTTGGCTTTGGCTGCGGGGGATATCGACCGAGATGCTGTCCCTGTTGGTCCCAGCGCGCATGATGCCATGGGGCAGGCAGAGCGATTCGACGCACTTTCTCCTTCCGCTTTGGAGGCGGCGCGGCTTTGGCAAAGCGCGCTGCGGGCGACGCTGGCATCCGAAGACGAACGCGAAATCTTTTCGACTGCGCCGGCACAGGGCACCGCTCGGCTACGACGCGCAATTGCTCATCATCTGCGCGGGACAAGGGGTATGAATGTCGACCCCGACAACATCGTTATCGGTGCAGGCGCCCAGCTGCTCGATACCATGTTGGTTCAGTTACTTGGAGCCGACAAGGTGTATGCCGTCGAGGATCCAGGCTATTTGCGCCTGACGCGCATCTACCAGGCTGTGGGCTGCGAAGTTAGACATATCCCGTTGGATGGTGAGGGCGTGGACTTGAGCGCTCTGCAGAAAAGCGGGACCGATGTCCTTCACCTGATGCCGTCCCATCAGTATCCGACCGGCCTGGTAACGAGCATTGCGCGTCGCTATGCCCTGCTGAGCTGGGCCGCCGAGAAACCAGGTCGGTATCTCATCGAAGATGACTTTGATTGTGAGTTTCGCCTTGCCGGCAAGCCGATTCCCGCGCTCGCGTCGATCGATGCCGCCCAGTCGGTTATCTACACCAACACGTTTTCGAAGAGTCTGTCGTCGGCGTTGCGTCTAGCGTACATGGTGTTGCCCGACCAGCTAATGGAGCGGTTTAGGTGCAACCTTGGTTTCTACGCCTCATCGGTGAGCTCTGTTGACCAGGTCGCTTTGGCGCGTTTGCTGGAATCGGGTGATTACGAGCGGCATGTAAACCGTGTGCGCGTTCGTGCTCGCGAGGCGCGTGATGGCCTGGCGGCGCTTGTACGGAAAACGTTTCCGGCAGGGGAAGTCTCGATCGAGCATGCAGATGCGGGCCTTTACTGCACCGTTGCCCTGGCCGAGGACAAGGCGGGGGAAAGTTTCGCGAAGGCTCTCGCTGACGCTCGTATTTCCTATGTCAACATCGCCGATTGCCTGTGGACGGGTGATCGGGCATCGACTAAGAACGCTCCATCTCGCGTCCTCATACAATACGACGACCTGAGCCCTCAGTCGCTCAGTGTTCTTCAAGAGCAGCTGCAATAAGCCCACGAAGAAGGCCCGAACCATGCGGTCCGGGCCTCATCGAGCTAGAGGTTATGTCTCAGGCAGTTGGCTTAGCCAAAGTAGCGCTTGAGCAGGCCGGCGAAAGCCTTGCCGTGGCGAGCCTCGTCACGAGCCATCTCGTGCACGGTGTCGTGGATGGCATCGAGGCCAGCGGCCTTGGCGCGCTTGGCGAGGTCGGTCTTGCCGGCGGTAGCGCCGTTCTCGGCCTCAACGCGCATCTCGAGGTTCTTCTTGGTGGAGTCGGTCACGACCTCGCCAAGCAGCTCAGCGAACTTGGCGGCATGCTCGGCCTCCTCGTAGGCAGCCTTCTCCCAGTACAGGCCAATCTCGGGATAGCCCTCGCGATGAGCGACACGAGCCATGGCCAGGTACATACCGACCTCGGAGCACTCGCCCTCAAAGTTGGCGCGCAGGTCGGCAACGATGTCCTCGGAGACGCCCTCCATCTTGGCGACGCCCACGACGTGCTCGGCAGCCCACTCGAGCTGGCCCTCCTCCTGCTTCAGGAAACGAGAACCGGGGACGCCGCACTGGGGGCACTTGAAGTCCTCGGGCAGCTGGTCGCCGTCGAACTCTTCCACATAACCGCAAACGGGGCAAACAAACTTCATGATTCGATCCTTTCGATCGATGGCGATGGGGCGCTTGTCCGGTCCCGTAAGGGCCCTCTCCGGACGCGCGTCTTGACGAGTTCTATTATCCATAAATGCGACCGAATGTGAAGCCTATTAGGAATGATTTTTAATAAAACAATTTTGACGCTGCCGTCTAACAGCGTCCACATAGTCCGCAGCGGACGCAGCCGTTGCAGATAAGCTTGCTTCCGCAGGTTTCACACCACTCAAAATACGGTGGATCCCAAAGCTCCGAGCTGGGGATTTCCAGGCCGAGCGGGTCCCTTAGGTCCCATTCGATTTGGCCGCCGCGGCGCTGGAGGCCTGATTTCCATGCCTGCTCGCTTTGCAGATTTTTGCCACGAAGGTGATATGTTCGCCCGTCCTTAACGAAGGTGCTTCCGGTTTCGATGAAAGCGAACGTCGCATTTGCCGCTACGCATTCGGCATGCAGCTGGCGCACCCATTCGTAATGGCAGGGACGCGCTCCCGCGTAGTTTTCTCCGCCTGCGATGACCTGCTCGATTCCATCGGGTTTTCCAAGGCTACCGGGGGCGGCTTTCTCGACCGATACGCTTCCGATGAACGGCGCACACATGATGCCGCGGTGTGCGGCCGGCGTGGCGAGCAGGAGGGGAATCCGCTCATTTGCCCTGCGCTGGTTTTCGCAGGTTACGTTGAGCATGACGTTTTGCCAGCCATCGCCCCAGTCGCTGGGCAGACAGTCGCAAAAGCGCTCGGGACGTTTGGTCAGAATGAAGAACTTTACGTCGGGTCTCTGGCGGATGATATCCCATACCTCTGGTCGCCAGGGATCGGCTTCGGGCAACAGGAAATCGCTTGTCATGCAGATGCGGATAAGCTCGCCGGCGCGAACTTTGTAGCTGCCGTCTCGTCGGCGTTGGAGGGGATAGGTGAAGCCCGACTTGCTTTTTCTAATCACGGAGGGGTCGATACCGCGTTGTCCGTCCATGTAATACATGTAGCAGTTGTCGCATCCCTCGCTGACGCGCGTGCAGCCATGCCAGGGGTTCCAGATGTCATGCACCTTTGCGCCTCCTTTGCGGCGGACGTGAATCCAATGGACTCTGAAAGACTAACACCGGATGACGCCGGGAAGCTCCGAACAATATGAAGATGTTGATTGATTAACGATTACCGTGCTGCCTGCGTCCCACGATGAGTACAATCGGTCGAGCAAATGTTGACCCATCAACAAATGAAGGAGTTTCCTTTATGCATCTAGCCCGTCGTGCCTGGTGCCGAACATATCAGACGGTTTTTCGCATCGCATTGCCGATTCTGCCCTATACCGAGCCGCGCATTTTGGAGCATGCCGAGGATGTGCCCGCGGTGTTCCAAAAGCGCTCGATACAGCAGGTCCTTATCGTGACGGATCCTGGCATTGCTCGTCTGGGGCTTACGGCGCCGCTCGAGCGCGCGCTCGCGTCCAAGGGGATTGGCGTTACGGTCTATGCCGAAACGCGTGCGAACCCCACGGTCTCGAATGTGGAGGAAGCGGCGGCGCTGTATCGCGAGAACGACTGCCAGGCCATTATCGGCTTTGGTGGCGGTTCGGCCATGGACTGCGCCAAGGGCGTGGGCGCGCGCATTGCGCAGCCAAACAAACCCATCAACAAGATGCGCGGCCTGTTGCGTGTTCACCGTCTCCTGCCGCTGCTTATCGCGGTTCCCACTACCGCCGGTACGGGAAGCGAAGTCACGCTCGCGGCGGTGATTACCGACGACGAGACGCACTATAAGTACCCCATCAATGACTTTGTGCTCATTCCGCGCTTTGCGGTGCACGACCCCGAGTTTACGCGTGGGCTGCCGGCGTCCATTACGGGGCAGACGGGTATGGATGCTCTGACGCATGCCGTCGAGGCTTTTATCGGCCGTAGCACCACGCCCTACACGCGCAAGATGGCGCGCCAAGCGGTTCAGCTCATCCACGACAATTTGCTCGAAGCCTATGAGCATGGCGACAACATGCGTGCGCGCCGCAATATGCTTTCGGCGGCGTATAAGGCGGGCGTCGCATTTACGCGCTCCTATGTTGGATATGTGCATGCCATCGCGCACAGTCTGGGTGGCCGATACGGCATTCCGCACGGTTTGGCCAACGCCATTATCCTGCCGCACATGCTTCGCGCTTATGGCGAAGCTGCCGCTCCCAAGCTTGCCGATCTTGCTCGCATGGCGGGCATTGCGCCGGCTAACGCGCAGGACGGCTTGGCTGCCGAGGCCTTTATCGATTGGGTCGATCGCATGAACGATGCCTTGGGAATTCCTAAATACGTCTCGGGTATTCGCCGCTCCGATATTCCGCAAATGGCCGCCCATGCCGATGCCGAGGCCAATCCGCTGTATCCTGTCCCGCTTTTGATGGACCGTGTGGAGCTCGAGCATATGTACGAGGTCGTCGCGGGTGGTATGTTTGAGGACGAGAACTAGGAGGGTCCATGAACACCGAGGAAATCGCGCGCATCGTTAGCGGCCAGCGCGCCTATTTTAAGACGCATGCCACGTTTGATGTCGATGCTCGCCGCCGCGCGCTCATGCGCCTGCGCGATGCGGTTCGGGCACACGAGGACGATATCGCCCATGCGCTCAAGACCGATTTGGGTAAGTCGCATGACGAGGCGTATATGTGCGAGATCGGCACGTCGCTTTCCGAGATTCGCCATCAGATTGCGCACGTGGTCCGATGGAGCCGTGCACACCTGCGTCCATGTGACCTTGCCAACGCCATTAGCGTGTGCAAGACGCAGCCGGTTCCCTATGGCGTGACGCTGATCATGGCGCCTTGGAACTATCCGTTTCTGTTGACGCTGGAGCCGCTCGCCGGCGCGCTCGCTGCGGGCAACACGGTGGTCATCAAGCCGAGTGCCTATGCGCCGGCGTCGAGCGCCGTGCTCAGGCAGATTTGCGAGGAAGCGTTTGATCCGCGTCTGGTGACGGTCGTCGAGGGCGGTCGTGCCGAGAACGAGGCACTGCTCGATGAGTGCTGGGATAAGATATTCTTTACCGGCAGCGTTCCGGTCGGCAAGCTCGTCATGGAGCGCGCGAGCAAAAACCTCACGCCCGTGACACTTGAGCTGGGCGGCAAGAGCCCCTGCATCGTGGACGCCACGGCAAACTTGCGCGTGGCAGCACGCCGCATCGCCTTTGGTAAGTGGCTCAACGTGGGCCAGACCTGTGTAGCGCCCGACTACCTGCTGGTCGATGCGCGCGTGCACGACGAGCTGTTGGGTCTCATCAAGGAGGAGGTCCGCTACATGTTTGGCGAGCACCCGCTCGACAACGAGGACTACGGCCATATCGTCAACGCCAAGCATTTCGCGCGCGTGCGTGGGCTGATCGACCCCGACAAGGTTGTGCTGGGAGGTGCTGCGCGCGAGGCCTCGCTCAAGATTGAGCCGACGATCCTGGACGGCGTGACGCCCGATGACGCCGTGATGCAGGAGGAGGTCTTCGGTCCCATCTTGCCGGTGCTGACGTTTGAAAGCCTGGATGAGGCCGAGACGTTTATCACGGATCGTCCGACGCCGCTGGCCCTGTATATCTTTAGTCGGGATCGCGCGGTGCAGCAGCGCTTTGTGCGCTACGTGCCCTTTGGCGGCGGCTGCGTTAACGATACGATCATGCATCTGGCTACGAGCCATATGGGCTTTGGCGGCATGGGCGCGAGTGGCATGGGGCAGTACCATGGTCGCGAGAGCTTCGATACGTTTAGCCACAAGAAGAGCATCGTGAACAAGGCGACATGGCTGGACGTGCCGTTCCGCTACGCGCCCTACGCAAGCTGGAAACACAAGTTCGTGCGCATGTTTGTGCATTAGAAAAAGACAGCAGATAGGGGACAAACAGAGTGGCCGCCCCCGCGTAAGCGAAGACGGCCACTTCTCACGATGAAAACGTGTACTGGAGTTGGCAAGACCCGCTGCAACGGGTGCTATCCGTGCCCCTATCTTATCTGCAAGCGCTCCGTCATGCAATCGTTGCTATGAACGGTCGAAAAGGCCCGGGTGGGTGAATTTGTGTCCGCACGTGCCTTTAGACTTCTCGGTAAGGTCAAACGCCGGACATTCCGGCATCTAGGAGGGCTTGCCATGTTTGATGACGACGACCTGTTCGATCTGACGGATGATCCATTTGAGTGGGATCTGCTGCTCGATGACGACGAGCTGGAGCAGGATCGCAAAAAGCGGAAGGATAAGAACGCGCAAGTCGACGTATCGAAAAAGAATGACAAGCGCCGCCGTGGATTGTTTGGCGGGCTCTTTGGCTAGGCGGTCCTGTTAAAGCGTCTGTATACTTGTTTCAGTAAAACGCGTTGCGAAATGAGGACACAGACGATGATGTGGTTTACCGCCGACCTGCACCTGGGCGACACGAATATCCTGCACGATATGGATCGACCGTTTGCCTCGGTTGAGGAGATGAACCGCAAGGTTATTGACGCCATTAACGAGTGCGTTGCTGCGGACGACCGCCTCTACATCCTGGGAGACTTTACGTATCGCTTGCCCATGGCGGAGGCCGTGCGCCTGCGCGAGCGTATTGCCTGCCAAAATGTGACGCTCATCCGTGGTAACCATGACGGCGATTGGGAAGATCCGGACGCACCGCAAATTTGGGATGACGTGCGCGATTATCTGGAGATTGCTCCCGGTTATGCCAAGGGACATCGTCTGGTTCTGAGCCATTACCCCATGCTCAGTTGGAACGGCAAAGCGCGCGGCGCCATTATGCTGCACGGGCATATCCACAGCAGGGGAGACCGTACCAACGCGCGCAACCGAGACCGCGAGCGCCCTATTTATCGCTACGATGTTGGTCTCGACGCCAACGACTACAAGCCCGTAAGCCGAGACCAGATCCTGGACTTCTTTGGACTGTAACCCTCAAGCCACCATAAAGGGGACAGGCACCTTTGTGGTGTTTTTTCCATAGATTGGAGTCGTTATGAAGCAACTGCTCATTCGTGCCGACGATATCGGTTATTCGTACGCCGTTGACCTGGGGATTGCCCGTAGTGTTAACGAGGGCCTGGTGCGTTCGGTGGGCCTGATGCCCAATATGCCCGAGGCCGAGCGTGGCTGGTCGCTCGTGGCGGATGCCGGCATTGCGGTGGGCCAGCATACCAATGTGTGCCTGGGAAAGCCGTGTGCCGACCCGGCGCTCATCCCGAGTCTGCTCGACGGCAACGGCGAGTTCCATAGCAGCCGTACCTTCCGCGAGCACTTTAAGCGTGGCGAGGAACTGATTGACTTCGACGAGGCCTGCATTGAGATTCGTGCGCAGCATGACCGCTTTGTCGAGATCGTGGGTCGCGAGCCCGATTACTTTGAGGCCCACGCCGTTATGAGCAAAAACCTCAATCGAGCGATTTCGGCGGTGGCACAGGAGCTGGGCCTTAAGGAGCAAAAGGCGAGCTTCGACCCCACGGCCGTGGTGCACTGCGGAGATACCGATCTGCGTATGGTGATGCGCTCGATGGAGCCGGGCTACGAGCCCAAGGAAGCAATCATGCAGGCGGTTCGCGAGATGGCCGATGGCGAGACGGTCGTCTTCGTGTGCCACCCGGGCTATCTCGATCGCTTTATCCTAGAGAATAGCTCGCTTACGACCGATCGTACCAAGGAGGTCGATGCGCTGATCGACCCCGAGCTTCGTACCTGGCTCGAGGCTCAGGACGACCTGCGTCTGATCGACTACCGCGACCTGTAAAGCACTCAAACCACCACGATGGGGACAGGCACCTTTGTGGTGGTTCTGGCGCCGTTGCCATTCTGGCGACGGCGCCTTTTTTGTCCACATGGCGCGGTAGAGTGTAGGCGGTTGAAATTTGCGTCCATCGAGGAGCTGCTATGAACGAGATCAAGTGCCCGCATTGCGGCGAAGTCTTTAAGGTCGATGCGTCCGGCTATGCGGACATCGTCAAACAGGTGCGCGATGCGGAGTTCTCGCGCGACCTGGATGAGCGCGTGAAGGCCGTCCAGCGCGAGGGCGAGCAGGCGTTGGAGCTTGAGCGCTCGCGCTCGACTGCCGCCTTGCAGGAGGCGGAGTCTCAGCGCGACGCTCAGCTCGTTGAGCAGAAAAACGCCGCGGCTCAGGAGCTGGCGCAGGAAGTTGCCAAGCGCGACGCCGAGCTTGCCGAGCTGCGTGCCAAGCTCGAGGGTGCTGCCGCAGAGCGTGAGAGCGCAAGTCAGCGTGCAGCTGTTGAGGCTCGTGCCGATGCTCAAAAGGAAAACGCCGAGCTGCAGCGCGAGATTGATAGCTTACGTGCGCAGTTGGGTCGCAAGGATGACGAGGCCAAGCTCGCCGAGGCCGCGGTGCGCAATGCTGCTCAAAACGATTTGTCCGCCCGCGACGCCCAGATTGCCGAGCTGCAGGCGAAGCTCTCCGCGGCAGACAAAGCCCAGGAGATGGCGCTCGCTGCTGCGGCCGCCGAGTCGCAGCGCGAGCTCGCTGCGGCTCGCAGCGAAGCCGAGCGCACGCTTGCCGACTATCAGGCGAAGGTGCAGGAGAAATTCTCCGCTGCAAAGGCTCAGTCTGCGCAGGAGGCAGAGGGTCTGCGCGCCCAGCTGCGCGAGCAGGAGCTGACGGCCAAAATGAACCTGTCAGAGGCGGTCGCCGCGGCGGAACGAGAGCGCGATGAGGCACGTGCCAAACTGACGAGCGAGCTGGCGGTGCGCGATTCTCGCGAGGAGCAAGCCAAGGCGGCACACGAGCTCGAGCTTGCGCAGGCCAAGCGCGCGAGCGATGAGCTGATTCGCTACAAGGACGAAGAGATTGAGCGTCTTAAGGACATGAAGGTACGCCTGTCCACCAAGATGGTGGGCGAGTCGCTTGAGCAGCACTGCGAGACTGAGTTCAATCGTTTGCGTATGACCGCGTTTCCTAATGCGTACTTCGAGAAAGACAACGATGCGTCCGAGGGCACCAAGGGCGACTTTATCTTCCGCGAGTGCGACGCGAGCGGCAACGAGATCATCTCGATCATGTTCGAGATGAAAAATGAGAACGACGAGACTGCGACCAAACACAAAAACGAGGACTTCTTTAAGAAACTCGATCACGATCGCCGCCAAAAGGGCTGTGAGTACGCGGTGCTCTGCACACTGCTCGAGCCCGAGAGCGAGCTCTATAACGCAGGGATAGTCGACGTAAGCTATCGCTATGAGAAGATGTACGTGATTCGCCCGCAGTTTTTCATTCCCATGATTACGCTACTGCGCAACGCTGCCATGGGCTCACTTCGCTACAAGCAGGAGCTGGCGGAGTACAAACAGCAGAATATCGATGTTACGAACTTCGAAGCCAAGATGGAGAAGTTCAAGGACGGCTTCTCGCGCAACTACAACCTGGCGAGTAAGCAATTCGAGTCGGCAATCAAGGAAATCGATGCCGCCATCAAGCAGCTCGAGAAGACCAAGGACGATTTGCGCCGCAGCACCGAGAACCTGCGCCTGGCCCACAACAAGGCCGATGAACTTACCATTCGCAAGCTCACGTGGGGCAACAAGACCATGAAGGCGGCATTTGACGAAGCACGCGAGGCTGCGGCAGAGACAAACGATGAGCCCGCCGAGGCGGATTCGTATGAGGTCGAGGAAGCCGAGTAAGGCATAGCAGATAGTGCAAAAAGCGGGGCCGCTGGCGATGTTGCCAGCGGCCCCGCTTCGTTTCGTTCCATTGCGCCCGGCTAGTCTTCGAGCAGGTCTTCGATAAAGCCGACGCGGTAGTGGGTGAAGATGACCTCGCCGCCGTCTTGCGTGGCGTCCAGATCGACATCGCCCATGATGCCAAAGTCGTGGTCGCCATCCTCGTCGGCAAAGATTTGGTGCACGTGCCACACGTGGTCGGTTTTCTCGTCGCTCTCGTCGATGGTAAACATCGCCGAGCTGCGGGCGTCGCCGTTGGTGAGGATTTCCTCGTGCTGCTCGTGATAGGCGTCGAGCGCCTTTTGCCAGCGGACCTCGCTCATGCCCCAGTCCTCATCGAGCTCGCCCAGGTCGCGGACGTGCTCGCGGGCTGCAAGGGTCACGCGGCGGAAGAGCGCATTGCGCACCAGCAGGGTGCAGCCGCGGCGGTCTGCCACAACCTCGTCGATACCCTGCGGCGGCGCGGCGTCGAGTGCGGCCGGGTTGCCGGCGTTCTCCCACTCGTCCACCAGGCTCGAGTCCACCGAGCGCACCACAAAGCCCAGCCACGAGATAATGTCGCGCAAGCGCTCGTCGCGCTTCTCGATGGGCACGGTGCGATCGAGCGAGCGGTAGGCTTCGGCAAGGTAGCGCAGCAGGATGCCCTCGGAGCGGGCGATGCCGAGCTTTTGAATATAGCCCTTAAAGTCGCTCGCGCTCTCCAGCATGTCGCGCAGGACGCTCTTGGGCGAGAGCTGGTAGTCGTTGGCCCAGGGCACTTCTTGGCAGTACTTATCAAAGGCGGCATCGAGCAGTTCTTCAAGCGGCTTATCGTAGGTGACATCTTGGATGCGCTCCAGGCGCTCCTCGTACTCGATGCCGTCAGCCTTCATCTCAGCCATGGCACGGTCGCGCGCAGCACGCTCCTGTGCGCGCAGCACCTGCTTGGGGTCCTCGAGTGTAGCCTCAACCATCGAGATGAGGTCCATGGTGTAGGTCTCGCTCTCGGGGTCGAGCAGCTCCAACGCGGCGAGCAAAAACGGCGAGAGCGGCTGGTCGAGCGCAAAGTCCTCGGGCAGGTCGACCGTCAGCGCGTAGTCGATGTCAGGCGCGGCGTCAGCCGGAGCGTCGGGCGCGGGCGGCACCTCTGTGCGCACGACGACGCCGGAGTCGATGAGCGTGGCGAAGATCTCGTCGGCACGAACCTCGAGCTTGGCCTTTTCCTCGGGCGTTTGCAGGCTTGTCTCGATGAGATCGTGCACGCGGGCGCGGGCGTCGCCGCCCTGCTCGACCACGCTGATCACCATGGAGTGCGTGATGCGCAGACGCGGCTTGAGCGTTTCGGGCTGCGTCTCGATCAGGCGCTCAAAGGTCTGCTTGTTCCAGGTGACAAAGCCCTCGGGGGCCTTCTTCTTTTTGATCTTACGGAGCTTTTTGGGGTCGTCGCCCGCCTTGGCCATGAGCTTGGCGTTCTCGATCTCGTGCTCCGGTGCCTCGGCGATGACCATACCCTCGGTGTCAAAGCCCGAGCGACCGGCGCGGCCGGCGATCTGATGGAACTCGCGGGCACGCAGGCGACGCATCTTGTAGCCGTCGAACTTGGTGAGCGCGGTGAGCACCACGGTGTGGATGGGCACGTTGATACCGACGCCGAGCGTGTCGGTGCCGCAGATGACGGGCAGCAATCCCTGCTGCGCCAGGCGCTCGACCAATAGGCGATAGCGCGGCAGCATGCCGGCGTGGTGCACGCCGACGCCGCAGCCGAGCAGACGCTTGAGAATCTTGCCGAATGCCGTGGAGAAACTCGTGCCCTTGGCAGCCTCCTTGATGGCCTCGCGCTGCTCCTTGCTGGCAATGCCAAAATTGGCGAGCGACTGTGCCGTCGCAAGTGCGGCATCCTGGCTAAAGTGCACGATATAGAGTGGGGCCTCGTCGCGGCGCATGGCGAGCTCGACCGTGCCCTCGAGGGAGGTCGTCACATAGTCGTAACTCAGCGGAACAGGACGCGGGGCGTCGACTACGAGGTCGCAGGTGGCGCCGGTGTGCTCCTCGAGCGAGGCGGCGATTGCGGTGACGTCACCGAGCGTGGCGCTCATGAGCATGAATTGTGCGTGGGGCAGGGTGAGCAGCGGTACCTGCCATGCCCAGCCGCGGTCGGGGTCGGCAAAGTAGTGGAACTCGTCCATGGCGACGCAACCCACATCGGCATCTTCGCCCTCGCGCAGCGCGTCGTTGGCAAGGATCTCGGCCGTGCAGCAGATGACGGGCGCCTTGGTGTTGATATGCGTGTCGCCGGTGATCATACCGACGTTATCGCGGCCGAGCACCTGCACCAGGTCAAAAAACTTCTCGCTGACTAGAGCCTTGATGGGGGCGGTGTAGTAGCAGCGCTTGCCCTGCGCCATGCCCATAAAGAGCATGCCCAGCGCGACAAGCGACTTACCGGAGCCGGTCGGCGTGCCCAAAATGACATGATCGCCAGCTGCCAGGTCCATGAGGGCCTCTTCTTGGTGATCCCACAGCTCAATGCCTCGGTCGCTCGTCCATTCAAAGAAGCGTTCGAAGGCCTGATCGGGCGTGAGCCATGGTTCGGGCTCGCTGCCGTCCTCGGGCTCCCACCAGGTAGGGGAGAGCGCCCCGAGCGAGCCGAACTCGGCTTCGGTTCCCGTGCCGCCCGAGAACGAGCTGGCGGCGCCGGCGCCGGAAACGGTGCTGGCGGAAGAATCTGTCGTGGTCTGTGCCATGTGGTTTGCTTTCTCTCGCGTTTGTCCGCCATCCATTATGGCGTAGCGGCGGCGCGGGGCGCCAGCACGCGAGAAAATGCAGGAAATGGGCGTTCTGCCCAGCCCTTTGGCGCAGCTGCCAGCTAAGTGAGTAGACTTTTTGCAATATCGTGAGCACATGGCTTTTGCGCAAGGGCTCTACCTACGGTTTTATTTTTCGCTATGCGGGTTGTGGTTGGCTATTGCAAAAAAGTCTACTCACTTAGATTTGAGGACCGTCCGTCGGCGCCTATTTGCCGCTTGGTTGCCGGCGTAGCGACCGCCAAAAGCCCCTATGACTCCTGCGGAAGGCGCTTTTTGCCCTTGCGGGCGCGGTTTCTAAAGTTCTCGATGGCCTCTTCCATACCCAGAGGTACATAGGTGAGCTCATCGAGGTTTTCGGGCAGGTAGCAGGCAAGGCTTTGCTCCTGCGCGCGGCCCGCCGCGAGCTGTTCATCGCTGGGCTGCGCGCCGGGTGTGGCGCAAATGCCATAGACGACGGCACCCATCTCGCGCGTGCGGCATTCGTATTCGGTCTCGGGATGGTCGGGATGGTCGCGGCGGACGTCGTCGCTTACCCAAAGCGTGTCGTAGCCGGCCGCGGCAAACTGCCCCAAGGCGTAGTCGCGCAGCGGCTTGCTGTCGGTGCGCAGCGTGACGGTGGCGCCGACTGAAAAGAGCGGGCGATAGAGCATTAGATGGTCGACATGGACGAGGCGTTTTTTGGCGTATTTGGCCTTGGGCTGCGGCGTGGGAAAGTTGATAGTGATGGCATCGAGCTCGCCTGCGGCGAACAGCCGCGGCAGCGATGCGGCGCCTCGGGGTATCACGAGCGCGTTGGGCAGCTCCTGTTCGCAGATCTTTTGTGCGGCATAGGCAATGCAGATGGGCTCCTGGTCCATGCCGATAAAGAGGGTATCGGGTTCACGGTGAGCACGCTCAACCAGGTAAGTTCCTTTGCCGCAGCCCAGATCGAGATGAAGGCGGGCGAAGGGTTTGCCGCCAGTCGGCGCACAGGCCTTGCGCCAATCTCCGGCATAGGCCTCGGGGTTCGTCTCGATCGCATCGGCGTAGCGCTCCAGGCGCTCTTCGAGCACAAAGTTCTTAGGCGTGCGAACGTGGACGGCTCCCATGAGGCTCCTTGGTCATAAGTGTGGAACGCATAGCTGCACGTTCCGGCGATGGGTTGGAAGGGGCGGGCGCGATGTGCCCAAAATATGCGGCGCGGCTCGGCGGCGAGTCGCCGATGCCTACAGGCGCTTGAGAATCACATAGCGGTTGAGCTCGCCGCTGCGACCGTCGGCATGGAAGCGCTCAAGCTCGCGCACGGGGACCTCGCCACTCTTGTAGAACGTACGCACGCCGCGCACCAGGTCGGTGATCTGCTGATCGTCAAAGTGATGGCAATAGCGGTAGGCGTGGCGGTCGTTTTGCCAGCCGATGAGGTGGTCGCCGGCTTCAAACTGCGCGGAATCGTAACCCTCAAACGGCGGGGTGAGCTCGGCACGGGCCTCGGCGCGAACGGCCTTGCGCGCCATGCGCTCGTCGTTCATAAACTCCCAAAAGCTGATGGCGATGATGCCGCCCGGGCGCGTCTGGCGTACCAGGGCGTCGAGCACGCGCACGCGGTACTCGCACGAGGGCACGTGGTGCATAAAACCAAAGCAGACCGAGATGTCGGCAAGCGGCGCATCGAAGAGCACGTCGGGGGCCTCGGCGGGGTTGAGCTTCATGAGGGCATCGAGCACATCGAGTTCTTGGAAGTGCAGGTTGGGAATGCGCAGTGCGTGGCCATGTGCATCGATGGCCAGGTCTTGGCACGAGTCGACACCATAGAACTCAAACGGGCAGCTGGCATCTGCCGAGGGGTTTGTGCCGTCGACGCCCTTGGCGGCAAGTGCGCCGCCGGCGGCAAAGTTCTCGAATCGCATATTGCCGCAGGCAAGATCGAAGACACAGACGGGATGCTCGATCGTGGCGACGTCGAGCTGTCCGAGCGCGATATCCATGGTGCGCACCCAGCCGGGCCACGGGGCCTGGCGCGTATCGGAGAAGGAGGCGGAGTGCTCGCGATAGAACGTGTTGTTGAGCTGGATGAGCGATGAGGCGAAATCGCGGTTCACGGCGCGGAACTCCCTCCGTTGGCGGTGCGGAATAAACAGTACGACCATACTACCGTTAACGCCGCAACGGGGACAACCAAGCTACGGGTCATTGCTTTGTTTGGACACATTTCCGCAGCTCATATGCACCCGCAACCGCCGGTTGTCAAAAATCTCACTAGAATAGGTGGCATGCTTTTGGCGGTGGCGGATAGATTTTTAACTGTGCAAGGCGCCTTAAGAACAAAAGCGGTCCGGCGGCACGGCTGGCATCACATAGGAGGAACCATGAATGTAGAAACTGCGCAGCGGCTCGCCGACCTTCGCCGCAGCAAGGGCTTTAGCCAAGAAGGGCTGGCGCGAAAGCTGGGGCTGTCGCGCCAGGCGGTCAGTAAATGGGAACGTGCGGAGAGCTCGCCCGATACCGAAAATCTGATTTCGCTCGCAAAGCTCTATGGTGTGAGTCTGGATGAGCTCCTCAATCCGAGCGATGAGATCGAGGACGATATCGAGTTTGAGAACGAGGACCGCGCCCGTCAGCGCGAGGCCGAGGCAGCGGAGCGCGCCCGTACCCATGAGGCGGCAGCACGTGCTACCGAGGCGGCAACACAGGCGAGTGATGCCGCCGCCAAGGCGGCGCAAGCGGCAAGCTGGAGCGCGCAGGCAGCTAATGCGGCGACGGCTCAGGTGACGGGTGCCGGTGCGACCAGCGTGACTCCGGTGAAGGGACCCTTCCAGTCGTTCCCGTATTGGGCCGTGTGCTGGCTACTGTTCTTTTTACTGATGTTCCTGGTTGGTGCCAGCCCCTTTCCCGCACTGATCTTCTTTACGATTCCCATCTATCACTGGGTGGCGCGTGCGCTCGATGGCGATTGGGCACGCGGGGATATTCAGGTTGGTCCGGTGTCGGTGGCGGTCAAGGCCCAGGGGAAGGGTGTTTCCGCTGCGGTTGATGATGCGGCTGTTGCGACCACCGCTGAGCCGAGTGCCAAAGATGGTGATGAATGATGAAGCTCTCACATGAATCCAAGGTGCGCTTGGGCGTTGGTATCGGAGCGTTTGTGCTCATCATCGGGCTTGTCTTTGGCACTTCGCGGCTATTGGCTCATTCTGATATGGTGCGTACGACCGGTATTCTATCTGGCCATTTGTCTGATTTTGACGATATGTTTGACGAGGACGATTCCTTGAATAGCGGTAACTATTCCGCTCGGCCTCAGCAGCTTTCGAGCACGACTTTTGATGCCGATGAGTTCCGCTACCTCGATTTCGATATCAATGCGGCTTCGGTGGACGTCAAGGTTGTTGATGGCAACAAGGCTCGCGTTATCGAGCGGGGGCGCGTTGCCGAGGGTATGGATGCCTCCAAGGCCGCGACGCAAAACATCGCATCCGTCGAGGACTCGACGCTCAAGGTTTCCCAGTTTGGAAGTGATGACGGCAAGGCAATCGATCGCTCAGTTACGGTCGAGCTGCCGCGCCGTGTTGCCGAACATCTGAAGGGAGTCAACGCGCACGTGGGCTCGGGTGATCTGCAGATTGCCGGTGTCATCTGTGATGGTTTCGACCTTTTCCTGGGTGCGGGAGATGTAGAGTTTACGGGCAGCGTGACTGATGCGCTCAGCGCTGAGGTCGGTTCGGGCGATGTGACGTTCGAGCTTTACCAGGCCCCCGCGAAGTCGATGGACGTGAGCGTGGGCTCGGGCGATGTGGAGATGACGGTTCCGAACTCGACGGGCTTTAAGGCGAGCCTCACCTTGGGCAGCGGCGACTTCGAGAGCGATTTCCTTCCGCTTGGCTACGACGGCGAGACCATTTTGAATCTTGAATTCGATAACGGTGACAAGTCTGCCACGTATCGTTTTGAGGTCGGTTCGGGCGACATGTCGTTTGATTCGGAGTAGTGAGGCGGACGAAAGCCTAGGCGAAGATATAGACGCGCTGTTTGATGAAGGCGCCGAAGCCGAGATCGGCTCCGGCGCCTTTGCCTTTACAATGGGGGCATGGAACAGATTATCTTGAACATACTCGAGGCCCTGCGTCGCGGCGAGACCGTAGACGACAAGGCGCTCGTCAAACTGATACATGCCGAGGCGCGCCGCGAGGGTGCCGACAAACGTGACCTGGCCAAGCGCCGTCTGCTGCCGTTCTATCAGCGGGTGAAGCGCGAGGAGCCGACTCGCTGGACGGCATGGAATGTCGACGCTGAGCTAGAGCGTCAACTGCTGCAGGTGCTGCGCATGAAGCCGCGTCGCACGGCTTCGGGCGTGGCGACCATTACCGTCATCACCAAGCCGTGGCCGTGCTCGGGCGATTGTCTGTTTTGCCCCAACGATCTGCGCATGCCCAAGAGCTATCTGCACGCCGAGCCGGCGTGCGCCCGTGCGGAGCAAAATTGCTTCGACCCGTATCTGCAGGTGAGTGCTCGCTTGACGGCGCTTTCGCAGATGGGGCACGCGACCGACAAGATTGAGCTCATCGTGCTCGGCGGCACCTGGAGTGACTATCCGCAAGGGTATCAGACCTGGTTTATGTCGGAGCTCTTCCGCGCGCTCAATGACGATGCCGTGGCCGGCGTGGCGGCTAACCCCATGCTGGCCCGTCCGGGCATCAGCCGTGCTGAGGCGGGGCGTCTGCTTGATGACGCTCCCGCCGATGCGCTGCCGCCGGTGGTAGCGGAGCGACGCGAGCGCTATCGGGCTGCCGGTATTGCGACCGATGAGGTTGAGCTTGCAAGCGGTGTTGCCGGCGAACAGGAGCGTGTTGATGCTGCCGTGGGCGGCTATAACCGCGCGGTGCGTCGGCTGTACGGCCCCGGCACGCCGTGGGGCGAGGTCGCCGAGTGGCAGACGGTCACGATGGAGGAACTTGAGCGTCAGCAGCGCATCAACGAGACGGCGAAGCATCGCGTGGTGGGGCTCGTTATCGAGACTCGTCCCGATGCCGTGACGCCACAGGCGCTCACGCTTATCCGTCGTTTGGGCTGCACCAAGATTCAGATGGGCATCCAAAGCCTTGACCAGCACCTGCTCGACATCAACGAGCGTCGCATTTCGGTGGCCCAGATTGAACGTGCGTTTTCGCTTGCACGCCTGTTTGGCTTTAAGATCCACGCGCATTTTATGCTTAACCTGCTGGGCGCCACGCCCGAGGGGGACAAGCGCGACTACGAGCGCTTTATGACCGAAGGGGCCTTTATGCCCGACGAGGTCAAGGTCTACCCGTGTGCGCTCATCGAGGGCTCGCGTCTGGTGGGCTGCTACGAGCGCGGCGAGTGGCGCCCCTATACCGAGGAAGAGCTGCTCGATGTACTGGCCGACGATATCGTGGTGACGCCGGCGTTTTGCCGTATCAGCCGTATGATTCGCGACTTTAGTTCCGACGACATCATGGTGGGCAACAAGAAGCCCAACCTGCGTCAGCTCGTTGAGAACCGCCTAGCTGCTCGGGGTGACGGTGCGACGGTGCGTGAGATTCGCTATCGCGAGATCAGTACCGCGGGCGCCGATTTGGACGAGCTCTCTCTTGATGAGGTTGTTTACGAGACGCCGGTGACGAACGAACGTTTTTTGCAGTGGGTGACGCCCGAGGGCAAGATCGCCGGCTTTTTGCGCCTGTCGCTGCCCGATCGCGCGTTTGTTGCCGCGCATGCGGACGAGCTGCCGACGTTGCCGGACGAGGCGATGATTCGCGAGGTGCACGTCTATGGCATGGCGGCGCGTGTGGGCGATCAGGGCCAGGCGGCTCAGCATCACGGTCTGGGACGTTCGCTCGTGGAACGTGCGTGCCAGATTGCTCAGGATGCGGGATATACACACATCAATGTGATCAGCGCGATTGGCACGCGTGAGTACTATCGCCACCTTGGTTTTTACGACCATGGCCTCTATCTGCAAAAGGAGCTCTAGATGAACAAGCCGAGTGTTTCCGCCGGCGTCGTTGCCGGCGTTGCCCTGGGAGCCGCGGCGCTCGGTGCGGCTGCCGTCGCTGTTCGTGCTGCCTGTCTGCAGGTTGCGCGAACCCGCAATGGGTTGGCGCGTGTGAAACGCTTGCACGACGAGAGCGGTGACGAGGTCCGTGTGCTCGTACAGGGCGGCGTCTACCAAAGCGCGAGCTATGTTGGCGATCGTTGGGCGGAGCCGGTCTTTGCGTACTATCGCGCATTTGACAATGTGTTTGAGGCCGAGGATGCAATGCGTGATGCTTGCGTGCATGGTATCGACCGCATGCTTATGCTGGGCGGGGGCGGGTTTGCCTATCCCAAGTATGCGCTGATGTCGCATGAGGGCCTGCGCATGGATGTCATTGAGTACGATGCCGAAATTACGCGTCTGGCGCGTCGCTGGTTCTACTTGGAGGAGCTGGAGCGCACGGTAGGCGATCGCTTACGGGTGATTACCGCCGAGGCGCGCTCGTACCTGGGCGTGACAAGCGTTGGGCATCGTCGCTACGACGTGGTTGTGAGCGATTGCTTTGGCGGCGCCGAGCCCGTGCGTGAGCTGGCGACCGTTGAGGCACTCCGTTTGGTGCGGGGCAGCTTGAATACTGGTGGCATTTACGTTGCCAACATCGTGAGCGCGAACGAGGGAAGTGATGTCACGTTCCTGCGCGATTGTGCCGCCACGGCGCTCGAGGTGTTCGACCACGCTTGGGTGATTCCCTGTGGCGATACAGAGTTTGGCGGTGAGGAGAACTATCTGCTCATCGCCAGCGACGGTGACTACACCTTCACCGAAGCCGTGCCCTTCGACATCGACTTTCTCGGCATTCCGCTCCACGACTAGCTCATTGAGCCCCATTACAGTTTGAGTCGTCCGAAAGGGCGGCTCTTTTCCGTTGCACGGCTAT